>DASTSN010000081.1:0-9628 GCA_035760665.1 Chitinophagaceae bacterium | reverse complement strand
CATTATTCTGAAAACCAGATGCTTATATATTTTTAATAATTTACTGCCTTACAAAATGACAGGCAAAACCCAACAGAAAGTCTTGTTTACTTTATAAAAATCAGCTTTTTCCTGACAGAAGAGTGCTTTCTCCTGTTTGTCGAGAGCCTTCTCCTGTTTGTCGAGAGCCATTTACTGTTTGTCGAAGGCCATTTACTGTTTGTCGAGAGCCATTTACTGTTTGTCAAAGGCCATTTACTGTTTGTCGAGAGCCACTTACTGTTTGTCGAAAGCCATCTCCTGTCTGTCGAGAGCCTTCTCCTGTTTGTCGAGAGCCTTCTCCTGACAGGAAATTGTGTATTTCTAACAGGAAATGAGCCATGTGAATTGAGCCATAGCCGTTGTGTACAAAACAATTGGTCCTGTGCTACAGGCCCATGCCCCCCACGCCTATATTATATGTACAGCAAAGCCCACGGGTGGCAGCAGCAGCAGCACAGCTTGTATTTTTTGAAAAAAACTGTATTTTGTATTGACGCAAGCAACAATACAAAATGCGCAATTCATTTTTGATGAAAATCAATTACTTAAAAATTGGTAATAGTTGATTGTGTTGCGTAAATTAAAGTGTTAGCTGAGATGCAATGGCAGCTGTCTACAGTACAAACATGACATTTTTGCATGATATTTTTATAGGCATGACAATTGAAGCCTTATCCTAAAAAATATTATGCCAACACTACTGCAATGTATAGATACGCTTATAGACAACATATCCGTAAGTGACAGACAAGAGGAAAATATTAAAGCCTCACTTTCAAACATTGAAGGCTATCTTAATGACAAAGAAAATGATTTAAGTGTCAGCCGAACTTTTACAAATGGTTCTTATGAAAGAGATACGATAATAAGGCCATTGAATGACATTGATATATTTGCTGTCCTCAAAAGAGATGACTGGAAAGACCAATATGGACAGTTGCCCAATCCCCAAAGTGTTTTAACTAAAATAAAAAATTACCTCAACGGGCTTAATGACTATAAGGATAAAGTAAAACAAAGTAGACCATGTGTAACTATTGAGCTAAGTGATAAGGACTTTGATATTCTCCCCAGTTTTGAGTTAGCTGGAGGCGGCTATGAAATACCAAACCATGATTTAAAATCTTGGATTACTACATATCCAGAACAATTAACAACAGACCTCGACAGTACTCATAAAAAATGCAATTACAAACTTAAGCAGGTTATTAAAGTTATCAAGTATTGGAACAAAGAAAAAGGCAAAGCAATTCCTTCATTTCATGTTGAGGAAGTTGCAATCAATATTTTCAAAATCAACAGTTTTAAAAATTTTGAAGAGGCTATCCGGCTTTGGTTTAACAATGCAGAGTATAATCTACAGTCTTATAAGCTAAACTCAAATGATGATTACAATGCCATCTTGAAAAAGATAAAATCAGTTAGGGATAAGCTAAATGATGCCAAAACGAAATATGACGATGGAAAGGAAGGTGAGGCTATTCAAATATGGAAAGATATTTTTGGCAAGGAGTTCCCAACTGTAGATATAGAAGAAGCAAAACAATTTTCAAAATCTCTTTCAGAAGGTTCATTAAAAGTGGGGGCAAGTGGCTTGCTATCCACAACTGTAGGGAAAGTGGTTTCATCTTCAAAAGGTTTTTTCGGTGGCATTTCAAAAGACTAAAGTTTATAACTCTGACATTCAGATATGGGCTATGAAGCAACGATACCCTCACTTTAAAAGTAAAAAGAGGGACAAGTATGATATTGAATTTACGGGCACATTAAAAGTAAAGCCAGAGTTGCCAACTTACACTATTTCCGTTCAGTATAGAGGCAACAAAAGCCCCATAGTAAAAGTTATAAATCCAGTTCTAGTTGAAAATGCGCCACACATTTATCCGACAGAAAGAAATTTATGCCTGTACCACCCTTCCGATTTCAACTGGCAAAAGGAAAAACTTATAGCCAATGAAATAATCGACTGGACAGCAGCTTGGATTTATTTTTATGAAGTTTGGCTTCAAACAGGTAAATGGTATGGACCTGAGGCACCTCATAATATTCCTAAAACTTTGAATGATGAATAAAATAGTCCCACACGAAATAAATTATAAGACAATTAATAAAATCAGCAGCTGTTCATCGTTTTTGTTACTGATTTCCGCGTTAATTTCATTATCAATTTTAATAATTGACAAAACTAACTTCATTGTATCGAAGGAAACTTTCAACAGAAATCTAAATGCTGCCCTTGGTATTTTGGCTATTTTATACTTCTTACTTGATATTGTACAAAACTATTTGTTTCAACAAGCAGAGCTAAATAGAAAAAATGATTTTATTGACAACAGTTTTGAAACAAAGTTATCAGAAGAAAATTCTCAAGGATATTTTTCAAATGACAACTTTGCTCCTAGCATTTATAAACTTGGAGTAAACGGTTTTGAAAATTCCTTTTTTACAAAGAATATTTCAAGCAAAATGATTGCTCCAAATATTATCAAGTCAGCCATAATCTTAATTCTATTCTTACTTGTAATTTTCTATACAGACCAATCGACATTGATTGCATTAGTTCAAATTGCTTTGCCGTTTACGATTATTCAGCAAACAATTAGGCTTGTTATTTTTCATTCCCACGTAAATAAAGTATTTGACAATTATAAGCACATCTTCGCAAATGTTGCTAAAACAAAAAGAAGCCCTTTAATCATAAACAACGTAATAAACTATGAGAAAACATTGTCCTGGGGAGGCATTCAATTGGATAGTAAACTATTTAATAAACATAACCCAAAACTGACACTTGATTGGGAAACATTGAAAGCAAAATACAACATTTAAAAGCCCTCAAAATGCACCTCAGCTAACAAAAGTATTGCTGCAATTTGGGCTGGACGGAAGTACAATCAACGGCAGTGCATATCCAAGCTTTGGTTTCGGCGGACGGAATTCTGCCGGTCATTAGTTTTTAACTTCAACTTTTGTTTATTAATTTAGCTTCAACTCCGGGCAGACAGTTGGTCAATTCCCAAACTGCAGCAATACTCGAACGTAAACTTAAATTTTTTCAGACCATCCCATTAATGAAAGAGAATTCAAGACGAAACAAAGTTATAATCTACATTCTAAAGGCTACTTTATTCTGTATAATCTTTACTGGGCTTTTTATTATTTTGTCGTTTCCAAAATCGTCTTTACCTGACAAATTTGAAAGAATTGCTCACGGGACAATTGGCACAGTCGCAGCAATTCTAACAACATTTCTATTTGTAAAGTTTGACAAGAAAACATTTGCCGACATAGGTTTCGTATTTGAAAAGACTTCTTTAACTAAGTTCTTTTCAGGAGTTTTACTAGGCATTACAGTAATGGGCATATTGACATTATCTGTTATCTTCTTTTCTTATTTTAAAATTGAGACAAATAGCAACAGTAACATTTTGAATTTTCTCCTTTGGACACTACCTTTAATTCCACTGGCATTTATGGAAGAAGTTGGTTTCAGGGCTTATCCTTTAAGAATTCTTAAAGACAAAGTAGGTCTAAGAAATTCAATAATTATTACATCTCTATTATTTGCTCTTTATCATGTAGTAAATGGATGGACACTCCAAAATTCATTTTTGGGAGCTGGTGTATGGGGTATCATTTTCGGTTTGACAGCCATTTATTCAAACGGAATTTCAATGCCTACGGGATTGCATTATGCAACAAATTTGACAACATCAGCTTTTGGAATTTCCGAAGGATCGTTTAATTTATGGGTACTAAAATCAAAAGACGGATTGACTTTAGAAAATTATCATAGTAGCCAATTGACCACTCTAATTCCACAAATTAGTCTATTAGTTTTTGCCCTTATTTGTATGGAATGGTATGTACGTAAAAAAACTAACGCTAACACCGGTATTGCCAATAGCGGGACTAGGCGAATATAAAATTCACACTATCGCCAAGCCCTGCCTGTAAGAAGTATCCCAATGAAAAGAGCATGCATAATGAATGATGAGTTACCAGGAAAATAAAATCTTGAAACCATGACCCAACACGAGAAATCTGACAGGCAAGTTGTTTTTGCACAGCTAATTTGTTTTTTGCTTGCCACTATTCTTGGTTTTTCAGCTGATTTATTTGGAGCAGAGTTCCGTCAAATTTTATACAAGTTTGTAGATGCTATATTTATATCAGGAACAATCTTAGTTGCCATGAAACTTGCTCGCGAAGGGTGGGACATGCCAGCAGCGGGATACACTTTACTTTCCATTGCATGGGGTGTATTTTTTTTAGCGAAAGACTTTCAGCAGCAAGATGTAGGGTCAGACATTTTAGCTTCCTCATTCTATTTTTTATTACCTTCTATGATACTAATTGCATTTTATGAACGGTTCCCTTTATTTATTAAAATGATTGGTCTTATAACTATTTTGCCCTCTTTAATTGGCTTGATATACGTTAAAATGGAAGCTTCTTCGCAGGCTTATATGATTTGGAGAAAAGTAAGTTATCAGTCTGTTCATATTGTAAGTCTTTTATGGGGATTTTTCTTTTACGTGATGCTTAAAAAAAATAATGTAAAGAAAGGGTAACGGTTTTGGCTTAAAAATCTCCCTCACTGATTGCATTTTTTAAAAAGCCAGGCAGCGGTTATGGGCGGATGGAATATAAAATTCCCTACCACCGGCAATACCTGCCCAATACCGGTACCTGAAGAGTGCAACAGTTCCGGGAAATAAGCGAACAGCAAACAATTTGGTCTAACAAATCAAACTATACATAATGAGTAAAGTAATCTTCGACAGTGGCATTTCACTTGATGGGTTTTTCGCCGGCGATAACAGGGCCCAAACAATCCAATGGGTGGCGTTTCAGGAAAAATTCACCAGTGGATGTTTAAACAAAAAGCATTTTGGAAACACATTAAAATGGAGGGTGGCGAAGAATACGGAGCAGACAGTAAAATAATTGAAGCTGTGTTTGCAAGAACAGGCGCTTACATCATGGGAAAACGAATGTTTGAAGAAGGCGAAGTAGTTTGGGCCGAAGATTTATTTGAAGCAGATGTTTACGTGCTGACACACGAAAAACGGGAGCCCTGGGTACAAAAAGGCAAAACAACTTTTTATTTCATCAATGATGGGATACACAGTGCATTGGAAAAAGCCAGGCAATCAGCCGGGGGAAAAGACATAAGAATACAAGGTGGTGCCAATACGATTCAGCAATTCCTGAATGCAGGACTTGTGGACGAGTTTGTCATTCACATTGCCCCGGTTTTTTTAGGCAGTGGTATCCGGTTGTTTGACGGCATCGACAAAGACAAATATGAGATGCAGATTTCAGAGGTACTACCATCACCATTGACAACGCACCTGAGCTACAAACTATCAAAGAAATAAGCATCATTACTGCCAACAGGCAGATTGGCTAATGGTGGGTACAGTACCAAATTGAAAGCAAGTGCACCGAATACAGCCCCATCGGCAATGCTTCAACGTTATCCATCTTTTAACGTTTGCTTAATCAACAGTTACTGCCGTGCTACTTGAAAAACAGTAATTTCGAAAAAACCTGTTATGACTAAAAATCCGTTCCTGTTTATTTCAATCGCCAGTATTCTCTTCGCCTGCAAAAAAGAATCTGTTTCCACCCCCGACCCAACCGCGAGTTTTTCGGTGGTTCAGTATAACGGCTTTAGCGTAAGGTATGGGGATACCGTATTCATCATCGGCACACATGATGCGCTGGTGCTGCACAATCAATCGCAACATGCCGATTCAATAGCCTGGCATTTAGGCAATGGACGTTTTTCGTCGGCAAATGATGTGCAGTTAACCTATGACAGCGCCGGAACTTTCCAGGTTTCGCTGACAGCTTATGGAAAGAACGGGCAATCAGACAGCTCCCCTGCCCTGCCCATCGTGGTGAAAGACAGGTTGCTGAAAGGTTTTTCCATCAACAATGTAGACATCAATAAATTTTCACCCAGTCAAAACGGGTTACCGGTTTTTTCCAGCATAAATATTTGGATGGAGTTGAAACTGTCGCGTTCGCAAAATGATGCTTTCACAGCCAATAGCGATATCTTAGCCCCCGTAATCTATCAGTCACCGGTGTTTACGAATATTGATTCAGGTTTTCATGCATCACTAACGTTCACCATTCCGCAAACAGATAAAATCCCTATCGATTATCCTGTCAATAACAGCAGCTATTATGCCGGCGGACGCGGTCTCATTATTAACCTGTACGGACAAGATAATACCGGAACCTATTTGCTTTCCTCCAGTGCCTGGAGCGGCATCGGCATTTCGGCATCAAATGGCAGTAATCCTGCTAAGGTGTCCAGCTACGACTTGCTGACACCTGTAGCCGGCTCCCCCACCTCGGTGACCTTACATTGTGCATTTCAGTAAAGCGTTTTTATAGTAACCGTACGCGGAACAGCGGCTTTGCAGCCTGGCGGCTTGCCGACCATTTGCCAAACAGCAGGGATTCTATCAAACAAGCTATCTTTATCCGGGCTGTTGCAGCGCTACTGCTGCTCTGGCAGCAGGCGGTACAGAGATTCCCTGCTAAACATAATCATTGAATAGAATCGCCTTATATGATTTTCCGGGAAGCCAGGCTGACAGATATCAAAGGCATGCAAATTGTGCGAAATGCCGTGCTTGAAAATAAACTCTCCGACCCGGCTGTCGTTGCCGATGCTGATTACATGCCCTTTATTGACCAGGCCGGCAAAGGCTGGGTGTGTGAACACGAAAACGCAATCATCGGCTTTGCCTTTGTAGACGTGGCGAATCAAAACATCTGGGCCCTCTTTGTTACACCGGCATATGAAAAAAGAGGGATTGGGAAAACCCTGCACGCCCTGATGCTGAACTGGTATTTTGCGCAGCACAGCGAACCGTTATGGCTTAGTACCGCGCCGAATACCAGGGCAGAGACCTTTTATGGAAAGCAGGGCTGGGTAAAAACCGGCCTGTATGGCAAGGGCGAAATAAAATTTGAAATCACCCGTGAAAGCTGGGCAACAGCCGGAGCAGGCGGGTTGCAAAAGCATCACTAGCAAATGAGTCGAAGCTTGCATTGCTCCATATAACAAAGCGACCCGTTGCCGGGTCGCTTTTGTTTTGAGAATGTTAGCTGCCTGCCGGGTATCAGGCCAGGTCGAAGCGGTCGAGGTTCATCACTTTGTTCCAGGCGGCAACAAAATCATGCACAAACTTCTCTTTGGCATCGTCGCAGGCATACACTTCGGCAATCGCCCTGAGTTCTGAGTTGGAACCAAAAATCAGGTCGGCACGGGTGGCGGTCCACTTCACTTTTCCGGTTACGCGGTCGGTGCCAAGAAAGCCCTGCTGCACGGGATCGGCGGCTTTCCAGGTGGTGCCCATATCGAGCAGGTTCACAAAGAAGTCATTAGTCAGCACGCCCGGTGTGTTGGTAAACACACCATGCCGGGAGTTATCGTAGTTGGTATGCAGCACCCGCATACCGCCCACGAGCACGGTCATTTCCGGGGCGGTGAGGTTTAGCAGTTGTGCTTTGTCTACCAGCAGTTCCTCTGAAGTAATGGCGCTATTTGGTTTCAGGTAATTGCGGAAACCATCGGCCACCGGCTCCAGCACGGCAAATGATTCCACATCGGTTTGCTCCTGGGAAGCATCGTTGCGGCCGGGTGTAAACGGCACTTTAACATTGTAACCTGCCTGCTTAGCGGCCTGTTCAATGGCGGCACAACCCCCCAGCACAATCAGGTCGGCCAGGGATACTTTTTTACCACCGGACTGCGACTGGTTAAAAGCAGCCTGGATCGTTTCCAGGGCAGCCAGCACTTTCGCCAATTGGGGCGGGTTGTTCACGGCCCAGTCTTTTTGCGGAGCCAGGCGAATGCGGGCGCCGTTAGCACCACCGCGTTTATCAGAGCCGCGGAACGTGGAGGCAGCTGCCCAGGCAGTGCTCACCAGTTCGGACACTGAAAGCCCGGAGGCCAATATCTTTTCTTTCAGCGCAGCAATATCGGTTTCATCTACCAGCTGGTAATCAACGGCGGGGATGGGATCCTGCCAGATCAGTTCTTCGGCAGGCACTTCCGCTCCCAGGTAACGGGCACGCGGGCCCATGTCGCGGTGTGTCAGTTTAAACCAGGCACGGGCGAACGCATCAGCAAATTCCTCCGGGTGTTCATAGAAATGGCGTGAGACTTTTTCATACGCCGGATCCATGCGCAGGGCCAGGTCCGTTGTAAGCATAAAGGGGGCATGGCGTTTGGAGGAATCATGAGCATCCGGCACCAGTCCTTCGCCGGCATTGTCTTTGGGTTTCCACTGCCAGGCGCCGGCCGGGCTTTTGGTAAGTTCCCATTCGTAGCCAAAAAGGTTTTCGAAAAAGTTATTGCTCCACTGGGTGGGTGTTGTGGTCCAGGCGCCTTCCAGTCCGCTGGTAATGGTGTATTGTGCATTACCGGTTCCGAAGCTGTTTTTCCAGCCGAGGCTTTGCTCTTCGATGCCGGCAGCGGCGGGCTCGCGGCCCACGTATTTGGAGGGATCGGCAGCGCCGTGGGTTTTCCCAAAGGTATGCCCCCCGGCAATCAATGCCACTGTTTCGTAATCGTTCATCGCCATGCGGCCAAAGGTTTCGCGGATATCGCGGGCAGCTGCCAACGGATCGGGCTTACCGTTGGGACCTTCGGGGTTTACATAAATCAATCCCATCTGCACAGCTGCCAGCGGGTTTTCCAGCTGGCGGTCACCGGTGTAGCGGTTATCGCCCAGCCATTCTTTTTCCGAACCCCAGTACACATCTTCATCCGGCTCCCATACATCTTCGCGGCCACCGGCAAAGCCAAAGGTTTTAAAGCCCATTGATTCCAGCGCACAGTTGCCGGCCAGGATCATCAGGTCGGCCCAGGAAAGTTTTTTGCCGTATTTTTTCTTCACGGGCCAAAGCAACAGGCGGGCCTTGTCGAGGTTGGCATTATCGGGCCAGCTGTTCAACGGGGCAAACCGTTGTGTGCCGTGCCCGGCGCCGCCCCGTCCATCGTGGATGCGGTAGGTGCCGGCGCTGTGCCAGGCCATGCGGATGATAAAGGGACCATAGTGCCCGTAATCGGCAGGCCACCAGTCCTGGGAGGTAGTGAGTACCTGGATAATATCTTTTTTAACAGCGGCCAGGTCAAGCGATTTGAATGCTTCGGCATAGTTGAAGTCTTTTTCCAGGGGATTGGAAAGTGTTGAATGCTGCCGCAGGATGTTCAGTTTTAACTGGTTGGGCCACCAGTCACGGTTCCTGGTACCGCTGCCGGCTGTTTGTTTCAGCGGACCGTCATGAAAGGGACACTTGCTCTCTCCGTTCACATTGTAGGAAGTGGCGCTTTTTGTTGCGTTATTTTCCATAGTTGATCAATTTTTAATGGTTTGCAATGCTGCACCGGCGTTTGTTGTATTTCATCCGGGACCTCAAAGCTACAGCAGTGGGTTTAATAAATCTAATTGATTATTTTTATGATTTTATAAGTATTATTTATGACCTTAACGCAGCTCGACTATATCATTGCTTTGGATACGCACCGGCATTTTGCCCTGGCCGCGGAGAAATGTTTTGTGACCCAGCCCAC
>DASTSN010000080.1:0-58187 GCA_035760665.1 Chitinophagaceae bacterium | reverse complement strand
GCCTGGAATGAAAGATACCGGCGCCCTGCATTATACATAATACTCCGGATCACCACATTAAAATCAAAATCTCCCTCAGGATTTATATAACCAAGTGCCCCGGAAAAAATGCTCCTTCGCGTTTTTTCATATTGCTCAATCAATTCCATGACCCGCTTTTTAGGGGCTCCTGTCATAGAACCCATCGGGAACGTAGCCTGTATGATATTTTCAAAAGAGGCATCGTTTTTCAATTGTCCGCTAACCGTTGAAATCATTTGATGCACTTGCGGAAAGGAATAAATGCCGTACAACTCTTCTACCCTAACTGTTCCTTCTATACATATTTTTGCAAGGTCATTGCGCACCAGGTCCACAACCATCACGTTTTCTGCTTTGTCTTTGGCGCTGCTGAAAAGTTCCTGTTTTAGCTTGTCATCCGTTGTTGCATCAGTACGTGTTCGCCTGATTGTTCCTTTGATGGGTTGCGAAAGAATTTTATTTCCTTGTTTTTTTAAAAATCGTTCGGGGCTTGCACATACCAGGAACTTGTCATGCACTTTATACAAACCGGCAAAAGGATTGGGAGAAAGAGAGCTCAATCGTTCATACAGCAGCAACGGATTTATGCTGGCATTTTCAGCATAAAATTCCTGGCAGAAATTAATTTCATAACAATCGCCGCGCCGGATGTGCTGCTGAAGCTGCCGGATAATATCAATGTAAGCTTCTTTACTCATCCTGTTTTGAATCTTCAATCTTTGTGCAGCTTCTGCGGGGAAAGCCTGGCTGGTTCGTGAGATAGCCGCGAAAACGGCTGCAGGATCTTCTGCAGAAATTTCAAGCTGGCTGCCCGAAACCCTTATCAGTATTTCCGGTTCAAAGAAAAAAACATCTGGAAATTGCAGGTGATCGGGATGAGATGAATGTAAGGATGCTGTTTCATTTTTTACATCGTAGGCCAGGTGGCCAAAAAGCCAGGCCGGTTTCTCATTAATAAATGCCTGTAATGAAGCAAGTGCCTGCCCAGCCGGCAATGATATACTGCGACGCATGCCAGCAGCCAGTAAAAACTCCTCGCTGTGGGGGGCAATCTGGTATTGATGATTATCCAGTAAACAAAAAATGCTGAACTGTTGTACCCAGTTCAGCATTCGCTGTTTCATCAAATCGCTTTGTTCAGAAAAAATAAAGCAGTTAGTCGTAGTTGATTTATTCAAATGAATAATAGAAATAAGTCGTCAGAAATCATCTTCGTCATCATCAAAACCGCTATCGTTAAACAAGTCCATGTCTTTGAACTCATCGTCGATTTTAAAATCGTCATCATCATCGCCCTTTTTACCGCCGCTGCCTTTTTTAGCTTTTGATTTCGGCAGGTCAAACTCCTCAAAATCGGGATCCCATTCTTCTTCCTCTTCCACTTTGTCCCAATCATCCACTTCTTCTTCTACGTCATCGTCGTCCTCGTCATCATCATCACTTTTTGTTTTCTTTGAGGATGCTGCTGCTTTGCTATTTTTACCCGACGTTTTGGTTGTTTCCATTTCTTCGTCGTCCTCAAAATCTTCCTCGTCTTCTTCCGTCTGCTTAGCAGGCTTGGAAGATGCTTTCTTTACGGATTCTTTCCGGGTACCGGATTTAGTTTTCCCCGTGGATTTTTTTTCCTTATCAGATTTAGATGCCATAGTCTAACAGGATTAGAATTGTAAAATTTCAGCGAACTTTTTAATTAGCCAAATTTTTTAAAGAAATTTTTTCAGTGCAAATTATCTCGTTTTTTTCAGGAAATTGTTATCAACTGATCCCTTCCCGGGCCATTTGAGATATAGCGAATATCCACGCCAAGATATTGATTGATAAATGTTACGTAACTCCGCATGTTTTCAGGCAACTCTGCTGAAGATTTCGCTGCACCGGTGGAGGTATTCCAGCCGGCGATTTTTTTTAACACCGGTTCAATTGTTGCTTTTACAATTGCAAACGGTATCTTGTCGGTTCTCTCGCCATCAATGGTGTAAGCCGTACAAACCTGTAAATCTTTAAAAGTATCCAGCACATCGGCTTTGGTCATAACAATTTGTGTAACACCATTGACCATGCAGGCAAAGCGAAGCGCCACCAGGTCAATCCAGCCGCAACGACGAGGGCGCCCTGTTGTTGCACCAAATTCGTTGCCCAGTTTCCGCAACTCCTCTCCAGTTTCATCAGTAAGTTCAGTAGGGAAAGGGCCTCCGCCAACCCGTGTGCAATATGCTTTCGTTACGCCGATCACTTCCCTGATTTTTTGCGGCGACACTCCCAGCCCGCTGCACACACCGGCCGAAATGGTATTGGACGACGTTACATACGGAAATGTTCCGAAATCAATATCCAGCATACTGCCCTGTGCACCTTCTGCCAACACTTTTTTTCCCTGCTGCAACTGCTCGTTAATAAAATACTCACCGTTTACAATGTTCAATTGCTTTAGAAATTCAAGTGCTTCAAAAAATTCTTCTTCCCACGCTGATATATCTTCTGTGAAGGCGTAATTATCCAGTAAACGCTGGTGTTTCAGGCGGAGTTTAATGTAAGAGGTGGTAAAGTTTTTATCGAGGATATCTCCCACACGCAAACCATTCCTGCCGGTTTTGTCCATATAAGTGGGTCCGATCCCTTTCAGGGTCGACCCAATTTTTTCATTCCCTTTTGACAGCTCAGCTGCTTTATCCAGTGCCCGGTGCGTTGGTAAAATCAGGTGTGCCCTCTCGGAAATAAAAAGATTCTTGCGCAGATCAATACCAAAAGAAGCCACTGTATCACATTCTTTTTTCAGTGTGACGGGGTCCAGCACTACGCCATTACCGATCAGGTTTGTTGCATTTGGATGAAAAACACCGGAAGGAATTTGGTGTAAGACAATTTTTTTATCACCAACATACAACGTATGACCTGCATTGGGACCACCCTGGAAACGGGCTACAACATCATATGCTTTTGCAAAATAATCTACGATTTTACCTTTTCCTTCATCACCCCATTGAAGACCGAGAATTACATCAACCATTGATTTTTCTTTATAACGGCGGCAAAAATAAGGTATCAGCTATTAGTCACCGCATTTCAGCTTTTGTTGTTTTGAAAATTTATGCACCGGGTGTAAACTAAATGACGAATGTACGTTTATCGCTATGCTGCTTCTGCATCAAATCGTTCCACAGACTCGATGCCGGGAAGACTTTTTAACCTTTGTACCAGGTTATCCAGTTCCTCTTTGTCATGCACAAAAAGTTTAATATCCCCACGGAATAATCCTTCTTTTGCCTCAACAGTCAGTGCGGCAATATTGATTTTTAATTCACCGGATATCAGGTTGGTGATTTTATGAATCACGCCAACATCATCCATGCCAATAATTTGCAGGCCGGTCAGGAAGGAAATTTCTTTATTCTTTGCCCATTTTGTTTTTACTACCCTGTGCCCGTAGTTGGCCAGCAGCTTGGCAGCATTGGGGCAGTTGGTTCGGTGAATCGTCAGGCCTTTGCCGGTGGTGACAAAACCAAAAACATCGTCGCCGGGAATGGGTTTACAGCAATTGGCCAGGTTGTAAACAATTCGATCGCTGCTTTCGCCAAAAATGATCAGTTCTGCATCTTTTTTAGAAAGTGCTGACCCATGTGCATGTTCAGTTTTGCTTTCATTGTTGAGTTTGACGGGCTTTGGCGCCTCAAGCCTGTCGCCCAGCACTTTAAAATCTTTAAGTTCTTTCAGATCGATATTTTTAATAGCAATCTGGTAAAACAGGTCGAGGCCGGAACTGAGTTTATAGAAAGAGACGATTTCGTCAATATTACCCTGGGAAAATGCTGCGCCCATTGCTTCTACCTTTCTTTGCAAAACATATTTTCCGTCATCAGCGATTTTTCGTTTTTCCTCCTTTAAAGCATCCTTGATTTTGGTTCGTGCTTTTGCTGTGACCACAAATGAAAGCCAGTCTTCCGAAGGTTTTTGCTTGTTGCTGGTAATGATCTCTATCTGGTCGCCGCTCCGTAATTTATGGCTCAGCGGCACCAGTTTATGGTTCACTTTTGCCCCGATACATTTTGTACCAATGGCACTGTGAATGGAAAACGCAAAATCAAGCGCTGTGGAGCCGGTTGGCAGCATTTTTACATCGCCTTTGGGTGTGTATACATAAATTTCCTCGGCAAGAAAACTGGTTTTAAAATCCTGCAGAAAATCGATGCTGTCGGTATCCTGGCTGCCAATCATTTCCCGTATCTGCTGAAACCACTGGTCAAAGCGGCTTTCATCGGCAGTTCCTTCTTTATATTTCCAGTGGGCAGCTAGTCCTTTTTCAGCTATTTCATTCATACGCTTGGTACGAATCTGCACCTCCACCCACTTGCCCTGGGGCCCCATCACAGTAGTGTGCAAAGCTTCGTATCCATTGCTCTTGGGGTTGCTGAGCCAGTCGCGGAGGCGTTCCGGAGATGGCGTATATTCATCGGTTATTACTGAATAGACTTTCCAGCAATCTTCTTTTTCTTTTTCCGGTGGTGAATCAAGTATAATGCGAATGGCAAACAGGTCATACACTTCTTCAAAAGCTACGCCTTTTTTTCGCATCTTATTCCAGATGGAATGAATGCTTTTGGGACGACCATATATTTCAAACTTAAACCCGCCTTTTTCGAGCTGGTCTTTGAGGGGCTTAATAAACTCATTAATATAACGAGTCCGCTCTCTTTTCGTTTCAGCGAGTTTTTTGGCAATTTCTTTGTACGTCTGGGGCTCCATGTATTTCATGGCCAGGTCTTCCATTTCAGTTTTGATATTGTACAACCCCATCCGGTGCGCCAGCGGGGCGTAGACGTACACCGTTTCCGACGAAATTTTCAATTGCTTTTCCGGCTTCATGCTATCGAGCGTCCGCATATTATGCAAGCGGTCGGCCAGTTTTATCAGGATCACCCGGGGATCATCGGTGAGGGTGAGCAGAATTTTTTTAAAATTTTCTGCCTGCTGCGAAGCATTTACATCAATAACTGTTGCAATTTTCGTAAGCCCATCCACAATCCGGGCTATTTCACTGCCAAACTCCCGTTCCACGTCTTCCAGTGTTACATCGGTATCTTCCACCGTATCGTGCATTAATGAGCAGATAGTGGACCGTACACCGAGGCCAATTTCCTCCACACAAATCCGCGCCACCGCCAGCGGATGAAGGATATACGGCTCACCACTTTTACGGCGCATGGACTTATGAGCCTCAGCTGCCATTTCAAAAGCATGCCGAATAAGTTTACGGTCGCCGGGCTTCAACTTGGCCTTCAATGAGCGAAGCAGGGCACGGTATTCTCGTAAAATGAGTTTCTTCTCCTGCTCTTCTGTCAGGTTATATTTCGGTATCTGCGCTACAGTTTCCATCAATTACGAATTTAAGGAAAAGCGTTCTTTTCCTTTCTTTTTGCTGAAATGCCCTACATTTGCAACCCGAATTTTTTGCTTTTTTAAAAGCTGATTGTTCCCGGAGCATGCGGGTGTGGTGAAATTGGTAGACATACCAGACTTAGGATCTGGCGCCGCAAGGCATGGGGGTTCGAGTCCCTCCACCCGCACTGAATTGAAAGTTCTACAGGTTTTCTTTTGCATAATTTTTTTAAAGACCTGCGGAACTTTTGACATTATTTTAAACTTCAACAATGGCAACAGTTACCAAAGAAAATATTGGATTACTGCACGATAAGTTAACAGTAACACTGGAGAAAACTGACTACCTCCCCGCATTTGAAAAAGCCCTGAAAGAATATGGCAAAAAGGCCAACATGCCTGGTTTCCGTAAAGGACAGGTTCCGGCAGGCCTGATAAAAAAAATGTACGGCGCCTCCATCTTCACCGATGAAGTCCTTCGCTCCGTAGACAGGGAATTGATTAAATACCTTGAAACCAGCAAGCTCGACATTTTTGCCCAGCCCCTCCCGGTGGAGCTGGACATGCGGCAGCTGGATATGAATAATCCCGCAGATTACAGTTTTCATTTTGAAATAGGTCTGAAACCCGAATTCAGCCTTGCCGACCTGGAAAAAGCTAAAATCACCCGCTACAAGGTGCAGGTAACGGATGAGATGATTAACAATGAAATTACCCGCCTGCAAAACCGGTATGGTACGATGAAAGACGAGGAAAAGGTAAATTCAGATGAAAATGTGCTGAATGTAACCTTTGTGCAGGTTAATGAAGATAATAATGAAACGGAAAATGGTATCCGGAAGGACAATTCTTTACTTGTTAAATATTTTAAAGAAGCTTTACGTAAAGAACTGACCGGGAAAGCGGCCAATGATTTTATTGTTACAGACCTGAACAGTGCTTTTGATGAAAAAGAACGCGAATGGGTATTGGAAGATCTTGGATTTTCCAAAGAAGATGCAACGGCTGGCAACACCCGTTTTAAACTGATCATCACAAAGGTTGGCCTGCTGGAAAAACGGGAATTAAATGAAGAATTCTTCAACCAGCTATACCCCGGCAAAGAGGTCAAAACAGAAGCCGACTTCCGTGCTAAAATTAAAGAAGAAATCCAGGCTTACTGGGATGGACAGGCCAGCAACCAGGTGCAGGACCAGGCTTACCACGAATTGATTGATCAAACAAAAATTGAATTCCCGGAGGCCTTCTTAAAAAAATGGATTAAAACCCAGGGTGAACAGGAAAAAACCGATGAACAAGTAGAAAATGAATTTCCCGTATTTCGCAACCAGCTGAAGTGGACATTAATTTCAGACAAAATTGTACGGGATAATGGTATACAGGTTCACCCGGATGATATTCGCAATATGGCGAAGCAGCAACTCTTTGGATACATGGGAATGAGTGCCGGCGACGAAGAGCAGGCCTGGGTAACCGACTATGTAGAAAGAATGATGAAAGATCGCAAATATGTGGAAGATGCTTTTAACCGCATCCAGACACAAAAGATATTTGAATGGGCTGAAAGCAAAGTAAAACCTGTGGAAAAAGAAATCAGTGCAGAAGATTTTACCAAACTGGTAGAAGAACACCAGCACCACCATCATCATTAAAAAAGACAAATTATTAGTATAAGGTTGACAGAAAATTGCTATCTGTCAACCTTTTTTGTTCCCATTCAGCCAAGTTGACACCAATTTTGTGGTTTTGGCATTTGGACGGATATTTGATGCATTGTACCTACTTAAGCTTAAACCATTTATATGAATCTCAAATCGGAATTTGAAAAATATGCGGTTAAGCACCGCGGCATCTCCAGTAATACGCTGCATGGGTATGCCTCTCACCTGGTAACTGCGCTGACTCCAAATATCATTGAAGAACGCCCCATGAATGTGGCAGTCATGGACGTATACAGCCGACTGATGATGGACAGGATCATCTTCCTGGGCTATCCAATTAATGATGAAGTAGCGAATATCGTAACCGCGCAATTGCTGTTTCTTGATTCGACAGACAGAACAAGGGATATTAATATGTATATCAACAGCCCGGGCGGCAGTGTTTATTCCGGTCTTGGTGTGTACGATACCATGCAGTTTGTCACGCCGGACGTGTCCACCATTTGCATAGGCATGGCAGCTTCTATGGCTTGTGTGTTACTGGGTGCCGGAACAAAAGGCAAACGTGCCGCGTTAAAGCACGCCCGGATTATGATGCACCAGCCCAGCGGCGCCATCGGCGGCCAGGCCAGCGATATCGAAATCACGGTAAATGAAATCAGGAAACTGAAATCCGAACTGTACGAAATTGTTCATACACACTCGGGCAAAGGAGTGAAACAAATTGAAAAAGATTTTGACAGGGATTACTGGATGACAGCCACAGAAGCAAAAGACTACGGTCTTGTGGATGAAGTACTCCTGATCAACCCGCGCAAGCAAAAGAAAGAAAGCTAATATTTCGCAATTCATTTCAATTTAATCAGTAATTATTTATCAATATGCTACCGAATCAATTTTTATACAACAACTGGAAGATGGATGACGAGGAAGAAGAGAAAGAAGAACAACCGAAGAGTGATATCATGATGTTCAGCAAAAAAATCGAAAAATACTTTTTCGATCAGCGGGCTGTAAACCTTTGGGGCGTAGTGGATGATAAAAGCGCCAAAGATGTGGTGACAAAGATGCTCTTGCTCGATGCCGATAACCCGGGTAAAGAAATCCGTTTCTATATTAACAGTCCCGGTGGCGTGGTTACCAGCGGCATGGTTATTTATGATACAATGCGTATGCTCAAGTCGCCCGTAAGTACCATTTGCATGGGATTGGCTGCCTCCATGGGAAGTATCTTACTGAGTGGTGGCACCAAGGGTCGCAGGTTCATTTATCCGCATGGCGAGGTAATGATTCACCAGCCCTCACTCGGCGGATATATACAGGGTGTTAGTGCGGATTTGGAAATCCAGGCTAAACAAACCAAACGGGTAAAAGAAATCGGTGCAAGAATTCTTGCCGATAATTGCGGTAAAACCATGCAGCAGATTATGAAAGATTTTGACAGGGATTACTGGATGGATGCCAAAGAGGCTATCGAATACGGCATCGTAGATGCTTTAGCAGAACATATATAAAAAGCTGAATTACAGGAATCTAATTCCGTAAAAGTCATCAGCAAATAAAAAGCCGCCCTTATCGGGGTGGTTTTTTACTTTTGCAGAATAAGATTGTCAATAAAACAGATATAATAAACATACATGGCAAAAAATCCTTTACACTGCTCTTTTTGTGGCCGTAGCCGTGACGAAGTAAAAATTCTCATTGCAGGCCAGGAAGGACACATCTGTGAAAACTGCGTGGAGCATGCCCGGGAAATCATTGAACAGGAGCTGATGATCCGTGAAGAAAAAACCCAGGCCTCCTTCAAACTGACCGTCAAAAAGCCTATTGACATTAAAAAGTTTCTCGATGAATATGTGATTGGCCAGGATGAGGCAAAAAAAGTGCTGGCTGTTGCCGTGTACAATCATTATAAACGCCTTCAGCAGAAAGGCACTGAGCTTGCTGCCGCCAATGATGTGGAGATTGAAAAAAGTAACATTATCATGGTAGGTGAAACGGGTACCGGTAAAACACTACTGGCAAAAAGTATTGCCCGTATGCTGAATGTACCTTTCACCATTGTAGATGCCACTGTTTTTACGGAAGCAGGTTACGTAGGGGAAGATGTGGAAAGCATTCTCACAAGACTTTTACAGGTGTGCAACTACGATGTTGCCGCTGCCGAACGCGGCATTGTATACATTGATGAAATTGATAAAATTGCCCGCAAGGGCGACAACCCTTCCATTACCCGCGATGTTAGCGGGGAAGGCGTACAGCAAGGCATGCTTAAATTATTAGAGGGAACGGATGTGCTGGTACCTCCGCAAGGCGGCCGCAAACATCCTGAACAAAAACTGATAAAGATCAATACACAAAATATCCTGTTTATTTGCGGTGGCGCCTTTGACGGTATTGATAAAATTATTGCCCGTCGTGTGCAAACCAATACTATCGGATTCAACGTGGATAAAGAACAACAGGATGACATGAAGAAAAATCTGTTGCGGTATGTGAATGCACAGGATTTGAAAAGCTTTGGTCTAATTCCGGAATTGCTGGGGCGTTTACCGGTGGTTACACACCTGGATCCGCTGGATGCTGCTACATTGAGAGCTATCCTGACAGAACCAAAAAACGCACTGATCAGGCAGTACAAAAAACTATTTGAGCTGGAAGGTATTCAACTCAATATTGAAGTTGAAGTGCTGGATTTCATGGTGGAAAAAGCCGTGGAATTCAAACTTGGTGCCCGGGGACTGCGGAGTATCTGCGAAGGTATCCTCACCGATGCAATGTTTGAACTGCCCTCTTCCAAAGAAACCAGTTTTACCCTGACTCTTGATTATGCAAAGCGTAAGTTTGATAAAAGCAAACTCAGCCTTTTAAAAGTAGCATAAATGGCTATAAGTTAATATACAAGTGTGTGAAGAAGTAAAAATCATTTTCTCTTCACGCTTGTCTTTCCTTCTTAAAATTCTTTAAATAACAATACTATGCAGGAACTGATCGACCGGCTGAAAAACGAAGCCGGCTTAACCGATGAACAGGCGAAGAAAGCCATTGAAGCGATTAAAAATTTTGTTGTAGAAAAATTTCCCATGCTGGAAGGTGCAGTTGGCAGTTTATTTGGTTCTGCCGAATAGCCTTTCTTCTGCCGGGAAAACAAAACAGATTTCGTTTCTTAATTCAATGCCCGGCATTTCCTTGGTGGATGGGTTGCTGCATCATAAGGTGTAAAAGCCTTATTACAGGCCGTGAAACCCATTATAACAATGGCCACTATAAGAAGTATTCGTGTTTTCATAAGTGCAACTGCTTAGCAGTTCAAAATTAATCATCAGCTGCCTGAACCTCCAATAATTATCCCTACCTAAATTCCCCCTGTAGTTTTGCTAGTTCACGCCATTGAATATGCGAATATTTACGATATGAAAAATCCCCCGTAACCGGGGGATTCAATGGTGGGTACTTTTTTGTATTTGGTTTTCCGTCCAATTCTAAAAACAATTTAGCTGCAGCCCATACTGTTTCCACAGTTTAGGCATTTGTAACAAGTACCGCTTCTCACGGTAATATGTCCGCAGGTATTACAGGCAGGTGCATCACTCTGCATACTTTTAGCAGCTGCATTTACGGCATCCAGGCTTGATTCTGCCCGTACTGTTTGTGCTGCCCGCTGATTTTTTACCGGTTGAGGATTGGTGCCGGTAGAACTCACCACTCTTACACTAGACAAGGCCGGGGACTTGTCGTATTCCAGGCTGGTCGGCACTTCATCCCAATCATCGGTGCCGGTATTTAATACTTCGGGTTTATCCAGTACATGCACCAGGTCTGTACGTCCCAGGTACTCGTACCCAAGTGTTCTGAAAATAAAGTCTACGATTGACGTGGTAGATTTAATATTGGGATGCTCCACGAAACCGGCCGGATCAAACTTGGTAAACACAAATTTCTCAACAAATTCCTCCAATGGCACACCATATTGCAGTCCAATTGAAATGGAGATAGCAAAGCAGTTAAGCATGCTGCGCATGGTAGCACCTTCTTTGGCCATGTCGATAAAAATTTCACCTAACGTACCGTCGCTGTATTCGCCGGTGCGTAAGAAGATTGCTTGTCCGTTGATTTTTGCTTTCTGTGTAAAGCCACGGCGTTTGGCGGGCAATGCGCGGCGCTCCACAATGCTGGCAAGTTTGCGTTTCAGCTTTGTGTCTGGTGAGGCCTGTACTCTTTTTTGCACTTCGTCCAGCAATTCCTCCACTGTTAATTTGCTAAGATCAACAATATTCGACTCAAGCTGGTTAGTGGTTTCTGCGGCCTTTTCTTCTTCGGCGGATGCTTTTTTCTTTTTATCACTTTTATTGCTGAGTGGCTGGGACAGTTTCGATCCGTCGCGGTAAAGGGCACAGGCTTTCAGGCCCAGTTCCCAGCTAAGCAGGTAAGCATCGGCTATTTCTTCAACCCTGGCCTCATGAGGCAGGTTGATAGTTTTGGAAATGGCGCCGCTGATAAATGGTTGTGCGGCAGCCATCATGCGGATGTGGCCATGCGCATGAATGTAGCGCTGGCCTTTCTTTCCGCATTTGTTGGCACAGTCAAAAACGGGCAGGTGTTGTTCTTTCAGGTACGGGGCGCCTTCAATCATCATGGTGCCGCAAACATAATCATTGGCAGCTTCAATTTCTTCTTCGGTAAATCCAAGCGCTTCCAGCAGGCTCCATTCAAAATCATTGTATTGCTCCGGCTTGAACCCAAGACGTTGCAGGCATTCCTCGCCCAGCGTGTATTTGTTGAAAACAAATCCTATTTCAAATGCCGTTGCCACAGCCGCGTCAAGCCGTTTGATTTCATCGGCAATAAATCCTTTCTCGCTGAGCGTCTGATGGTTGATAAACGGCGCGCCTGCAAATGATGCCGCTCCTACTGCATATTTTATAATGGCATCAATTTCTTTTTCGCCATAGCCCAGGTTGCGTAATGCGGTGGGTACGGACTGGTTGATAATTTTGAAATATCCGCCTCCCGATAATTTTTTAAATTTCACCAGGGCAAAATCGGGCTCCACACCGGTTGTATCGCAATCCATGACCAGGCCGATCGTGCCGGTAGGTGCAATCACCGTTGCCTGTGCATTACGGTAACCAAATTTTTCACCCAGTTCTACTGCTTCATCCCATGCTTTACAAGCTGACTTCAATAAATAGTCTGGACAATATTTTGCTTTAATTCCCTGCGGTTTAATGCTCAATCCTTCATATTCGTCAGCATCATAAGCAGCAAGGCGGTGATTGCGCATAACACGCAGCATGTTTTCCCTGTTTTCTTCAAACCGTGGGAAGGGTCCTTGTACTTCCGCCAGTTCGGCAGATGTTTTGTAAGCAATCCCGGTCATGATCGCCGTGATGGCGCCCGCAATGGCCCTTGCTTCTTCGCTGTCGTAAGGAATACCGCTTACCATCAGCAAGGTACCCAGGTTGGCGTAGCCAAGTCCCAGCGTTCTGTATTCATAACTTAGCCGGGCAACTTCTTTTGAAGGAAACTGTGCCATCAATACGGAAATCTCGAGAACAACGGTCCAAAGGCGACAGTTATACTCGTAGCCCTGCACGTCAAACACATTTTTGTCAGTGTCGTAAAACTTCATCAGGTTGGCCGATGCTAGGTTACAGGCTGTGTTGTCCAGGAACATATATTCCGAGCAGGGATTGGAGGCCCTGATCTCGCCACCTTCCGGGCAGGTATGCCATTCATTGATGGTGGTGGTGTATTGCGTTCCCGGGTCGGCGCAGCGCCAGGCAGCATAGGCGATTTGATTCCACAGTTCGTGAGACGGGACCTTCTTCATAGTTCTGCCGTCCATACGGGCCGTTAATTCCCAGTCTTCATTATTTTTTAGCCTGTCAAAAAACGAGTTTGGAATCCGAACGGAGTTGTTGGAGTTCTGGCCGCTCACCGTTCTGTAGGCTTCGCCTTCATAATCGCTGGGATAGCCGGCGGCAATGAGTGCGCCTACTTTTTTCTCCTCCTCCACTTTCCAGTTGATGAACTCGACAATCTCCGGATGATCGAGGTCTAAGCAAACCATTTTTGCAGCCCGCCTTGTAGTACCACCACTTTTAATTGCTCCGGCAGCACGGTCGCCAATTTTCAGGAAACTCATCAGGCCACTGGAAGTACCGCCCCCGCTTAATTTTTCTCCTTCGCCGCGCAGGTTGGAGAAATTGGTACCCACACCCGAACCGTATTTGAAAATACGGGCTTCCCGTACCCATAGGTCCATGATACCGCCATCGTTCACCAGGTCATCTTCCACGCTGAGGATAAAACAGGCGTGCGGCTGAGGACGCTCATAAGCCGAGGTTGACTTCTTAAGCTCTCCATCCACAGGGTCTACATAATAGTGCCCCTGCGGTTTGCCTTTAATGCCGTAACTCTCGTAAAGGCCGGTATTAAACCATTGCGGAGAATTGGGCACACACATCTGGTTGAGGATGCTGTACACCAACTCATCATAAAAAATTTGTGCGTCCTGCTGGGAAGCAAAATACCCATAGCGTTCACCCCACACTTTCCAGCAGTTGGCAAGACGATGTGCCACTTGTTTAGCAGATGTCTCCCGTCCAAGGCTGCCATCCGGCTGCGGCACACCAGCTTTGCGAAAATATTTTTGGGCTAATATATCTGTGGCTATCTGGCTCCATTGTTTAGGCACCTCCACATTATTCATTTCAAACACAACCTCTCCCGAGGGGTTCCGTATTACCGATGTACGATAATCGTATTCGAACATGTCAAATACATTCACATCGTCTTTCGTATAGCGACGATGAAACTTTAATCCCGCACCGCGGGATACCTGGTTTTGATTAGCCATAACTAAAAAGAATTTAGCGGGTTCTGGTTCCAAAAAGACCCCTCAGGCGAGAGGCGTTTACGAAAGTATTTTTTGATTTCAATATTACAAACCTTCAGATATACACATCTTGTGGAAAAGATACGTGAACAAGGGTAAAGTCCTTTCCTGTAAAGCCCTTGGCGATTTTTTCACAATCAGACCCAGATAATTGCTGGTAATTTTTTTTGGTAAAGTCGATGTCAAATATTAAGAAATTGTTACCCTGAAAAATAGCCGCCGACATTCATCCGAAAATACCCGGCAATGACAATACCGATGCTGATTTTCAGAAGAGACCTTCTTTCCTCACTTCTGCTGTTGGTCAATTATTACGATCGTTTCATCGGCCCCGTTTGATAAGCGCTATTGATAAACGATTCCAACCCGTAATTTTATTATATACAGCCATTTTTGTCCAAAAGCAGTTTACTTTATTTGCCGAAATACTCGAGAAGGTCGTTGTTTGATTACTCACATCAACATGAAAACGTTACAATTGCTTTCCGTATACAAGTTAGGCAGCACTTTGTCCACTGCAGAATAGTCGTCAATAATGAATTATGTGATAGTTGTAGTGTTTAGGTAACCACGTTACGATTTATGAGGCCTAGTAGTATGCCACTCAAAAAGCAGGTATTCATTGTAAAAGCTGTATGTACCGCTTGACAAAAAGAAGTATCTATCGGAATTAGTAATTACAATAACAATAGCGATAACCGGTTCGATCAAAACCAAAGCACCATTGCCGTTGGCGACAGGCTCAACGTAAAAATTGATCCTGAAGCCGGTTACCTGAATCAATATAGCAACGGCCGCGGCAATGCTTTTACTAATAATCACGTTCGCATATTTGCGGAGTATTTCCGGTTGTAAAAAAACGTAGAAACGGTGAGCCGCAGGCATTCTGCTGCTGTAAAATAGCAGAACTGGAAAAGTTTTTGCATTTTTGCAATAATCAACAGTATCGGATGAAGATGACTATCTATCAATCGCTGCAACAAAAAAAACAACAAGGCCGCAAATCATTTGCTGTTTTGATTGACCCTGATAAAGTGAATACATCCATACTGGACGAATTAATCAGTTTATCCATCGCTGCCAATGTTGATTACTTCCTGGTTGGCGGCAGCCTGGTTATTTCTAACCACCTGGATGAATGTGTGCAGCATATTAAAAAGAATTGCCCCATCCCGGTGATTCTGTTTCCGGGAAGCCCATCCCAAATCAGCCGCTACGCAGATGGCCTGCTTTACCTGTCGTTGATCTCAGGCCGCAATCCTGAATTACTCATCGGCCAGCATGTGGTATCCGCTCCGTTTGTGAAACAAAGCGGACTGGAAATTTTATCAACCGGCTACATGGTTATCGATGGCGGCGCCCCCACAACCGTTTCTTACATCAGTAATGCCACCCCCATCCCTGCGGATAAGAATGAAATAGCCATGTGCACCGCCATGGCTGGCGAAATGCTGGGGATGAAACTTATCTATATGGATGCCGGCAGCGGGGCGAAACGTCCGATCACGGAAAGCATGATAAAAATTGTGTCCGATCACATCAATGTACCATTGATCATTGGTGGCGGTATTACCAATCCTGAAAAAGCCTACCTGAATTGCAAAGCCGGAGCTGATATGATTATTGTGGGCAATGCCATTGAAAAAGACATTTCCCTGATTGCTGAAATGAGTGCTGCCGTTCATTCATTACCTGTGAAGGTATCGTAAATGAACTGTCATTTTCTTTGAAAAATTTTTCCGCCGCTTCTTTTCGATTTGCAGGGTATCACTTTCAATATCAATATCACCTGCTCAACTGATCGGTATTTACCCGGGTAGGTGTATCTTCCCCGCTGATAATAGTACGGGCACTGAGTGCGATCGACTGAATAATGCGAGCCATATTATCCAGGTCCAGCGTCTTTACTTCATCGCTGAGCTTATGATAATTAGGCTCACTATCCATTTTAGAAGTGGAAATGGTATGTGCCGGAACGCCCAAACGGGCCAGCGTTGCATTATCAGAACGGTAAAACAACTGCTCCGCAGTGTAGGGATCGGGATAAAAAGTAAAACCGGTTCCCGCCAGGTTTTTTTGCATAATTTGCCCCATATTGGTTTTTTCATATCCGGTGATATACGCTGAATTTTTACCCCATTTGCTTTCCGTTCCTATCATTTCAATATTAAACATCGCCATGACATTTGCCGGATCAAACTGCTGCGAAAAATATTGCGATCCGTATCCACCCATTTCTTCTGCTGTAAAAGCCGCAAATACCAGCGTTCGCTCGTTATTCCCCAGCGCTTTAAAATATTTCGCCAGCGTAATAACCGCTGTTGTACCGGCTGCATCATCATTGGCCCCGTTGTAAATAGAATCGCCATCAACTGGCCTGGTAACCCCCAGGTGATCATAATGCCCGGAAAAAATCACATATTCATTTTTTTTGCTCTTACCCGGTAATACACCCACAACATTGGCCAGCCGTTGTTCTTTTATCTCGTGCTGCGCCTGGAAGCTGTAGGTACCGGGTTCTTTATCGGTGAGGACAAATACCAGGCTTTTGTCTGTTTTAAAAATGGCCCGCTTAAAACCCGTCAAACGCATGAAATTATTTGCATAACCCGTGGGTACCAGCACCAGCATATTCTTTTTAGCTTGCATTAATTTCCTGGCTTCGGCAAACAGGTTGGCACCCTGCCCGATGGTAACCGTTTCGTAACCGGTATGTTCATCAATTTTCAGTTCCGGCTGGCAGGTAATCACCACAATATCTTTGGGATCTACAGCCTCCCCATCGATGGTGCCGGAGGCACTGATGAATTTGGGCTGCACCATCCAGAATTCCTGCAGGTACGAGCCGCTGTTGTTCCAGGTTTGCAAACCGGTTTCCTTGAATTCATTGGCAATGAAGTCAGCCGCCTTATCAATATCCGGTGAAAACGCTCTTCGTCCGCGCATATCGTCTGATGCCAGCACATTTTCCACCCTGCTGACTTCTGCGGTTGTGATACTTGCGTGATTTGTTTGTGCCATAAGCACAGCGCCCGCCAGGCAGCACAATCCCGATACAAAAAATCTTTTCATGCGTTATTTTTTTAAATAAGTTGAGTTTTGCGGGAGGTACAGCTTTCATTTGAAAAAGCTTGATTCCCGGTGGTTATGTTAATTGGTAAAATTTCCGAAGCTTTTAGCTTATGAATACTGGCTGGTTTTACAGGCTCATCATCTCTTTGAATTTGACCGTTTGACGGCGGCTTACTTCTATTTTTTCGCCTCCCTTGAGTTCCAGCAACAGTCCCCCGTTAAAGTAAGGTTCAATTTTTTCGATCATGCGCAGGTTCACGATGTGCTTTCGGTTGGCGCGAAAAAACGTTTTTTCATCCAGTCGTTCTTCCAGTGCGTTCAGAGATTTTAGAATCAGGGGTTTATTGGCACCAAAAAACACTTTGGCATAATTGCCCACACTTTCAAACAACCGAATGTCGCTCAGGCGTACAAACCAGCAGCGGTCACCATCTTTTACAAATACCTGGTCATTCTCTGTGAGCAGGCTGTTATTGATATTTTCCGTTAAAGACCTGGCCTCGCGTTGTTCAGAAATATGCAGTTTCTGGATCGCGTCAGCCAGGCGTTTCGGCTCAACAGGTTTCAACAAATAATCAAGCGCATTTACCTCAAATGCTTTCAGTGCATATTCATCGTAGGCAGTTGTGAAAATAACATGCGGCGCTTTTTCCAGCTCGGCCAGCATATCAAAACCGGTTTTACCGGGCATTTGAATATCTAAAAACACCAGGTCCGGATTCAGGCTTTCTATTTTTGCAATACCTTCATCGGCATTGGCAGCCTCATCCACCACTTCTATTTCGGGAAAATCCTGCAGTAATTTTTTCAGCTCCGCACGGGCCAGCCGCTCATCATCGATAATGATTGCTCTCATGTGGTTGTGTTTAGTTTATGTCGGCGGGAATCAAAACCTTCGCCTCTACAATATTCGGATTTATTTGTTTTATCTGGAAACTAGCCTTTTCCCCGTACAGCAAACTTAACCGGTTTTGCGTACTGGACAAACCAAATCCTTCGCTATTCATTCCGCCGTTTAACGTGCCGGTATTTTGCACAGCCAGCTCATGATAGCCCTCTTTGAAATCAGAAATTACTTTGATTACCCCCCCGCTTATGCGCTTGCTGATACCGTGTTTGATGGCATTTTCCACGAGTGTTTGCAGCATCATTGGCGGTACCTGGCGGTCAAGGGTATCTTCATCAATGGCGTACTCAACGGTTAGCCTGTCTTCAAAGCGCATATTTTCCAGGGCCAGGTAGTCTTTTACAATGTTTAGTTCCCGTTCAAAATGAACCGTTTCCGCTTTTTCGGCCTGCATACTGCTGCGCAATATGTTACTCAATTCCGTAATGGCTTTGCGGGCCCTGTCGGGGTTTTCGTCCACCATTGCCCGAATCCCGTTGAGTGAATTGAAAATAAAATGCGGGTTGATATGCGCCTTAATGGTTTTCAGTTCCAGTTCCTTCACCAGCGCTTCCAGTTTTAAGGTATCCAGTTGCTGGCGGCGGCTTTTCTCTACATAATGATAAATAAAATAAATGCAGTTCCAGATAAAAAGGTATACAAAGGAGTAGAATGCATTATTCAGGATAATTTTAGGAATGGCAACGGCTTTATTGGTACCGGCCTGCTGTGGCAGCAGTCCGAAAAGATCTTGTATATAGGTTTCTGAAATTCCCAGCAAAAGCCCAAACAGCAGGGTGATGATGATAAAGCTTGTCAGCTGGCTTTGCAATGATTTAAGCATTACATTGGCGCGGTGGATGACCCAGCGCATTACGTGAGAAAGTAACAGGCCCATAGCAATGTAAATGATGAGCCGAAACGTGAATTTCAAATCTATTTTTTCAAAAATAAAGGCAAAGAATACGTTGATAAACGCAAAAATTCCCCACCCTGATACCTGAAACAACCAATATCGCCTGTTTACTTTTTGCATATTCAGACAAATCTAACTAATCAGAAGGGGAGTAAATTATACAAAAATTAACAGTGGAGTAAAATTTTTACAAATGGAGGCCGTTTAAAGAATGGAGCAGAAAAACCTGATTTCCTGCAACTCTTTCAGGAGATTTTTGTTGATAAATGTTTAGCGATCAGGCTAAAGGGAAAATACTAATTTTACACCTTAAATCAAAGGCATGCATATCAGTCCAGGCCCGCTTTTAGGCGAAATTAATTCACCTGCAGACCTCAAAAAACTCCCCCGGGAAAAGCTTCACCAGCTTTGTGATGAGCTGCGCCAATACATTATTGATGTGGTGAGTGTGCACGGTGGACATTTTGCCGCCAGTTTGGGCGTGGTGGAACTGACAGTTGCCCTCCATTACATTTACAATACACCTTACGACCAGTTGGTTTGGGATGTAGGCCACCAGGCCTACGGGCACAAAATCCTTACCGGCAGGCGTGATCAATTTATCACCAACAGGAAATACGATGGGCTGAGTGGCTTTCCCAAACGAAGCGAAAGTGAATACGATGCATTTGGCGTTGGTCATTCGTCCACATCTATTTCGGCTGCACTGGGCATGGCAATGGCAGCAAAATACAAGGGAGAGAAAGACCGGAAAACGGTGGCCGTAATTGGAGATGGTGCCATGACCGCCGGGCTGGCTTTTGAAGCCATGAATCATGCCGGCGTGGCAGACAGCGATGTGCTGATCATCCTGAACGACAATTGCATGAGTATTGACCCGAACGTTGGTGCATTAAAAGAATATTTGACCGACATTACAACTTCCCCCACGTACAACAAGGTGAAGGATGATGTATGGAAATTGCTGGGTAAATTGCCAGTTGGCAAAAGTTTCAGCCGGGGGATGGCACATAAACTGGCCGAGGGCATCAAAGGAATGGTCAGCAGCAGCGCCAACCTGTTCGAAGCCTTAAAACTCAGGTATTTCGGACCAATAGACGGTCATAACATTACCAAACTGGTGGATACGCTCAGGGATCTGCGTGAAATTCCGGGTCCCAAGTTATTGCATATAGTTACCGTGAAAGGCAAGGGTTATGCACTGGCCGAACAGGATCAAACGAAATGGCATGCGCCCGGTTTATTTGACAAGGTAACGGGAGAAATACAGAAGAAACGGTATGAGCTGCCGCAGCCGCCCAAATACCAGGACGTATTTGGTCACACGATCATTGAGCTGGCAGAAAAAAACCCCGCGATAGTAGGCATTACTCCGGCAATGCCCAGTGGCTCCTCGCTCAAGTTTATGATGGAAAAAATGCCCGACCGGGCATTTGATGTAGGCATTTGCGAACAGCATGCTGTAACCCTTAGCGCCGGTATGGCTACACAAGGAATGCGTGTGTTTTGCAATATCTATTCATCTTTTATGCAAAGGGCTTACGACCAGGTGGTACATGATGTAGCCATTCAGAACCTGCCCGTCATCTTTTGCCTAGACAGGGCCGGCCTTGTTGGAGAAGATGGTCCCACACACCACGGCGCCTACGATATTGCCTACATGCGCTGTATTCCCAATATCATTCTAAGCGCCCCGATGAATGAGGCCGAATTGAGAAACCTGATGTATACGGCGCAACTGGAGAGTACAACAAATCCATTTGTCATTCGCTACCCGAGAGGTGAAGGCGTAATGCCGGAATGGAAAACAGAAATGAAGGAAATAAAAATTGGTACCGGCAGAAAATTGAAAGAAGGTCAGGAATTAGCCATTCTTTCGTTAGGCCATCCGGGCAATTTTGCAGCCGCGGCTATCCGGGAATTAAAAGCAGACGGTATTACGCCTGCGCATTACGACATGCGGTTTGCCAAACCTTTGGATGAAGCTTTGCTGCATGAAGCTCTCGCTTCGTATGCTAAAATTATTACTGTTGAGGACGGCACTGTGCAAGGAGGATTTGGCAGCGCGGTTTTAGAATTTATGGCACAGCATGGTTATAAAAACGAACTGAAAATACTGGGCATCCCCGACAAAATTGTGGAGCATGGCACTTTGAAAGAATTGCATAGGGAATGCTGCTACGACACCACTGCTATCATCGCTGCAGCCAGGAAAATGATGAAGACAACAGTATCTGCCGGAGAAATCCCGGTATAATTTCTACTGAATACTTATTTCATCATTTTACTATTATGTAAAAAGCCAGCTTTATAGGCTGGCTTTTTACATAATGCTTCAGCTACAAGTCTATACAAGACTAGCCTCCATGGTAATATTTGTATTTAGTGATTTGCTGATCGGGCAATTGGCTTTCGCGTCGGCGGCACATTCTTCAAATTTTTCAGCGCTGATACCGGGCACTGAGGCTTTTACTTCCAGGTGACTTTCTGTAATAGCACCATTATCCAGGGTAACCGTACATTTTGTTTCAATGCTGGACGGTGTAAAACCAGCGGCGCCTAACACAAAACTCAGTTTCATGGAAAAACATCCTGCATGAGCTGCAGCGATCAGTTCCTCGGGATTGGTATAGGTTCCATCTTCGAAACGGCTCTTATAATCATAAGAGGTATTATTCAAAACTTTAGCCTGCGTAGTAAGCGTGCCGCTCCCTTCTTTTCCGGAGCCATTCCAGTTTGCTGTTGCTGAACGTTTCATAAAACTTGATTTTAAATTATTGTGGTTGGTTTTCTGCTTCTTCGTCAACGGGCCTGTTTTCCGGTTCGATATATTCGATTATGAAATTGTTTCTGCCTTCCCCGATAATAATTTTCAGAAATTTTTGCTGAATCAGTTCCAGCATCGACAGGAACATAAAAATAGCATGCACCCTGTTTTCACAATGATCAAATAATTTTTCAAATGACATGGTTTTCTCCCGTTCTGCTTTTGCCAGCATTTGCTCCCGGCTGGCCTCCATGGTATAGTTATACTGTACTACGGTGTGAACAGGCTTATTTACGCGTTCTGTATAACGCTGAATGACGCGTTCAAACGCTTTCATTAGTTTAAACAGCGTGATATTCTGAATTTCTGTTCCTTCACCGGCTTCTTCACCAATCAGGGAAAGTTCTTTCTGGATGTTGCCCCGTTTCACCATCAGCATCCGCATAGCTTCCATTTCGGCCATTTGTGCTGAGGCTTCTTTGAACCGTTTATATTCCAGAATTTTATTAACCAGTTCTTCCCGTGGATCAATTTCGTTACCCTGCGCATCCAGCTCTTTTCGTGGCAGCAGCATTTTAGCTTTAATCCGCATCAGCGTGGACACAAACAAAATAAATTCGCTGGAAAGTTCTATGTTCAGCGATTCCTGGGAATGAATATAATCCAGGAAATCATTAATAATTTTTGTGATTGGGATATTATAAATATCCAGTTCGTCTCTTTCTATAAAAAACAGCAGCAGATCGAACGGTCCCTCAAATTGCGGAAGCCTGATTTGGTACGAGGTATTCAAAGTTTATCCTGTTTTACACGGTAAAAAACAAAATCCCGCAGGCCGGCTTTACAGTACCGCGGGATGCGCAAATGTAGCAAAATATTCAATCAGAACTTTGCGGATAAGCCTACCCCTAACAGCTGTCGGACCTGCAGCCGGGCAATGGCATTATCATCGTACACCAGGTCTACATTAATATTGGCCGAGATAATCTTATTGACTTTCATAGCCAATATGTTGGTAAAATAAAGATCAACATTTTGTGGCTCGCTTTTATAGTTAGAAAAAAGATCAAGCCGGGATGTATAAATGATATTTTTTGCAACCTCCTTATTAAAATTGGCGGTTAAAAAAGCACCAATTTCGCTGCGGGATTTTTCGCCGGGTTTTACGCCATAAGCACCGAGGGCGGAAAGTTGCGAATTGGAAACAATCGTCCATCGCTGGGTGAGTGGTGAAATAAATACAGAAAAATAATCGACCGGCTTATAATTCATACCCAATGAGAGGAGTACATAGGCCGGTGCGAATGATGCAGAAGTCAGCGTTTTCACATCATTGCCCAGGTTGTCTTTGCTGTAAGAATACCCGTTGGCAAATTGTGTCCGCAGGTTAAATAAAGCGCTGGCATACCATTTTTTGGAAACCTGGTAGCCATATTTTGATAAAAGGTCGATCCGGTCATCGCTTTTGCGCCGGCCCAGGCTGGTTGTGTTTACGATGCCATAGCCTAGGTCAAGACTGTTATCCCAGGCATTTTTATCCTTTTTGTAATAAGCGTACAAATTAAGATAGGCCACTGCAGACAATGAAAACTTATCGCCGCCACCCACCCAGTTGCTCAGCGATCCCTGGGCTATATTGAGAGTAAGTAATCCACCCGTTTTCCAAACTTTCGAGACGGTGTCGTTAGGATCTTTTTTGATTGTTTTCGAGGCATCACTTTTCAATTGCTGAACAGTCTGATCCTGTGCGTGGGCATAATGGAGCAAAAAAATACTTGCGGATAAAATAAATACATATTTCATAGAAAGGAATTACATCAATGGGAATGATTCATTTTCATTCCCATTGCAAAGTTATTGAACATTATTTTTTGAGTGCATCCCTGATTTCGCGAAGCAGTGTAATATCTTCCGGCGGGGCGGGCGGAGCGGCCGGCTTGGCTTCTTCTTTTTTCTTCATACTGTTCATACCTTTTACCAGTAAGAAAAGAATAAAAGCAATAATGACGAACTTAATAACGGCTGCCAGGAACTTGCCGTATTTAACAGCTCCCCAGGTGAGTTTGTCCAGGTCTTCGGCATTGGCAGCTTTCAGCGCTGGTGTGAGCAGTAAGGGCGTGATGACATCATCCACCAAGGATGATACGATAGCGCCAAAAGCACCGCCAATAATGACGGCAACAGCCAGGTCTACAACATTACCTTTTAAGGCAAAGTCCCTGAATTCTTTAAACATGCCCATAAGTAGTAGTTTTAGTGTGAATTATTTACGAAATTTAGTTCTTTCCGATTAATTAAATACCGGATTGTTTACATTATTTTTTCATGCCGGGATATTTCATATCCAGCCCTTTCAGCGTTTCATACACTTTTGACGCAACAATGTGTTCTTTATACCAGTTTTGGTCGGCCGGCACAATCGTCCAGGGCACATCGTTACAATACTCAAAACAATCTTCGTACATCTGCCTGTAAATATCCCAAAGCCCGGACTCGGTAAAATCGTTTTCATTGTATTTCCATTGCTTGGTGGGATCCTTTATCCGTTCCTGTAATCGTTCCAGCTGTTCTTTTTGGGAAACGTGGAGATAGAATTTTAATATGTGCGTATTATTATGCTCAGTAAGCAATTGTTCAAAATCATTTATGGCTTTCATCCGCTTTTTTGCCGTCTTATCGTCGCACCATTTATGCACTCTGGTAACCAGGATGTCTTCGTAATGAGAGCGGTTAAACAAATGAATCATTCCTTTTGCCGGCACGTGCATATGCACCCGCCACAAAAAGTCATGGGCCAGTTCTTCAGGAGTGGGTACTTTAAATGATTTCACGGCAACGCCCTGCGGGTTAAGTTTTCCAAACACGTTACGAATCAGGCCGTCTTTGCCTGCCGCATCCAATCCCTGCAGCACAATCAGGAGCGAGTGCTTATTTTCCGCGTATAAGAGATTTTGCAGATCATCCAGTTCCGCCAGCAGCTCTTCTGTTTTTTTCTTTGTTTTATCCTTATCCGTATCTTTTGGCGCCCTTGTGCTGATGTCAGCAAGTTTTACTTTTGCCATAATTAATTTGAATTATATTCATACCAAGTTAAACAATTTTACCGGGCAATTCACCCTGGCGGATTGCTGCCTAAAAAAATTCAGCCGATACCATGCGCTACAACCTGCTGAAATGGATTTTGTTTATTTCGCTTAGCTTCATTTGGGGCAGTTCATTTATTTTAATGAAAGTAAGCAAGCAGGGCCTTACTGGCTCACAAATTGCTTCACTGCGCATTTTTGCAGCCGGTGTTGTATTGATTCCATTTGCGCTGGCGCATCATTCGAAAGTACCCCGTAAAAAATTATGGCTGGTTTTTATTGCCGGGCTCACCGGCAACCTGCTGCCGGCCTACTTGTATGCAACTGCTATTTCGCATAACCTAGATAGTTCCTTAGCGGGTATTTTAAATTCATTGACCCCAATATTTGTAGTCATAATCGGTGTTTTATTTTTTAAAGATTATGTACAGCGAAGGAAAATCATTGGTGTTTTAGCAGGTTTTGCAGGCCTTTGCCTGTTATTTTTACACGACACATCGCATATCGAAAATATTAAGTTTGGTTCACTAATACTACTGGCTACTATTATTTACGGCATCAACATCAATGTTGTGAGTCATACGTTGCCCGGTATTAAACCCCTTCATATCGCCACCGTTTCCGTTGCGATGATGACTCTGCCCGCCGGGTTGTTATTGTGGTATCATGATTTTTTCCGGCTTTCATTCAGCGATCCGGTTATCCGCCGCTCAGTTTTCATGTCGTGCCTGCTGGGCATTGGCGGCAGCGCTATTGCCACAATGCTATTTTACCTGCTGGTAAAAAAGGCCGGCGGATTATTTGCATCGCTGGTCGCTTACGGCATTCCCTTTATTGCACTGCTGTGGGGCGTTATCTATGGAGAAAATATAACCGTTTACCAGGTTGCCGGCCTGGGTATCATACTCGTTGGTGTTTACCTGGCAAATAAATAAAACACCCCAGTTTTATCGAAAAAATGGGGTGCTGAATGGTAAGGAAATATGATATTGCTTTATCAGACCGACATGATCTCTTTTTCTTTTGCTGCCAGGTGTTTATCCACCAGCGATATATACTTATCGGTCATATTTTGAACATCTTTTTCTGCGTCTTTGGCTGCATCTTCACTCAATCCCCCTTTTTGCAGTTTTTTTATCTGTTCAATTGCATCCCGGCGGATATTGCGGATAGCCACTTTAGAGTGTTCGGCTTCACCATGACATTTTTTTACCAATTCTTTCCTTCGCTCTTCGGTCAGCGGGGGTAAAAACAAGCGTATAAGATTGCCATCATTTTGTGGTGTAATACCAATATTAGATGCAATAATGGCCCGCTCAATCGGTTGCAGCATATTTTTTTCCCATGGCTGAATGCTGAGTGTGCGGGCATCCAATACACTGATATTGCCTACCTGGCTGATGGGCACAGGCGATCCATAATAATCAACAACAATCCCGTCGATCATCTGGGGATTTGCCTTTCCGGCACGGATTTTAATCAGTTCAGTTTCGAGGTGACTGATCGCTTTATTCATTTGCGCTTCAGCCCCGGTATACACCGATGCGAAATCTTCTGCCATAATAATTGTTTTTTAAGCGTGGCAAAGCTAATGAAACAGCGATAATAGCACAAAAATGAAAACCCGGAAGGATTCATTCCAAACTGACAGTTGCCAGCAATCAGTTCTGCTCTGCAATTGCTGATTCTTTTGTCAGCGGTACCAGTTTAGAAGGCTGTTTGTATTCGCCATTGAGGACGGCTCCGGGAATTTTTGAAACAACCAGTTCCTTGCTTTTTGATCTGCGGTAATAAAAAACAGCCAGTCCGCAGAAAGCCGATCCCAGTAAAATCAAAAAAAGAGAAGTTGCACCAAGGCCTTTTAAGAAAAAGGCTGTTGACAGAAAAAACAAATTAATCGCCAGGCAATAGAGCGTTACCGAAGGAGGATTCATGCCTTTATCAATCATCAGGTGATGAATGTGATTGCGGTCAGGCGTAAACGGAGATACACCTTTAAAAATTCTGATGCCAAATACCCGTAATGTATCAAATAATGGCACCATCAGCACCGCGAAACCCACAGCTACCGCCGATTCTACATGAACCAGTGCCGTGGGAGAATCTGCCAGGTTAATAAATTTTATCACCAGGATTGCATTGATCAATCCAATCATCAGTGATCCGGAATCGCCCATAAAGATTTTGGCCGGGTGATGATTGAAGATAAGAAAAGCAAGCAGGCTGCCCACCAATGCAAAAGCAAGCAATGTATAGGCAGGTTCTTCGGCCATGTAAAAATAAATGCCAAATACCACCATCGTCATAATCCCCAATGAGCCGGCCAGGCCATCTACTCCATCAATGAGATTGAAAGAATTCATGACAACAATAATGGTAAGATAGGAAAGCGCCAGGCTAAATGCCTCGGGAACATCCTGAAAGCCAAACAGCCCGTGCATGCTTGTAAGCCGGATGCCGCCTAAGTGCACCAGTATAGCAGTGGCAATAAGTTGTCCCGCAAATTTTTTAGAAGCGGTTAAAATCACCAGGTCATCCTTTAGCCCGAGGAAAAAGATAACAAAGGCTGCTGCAAAAAAATATTGAAACTCAGGACTGCTGTATGCTGAGATGGAAAGTAATGAGGCCAGAAAAAAACCTGCAAAAATGGCAATACCCCCCAGCGAAGGAATCGGTCTTTTATGAAGCTTACGCTGATCGGGTATATCGTAAAGCTTTTTTATTTCCGCTATCTGCAATACAACAGGTATCGCCAGGAAAGTGATAATGAAAGCAACAGATCCTGTCAAAATTACATCGAGCATTCAGCGGGTTTTGAGTTACAAAAGTAATTGTTAGACGCTTAAGTTTATAGCAAATGCATCATTTTATTTAAGCGTACGTAATAAAATAACTTTAACGTAAAATCACTCACTGTTCGTATCTATTTTTCCAGTTCGTTCTTTCATATTGAAAAAGATTGCACTTTTGCAGCGTAATTCCGCGTTTGGAATCGAAAAACTACGAAAAGTTTAATGGAAACGAAAAATTATTCTATCCCCGAATTAAAAGATATAGCAACCCAGATTCGCCGCGATATTCTTCGGATGGTGCACGGTGCCAACAGCGGACACCCGGGCGGCTCCCTGGGTTGTGCAGATTTCTTTACTGCTCTTTTTTTCAAAGTAATGAAACACAACCCCGCTTTCGATATGAATGCAACAAAGGAGGATGTGTTCATTTTATCCAATGGTCATATTTCTCCTGTCTATTATTCAGCACTCTCCCGCAGCGGCTATTTTGCTACCAGTGAAATGACCACGTTCCGCAAAATCAATTCACGCCTGCAGGGGCACCCTGCTACACACGAGCACCTGCCGGGTATCAGAATTGCATCCGGATCCCTGGGCCAGGGCATGAGTGTTGCCATAGGTGCTGCACTAACGAAGAAACTAAATGGTGAACCGAATTTTGTATTTTCCTTGCATGGCGATGGCGAACTTGATGAAGGACAAATATGGGAGGCCGTTATGTTCTCAGCACATCATCGTGTTGACAACCTGATTTCGACAATCGACTGGAATGGCCAGCAAATTGATGGACCAACAGACAAAGTGATGAGCCTTGGTAATATCCGCAATAAATTTGAAGCTTTTGGCTGGACCACCCTTGAGATGAACGGAAATGACATGGAAGATGTAATCAACACGCTGGAAAAGGCCAAATCCCTGGCCGGCCAGCAAAAACCTGTTGCCATCATGATGCACACCATTATGGGCAAAGGTGTAGACTTTATGGAAAATGACCATAACTGGCACGGCGTAGCACCCAATGATGAGCAGTTGCAAAAAGCCCTGGCTCAACTACCCGAAACCGTTGGCGACTACTAAGCAAAAATGCTTTTGATTTTTTATATGGCAGGTTATCGGCTGGCAATTAACAACAGCTATTCGCTCCTGAGTGTTAGGTCTGCAGCGGCAGCTTTACGTGCCGGAATGTAAGAAGCAACCAGGGCAATCACAAAAACAGTGGCGCCTACCAGTATAAAATCTGCCAGCTTCAGTTTAACCGGGAAGTAATCAATCAGAAAAGATCCTCCCGCTAATGGTATTAGTTTAAACCGTATTTGCACATACGCAATCACTAAGGCCAGCAACATACCGATAACTGCTCCGGCAAACGCCAGCAACATGCCTTCCTGTAAAAAAATACGCTGGATAAACGTTCTGCTGCCACCTAATGCATGCAATACACTAATATCTTTTTCTTTTTCCAGTACTAGCATGGTTAATGCACCAATGATATTAAACGCCGCCACGACGAGGATGAGAGAAAGCACCGCATAAATCACCCATTTTTCCGCCCGCATCACCGAATATAAACCCTGGTTTTGTTCGTAACGGGTCTGCACTTTGTATTGATCGGGCGGAAAAAACTGTTGCACTGCAGGTTTAAGCTGGTTGGCCAGCGAAGGATCCGACAATGCAATTTCCAGTCCGCCATATTCCTCTTTGGGCAGTTCCAGCATGCGCTTAACAAAAGCAAGATTCGTTATGGCATATTTATTATCAAAATCTGACTGAATAACAAATGCTCCCGAAGTCGTGATTGTATCTACACTGATGGATTGCAGGGGATCTAATTGGGCAGATTCAGTTTTCCTGGGCAAATACACAAGTAATGGCAGTAAGTTTCTGTCTGATTGAACACCCACTGCATTTTCTATACCGGCGCCCAGCACAAGCGAGGGGGAATCGTCTGTACCCAGGTTGAAGTTTCCTTTCACCATACTTTTGGGTACCCCGGAGATATAACGGTAATTTTCGTCTACCCCTTTCAGGTAGACGACAGACTGATATTCTCCATTCTGCAGCAATGCCTTTTCTTCCAGCACCAGGGAAAAATTTTTAATCCCCTGGAGTCCTTTCAATTTTTGTAATTGCTCCTGGGTAACCGTGATTGTTTTGCCGGAAACAGGGGAAACTTTCAGATCGGCATAAAATGAAGAATACAATGATTTGACAAGTCCTTCAAACCCGTTAAAGACGCTCAGTACAAGAATTAAGGCTGTTGTTCCGATAATAATCGCAACAATACTGATCCAGGCAATGATATTGATTGCATTCGTTGATTTCTTAGCTCTAAAGTATCGCCAGGCAAACTTTCGGGAAAGATTCAAATTGATCAGTTTTACAATAAACCGGAAACTATTTGTTTTCTGGGTTCTTTTTATTTTTTTGTTCGATTTCCTTAAACAATTCCTCCATCCGGAATACATGGTCCAGCGTATCGTCGATGAAGTATTTGATCTCCGGGATGCGCCTGAGTTGCTGCCGCAGTCTTGCTGCCAGTTCTTTTTTAATATCCCTGCTTTTCTCTTCAATTTTCTTCATGGCAGCCTTGGTGTCGGGCACCTGGTAAAAGCTGAGGTAAATTCTTGCCTCCAGTAAATCAGGAGTTATTTTGACACCGGAAATAGAAACCATTCCGCCCTCTAGCATATTCAATCCAAGCCGCTGAAAAATAGCATTCATTTCTTCCTGGATCAGACCGCCCACTTGTTTTTGTCTTTTTCCTTCCTGCATAATCTTACGGTTTATTCTTTGTAAAATTAGTTACTTTGCCCCGTTTACAGCATCAATTCCCATAATGAAGAAATATTCAAGGATTTTTGGCTATCTAAAGCATTTCAAAGCATCCATCGCACTTTACTTTTTGTTTATTGTCCTGTCCATCGTCTTTTCCATTGCTTCGTTCGGTATGTTATCCCCGTTTTTTGACCTGATATTTAATGGAAACGACAGCGGTTTTACCAAAAAGGCTGACAATCCCGCCATGGAACAACTGCGCCAACTGATGGTGAGCCAGGTACATCACATGACGCCCATCGGCGCCCTGGCTATTATTTGTGTAGTGATTGTTGCCTCTATTTTTTTAAAAAACCTGTTTTTATACCTGTCGTTTTATGTACTTAACCCGTTAAAAAATAAAATCGTCAACAACCTCAGAGCTGAACTCTATCATAAAATCCTGCGGTTACCCATTGGTTACTTTACAGAAAAAAGAAAAGGCGACCTGATGAGCCGGGTTACCAACGATGTGGCAGAGGTGGAAACTTCAGTGGTCAGTACATTGGAAGGATTGATCCGTGATCCGTTAACAATCCTCATCACTTTTGGCGTCCTGTTTTACATCAGCCCGCAGCTTACCCTGGTCATTCTTGTTTGTATTCCTGTGATTGGTTTTATCCTCGGCCGCATTTCCCGCTCACTAAAAAAACAATCCAGCGAAGCTGCCATTCTGCAGGGAGAATCTTTATCAGTGATGGATGAAACGCTCAATGGTTTGCGGGTTATCAAGGCATTCAACGTGGAATCCATGTTGCGGGACCGGTTTAACAATATCAATAATAGCTTGCTGAATGCTAAAAACAAAATCAGTCGCCGCCGGGACATGGCCTCACCCATGTCTGAATTCCTGGGCGTGCTAGTCTTCGTGGGAATTTTATGGTTTGGCGGCCAGCTTGTACTGGGTAAGCAAATCCCCCTGGCGCCATCTACCTTCCTCGCTTACCTGGCGCTGTTTTACAATGTCATCACACCGGTAAAAACATTATCAACTTCGTTCAGCAACATGCAAAAAGGCTCAGCCGCTATTGGGCGCATTGAAGATGTACTGAAAACAACCGTAACGGTAGATGACAATCCCGGAGGACGGCAGCTTACATCTTTTACAGATAAAATTGAATTTCGCCACGTTCGGTTTGCGTACGATGATGCCGTCATTTTGGATGATATTAACTTCATCATAGAAAAAGGGAAAACCATTGCGCTGGTGGGTTCCTCCGGTGCCGGTAAATCCACATTAGCCGACCTGGTGCCGCGCTTCCATGATGTGACCGGCGGAGAAGTGCTGATAGACGGCATCAACATCAAGGACTATTCCCTGCAATCTGTGCGTAGCCAGATGAGTATTGTTACGCAGGAGCCCATCTTATTCAATGACTCTATTGCCGCCAATATTGCCCTGGGCTTTCCGGAGGCTACCGAAGAGCAAATTATTGCTGCTGCTAAAATTGCCAACGCCCACGACTTTATTTTAAAAAAAGAACAAGGTTACCACAGCAATATTGGCGATAGAGGTTCCAAATTAAGTGGCGGAGAAAAACAACGGTTGACCATTGCAAGGGCCGTTTTAAAAAACCCACCGATTTTGATATTAGATGAAGCCACCTCCTCGCTGGATACGGAAAGTGAACGACTGGTTCAGGATGCTATCAATAACATGATGCAAAACCGCACCAGTATTGTAATTGCCCACCGGCTAAGCACCATACGGCATGCCGACGAGATTATCGTGCTGCAGAAAGGCAAGATAGTGGAACGCGGTAACCACGACCAGCTTATTGCACAAAATGGCTTTTATAAACGCCTGGTGGATATGCAGGAAGTAAAATAACACTCCACCGGCTACCGATTAAAAGAAACTGCTTCGCTAGCGTAAAAGCCTTTTACCAGTTTGGCAAATGCTGCTGATCTATTCAGCGCAGTACGTCTCTTGAAATAACCAGTTTCTGAATCTCGCTGGTACCTTCACCAATGGTGCAGAGCTTGGCATCCCGATAAAACTTTTCCACCGGGAAATCTTTTGTATAGCCGTAGCCGCCAAAGATTTGCACAGCATCGTTTGCCACTTTTACAGCTGTTTCACTGGCATAATATTTTGCCATTGCGGCCGTGGTTGTTACATATTCGCCACGGTTTTTCAGATCACAGGCCTTCAGGGTAAGTAACTCTGCTGCCTGTATTTCAGTGGCCATGTCCGCCAGTTTAAACGCAATTCCCTGGAAACTGGCAATGGGTTTATCAAATTGATGCCGCTCCTGCGCATACTGCAAGGCTGCCTCGTAAGCACCCTTAGCAATACCTAATGATAAGGAAGCGATGGAAATTCTGCCGCCGTCGAGTACTTTTAGCGCCTGGCGAAAACCGTCGCCAACCTCACCCAGCCGGTTGGCATCCGGGATACGGCAATTATCAAAAATCATTTCGGCTGTTTCGCTGGCCCGCATACCGAGTTTATTTTCTTTTTTACCCCCGCTGAAGCCAGCCGTGCCCTTTTCTACCACAAAGGCTGTAGCGTTACCGCTGGTACGGGGCTCACCCGTTCGGCACACTACGACTGCCACATCCCCGCTTTTTCCATGTGTGATCCAGCATTTGGTGCCGTTGATAATCCAGTCCTTCCCGTCTTTTACAGCCGTGCACTTCATATTTCCGGCATCGCTGCCCGTATTGGGTTCTGTGAGGCCCCAGGCTCCAATCCATTCCCCGCTGGCCAGCCTGGGCAGGTATTTGTTTTTTTGTTCCTCATTACCAAATGTCAGGATATGACCCGTACAAAGCGAGTTGTGCGCTGCAAGACTAAGCCCAATGGAACCGCAAACCTTTGCTATTTCCTCGATGATGGCTTTGTATTCAACGTACCGCAATCCTGCACCGCCATACTGCTCCGGTACCAGCACACCCATCAACCCGAGTTTACCTAACGCTTTAAATATATGAACCGGGAATTCCTGGCTTTCATCCCACTCCATCACATGTGGTTTTATCTGTTGCTGGGCAAACTCGCGGGCTGTTGCCGCCACCTGCTGCGTAAGTTCTTCAACTTGAAAATTCATAGATGAACGATTAACTTTTTCATTTGAAAAACTGTGCCACACCCGTTGATGTGGCACAGTACAAAAACCTAACGACCCAAACTATGCAAGCAACTTGTAACGGCAATCGTTAAAGGCAGAACAAAAATAATGAATTATTTTATCAAACTAACAATCGTTAGTGTAAATATTTACAGCTACACCGTTATCTGTAGTGTATCGTACGCAAGTTGCATGCCATCTGGCAGCTCGGCTTCAATTTCTGTATGCCGTCCCAGCTGGTGAGAAATATGCGTAAAATAAGCCTTGGGCACAGCCAGTTCCTGCACAAGATCTATCGCTTCGCCCAGCGTAAAATGAGAGATATGTTTTTCCTTTCTCAGTGCATTCAGGACCAGTACGCGGCTTCCGCGGATTTTATTTTTTTCGGCTTCCTCTATCCTGTTAGCATCGGTGATATACGTAAAATCACCAAACCTGAAACCGAACACCGGCATTTTTAAATGCCAGACAAGGATGGGGGTAACGGGTATATCACCCACAACAAAAGGTTCCTGTGTGATGGTGTGGAGGTTTAATTCGGGCACACCAGGATATTTTGTATCGGAAAAAGCATAATAAAAATCGCGGCGCAATGCCTGCTCTGTTAGGGAGTCGGCATAAATGTCCATTGGCTTTCCCGTGAAAAAATTATAGGCTCTGATATCATCTAACCCGGCGATGTGATCCCTGTGCGGATGCGTGAATACCACCGCATCCAGGTGTTTTACGCAAGCCCGCAGTACCTGATAACGAAAATCAGGCCCGGTATCCACTACCAATGCAGTGCGGGACGATTGAACAAGAATGCTGGATCGCAAACGCTTGTCTTTTTTGTCTGGCGAGCGGCACACTTCGCAATTACAACCAATCATCGGTACGCCGCCACTGGTACCCGTTCCCAGAAATGTTATGGAAAGAGAAGGATAAGACACAAATCAAAGCTAAGCGATGTTGGACTTGTGACCAACAACTGCGGAAAGTAAAATGAAAGCAGAAATATCTATATGCTTATTGTTGTCCGTTATTTTCCGTTTCCAGCCGGGAAACGATCTCCTGGTATCGTTTCTTTGATTCCTCTGTCAAATGATCCGGGATAATATCCAGTTGCGGAATCAGGTCAATCAGTGTATTAATGCGGCCTTCTGTCTGTAAAAACTTATTCAAGACAACCACTTTTTTTTGCTCTAAAATGCAATAACCGCTTTGGAATGTGCCCCTTTCGTAGCGTAACACATAACCTGCTTCCTCAATAACTGCTTCGAGTTTGTCAAGAGTGGATTGCGAATATTTCACCTGTTTTCATTTTAGTTTGCCGCCTGTGGCGGTTGATATTGTTGTAAGGCAGGCCTGCTGTCAATCAAGCCATGCCCCATAATCACCAGAATTCGTAAACGAAAGATTACTTATATGTCACAGGATCATCTCCGCCCCGAACCGCATTCTTGTGCTTACACAAAATTATTTGATGTGTTTTACTTAGTGCTGCCTGTAACAGTACGATTTTTCCACAAATGCTCCCCTAAATTACTGGTGTCTTACTCTGCATTTTTATGACCGGCACAATCATTTCTTCCAGGCTGACACCTCCATGCTGAAAAGTATTGCGATAATAATTAACGTAATAATTGTAGTTATTTGGATAACAGAGAAAGCTGTCTTCCCTGGCAAAAATATACGATGAGTTAACAGTGGGAACCGGCAACCCTGCCTCGCGTGGATCACGGAATGCCAGCACATCCTTTGGATCGTAGTTTAAATTCCGTCCGTGTTTGTAGCGAAGATTGGTGGTGGTTTGCTTGTCGCCTACCACTTTGCAGGGTGTCTTCACTCGGATGCTTCCATGATCTGTGCCGAGAATGAGTTTAACATTTTTATCGGCAACTTTTTTTAGCGCCTGGTGCAATGGAGAATGCTCAAACCAGGATGCTGTAATGCTGCGATAGCTCATTTCATCACCGGCCAGTTCTTTCAGCACCTCCATCTCTGTGCGGGCATGGCTGAGCATATCCACAAAATTGTATACAATAACATTCAAATCATTCGTCAGCAGGTTATGAATATTATTAACCAGGTCAAGCCCGGCATGGTTATTCAGCACCTTGGTATAAGAAAACCGAAGATGTTCCAGTTTTAACCGCTTGAGCTGAGCCCTGAGTAATTCCTCTTCGTGCAGATTTTTACCACCCTGCTCATCATCATTTTTCCACTGTGCCGGAAAATGCTTTTCAATGTCCACCGGCAGCATGCCGGCAAAAATGGCATTTCGTGCATATTGCGTAGCCGTAGGCAGGATACTGTAAAAGGTATCCTCTTCGAGTATGCGAAAACTTTCTGTAAAAATGGGTTGTATGGCCTTCCACTGGTCGAACCGGAGATTATCAATCAACACAAAAAACAAAGGTTTGCCCTTTTCAATATTGGGCAGAATTTTTTGCTCAAAAAGCGTGTGACTCATAACCGGTCCTTCTTTCCGTTTAGGGGTTACCCACGATGCATAATTTTTTGAAATAAACTTGAAAAACTCAGTATTGGCCTCACTTTTCTGGCTTTGCAATACTTCCTGCATTTCGGGGCTGTCGCTCTTTTGCATTTCCAGCTCCCAATACACGAGTTTTTTATAAATATCCATCCACTCGTTATAATCCGGGTTACTGTTCAGTGCCATAAAGAGGTTCCGGAATTGCTGCTGGTAGGCAGTGGTGGTTTTTTCTGCCACCAACCTTTTATTATCCAGTATTTTTTTCAGGCTTAACAAAACCTGATTAGGATTTACCGGCTTTATGAGATAATCACTGATTTGCGATCCAATCGCATCATCCATCAGGTTTTCCGTTTCGTTCTTTGTTATCAGCACCACCGGCACTTGCTGGTTCACCTCCTTGATTTTCGCCAGCGTCTCCAGGCCGCTGATGCCGGGCATTGTTTCGTCCAGCAGCACCACATCTACCGGGCTGGTTTTTACGTAATCTATTGCATCAAAGCCGTTGGTAAAGGTTTGCACGGCATATCCCTTGTTTTCAAGAAACATTTTCTGTGACTGCAGGCTTTCGATTTCATCATCTACCCAAATAATTTTTGCTAATGCCATGTAATTCGTTTAACAGTTTTTCCGTTGTCTTCAAAGCCCAAAGAAACCCACCAGGGTTTTGTGGTTGTCAGCAACCGGCACGGATTGTTCAAATTTAGCTTTTTCACGCCAGCTATTGTAGTTTTGCCCCCTGCCTTCCTCAAGGCTTTAACAAAAACAAAACAGTGATGAACAAGGCACGAAAAATTATCAACGATCCCGTTTATGGTTTCATCACTATCGATCACCCGCTGATTATTCAAATGGTGGCACATCCCTATTACCAGCGCCTGCGGCGTATCAGTCAAATGGCATTTGCCCATTTGGTGTATCCCGGGGCTGTTCATTCCAGGCTGCACCACTCGCTGGGAGCGTACCACCTGATGTGCAACGCAGTCAATGAATTAAAAAGTAAAGGCACTGATATTTCGCCGGAAGAAGAACTGGCTGCCAAAATAGCCATTCTACTGCATGATGTAGGGCATGGGCCCTATTCGCATACCCTGGAGAGTGAACTGATTAAGGGCGTAAGCCATGAGTCTATTTCTATCCTGATTATGCAAGTGCTGAACGAAGAGTTCAATGGCGCCTTACAGACAGCTATTGATATCTTCACCAACCGCTACCCCAAGCGTTTTTTACACCAGCTTATCTCAGGCCAGCTGGATGTTGACAGAATGGATTACCTGACGCGTGACAGCTTTTTCACTGGCGTTTCGGAAGGTGTAATTGGTTATGACCGTATTTTGAAAATGCTCGTGGTTCATAACGGAGAGCTGATGGTGGAAGAAAAAGCCATCTATTCTATTGAAAAATTCCTGGTCGCCCGCCGGCTGATGTACTGGCAGGTGTATTTGCATAAAACTGTGCTGAGTGCGGAAATGATGCTGGTAAATATTATAAGGCGGGCAAGAGAACTGATCAGCCAGGCTGTTCCCGTCAGTGCAGCCACTGAATCTTTTGATTTTTTCCTGAAAAACCAACAACCACACATTGCGATTGAACAGCACCTTGATGCATTTTGCAGGCTCGATGATTACGATGTAATGTGCACAGTAAAAAACTGGAGCCGGCACCCGGACAAAATTTTGTCATTGCTGTGCAGTTCATTGGTGGACAGGAAACTGTTAAAAGTAAAGCTCCAGGCTGAACCCTTTGCGGCAAACCTGGTAGAAGAAAAAACCGAAGAAGTGATGCGAACCCTCGGCATTTCGGCAGCAGAAGCTCCCTATTTTACTTTTACCGGCAAAACAAGTATTACCACCTACAATCCCGAAGACGAACGCATTCAAATACTTTTTAAAGACAAAACCGTGCGGGATATTTCACAGGTGGATAATGCGCTGATTCACCAGCAACTCAGTGGCCCGGCTAAAAAACACTATTTTTGTTATTGGGGTCATACCTGATTATTGTCAGGAACCACAATTTTTGATTACCCTCCAGAAATGAACAATCAATCAACATGACATTTTCCGCTACGCAAATCGCCGCTTTAATCAACGGCAGGGTTGAAGGAAATCCCGAAGCCGCTGTATCTGCTTTTGGCAAAATTGAAGAAGCCCAGCAAGGACAGCTTTCATTCCTTGCCAACCCCAAATACGAAGAGTTTTTATACAGCACAAAGGCCTCTGTGATTATCATTAACCAGTCACTGGAATTAAAACAGCCGGTCAGTGCCACGCTGATTCGTGTATCGGATGCCTATACTGCTTTTGCCACATTACTAAGCTGGTATCAAAATATGATGAACCAGCAGCTGACAGGTATCCAGCAGCCCGTGTACATGGCAAAAACTGCTGAATATGGCGAAAAAGTTTTTATTGGTGCCTTCAGCTACCTGGGCGAACATGTAAAAATTGGCAACAACAGCAAGGTTTACCCGAATGTTTACCTCGGCGACCATGTGCGGGTTGGCGAAAACTGCATTCTTCATCCCGGTGTAAAAATCTATCATGATTGTGTGATTGGAAATAACGTGGTCATTCATGCCGGTACCATTATTGGCAGCGACGGTTTTGGATTTGCACCGCAGGCCGATGGCAGCTTCAAAAAGGTGCCGCAAATCGGCAATGTTGTTATTGAAGACTTTGTAGAAATAGGAGCTAACAGTACCATTGACCGGGCCACCATTGGCTCCACTCTTATTAAAGCGGGCGCCAAACTTGACAACCTGATACAAATAGCCCACAATGTAGAAATCGGCAACAGCACCGTTATTGCCGCACAGGCCGGCGTAAGTGGCAGCACCAAAATTGGCAAAGGCGTCATGATTGGAGGTCAAGCCGGAATCGTTGGACACATCCAAATAGGGGACGGTGTTAAAATAAATGCCCAGAGCGGCGTTAGCAAATCTCTTGATCCTGGCAAGGCAGTTACCGGATCCCCCGCCTATGACTACACTGCCGCATTACGAAGCCAGGCTGCCAGTCGCAAATTGCCCGACCTGGAAAAACGTGTAAAAGAACTGGAAGCCCTGGTAAGACAACTTATGGCTGAAAAGACCAGTATATAATTGCCGAAAAAATATATTGGAAAACACGGCTGCAATACAATTTTCCATTACGGTTTTCGTCCCTGCGCAACAACTATTTGCTGACTACCGGATAATCCTTGTTGTAATTTAGCCCCAACACGATCGTAGTAGTTATTCTACATTTGATTAAAAACAACAAGGACAATTTATTAATAACGACTTCTATTTTTTATTGTACTGCATCGCCTTTTCTTTGTGTGAAATCAGGAGAAAATCACTGGCGTATATACAATTCAACAGTTTGACGCTTCCTATCTTTAGAAAAACCTACATCCGCCTCACCTTGTGAATTGGATGAAAAATCGCTAACACCCGTACTCTTTTTTTACTAAGACTCCCGTAACCCGCAAATATTTTTTTTATTTTTATTCAATGAGGAAAGTTTTATTACACCAGTTAGTCAGTCGTATTATTACAGAAGTTTCGGAAGAGGCAACCCGTCGCGGATGTTGTATTGTTAATGAATTAGCCAGGGATATTTACCTGGAAGCCGATGAAACGATGGTGGAGACTGTTTTGGTAAAACTGCTCGATAATACCATACATTCAAGCTGCAATGGCTGCATCCGTATTACAGCATCAGTGGAAGATGATACTGCTTTGATAAAAATCAGTGATAATAACTCGGACTACAGCCGCTATATTTCCGGCAAAATGAATAAAGTGCAGCCTTTGATAAAAAAGATGAATGGCGATATTAACTTCGAGTTTACGGCACGGGCCAGTATTTCTATCATCCTAAGTTTTCCGTTAAAAAAGAAAGCAGCCTGATTATTGAAACAGGATTTTCCCCATTTCCTCTTTATTTTAATACCGGAGAATTTCAACCATAACTTTTGCAGGTTATCCTGCATCAGCCGTCATTCCTGCAAGCCATCACCAACTAAACAACTATATATTATCTTTGCTGCGCTCAAAAGTAATGTATGAACATAAATTTCAATCCTGATAAGCAGCATACCCTGAAAAGCCCTGTGAGTATTTCCGGCACCGGCCTGCATACAGGCATACTGGCTGACATGACATTTAAACCCGCCAATCCGGGCTTTGGTATACAGTTTCAGCGTATTGATCTGCCGAACCAACCAATTGTAAAAGCCGATTGTGACCTGGTAACCGATACCAGCCGCGGCACAACTATTGAAAACAACGGCGCAAAAGTAAGCACCATTGAACACGTGCTGGCAGCACTGGTGGGCATGGGTATCGACAATTGTCTTATTGAAATTAACGGACCGGAAGTGCCTATCATGGATGGCAGTTCCCAGCCATTTGTTGAGCTGATTGAAGAAACCGGCATCGTTGAGCAGGATGCCGCCAAGGTATGGTACAGCATTGACGAGAATATCTATCATTACGATGAAAAAAAACGTGTGGAAATGGTTGCCATGCCTGCCATGGATTACCAGATCACTACATTGATCGATTTTAATTCTCCCGTCCTGGGCACCCAGCATGCCGGGCTGAAACGCATGGCCGATTTTAAGCAGGAAATTGCCCCCTGCCGCACGTTCTGTTTTTTACACGAGCTGGAAATGCTGCTGGATAATAACCTGATTAAAGGTGGTGACGTTAACAATGCCATTGTGATCGTTGACAAAAAAGTGGACGATGGAGAAATGGAGCGATTAAAGAAAATATTCCGCAAAGAAAAAATTGAAGTAAAAAGCGAGGGCTATCTCAATAATCTCGAACTGCGCTTTCCAAATGAACCGGCCCGTCATAAATTACTGGATGTAGTGGGCGATCTTGCTTTGATCGGCTATCCCATTAAAGCAAGGATTATTGCCAACCGGCCCGGCCACAGTTCCAATGTTGAATTTGCCCGAAAGATTAAACAGTACATAAAAAAAAATAAACACACGAGAGGTGTACCGGTATACGACCCGGCACAGCCACCCGTTTTTGACCAGCAATACATAGAAAAAAAACTACCGCATCGTTTTCCCTTTTTGCTGGTAGATAAAATAATTGAGTTAAGTGATACCCATATCGTCGGTATAAAAAATGTCACCTTCAACGAATGGTTTTTCCAGGGGCATTTTCCCGGCAACCCTGTTATGCCCGGCGTATTGCAGATTGAAGCACTGGCGCAAACCGGTGGCATCCTGGCCATGAACCTGAGCGGGGAAGGCCAGTACGACACTTATTTCTTAAAAATTGATAATTGTAAGTTTAAGCAGAAAGTAGTACCTGGTGACACGATGATCCTCAAAATGGAACTGATTGCTCCTATTCGCCGGGGCATCTGCGAAATGAAGGGAACCGTGTACGTCGGTAATAAAGTTGCCACGGAAGCAGATCTTGTTGCACAGATTGTCAAACGATAGTACATTCCGGTATATTAATAGGTTTTGTACAGGAATTTGCCGCTCTAACCAACAGTCTTTACAGCCCGCAAATCATGTGATTTTTTCTGTAAAAAAACTGTGTAAAAAATAGCGTCAATAAGCCCTTCAGCAGGGCTTATTTTCGTACATTTGTCAGTCTTACATTTTTCATCTTTCAGATCGTTTTTTAAGCAATTTTATGAACGTAGACACTCAGGAAAAAACGTCCGTTTCCCAGCCCGGCTATGGTGCCGAAAGTATTCAGGTTCTAGAAGGATTGGAAGCCGTGCGCAAACGGCCGGCCATGTACATAGGCGATATCAGTGAAAAAGGATTGCACCACCTGGTTTATGAGGTGGTAGATAACTCAATTGACGAAGCACTCGCCGGTTATTGTAAAAATATTACCGTCACGATTCATGAAGATAATTCCATTTCAGTAGCGGATGATGGCCGTGGCATCCCCACAGGCATGCACCCGAAAGAAAAACGATCAGCCCTTGAAGTGGTTATGACTGTTCTCCATGCCGGGGGCAAATTTGACAAAGGCTCCTACAAAGTTTCCGGTGGCTTGCACGGTGTGGGGGTAAGTTGCGTAAACGCACTGAGTAAAAAATTACATGTTGTCGTTCGCCGCGAAGGCAAAACATTTGAACAGGAGTACAAAATCGGTGTTCCGCAATACCCCGTTCGGGAAATAGGTGATGCCGACAGTACTGGCACCACTGTACAGTTTTGGCCCGATGAAACCATTTTCACCACCACATTGTATAAAAAAGATATCCTGGAAAGTCGTTTGCGTGAACTGGCCTTCCTGAACAAGGGTATCCGTATTATCCTCAACGATCTGCGGGAAAAAGATGAATCCGGCGCCAGCTATTCAAAAACCTTTTACAGCGAAGGCGGCATCGTGGAATTCGTGGAAATGCTGGATCAAAATGCCGGCCGAAACTCCCTGATCCCAAAAGTGCTTTTCGTGGAAGGACGTGATGAAACGACCAACGTGGCAGTGGAAGTTGCTATGAGTTATAACGACTCGTTCAGTGAGCATATTTATTCTTACGTAAACAATATTAACACCATAGAAGGCGGTACACATGTTGCCGGTTTTCGCCGCGCACTGACCCGGGTCTTTAAGCATTATGGCGATAAACAAGGCATGTTTGAAAAAGCCAAAGTGCAGATTGAAGGGGATGATTTTCGGGAAGGTTTGAGTGCCATTATTTCTGTAAAAGTTCCGGAACCGCAATTCGAAGGCCAGACCAAAACAAAACTGGGCAACAACGAGGTGATGGGTGTGGTAGACAGTACCGTTTCAAAAGTACTGGAGGCCTACCTGGAAGAAAATCCTAAAGACGCGAAGAATATTATCAATAAAGTAATCTTAGCTGCACAAGCAAGGGCTGCTGCCCGTAAAGCACGGGAGATGGTGCAGCGGAAATCGGTACTGAGCGGTGGAGGTTTACCCGGCAAACTGGCCGATTGCTCCGATCGTGACCCGGAACGCTGCGAGCTGTTCCTGGTAGAGGGAGACAGTGCCGGCGGTACAGCCAAGCAGGGCCGTGACAGAAGTTTTCAGGCCATCCTGCCGCTGCGTGGAAAGATCCTGAACGTGGAAAAAGCCATGGAGCATAAGATTTATGAAAACGAAGAAATCCGCAATATGTACACTGCCCTTGGCGTAACAGTGGGCACTGCAGATGATCCAAAGGCTTTGAATCTTACCAAGCTTCGCTATCATAAGCTCATTATCATGACCGATGCCGATGTGGATGGCAGCCACATCGCAACGCTGATCCTTACATTCATATACCGCTACATGAAAGAACTGGTTGAACAGGGATACGTTTACATAGCGCAACCACCTTTATACCTTGTGAAAAAGGGAAAAGAACAAGCCTACGCCTGGAATGAAGAACAACGCAAAGGACTTGTTGAAAAAATTGGTGGGGGAAAAGACGAGTCCGTGAATGTGCAACGGTACAAAGGTCTTGGTGAAATGAACGCAGACCAGTTGTGGGATACAACCATGAATCCCGCCTCAAGAACCCTCAAACAGGTAACGATAGAAAGTGCCGCAGAGGCCGACAGAATTTTTAGTATGCTTATGGGTGATGAAGTCGCTCCGCGCAGGGATTTCATTGAAACGCATGCACGTTATGCCAAACTGGATATATAAGCCCTTTATACGTAAATAACGGCAGCAAAAACGGATGAACAGGTAACCATGTTGTTATCTTGAATCCTGCTTCCGTTTTTTTAAAGCATACTCCTGGCTTTGAAAACAGCAGTTGGCACACAAACAATTTCTTCATTTTCTGCAGCATTTACAGCAGCGTTTAACAATATTTTTCCATACCCGGTAATTACTGATACTGAGCAACCTATGCCAAATGCTCTCTTTTTTTTCACTGTGAAAGAGCAATACAACAAGGTCAGCCCTGCTGAATTACGTACCTTTACTTTATTGCTAAGTCCAAAATCATAAACCATGTCAACAATCACACTTACAGCCTACAACGTAAAAACCAAAGAAAAAGGTGTTCCTATCCAGGACGCAGTTATTAAAAAAACCGCAAAGGGAGCTTATATGGTACAGGGCCATGACGGTAAAGGAAACAAGCTCACAACGTTAGTCAGTGAAGCCAAAGCACTGGAAGCCATCCAGGCGGGAATAGCAAAACAAGGCTGGTAAAACCAGTTTCCCTGGATATATACTGTATGGGTAACAGTTTACGTTAGAAAAAGTCATCTGGAACTGTTACATAAAGAAGAGGCTGTCCTTCAATCCCGGACAGCCTCTTCTGTTTACTAATCATTCCCAAAGGTATACCAGCTACTGTTTTATTACTTTAAACAATTGTTTTTTCCCATCCAGCGACACTTCAAAGAGGTACAGTCCTGCTGCATATTTTGACGGGCGCAGGTCAACCGATTGCTTTTGAATAAATCCATTTGCCGACGGCAAAATTTGTTGCAGCAACCTGCCATATATATCGTACACTTTTACCTGCATTTTCTCATCACTGTTTACCTGGTAAACCAGGTAATACAATCCTGTTGATGGATTGGGATAAATCTGCCATTTCACTCCGTTATCAAACACAACGGGCCGGACTACCGAATAAATAAAACTTCCACTTTTATCAATAATTTTTAACCGGTAATAACGGGCACCAGTTTTATTATTTTCCACATCAGTAAAACTATAGCTATTGGATGCGCCACCGTTTTGAGCTGGCAATTCTCCAATTTTTGAAAAATTATTTTGCTGGTACTGCTCGTTCCCGCGTGCTACTTCAATTTCATATTTATCTGTATTCAACTCTCCCGTGCTGGTCCATTCCAGCAGCACATCGTTTGTCGACTTTTTAGCCGCAGTAAACGATATTACCTGAACAGGCAGTACATGCGATTTGCCGGGGCCGCCATCATTTAACCAGAATTCTGAGAAATTTTTCACTTTGAATTCCGCGTAATAACCTTTATCAAAAGGCACCTTAGCCGTTTGACCGGGAGAAATAAACACCCAATCACCTAAAACATCATCAAGTAACGATCCGTTTTCAACACTGTCTGCCGGATCATCATATTTTGATACGCCAAGTTCGTATGCGGATGATGGCTTGGTGCAACTGCTGCAACCGGTTGCTGCTACCAGCGAATCGGTTTCAGCATCTAAAAAATAAAATCGAATTATTGCTGAATCAGACAGTTTGTTATTAGCAGGTTTGACTGTAATATTCCGATCGTGGTAATATTGTCCGTTGTAATTCCGCACACTGTCTGTATGAATATATACCTGCGCATCCGTTAACCCCAGGTTTTGATTAGCAGGGAGTACCGAGACCACCAGTTTTCCACCTGATGTAAAATCAATCCAGGCATTTCCGCCGTTAATATTTTTTGTAATGGGTGAATGCAGATCCGGTCCATCATAAATGCCATAAACATTGTCGTAAACATGTATATCATCTATCGCAACACCCTCCCTGTTCACGGCAGGATCTGACTTTACAACAAACCGTAAGCGTAGGTTATTTATACCGGTGGGAAGAGACGTGGTGGCAACATGCCATCGTGTATCATCTTCTATACTCCACAGCATATTCCCTGTATAATTTTTATTATACCAGTTAAAGCCCTGCCCAAAACTGCCAAGTTTATTCCAGTTTTTTCCATCTGTGGAATACTCCAGCCAGGCAGCATCACATAAACTGTTTCCGCAATCTTCCAGGTCAAACGCCACACTAAAACTGAGTGTTGGATTCGTCATGCCCGACACGTTAAAACAGGGAGAATACAGGTAGGAATATTCCAGATCATTGTAATTTCCGGAAAGCCTTGTCTTCCAGGCTTTGCTGCCACTGGCCGCACGGTTGATTTTGACCGACGCCGGAGTTCCGTACTCCCAACTGCTGGCAGTACCGCCGGTATACCAATACCCGTTTCCTGTTTCAAAATTTTCGAGGTAAGGGAATGTGGCTACCACCGGGGCATTTACGATTTGCACACTCAGCGTATCGTTATCATGAAAACTGTCTCCGGGATAGGCCACTTTAGCTTCAATTAAATGACTGCCATATGCCGACAGGTTGGCCGTTGTCAAAAACTGGTACTGCATGGTTGTATTACCAGCCAGGGAAGCAATACTCTCCGTTACCCAAGTTCCGCCGTCAATCCTGTACATTACAGGAATGTTCAGTAACGCAGTCATAGAACTATTTCTTACAGTGAGTTTCACCGGTGTGGCACTGCTTAGCCCACAACTGCTTACAATAGGTGAATCAATACTGATCATTTGCATATCGTTTTGCACTTTATACAAATGAATATCATCTAACGTATAGCCGGCCCCGCCGTCATTATCGGCTGCCAGGGTAAGCCCCCACTGCCCCCAGCGAACCTGGAAACTTGACGAAAAATTTTGCCCGTTAGCAGCCAGCAGGTTTCTTAATTCAATACTGCCCGTTTTTTTATATGAGCCGGGATCTTTTTGATTATTGTATAAATCGTAAGCAAAAATCCAGGGTAGCTGGTCGCTGCCCCTAATCCATACCTTATTGGCAGCATTGGGTAACTGCCCATGATTTTTATATAAGAAATCGAGGCGTATGTCATCCGAAGCCGTATCGTAGGCACCAAAGTTAAAGGTAGCAGTGAGCGAATCTGTATTACCCGCGGCTATGTACCTGTCTGCATCAAGGGTGAGGGCGTTATTTCCAGAAAAAGCTATACCGCTATTGACAAAAGTGCGGATACGGCCGTACGCAGTGGAATTCACAAAATCATACCTGTCAAGACCCGGCAAGCCGTTTAGCTTTTGTTTATACTCGCCGGCAGGAGCAGATTCAAGATGATCCACAAAATCAGTCCCGATACCGAGCGGAACATGTGGATTCACCAATTGTTTAATCATCACAGAAAGTGTATCATTGGCCGCTACAGGGTCGGTTGCGGCTGTATTTTTTACAACGACCTGTAACTGATACATGCCGGGCGCCGAAAAATCATATTTTGTTGAAAAGTTATAAGTATAGAATGCACCTGCACCAATGGGTATTGTAACTGGCTCAGTAGAGACCAGAGTGCCGTTGACAAAATATTTCATTTCGAAACTGCCCACTGCAGCATTGTCGAGATTTTTTACTCTTGCAGTAACTGTAGCAGCAGATGTCAGGGCCGTTGATGTAAATTGTCGTCCGCTGACGGGCGAAAGAATCGCATCCACTTTTAAATCATTATCAGAAATGGTACCCGAGCAATTGCCGCTGTTTGGCTGACGCGAAACAGCTCGTGCCCTGATACCGGGTTGCCCGTTAATGCGTGCCCGGACAGTGACCCAGTAAACTGAGTCCTTCGACAAACCGCTAAACGTGTAGGAAGTGGTTGACGTGGTTGCCACGGCTGACATCTGGTCACCGCGCAGCAGCATTACTTCATAATCCGTTGCGCCGACAACGGCTGTCCAGTTTATGGCAATATATCCTTCACATTGTGTGGAAGCCAGGGTAACCGTTGGCTTTCCAAGAATTGTAAACACCTGGCTGGTACTCACCATCGCCGTTCCGTTACGAAGTAACCGCACAACCGCCTGATCCGTGCTGATTGATGGTACCGTCCAGTTAAACTGGCGGGCAGTTGCTGCTATAGAAGTATTTATGTCTGTCCAGCTAATACCGTTATCCGTTGAATATTGCAGGGTAAATGTATTTGCCGGATCACCATAAGCATCCCAGTTAATCGTAACCGTTTCCCCTGGCAAAAGGCGCTGCCCGCCAGCCGGGTAAGTAAGCGTTGTTGAAACAGGAATTATATCATAAACGATCACGTATGGCTGCGGAGCATTTTGTGTAATCGCAAAACCTGATACATTAATTGTATAGTCACCGGCAGCCGGATTATCAATGGCAACCTGCTCAATATTGTTAATGTGGTCCTCTCCCCTGCCAGCAGGAATGTCAACATTTGCCTGTGCTGTATCCAGCACAAAGGGCAATACAGTTGCGGAGGAAGGTGTCACCACTTTCAAATCCAGGTCATTCACCAATGTACGTCCTGCCAGCGGGGAAGCAGCAGGATCGTTCCAGTATAACATAACTTTCACCTGGGCAGTATTGGCTGGAATCGTAATTGTATGGGCATTTTTGTTTCCATTTCCAATAGATGCGATGACATAATGATGATTGTTCAGCATGTCTGCCGACCGAAGCAGGTTTAGCCAGCCAAAACCATAACTGTAATCGGGGCCGGGGTTTCCAAGATCTGTAGCACCATTACAAACAAGTGCCTTCATCAGGGCATTTGGGGGATCCGCATTGCCATTTAATTGCCGGTAGCGCTGGTATAGCAACGCAAGCCCGCCGGATACGGCTGGAGATGCCATACTGGTTCCGGAATTTCCCGCGTATGTATTTACCGGCCACGTGGAAGTTACACCGGTTCCCATGGCACAGATTTCCGGTTTAATACGGCCGTCTTTCACAGGACCTTTACTGGAGGTACCGGAAATAGTTCCATTCGCAAAGGTGTTCCCTACATCAATAACGTTTTTGGCAGACTGATAACTACCCAGTACGGTCCCAAAGCCCGGCGGATATAATGAACATGCTAACCCCCCGTCATTGCCGGCAGCAAACACGTTTTGAAGATGAGGCAAATCCATAGCCTGCCGATCAAGATAATAGGAGTAAAAATCATACACACCACTGTAACTGCAGTCACCAACAATTGCGCCGTAGGAGTTATTGGTGACCACCATATTATAATCCTGTACATACCCTGGTGCATTCGCAAAGATGCCTGAAAAGTATTGACTGACGATTGTAGCTTTTGGCGCAAAACCGGCGTATCGTTCTTCAATGATACCTGCCCCGCCGGCCGTGCCCATCACGTGCAAGCCATGGCCTCCGCCCACCGCAACCGTTCGGTCTATCAGGCGATTGGTAAAGTCAATATGCCGCAAAGGGTCAGAATCATCACCCACGCCAATAACCACTCCCTCCCCCCGAAGATCATACCCACCGGATATTGCAGAAGCATTTAAGACATCAGCACGGGCATCGTTTCGCCCAGGATCATTCAGGGCCTGGTCTGCCGGCGGAGCCGCCTGAACGTATGCGATATATGATTCAGCAGCCAGTTCTTTAAGTCTTGTGCTGGCTATCCGCAGGCCAAGAATGCCGTAATTTTTGTGAATGGTAGAAATAATATCAAAGTTCTTTTCTCTGAGCTGAGCCAGCACGGTTTCAGCTGGAATGGAAGCCGGGAAATACACCCACAAATCCAGAGTACCGGCTGACTTTATTGCCCAGGATGGGAAAACGCCCTTTGCCAAAGAACCGGCTATTTTTTGCTCAGGCGCCAGTTCCACAATTGCCCGGGCGTTGGCAGCATGTAACACAGCTGTATTCAGCGATCCCCTGACAGTAGCTGTATAAGCGTTGTTGGGAATATAATCCAATAATTCAATTCCGGCCTGCCGCAACTGTTCCCGCTGGCCTGCAGCAGGAATTTTGTCAAACTGAATGATGGTAAAATATTGTATCCCGCTTCGGGCAATACGCTTATTATATTGATCGGTAAAGGATGTTATATTTTTTGCCGGAGTAAACGCACCGCTTTTTAAAAACAACCGGTAGTCACCGCTTTCCTGAGCAGCAGTTACGCAGTAAAAAAACAACAGCAGTATTGCAGGAAGAATCGGATGTTTCCTCATAGGTATTGATAATGGATGCCTAAAAATAGAATAAAAAAACCATTCTTGCCAGCCTGCAGCTACCGTTAAGCCATCTGGTTACTTTGGGTAAAGCTGTATTCATGCATACGGTTTAAAATCTTGTACACTTCCTGCATTTCTGCAATCGGTTCAAGAATGACATAAAACATTTTGCCCGCCTGCTTCAGCCTTGCTTTATTGGTTTCAGTTTGTATAAACGTAAGAATAGACTGAAAAATTGCAGATTCGAAATAGGGAGAGTCGGGCCGGTTGATGAAATAACATTTCAGTACGCCATCTTTCAGGATCAGTCTTTCAAATCCCAGTTCAATAGCCAGTTTGCGGCTCCGCACCGTCACAAACAGATCCTCGACCTGCGGGGGTAGCGGACCAAAGCGGTCGATCATTTCTCTTCGCATGGCCTCCAGTTCTTCATCTGTTTCACAATTATCCAGCCTTGTGTAAAGCGAAAGACGTTCCGTGATGCTTTCTACATACTCATCTGGTATTAAAATTTCCAGGTCGGTATCGATGGTGCAGTCCTGCACAAAATCATCTTGTTTTGAAATTTCCTCTTTAAACAATTCCCTGAACTCCGTACGTTTTAATTCCTTAATAGCCTCGTTCAGGATTTTCTGGTACATTTCAAAACCGATTTCTGCCATAAAGCCGCTTTGTTCGCCACCCAGCAGGTTACCGGCGCCGCGGATATCAAGATCTCGCATAGCAATCTGGAAACCGCTGCCCAGTTCGCTGTGCTGTTCCAGCGTCTGTAATCGTTTACGGGCGTCTGCCGGCAGTGTACTCATCGGCGGTGCCAGTAGGTAGCAAAAGGCTTTTTTATTACTGCGGCCAACACGTCCCCGCAACTGGTGCAGGTCACTCAGGCCAAATTGGTGCGCATTGTTGACAATGATTGTATTGACATTGGGAATATCGACGCCGCTTTCTACAATATTGGTACAGATCAGCACATCATATTTACGATCAATAAAATCAAGGATTCGTTCTTCCAGCACATGCCCTTCCATTTGCCCATGCGCATACCCGATACTAAGATCGGGACACAAGCCCTGGATAATGGTGGCCATTTCTGCAAGACCGTTTATCCGGTTATAGATGAAGAAAACCTGCCCGCCACGTTCTGTTTCAAAATAAATGGCATCCCGTATAAAATCTTCGTTATACACCTGCACTTCGGTTTGAATAGGCTGGCGGTTTGGCGGCGGTGTATTGATGATGCTTAAATCACGGGCCCCCATCAGGCTGAACTGAAGTGTGCGGGGTATCGGTGTGGCCGTAAGTGTTAAACAATCGACGGTTGTGCGCAGCGTTTTTATTTTTTCCTTGTGCGCCACACCAAACTTTTGTTCCTCGTCAATAATCAATAAACCGAGGTCTTTAAATTTCACATCCTTACCCAGCAGGGCATGCGTGCCAATGATGATATCGATTTTCCCTTCTTCCAGTTTTTTCAATGTTTCTTTCTTTTCTTTCGCTGATTTGAATCGATTCACATAATCAACTGTAACGGGGAAATCCTTAAGCCGTTCACTAAACGTTTTATAATGCTGAAAGGCTAAAATGGTAGTGGGAACCAGTACGGCAGCCTGCTTGCCATCCACGCAGGTTTTAAAAGCTGCTCTCACGGCTACTTCTGTTTTTCCAAATCCCACATCGCCACAAACCAGGCGGTCCATAGGCGCTGGCATCTCCATGTCTTTTTTTACATCTGCTGTGGCTTTACTCTGGTCGGGTGTGTCTTCATAAATAAAAGAGGCCTCGAGTTCTGTTTGCAGGTAATTATCCGGCGAATGCTGAAATCCTTGCTGGGCCTTTCGCTGTGCGTACAGTTTAATGAGGTCAAAAGCAATTTCTTTAACCTTCGTCTTTGTTTTTTCCTTGAGCCTGCTCCAGGCATCACTGCCCAGCTTATTCACCTTTGGTACAGAACCGTCTTTGCCGGTGTACTTAGCGATTTTATGCAGCGAATTGATATTGACGTAGAGGATATCACTGTCTTTATAAATTATCCGGACAGCCTCCTGGATTTTTCCGTTGCTCTCGATTTTTTCCAGCCCGCTGTAAATGCCCACGCCATGATCGATATGCGTTACATAGTCGCCCGGCTGCAATTCGCGCAGCGTACGCAGGGTTAACGCTTTGCTCTTGTTGTAGGCCTGTTTTACCTTGTATTTATGATACCGCTGGAAAAGCTGGTGATCGGTATAGCAAACGATCTTTAAATCAGCATCAATAAAACCCTCATGAATGGAAACCGGTACCGGGGTAAAAGATAGATCGGCTTTTAAATCATTGAAAATACTGTAAAGCCGCTCCAGCTGTTTGGGGTTTTCAGCAAAAAGATAAATACTGAACTGACTGTTTTCCCACTGTTTCAGGTCTTTGATCAGCAAGTCAAACTGCCGGTTGAAGGCGGGCTGTGCTTTTGTATGAAATTCAATTTCGAACTGGCCAACACTGTTTTGATAGCCGAATTCAACTACGTGGTGCCGTTGCAGTTGCTCATCAAAAAAAGCAGCCGTAATAAAATCCTCCGGGTGCACCTGTTTTTTCAGCACTTTTTCATCGGTACTTTCCACGGCTTTGCCACTATGGAATACCGTTTCCAGGAATAGCTGCAGTTCTTCTTCAAGGTCAAGAAAACGTTCGCGGCAAAGCGCAGCATCCTGAACCCAGACAACTGTATTTTCCGGGAGGAATTCAAATAATGAAACCTTTTGGTCTTCTTCAAACTGGGTTTCTACATTAGGAATGATATTTACCTGCAATAGCCGGCGTTCACTCAGTTGTGTTTCGGGATCCACGATCCGGATGGAGTCGACTTCGTTGCCAAACAGTTCAATCCGGTAAGGCTTATCATTTCCAAAGGAGTATATATCCAGGATCCCGCCCCTGATAGCAAACTGGCCGGGCTCATACACAAAATCTGTTCGCTCAAACCCGTAGTCCGACAGCCGCAGCAGGAGGTTCTCTACCTGCAGGGTTTCCCCGGACTTAATACTGATAATATTAGACGAAAGCGTTTTCGACAGCACGACTTTCTCAAACAGCGCTTCCGGGTAGGTAACAAAGACTTTTTTATGCACCCTATCGCTGCCGGCAGCAATTTTCGTCAGAGCTTCCGTTCGCAGCATCACATGACTGCTGTTGAGCAGGCGGTAATTTTTTTTGTTTTTAAATGATGAAGGAAAATAAAAAATATCCAGGGCACCGGTCAGGCTCTCAAGGCCATTATGAAAATAGGCCGCCTCCTCGGCATCATTTAAAACAATGATATGATTCAGCTGCTGGCAGGAAGGATGCAGGAAAAGAGCAGAAAAAACAAATTGGTCGGCGCTGCCTTGCAGGTTTTTAAGCCAGATTTTTTGGGGCTGGGAAAAAGAAAGCCTGTCCGCCAGTTGAAAAAGGCGGGGAGTGTTTTGATACTGTTTCAACAAATCCTGCACACTCATGGAAGATGCAAAGATAGTAAGGAAAGGCTATTTTACCCAAAGCTGCCCCGGCTTACTGCCAGGGTCCTGTTCCTCCTGCCCTGTTCTGGAGGTATTTGCCATCCGGAAATGCCCACGCAAACGGTTGCCTAACCGTACCCCTATGCGAAAAAAGGCAGCACCGGCAGCCGGTACATAAACGACGAATCGCTGATACTACCCTGTTGTAAAAAAAACTTTTCGTTAAATTTTGAGTAATTACTTTTTTGTCTATTTTAGGACCACGATTGCTTGCCTTACAGGCACACATAAGCGGTACTCAGGTGCCGCTTTTTATTTTATGACCGGCTCGCTCATTCGCTTAGCATCATTATCCTTTCATTACTGAAATGACTGCCATAAAATCATTGTAGCCTACCTTTATTCTTTTTCAAAACCAACCATATAGCATGGCGCTATTACCCTGGCAAAAAGGAATTGTAATTCGCATTGAAAACGAAACGCCCAATACCAAGCGTTTCTGGATTCAACTGCCCGAACTGCAACGGTTCGATTTCAAACCCGGTCAGTTTGTAACGCTGGACCTACCCATACATGAGCGGCCCGCCCACCGCTGGCGCAGTTATTCCATTGCCTCCTGGCCGGACGGTACGAATGTTTTTGAACTCGTTATTGTGCAAATGGAAGGTGGCGCAGGCACCAGTTACCTGTTTAATGATATAAAAAATGGAAGCCAGTTACTGGTTCGCGGTCCGCAGGGCATTTTTGTTTTACCGGAGCCGCTGGAAAAAGATTTGTTCATGATCTGTACCGGTACAGGCATTGCTCCCTTTAGAAGTATGCTACATTATATTAATGAACACAATATCCCTCATCAAGCTATTTACCTGGTATTTGGTACAAGAAAAAAAGAAAACCTGCTCTACCACCAGGAATTGCTGGAACTATCAGGAAAAATTCCCAATTTTCATTATTTCCCCACCCTGTCGCGGGAAGAATGGGAGGGCAAAACAGGCTACGTGCATGCCATCTACGAAGAACTTACCCAGTTAAAACAACCGGCCGACTTTATGTTATGTGGCTGGAAAAATATGATTGATGAAGCAAAAAAACGAATCCTGGAAGCCGGCTACACAAAAAACGATATTCACCTCGAATCCTATGGATAGTCATCCATTATGCCCCTGATGCTGGAGTACTAAAATTTTCAAACTAAAGATTTCCTCAACAGTTCAACTGTTCGTTTTTAGTAACTAGTTGTTATATTCGTAGAAATCAATTCCTATGGGTGCTTCCTCACTCATTGTTTTAACGATTGCCGCCATTGCCTTCTCAGGTATTGCTATTCTTATCTCCAAATTTGTTGTAAAAGCAACGAAAAACAAGCAAAAAGGCGAGGCTTACGAGTGCGGTGTACCTACACAGGGGCAAAGCTGGATACAATTTAATGTGGGCTATTATTTATTCGCCCTCATTTTCCTGATATTCGATGTGGAACTTATTTTTTTATACCCCTGGGCAGTAGTAGCCAAAAAAATTGGCTGGCTGGCATTTGCAGAAATCATTATCTTTTTTTTCATCCTTTTCATGGGGTTTTTGTATGCCCATAAAAAAGGGGCCTTGAAATGGATGTAAACCTATTGCGGTATTTTGAATAAATTCATTCAATCATGACGACTGCTTCGGCTGATAACAACACAGCTAAAGAAACTACTGGCGCTGCCGGTACTGAGTTTCCCGGCCAGGTGCATCCCACTCCGGGCGGAGGCATTCTCGTCAGCAAGCTGGATGATGTCATCAACTGGGCCCGCAGCAACTCCCTGTGGCCATTGGTATTTGGCACCAGTTGCTGCGCCATTGAAATGATGAGCACGGCCTCGGCCAGGTACGACTGGTCACGGTTTGGTTTCGAAGTAGCCAGGGCTACCCCCCGGCAGGCAGATGTCATCATAATTGCCGGAACCATCGTAAATAAAATGGCACCGGTTTTAAAAAGATTATACGACCAAATGGCAGATCCGAAATATGTGATTGCAATGGGTGCCTGTGCCACCAGCGGCGGTCCGTTTTTTTACAACACCTATTCCGTAGTTAAGGGAGCCGATCATGTGATACCGGTTGACGTTTACATTGCGGGTTGCCCGCCCCGGCCTGAGGCCCTGCTGCATGCCATGCTTGCACTGCAGGAAAAAATCAGGCGTGGATTAACCCGTGAACAAATACGAATGCAAAAGCCAGAACAATCATTTTAATGACCAAAGAAGAACTGAAACAAATACTAACTGAAACAATACCCGGTGCTACCCTTGATGAAAGTGGCGAATGGCTGAACATGAGTGTTGATGCCCCCGGCTGGGCCGCAACGGCCGCACAATTGCGCAATCATACCGTCTTGAATTTTGATTACCTGTTTTGCCTGACCTGTGTAGACTGGAAAACTCATCTGACAATGGTATACCACCTTACTTCTACCAGTCACCGTCAGCCACTGGTAGTAAAAATTCAGCTCGACCGCAACCAGCCCACAATAGACTCTGTATCGGGATACTGGCTTACAGCCAACTTTCATGAACGGGAAGTATACGAATTATTTGGCGTGCAGTTTACTGGTCATCCCGATCTTCGCCTGCTGATCTTGCCAGATGGATGGGAGGGGAAAAATCCCCTGCGGAAAGATTTTGAAGACCCCGTCAATATGATTAAATTATGAAATGAAAATACGCATACTGGTTACCGTAGTATAAAAATACAATGTACCGCGAAACGCACATACTGGAGGAAGTGCCCCAGGCCGGACTTGGGGCAAAGATGCCTGGAACTGAATCCGGTGATCTCGTGATCAATGTGGGACCACAACACCCCTCTACGCACGGCGTATTACATTTACTGATCACACTGAATGGAGAAACCATCAAAAAGGTGGATCCGCACCTTGGTTATATTCACCGGTCGATTGAAAAAATGTGCGAAAGCCTCAGCTACCGCCAGTTTATTTATACCACCAGCCGGATGGATTACCTCTCTGCCCACATCAACAATCACGGCTGTGCATTATGCGTGGAAAAAGGCTTACAAATTGAAGTACCGCCACGAGCCAAAGTGATTCGCGTACTGATGGATGAGTTAACACGCATTGCATCGCATTGTCTATGGTGGGGTGCCATGGCCATGGACGTTGGCGCCCTGACGCCATTTTTTCTAGCCTTTCGTGAGCGGGAAATGATCAATGATATTATGGAAGAAACCTGTGGTGCACGGCTAACGATGAACTATATGGTTCCGGGCGGTGTAATGTTTGACATTCATCCCAATTTTCAACGCAGGGTAAAAGAATTCATTACGCATTTTAAAAATAAAATTGACGAATACGACGAACTGGTCACCAATAATGTCATTTTTCAAAACCGGATGAAAGGCGTAGGCTATCTTTCAAAAGCAGATGCCATATCCTTTGGCTGCAGCGGGCCGGTAGCCAGAGCCAGCGGCGTTGCCTGTGATATCCGGAAACTGTATCCTTACGAAGTGTATGACCAGTTACAGTTTGAAGAAATAACAGAAACAGCCGGTGACAGCTTTGCCCGTTATTTGGTACGGGTAAAAGAACTCAGGCAGTCACTCTCCATCGTGGAGCAATTAATCGACAATATTCCAGAAGGTGATTTCCAGGCAAAAACAAAAGCCGTGCTCAAATTACCAAAAGGTGAATTTTATTCGAGAGTAGAAACAGCCCGCGGCGAATTTGGTGTTTATATCGTGAGCGAAGGTGGCACCACCCCTTACAGGATTAAATTCCGCTCGCCGGGATTTTCGAACCTGAGCGCCTTGGATCATATGGCACGAGGCGGTAAAATCGGTGACCTGATTGCCATAATGGGCACACTGGATCTCGTAATCCCGGATATTGACCGGTAGAACAGGAAAATAATTGATTCAAAACCTGACATTGCACTGCTATGTGGAATTTAGAAAACATAACAGACCGCCTGCACAACTGGCTGTACGATACATTCAGTCCTGCCTGGGCATTATTGATCGAATTCGTGCTTGTCGGGCTTTGTATCATTACATTATTCGCTTTATTGGGCCTGGTACTGATTATGATGGAACGCAAAGTGGCTGCCTGGATGCAGCTGCGGCTGGGGCCAAACCGCGTAGGACCAAAAGGCATGTTTCAAACAGTGGCCGATACCCTGAAATTAATCGTAAAAGAAGGCATGACGCCGGATGGCGCTGATAAATTTTTATTTAACCTGGCACCGTTTCTCGTCATGGTTGTGGCCATGGTCATTATGGCACCACTGCCATTCGCAAAAGGTTTACAAATATGGGATATCAACATTGGCGTTCTGTTTGTAACCGCCATTTCATCGCTTTCGGTAATCGGCATCCTGATGGCGGGCTGGGCCAGCAACAATAAATACTCGTTACTGGGTGCTATGCGCAGCGGTGCCCAGATCGTGAGTTATGAATTATCCGCCGGCTTGTCCATCATCACCATTGTGGTACTCACCGGCAGCCTGAAAATTTCCGATATCGTTGCCGCGCAGCAGAATGGATGGTGGCTGTTTAAAGGCCACATACCCGCTATCATATCGTTTGTAATTTTCCTGGTGGCTGTGACAGCAGAAACAAACCGTGCTCCGTTCGATCTGGCAGAAGCAGAATCAGAACTGACTGCTGGTTTTCACACAGAATATTCAGGGATGAAATTCGCCCTATTCTTTTTGGCGGAGTATGTAAATATTTTTATAGTCTGCGCCGTTGGTGCCACGCTGTTCCTGGGCGGGTGGATGCCTTTACACATCGGCCATTGGCAGGCATTTAATCACATCATGGATTATATTCCTTCCAGTCTTTGGTTTATTGGTAAAACGTTCCTACTGATTTTCGTCATCATGTGGTTTCGCTGGACGTTTCCCCGCCTGCGGATTGATCAGCTGCTAAATCTGGAATGGAAATATTTATTACCAATCAGTATGTTTAACTTACTGCTGGTAACAGTTGTGGCGATTACGGGCTGGCATTTTTAACCGGTTATACTTTCAATACAATTGATGTTTGTTGTTAATTATATAAAAAATATTTTAAGAGCCGTCAAGTCTTTGCTATCCGGCATGCGGCTAACGGCTTATTACGCTCTGCATCACAAAAAAGAAAAAATTACCCAGCAATATCCCGATAATAAAGACACACTGGTATTCCCCGAACACTTTCGCGGGGA
>DASTSN010000079.1:0-52527 GCA_035760665.1 Chitinophagaceae bacterium | reverse complement strand
GGGGTCAGGTGTATCGGGGTTCATTTCTGTGGAATGCGCTTCTTTTAATCCCAGTACATCGCGGGCAAATTCTATTAAGGCCATTTGCATACCCAGGCAAATTCCAAAGAAAGGCAGTTTGTTTTGACGGGCATATTTCACTGCTATAATCTTGCCTTCCACTCCCCTGTGTCCAAATCCGGGTGCCACTAATAAACCATCCAGTCCGGCCAGTTTTTCGGCAACATTTTCATCCGTAATGTATTCGCTGTGTACATTCACCACCTGTACCTGGCATTCATTCATAGCACCGGCGTGTACAAAGGCCTCAAGTATAGATTTGTAGGCATCCTGCAGTTCAATGTATTTTCCGATCAGCCCGATGCTTACCTTGCTCTTGGGATACTTCAACTTTTCCAGGAACTCCTTCCATTTCGACAGTTCGGGTTCATTATAATTTGAAATGGCGAGTTTTTTCAAACAAATCACATCCAGTTTCTCCCGCATCATGGCTAATGGTACTTCGTAAATAGTGGGTGCATCGGCTGCTTCAATGACCGCCTCAGTTTTTACATTACAAAAGAGCGCAATTTTGCGTCGCAAATCATGTGTGAGGGGCCTTTCGGTTCTGCAAACGATAATATCCGGATGAACACCTTCCTGGCTCAGCATTTTTACACTGTGCTGTGTCGGTTTGGTTTTTAATTCTTTGGCTGCTTTCAAATAGGGTATCAGCGTCAGGTGCACAACCACGGTATCTTCTTCGGGCAACTCCCATTGTAGCTGCCGTAAGGCTTCTATAAATGGTAAACTTTCTATATCACCAACAGTGCCCCCTATCTCAGTAATTACAATGTCGTATTTGCCACCCTGACCTAATTCGAGCATTCTGCGCTTGATCTCATCGGTTATGTGGGGAACTACCTGAACTGTTTTGCCAAGATAGGCTCCTTCTCTTTCCTTGTTGATGACTGTTTGATAAATTCTGCCTGTCGTTACATTATTGGCTTGTGAAGTAAAAATGTTTAAAAAACGTTCGTAATGGCCAAGGTCCAGATCCGTTTCAGCACCATCTTCTGTCACAAAACATTCCCCGTGCTCGTAGGGGTTTAATGTACCCGGATCAACATTGATATAAGGATCAAATTTTTGAATCGTCACCCTGAAGCCCCTTGCCTGTAATAATTTGGCAAGCGATGCTGCAATAATACCTTTCCCTAACGAAGAGGTTACCCCCCCGGTTACAAAAATATACTTAGCCATTATCTAAAGAATTTATTTGAACTGTTGAACCGGAAATCCGTCCTGAAATAAAAAAACCATTTCCCCCGAATAATGGAATCAATCCTTACCCAATGAAAACTATCCAGCTAAAATTGACAGAAATCTTGTTAACCTTAATTTGACCAGCAGATCACTATTACGTGAAGAAGTTCCTGAAGGTCATGCAAACCTACAGCAATTTTTCTTTTCCATAAAATTGCAACCAGGCGAATGTGGAAAAAAATAGCTTTTTCTGTTTCTAAAATTTTCCGGGAGGATAAACTGCCAAGGGCAAACCCTTGCAATTCGGTAAATATTATTTTTATAATGATTATGTACCAGGAACTGGTTTGCGAACAAACCGGGGTGGTAACTGTTAGTTGTGGAATAAATTTCTGAACACTCTTAACAAAGATGCGTTGGAAATGACTTTCGAATTATTCTACCTTTAAAATTCAAATTTGACGGTTATGAAAAGATTATTATTCGCCTTGTTGTGCCTGTTTGGCTACAAAGCTGTTTTTGCTCAAACAACCCAAATGAGCATGGCCTGCTGTAATGCCAGCGCCACGGAATCGTTTGCCCAGTTTGCTTCTGACAAGTCATTTAAAATGACACACGCTGATCCACTGCCTTTTCATTACAGCGGGCAGCAGGGAAATGATATTACATTCAAAGCCACAGATGGTACTGATGCGCACGGATGGGAAATAAAAGCCGCCACAAAAACCAATAATTACCTGTTTGTCATACACGAATGGTGGGGGCTGAATGATTATATTAAAAAACAAAGTGCCCAACTTTGGAAAGACCTTGGCAACATCAATATTATTGCGATCGACCTTTATGACCACAAAGTTGCCACTACTGCAGATGAAGCCGGCCAATACATGCAAGCTGTTAAAAACGAAAGAGCTGAAGCCATTATTAAAGGCGCCATCAATTATGTTGGCTCCAATGCAAAAATTTATACCATTGGATGGTGTTTTGGTGGCGGCTGGAGCCTGCAGGCCAGCTTACTGGCCGGCAACCAGGCAGCCGGATGCATCATGTATTATGGAATGCCCGAAAAAGATGTTAACAGGCTGAAAAACCTGCATGCTGATGTGTTGGGTTTATTTGCCAACAAAGAACAATGGATTACCCCCGCCGTAGTAGACGAATTTGCCGCAAACATGAAAAAAGCAGGGAAAAAATTAACTGTTTACCGCTATGATGCAGTGCATGCCTTTGCCAATCCCAGCAATCCAAATTATGACAAGGCAGCCACTGCCGATGCCTATCAGCATGTAATGGAATTTATGAAAGCAAGACTAAAATAATTAAGCAGCATCCGCTATAAAATGAGCCCGCTAAATACGGGCTTATTTTATTACTCACGTTCAATTTTTTTATAACTCGCTACAATTCCGCGAATCAGGGAAGAACTAAATCCGCGGTGTTCCATCTCGTTGAGACCTGCAATGGTGCAGCCTTTGGGAGTCGTTACTTTATCAATCTCCTGTTCCGGGTGTGCCCCTTTTTGGAGTAGCAATTCGGCAGCTCCTTTAACGGTTTGTGCAGCAATTAATGATGCTGTAGCCGCATCAAACCCAATTTCGATACCGCCCTGGATATTTGCCCTGATATACCGCATGGCATATGCGGTACCACAGGCACCAAGTATCGTGGCCGCTTCCATCAGCTTTTCGTCAATCGTCACAACTTTCCCCAGTTTAGCGAATAGTTCGTTTACATAGTTAATATCGTCAGCGCCGGCATGCCGGCTGCAAATACAGGTCATGCTTTCCTGAATAGCAATGGCTGTATTGGGCATAGCACGGAAAAGGGGAATCTGTTTATTGATCACCTGGTCCATCTCGGCGATCAGCACCCCGGTAACAACAGAAATCAGGATCTTTTCGGCAGTCAGATCGTTTTTAAATCCATTGACTACTTCTGCCACCTGGTATGGTTTTACGGCAAGAATGACCACATCACTTTGCTGCACTGCCGCCGCGTTATCATTGGTAACCTGTACCCCCTTTTCAATCAGCGACCGCAATGTGGAGGTATTACGTTTTGTAACAATGATTTCGTCTGTTTTACTGAATTTACTTTTCAGTAATCCTTCCGCAATAGCGGTACCCAGGTTACCTCCTCCGATAATGGCAATTTTTTTTGGCATGGTATAGATTTAAAAAATGCTTGCCACCGCTTATATGTTTACAAGCAGCAACAAGCAACACAAACAGGTGCAAATATCAGTAATATTTTTTATCAAGCAGAAAATGCTGGAGGTAGGTTCGCACGCCTTCTTCCAAAGAGTAGAAAGGTGCGGTGTAGCCGGCCTTGCGCAGTTTAGACATGTCTGCTTCCGTAAAGTATTGATATTTATCCCGTATATCCACAGGTGTGTCGATGTATTCAATCACAGGATCTTTTCCGATAGCAGCATAAATTGCTTTTACCAGGTCGTTAAACGAGCGGGCTTTCCCGGTACCAACATTATACAATCCAGAGGCCGGTTGCGCCTGCATGAGCCAGAAACAAATATCCACCACATCTTTTACGTACACAAAATCCCGGAGTTGTTCACCATCTTTAAAGTCGGGCCGGTGTGATTTAAATAATTTTACTTTTCCTGTCGCTTGAATCTGGTTAAATGAATGAAAAATCACGCTGGCCATTCTTCCTTTATGATACTCATTCGGACCGTAAACGTTAAAAAATTTGAGGCCGGCCCAAAATGGTGGATGCTCCGTTTGTTTTAATACCCATTTATCAAACTCACTTTTTGATACACCATAAGGATTGAGCGGCATGAGCTTTTCTGCAAGCTCATGATCGTCTTTATACCCATATTCGCCTCCGCCATAGGTAGCGGCAGAAGATGCGTAGACAAGGGGGATCTTTTTATCAGTGCAATACTGCCAGATCTCTTGTGAATACGCGACGTTTAATTTCTCATGTATAGCGTAATCAAATTCAGTTGTATCAGTTCTTGCACCAAGATGGAAAACAAAATCAATCCGCAGGTGGTAGTGATTGAGCCAGTCAAAGAGTTCATCGCGTTCGACACGGGCACAGATTTTTTTATCTTCATAATTTGGCCGTTTCCCACCATCTTTGAATTCATCAACAATGATAATATTCTGGTATCCTTTACGATTCAGGTATCCCACCATACAACTGCCGATAAATCCGGCAGCCCCGGTGACCATGATTACAGCATTTCTGTCCATAGTATGATTTTAAATAATCCCGGTGCAAATCCTAAATCGCTGCCAAAGCCGAGCCCGCCTCTTCTTTCGTTAAATACCGTTCAATAGCAGTATCATATTTATCCTTCCACCAATCGATCGTGCCCCAGAAATCATCATCAATCGTTATTTCCCCCATAGTAACCTGGCCAAGTTTATAACAGGGAAATCCCGCCAGGGCATTTTCAAAAGCAGCCGCCTTTTGCGGATCCACACTTACCACTACCCTGCTTTGTGCTTCACCAAACAGGAAGGCATCTTTGCGAAGATCCGATTGGGTCGAAATCGCAAATCCAAGTTCCCGGTTGAAGCCTGCCTCGCAGAGGGTAACAAAAAGGCCGCCTTCACTGATATCATGTGCAGACCTGATCAGCTGGCTTGCAATCAGGGAGGAAATCTTTTCCTGCAAGCTATATTCTTCTTCCAGGTTAAAATAAGGTGCGGGTGAAAATTCAATGCCGCAAATTTTATGTAAATATTCAGAGGAGTTGATATCATTATTCGTAACACCCAGCAGGTAAATACTATCGCCGTCCTTCTTAAAATCAAGCGTCATTTTACTATTCATATCATCGAGCAAACCAACCATACCGATTGTAGGCGTGGGATAAACAGGGCCTTCAGGATTTTGGTTATAAAAACTAACATTGCCGCCGGTTACAGGTGTGTCAAATTTCCGGCAGGCTTCGCCCATGCCCTTTATCGCCTCAACAAACTGGTAATACACTTCCGGATCATAAGGATTTCCGAAATTCAGGCAGTTTGTCACCCCCAGTGGTTTTCCACCGCTGCATACAATATTACGGGCCGCTTCGCTTACTGCTATCATCGTGCCTTTGTAGGGATCAGCAAATACATAACGGCCATTGCAATCGGTCGTAACGGCCAGTCCTTTATTTGTTCCTTTTATTACAACAACAGCTGCATCGGTTGGCGTATTTGTCGAAGCATTCACTGTTCCCACCATGCTGTCGTATTGAACATATATCCAGCGCTTAGAGGCAATGGAGGGAATCTCAATCATTTGTTCAGCCACCGATTTTAAATCGGCAGGAACAGGTATGCTGTTGGGATCAAAAGCTTCGATTTTGGAAAAATAAACCGGTGTCCGAAAATCACGGTCATATTGCGGTGCCCCACCGCCCAATACCAGTTCAAGCGCTGGAATTTCCGCCTCCAGTTCGCCATGCATATAAAAACGCAGCAAGCCGTCGCCGGTAACTTCCCCAATAACCGAGCAGGGTAAATCCCATTTCTCAAAAATCGCCATCACTTCCTTCTCCCGGCCTTTTTGAGCCACGAGTAACATTCGCTCCTGGCTTTCGCTCAGCAGCAATTCCCAGGCTTTCATATTCTTTTGTCGTGTGGGCACTTTATCCAGGTCGATGCGCATCCCTACTTCCCCCTTAGCACTCATCTCGGCGGTAGAGCAGATAATGCCCGCGGCGCCCATATCCTGCATGCCCACAACAGCACCGGTCTGGATCACTTCCAAACAAGCTTCCAGCAATTTTTTTTCCTGGAATGGGTCGCCTACCTGCACAGCCGGTAACTCTTCCGCACTGTCCGCTGTTATATCTGCCGAGGCAAAGGAAGCGCCGCCTATTCCGTCTTTACCGGTAGCACTCCCTACAAACATGACAGGGTTGCCCAGGCCTTTTGCAGTGGCCGAGACCGTTTCGCCCGCTTTCACAATTCCGACACTCATCGCATTAACCAGCGGGTTCGTATGATAACATGCTTCAAAATAAATTTCACCGCCGACTGTAGGTACGCCAAAACAGTTGCCATAGTGCCCGATACCATGCACCACGCCGGATAATAAATGCTGCGTCTTATCTTCTTCCAGTTTACCAAACCGTAATGAGTTTAACGCAGCTATAGGCCTTGCCCCCATTGTAAAAATATCGCGGTGAATGCCGCCTACGCCGGTTGCTGCCCCCTGAAACGGTTCGATTGCAGAGGGGTGATTATGCGATTCTATTTTAAATACAACCCCCAGCCCGTCGCCAATATCCATAAGTCCGGCATTTTCTTCGCCGGCCTTTACCAACATTCTTCCGCCTTCACGTGGCAAGGTTTTCAACCATTTAATGGAATTTTTATAACTGCAGTGCTCGCTCCACATACCGGAAAAAGCACATAATTCATTAAAGTTCGGAGTACGTCCCAGTTTTTGTTTTATTAACTCAAATTCTTCTTCTGTTAATCGGAGTTGCTGAGCGGTTTTGACAGTTACTTCCATAATTTTCTGTGATAAATGTAGAATTAAGCATTATAAGCAGGAACAACCTTTGCAAGGCGCAAATCTACAAACTAACCCTACGTGACACGAAACAAGTTGTCAACTATTTATAAATAATAATCTCTATTTTGCGCGGATAAAACTTTTATAGTTGTTGGAATACCTCTTATTTGCTGGTTACCTTTTATTGTTTTCGTGGCTTGTAACTAAAGTGAAATTTTTTACCCGAACAGGCCTCACGCACCCGCAACTGATTATCATTTTTTTACTGAAAGTAATGGCCGGTATTCTTTATGGCTGGATAGGGATTTACTACGGCAACCTGGCTCAAATGGTGGATACCTGGTCATTTCATTACAGCAGCCTGCAGGAGTACCGGCTGCTACACACAGATCCCTACAGCTATTTTACCAACCTATTTCATGACCCTTACCCCAATGGATACCTTAAATTCCTGAGCAGTGATAATTCTTACTGGAATGATCTGAAAGCAAATGCATTCGTAAAACTTCTCTCTGTCTTTAACATCTTTAGTTTTGGATTCTATTATGTCAATATCATCTTTTACTCCTTCCTGAGCTTGTATGGACCGGTGGCTGTTTACAGGGTCATGATAGCTGAGTTTCCTGAAAGGAAAATACCCGTACTGGCAGCTACATTTCTACTCCCCTCCTTTATATACTGGACCAGTGGCATCCATAAAGATGGCCTGATTTTTACAGGAATTGCCCTGGTGGTTTATCACCTGTATTTTGGTTTACAGGAAAAGTCATTTACACCAAAGCGCCTAGCTGCTATATTCCTCGGTCTTTTGATCGTCGTCATATTGCGGAATTTTTTACTGGTAATTCTCATCCCAGCAATCATAGCATGGATACTGGCAAAACGTTTTCAAAACCGGGGGCTACTGGTATTCGTATTGGTTTATGTAGTCTTTTCTCTTTTTTTCTTTACGGCCAAATACATAAGTCCCAGGTTAGATTTTCCGGATGCAGTTGCCTCCAAACAAGCAGATTTTAAGGAATTAAAAGGAGGGTCCGAAGTTCCTACCAGCCGGTTGCAACCCAATTTCTTGAGTTTTTTGAAAAATGCACCAGAAGCTATCACCTTGTCGGCTATCAGGCCTTACCCGAGTGACGTAAAACATCTGCTTTCGCTAGCCGCAGCTTTAGAAATCAATTTGTTAACCCTCTTATTTATAGTCTTCCTGTTCTGGAGAAACAAAGCCCCTGTTGATCGTCCTTTTCTTTACTTCTGCCTGTTTTTTTCTTTTTCTGTTCTGCTCAGTATTGGCTACACCGTTAATTTCCTGGGCGCAATTGTTCGGTACAGGAGCCTTGTATTCCCTTTTTTATTTGCTCCCATGTTTGCCCTGTTCAACTGGAAGAAAATTGAAAAAATGGTTTCTTAATACAAATTATAAATTAATATAATTTGATATTTTTACAGAAATTTTTGAAAAATTTAGCCACTCATTGTTGATATAATTCAACTTTTTCCACAATTTCCCCCAAAAAAAGGACTATTCTATAAAAAAAATTGGCGTATCGGAGAGAATCCGCTTTTTTTGCCAAAAATTTATACTCATGTCGCTCCGTTTTAATGCAATCAACGCTTTGGGGACTTCTGAAGTTAATGTAGAAGGATCCACCAAAATTACCGGCATTTTCAATGAAAATGTTTTTACGGTAAAAACAGCCCGGCAATATCTCAGTGATGAGGCATTCAAGAGCTTACAATCTTCCATCAAGGCAGGTCAGAAAATTGACCGTTCAATGGCTAATCAGATTGCTAACGGCATTCGTGCCTGGGCAGAAAGTAAAGGTGTTACACACTTTACACACTGGTTTCAGCCACTTACGGGAACAACTGCTGAAAAGCACGATTCCTTTTTCACCATTAAAAGTGATGGTACCGCTATTGAAGAGTTTGACGGCAACGCATTAATTCAACAGGAGCCTGATGCATCTTCCTTTCCCAGCGGCGGTCTGCGGGCAACTTTTGAAGCACGCGGCTACACGGCATGGGACCCCTCGTCTCCTGCATTCATCATGGAAATTGGTCAGGGCAAAACACTTTGTATTCCCACGATTTTTGTATCCTACACTGGCGAATCACTTGACTACAAGGCCCCACTGTTAAAAGCGCTGGAAGCATTAAACAAATCCGCTGTAGAAGTTTGCAATTATTTTGATAAAAATGTAACCAACGTTATACCGACTCTCGGCTGGGAGCAGGAATACTTCGTCATTGACGAAGGTCTTTTCAATGCCCGCCCTGACCTGGTTTTGTGCGGCCGTACGGTTTATGGACACATGTCTGCCAAAAACCAGCAATTGGAAGACCACTATTTTGGTTCGATTCCTGAAAGGGTTTATGCCTTCATGCGGGATTTTGAAAAAGAGTCATATAAACTTGGTATCCCGCTGCGCACCCGCCACAACGAGGTGGCTCCCGGTCAGTTTGAATGTGCTCCCATTTTTGAAGAGGTAAATCTGGCCGTTGATCACAACACACTGCTGATGGATGTGATGACCCGCGTGGCCTCCCGCCATAAACTGCGTGTATTGCTGCACGAAAAACCATTTGCCGGCATTAATGGAAACGGTAAGCATAACAACTGGAGCATGGCTACCAACACGGGTGTAAACCTGCTGGCGCCCGGAAAAACTCCGAAGACCAACCTGATGTTCCTGACCTTTTTTGTGAACACCATCAAAGCTGTACACGATTATGCAGATGTGCTAAGAGCTTCTATAGCTTCGGCTCCTAACGATCATCGCCTTGGCGCCAATGAAGCTCCGCCCGCGATCATTTCTGTATTCATCGGACAGTACCTCACTAAAGTGCTCGAAGACATCAAAGAAAGAGTGGGCGATAAATTTGATGAACAGGATGAAAGTATGCTGAAGATCGATATCCACAAAAATATTCCAGAACTATTACTGGATAATACCGACCGCAACCGCACATCTCCTTTTGCCTTTACCGGAAACAAATTTGAGTTCAGGGCTGTTGGATCTTCAGCTAACTGTGCCAACCCGATGACGGTACTTAACGTGATTGTAGCCGAAACGCTGAAGAAGTTCAAAAACGATGTGGATGCCTTGATTGAAAAAGGAGAAAAGAAGGAAATCGCGATTATGCATGTTATTCGCGAATACATTGTAGAGAGCGAAAAAGTACTGTTCGAAGGCGATGGTTACAGCCAGGAATGGGAAAAAGAAGCAGAGCGCCGTGGCTTACCCAATGTAAAAACAACACCGCTGGCCCTGGATGCCATGGTGAGTGAAAAAGCACGCCACCTGTTTGAAAGTAACAACATTTATACCCATGTGGAACTGGAAGCACGCCACGAAATAGAACTGGAAAAGTACATTAAAAAAGTACAGATCGAAAGCCGGATCATGGGAGAACTGGCTACCAGCCATATCCTCCCGTCAGCTATTCGTTACCAAAATATTCTGGTCAGTAATATCAACGGTCTGAAACAGGCTGGTATGCCGGAAAGTGCCTATGCAAACCAAAAACAGATTCTTGAAAAAATATCAGAACATATCAACAAAGTAAGTGACCTGGTAGAAAAAATGATTGAAGCAAGAAAGGTTTGCAATAACATGGACAATACCCGCACAAAGGCTATTGCTTATCAGAGCCAGGTGAAAGACGCCTACTTTGACCAAATACGTTACCACGTGGATAAACTGGAATTACTGGTAGATGATAAAGAATGGTATCTGCCGAAATACAGGGAAATGCTTTTCTTACGATAAAAAAGCTTTCCATAAGGACTGACATGAGAAGAACCCCGCTGCATAGCGGGGTTCTTCATTTTCCTGGATAACCAGATTTTGCTTAGGGGAAGACCTTAATGGAAATTTGCTTTCATTACCCGCAGTACATTCCCTCCTAAAATTTTCCTTACGGATTTTTTTGAATAACCCCTTCTTAGCAGTTCTTCGGTAATCAACGGATAACGAGTAACATCTTCCATACCTAACGGTGTAGAATCGATGCCATCGTAGTCAGAGCCAAGCCCCACATAGTCATCGCCCACCAGTTTTACGATATAATCGATGTGATCCACTAACTGGGCAAGCGTGGGCCGAAGTGGCTCAAGCTGCCGGGTTCTGAAATCTTGAAAGGCCTGCTGTGCAGCAGCAGCGTCTTTATAAACGCTCATTAATGAATCTGTTATTTCGCTTTTACCCGGGCCATCCAGCCACTCAGCCCTTTGTGCAAAATCCTTGCTGATAAATGCTGAATAGAAATTTATGCAAATCACGCCGCCATTTTTAGCAACTGCGCGGATCTGATCATCTTTCAGGTTCCGGAAAACCGGACAGAGCGAATATACAGAGCTGTGAGAAAGTAAGACAGGCTTGCTCGTAACAGCCAGTGCGTCATAAAAGGTTTGCTCACCTGTATGCGATAGGTCAACCATAACTCCCAGTTCATTCATTTTCCTGATTACCTGTTTCCCAAACGCGGTGAGGCCTTTGTGCGGAAAATCTCCCGGATGCAAGGTTTCGTCCCTGGCACTGGTAGCCCATTCATTACTGTTATTCCAGGTTAGCGTCAGGTAACGCATCCCTCTTTTATACAAAGCCGTTAAATTATCCAGGTCGTTTTCAATCATGTGGCCGCCCTCCACACCAATTAATCCCACTAACTTTCGCTGCCGGATTCCTCTTTTGACATCCCGGTAAGTAAAGGCCGGTACTATTTTATCAAGATTGCGAAGGGTAAAAAAATCGAAGGAATCAATTTCCTCGTTTGCATCCTTGAAAAAGCCTTCCTTTGTCCGGGGCTTTTCATCAGTCCATACCGAAAAGAACTGAACATCCACGCCTCCTTCTTTCCAGCGAACCAGGTCACTTTGGCCAGACTGAAGCCGGTGAGAAATATCTTTACCCTTTAAAACCGATTCGGAAAGTACATCATTATGTGTATCTACCAGAATAGCCTTATAATGAAGCTTTTTTGCCTGCTGTGCAGAGGACGATACAATCATCATACAGGACATCAGGAAGACAATACAAGCTTTCATCGATGCGCAGTTAGGTTTACCAGCGTTGAAAATAAGCTGTTTTATAAAGTTATCTCATTTCCTGAAACTACCCTATAAAAATACCCCGGCTCAATTGTACCGGGGCATTTGTAACAATTTTATACTTTCAACTTTTTCACTTCATTTGAAATGTTTCGAGGAATTTGGTATTGAAATCACCGGAACGGAAGCGTTCATCTTTCATTAACTGCAGGTGAAAGGGAATAGTTGTTTTCACCCCTTCAATTACGTACTCACTTAATGCACGGTACATGGTGTCAATAGCCTCTTCCCTGGTACGGGCAACAGTGATCAGCTTACCAATCATTGAATCATAATACGGAGGAATAACATAACCGGCATACACATGGCTGTCTACACGTACACCATGGCCGCCGGGTTGGTGCAGCGTGGTAATTTTGCCTGGTGACGGACGAAAATCATTGTAGGGGTCTTCTGCATTGATGCGGCACTCAATGGCATGCATTTGCGGAAAATGATCCATCCCGGAAACTTTTTCACCCATCGCAATTTTGATCTGTTCTTTAATCAGATCAAAATTGATCACCTCTTCCGTTACACAGTGCTCCACTTGTATACGGGTATTCATTTCCATAAAATAAAAATTCCTGTGCTTATCTACCAGGAATTCTATTGTACCCACACTTTCATAATTGATGGCAGCGGCAGCTTTTTTGGCAGCTTCGCCCATCTGCTGGCGCAGCTCGGGGGTCATGAAGGGTGATGGTGATTCTTCCACCAGCTTTTGGTGACGCCGCTGGATCGAACAATCCCGTTCACTGAGGTGACACACCGTACCATACTGGTCGCCGGCCACCTGTATCTCTATATGACGCGGTTCTTCCACGAATTTCTCCATGTAGATACCGTCATTTTTAAAAGCTGCTGCCGCTTCCGCTTTAGCCGTGTTATAGGCTCTTTCCATTTCACTTTCTTCCCATACAATGCGCATACCTTTACCACCACCCCCGGCGGTTGCCTTTAAGATGACTGGGTAGCCAACCACATTTTTGGCAAGATCTTTTGCCTCCTCAAGACTCTGCAAAAGACCGTCACTTCCGGGAATGACCGGTACGCCGGCTTTGATCATTGTTTCTTTAGCCGTAATCTTATCACCCATAGCATTGATCATCTCGGCAGTGGGCCCAATGAATTTAATGCCATGATCATTACAGATCTGTGCAAACTTTGCGTTTTCTGCTAAAAAGCCATAACCGGGATGAATGGCATCTGCATTGGTAATTTCAACAGCCGACATAATGTGCGGAATATTCAGGTATGAATCGGCACTTTGCGGTCTTCCGATGCAAACTGCTTCGTCGGCAAATTTTATATGTAAACTATCTTTATCGGCAGTGGAATATACTGCTACGGTCTTAATGCCCATTTCACGGCAGGTCCGGATTACACGAAGGGCAATTTCTCCTCTGTTAGCAATCAATATTTTCTTAAACATGGATTTATCTGGCAATTTAAGTTGATAGAAGCCGGGAAATAACATTATTTACACCCGCAATGTATTGGTCTTGTTCTACACAAACTACCACACCACCCAATCAGTTTGGTTCTACAAGAAAGAGGGGCTGATCATACTCTACCGGTGAAGCATCATCCACCAAAATCTTAACCACTTTACCGCTTACTTCACTTTCAATTTCATTGAAAAGTTTCATGGCTTCAATAATGCACACCACTTTTCCCGGAGCCACTTCTTCCCCCACTTCTACAAATGCGGGCTTGTCCGGAGAGGACCGGCGATAGAAGGTGCCGATCATCGGGCTCTTGATCGTGATCAGGTTAGCTGCCGGTGCTTCTGCAGCTTTTGATTTCTCAGCTTTATCGGCAGCTGATGGCGCCTGTGCGGGCAATTGTGCTGCTGGCTGTGCAGGCATAGCAGGATAAACAGGAGCCGGGCCAACCGGCGCTGCTACTACCTGTGTGATATTTTCTTCTTTTTGTTTTATAGTGATTTTAAAGTCTTTCTGCTCAATGGTAAGTTCACCAATATTTGATTTGTTGATCATCTTGACCAACTCCTGGATTTGTTTGAAGTCCATGTTTTTCAATTTTGTAAGTAGTTTTTTGGTTAGAACGGGACGGCTAAGATAAGGAAAACAATTCCGAGATTTCGATGAATTTTCGAAGGATTTTTAGCAAATTCAGCTCAAAATTGATGAAAAATGGCCTGAAATACTTGAATTCAGGCCATTTTTTAGAGTAATTAGCTTAGTTATTCTTTTACACGTTCTACGTATTCGCCGGATTTCGTGTTGACGCGAATCAATTCGCCTTCGTTGACAAACAGGGGAACACTTACTGTAGCACCCGTTTCCACTGTTGCCGGTTTCAGGGTTCTTGTGGCAGTATCGCCTTTAAGGCCCGGCTCTGTGTAAGTTACTTTTACAACAATCTTGTCAGGCAGTTCCACACTCATTGGCTGTTCGGTTTCTGTATTGATTAAAACACCCACTTCCTGTCCCTCTTTTAAAAACTGGGGTGCATCCACCAGGTTTTCCTGCAAGGCTATTTGTTCAAAACTCTCATTGTCCATAAAATTGTAGCCGGTATCGTCTTTGTACAAAAACTGGAAACTTCTTTTTTCTACACGCACAGGATAAATTGTATCACCCGAATTCCAGGTTTTTTCAATAGTACGGGTATTGTCCACTCCCTTCAGTTTGGCCCATACTTTAGCAGCGGCCCGGGCTGTTTTGTTTTCGCCAAACTCAATGACGGAATAAAGGCTGCCGTCGAGTTTCAGAATCATTCCACGGCTGATATCTGCAGTTGTTGCCATAAAAACGCCAAATTTTAAGGCGGCAAAGATAAGGTGGAATAGCTCCCGGGCAAAATGAAATGAGAAATAAGCAATGCAGGGTACAATTGTTTTTTTATCATTCCTTTAGCCTGATAATACAGTATTTTTGAAAAAAATTCCTGATGAAGAAACTATTGTCGCTGCTGGTATTTTCCATTTGTGCATTTTCCCTCGCTGCCCAGTCAGGCACCGATAACAGGCCCGCATACCTGCGTTTCCCCAAAATTCCGCCTATCAAAATTTTGAAGCCAGACAGCAGCAGTTATTTTACAAGAGATAACCTGAAAAAAAATAAGCCGGTAATGATCATGATTTTTAACCCGGAATGTGAGCACTGCCAGCACGAAACAGAAGCCCTGATTAACAATATTAAAGACCTTTCGAACATCCAGATTGTTATGGCTACGCCCCAACCATTTGGTCAAATGAAAGCCTTTTATGAAAGATACGGCTTGCAGCGCTTTTCAAATATTTTCGTTGGGCAGGACGAGCGATTTGTGCTGCCCTCCTTTTTTATGATCCACAACCTGCCATACCTTGCTTTTTATGACAAAAAGCAGGATTTGATTTCTACGCACGAAGGCACGATGCCGGTAAATGAGATACTGAACGTATTTAAAAAATAACCTTCGCACTGCTATAAAATTCTACACCCATTTTAATTGTTTCCTGGCTCGTTAAAACGGCAGCATCAGGAATTATCCTATTGATGCAGACAAAGGATGAACTTGCCTATCTTTGCAGCGCAAATCATTTCTCTCACATTATAAATCTTTTTGTTCATGAAAGTTACTGTCGTTGGTGCCGGTGCCGTTGGAGCTACCTGCGCCGATAATATTGCCCGTAAGGAACTGGCTTCAGAACTGGTTTTGTTAGATATCAAAGAAGGACTTGCCGAAGGCAAAGCGCAGGACATGATGCAAACGGCGGCTTTGCTGGGATTTGATACGAAAATTTCAGGCAGCACAAATGATTATAGCAAGACTGCTAACAGCGATGTCGTGGTGATTACTTCCGGTTTACCCCGCAAGCCCGGTATGACACGTGAAGAACTGATAGGTACCAACGCAGGTATTGTAAAGGGCGTTTGCGAAAATATTTTAAAACATTCCCCGAATGCTATCCTGATCATTATCAGTAACCCGATGGATACCATGACCTACCTGGCACTGCAGGCAACGGGTCTTCCCAAAAACAGGATCATTGGTATGGGCGGTGCGTTAGACAGTGCCCGCTTCCGTTACCAGCTTAGCCAGCATCTGGGCTGCAGCCCTGCAGATCTGAATGCAGTGGTGGTTGGTGGACACGGCGACACCACAATGATACCGTTGATCAGGCTGGCAACCTGGAACAGTGTGCCGGTTACAAAATTTTTAAGCGATGAGCAACAAAAACAAATTGTAGCCGATACAATGGTGGGTGGTGCTACGTTAACAAAACTGATTGGTACTTCTGCCTGGTATGCCCCCGGAGCCGCCGGAGCCGCCTTGGTGGAAGCTATCGTCCGTGACGAAAAGAAATTATTTACCTGCTGTGTGAAGCTGGATGGCGAATATGGTCAAAAAGATATCTGCCTGGGTGTGCCGGTTACCATAGGCAGAAATGGCTGGGAAAAAATTATAGACTTCGGCCTGAATGCAGACGAGCAGGCCGCTTTTGAAAAAAGCGCCACCGCGGTCAGGGCAATGAATGATGTATTAAAAACATTATAAAAGAATGGAATCAAAAAACCGCAGCAAGTTGCTGCGGTTTTTTGATTTATAACATCACCGTTTTCTTTCCTTATTTCAAAATCCTGAAACACCAGCGATAAAGTTTCCCCTGGAAGTCGAATGGCGTGGTGGCTTTTGTAATATCTTTTATTATTGATGCGTGTAGCTGTTCTTTATCCAGCACAAATCCTTTGTAGTTAGTGCTGAAATATAACACTCCTCCCGGTTTTAGCACCCTGAGGCAATCGTTAATTAAGGCTACATGATCTTTCTGAATGTCTAAAAAACTGTCCATCCGTTTACTGTTGCTAAACGTGGGCGGATCCATTATTATGATGTCAGCGTATTTGTCCGGAAGTTCTTTGAGGTACACTTTCACATCAGCCTGCACATATTCATATTTCACTGGATCGGAAAACCCGTTCAGCATCATATTCCGCCGGGCCCACTGCAGATAGGTATTGGATAGATCCACCGTCAGCACTTTTTTTGCGCCACCGGCAGCCGCATATACCGAAAAAGATCCCGTGTAGGCAAACAGGTTAATAACAGCTTTACCATCGCTTTCCGCCCTCACCATCTGCCGGGTTATGCGATGATCGGGAAATAAACCCGTGTCGAGATAATCGCTGAGATTAACGATAAACCTAAGTCCATTTTCCTCAACCTGTAATTCGTGGCGTGTCTCATCGATCCGGGTGTACTGACCCAGGCGTCCCTTTTTTCTTTGGCGCAGTTTCAGGAAGATATGATCCCGGGGAATAGACAATACAGCACTCATGATGTCAAGACTTTTTTCCAGCCAGTCTTTATGTTCCTCATCAGTCATGCCATGCCTGCGCCTGTATTCTGCTACGTATAAATAAGCCCCGTAAAATTCCACAGAAAAAGGGAACTCGGGAAGATCATGATCATACACCCGCCAGCATGACAACTGCTGACTTTTTGCCTGTTTAACCAAATGGCGGTAAACTTTTGTAAGCCTGTTACGAAACATGGCAAACTTTTCATCCTTCATACCTTTGAAATTTACGAAATTCGTAATCCATGTATGCGATTGTCGATATAGAAACCACCGGATCCTATGCCGCTGCCAATGGCATCACAGAAATTTCTATCCATATCACAGACGGTAACAAAGTAGTGGAAAAATTTGAATCACTCATCAACCCGCTGCTAGTAATCCCGGGATATATTCAAGCCATGACAGGCATTACAGATGAGATGGTGGCCGGCGCACCGATATTTGAAGAGGTGGCACAAAAGATTTATGAGCTGCTGCACGATAAAATTTTTGTTGCGCATAACGTTAATTTTGATTACTCATTTATAAAAACCCAGCTTCAGCATTGTGGTTTTGATTTTAATACAAAAAAACTCTGTACCGTTAGGCTGAGCCGGAAAATATTTCCCGGCCTGCCGTCATATAGTCTTGGCAACCTCTGTCATTCGCTGGATATCCACATCCGCAACAGGCATCGTGCGGGTGGAGATGCTGAAGCAACGGCCCAGCTTTTTCACCTGCTATTACAGCAGGACCGTGAACAGCATATTGCAAAAAGCCTGCTGCGTAATTCTAAAGAACAGATTTTACCTCCCAATGTGCCGAAGGAACATTTTGATCAGTTGCCTTACTCGCCCGGTGTCTATTACTTTCACAATGAAAAAGGAAAAGTGGTATACGTGGGCAAGGCAAAAAATATCCGTTACCGTGTTAATAGTCATTTCAGCAATAATTCAGACAGCCGGCAAAAACAAAATTTTCTGCGGCATATACATGCTATCAGTTTTCAACCCTGTGCTACTGAACTAATGGCTTGCATACTGGAATCTGCAGAAATCAGGCGTTTGTGGCCCATCTTTAATTATTCACAAAAACGATGGGAAGACGTGTATGGAATTTATACATACGAAGACCAAAACGGTTATATACGACTGGCTATTGAAAAAAATAAAAAACAACTTGCCGCTGTTCACACATTTCATTATCTCATTGACGGACATTCTATTTTGCGAAAGCTAATCGATTCATTTAATCTGTGTCCAAAATTATGTTTCCTCCGAAACAGCGACGAACCATGTGATGAAAAATGTACCGGCGCCTGCAGCCAGCGTGAGCATCCGGATACCTATAATAAACGTATAAAAGAGGCCATCGCCTCCCTGAAAAACCAACCAACTTATGCTATCATTGACCGTGGATTAGAGGCCTACGACAAATCATGCATTTTAGTAGTGAATGGAAGATTAACTGGTATGGGATATTTGCCTGCTGATACTGACCCATTAAACTTACCAGCAATATACCAACATATTCAGCCGGTCAAAGAAAGCAGTTATACCCGCAACCTTATACAGGGTTATGCAGCCAGGTACCCGGAAAAGGTTATTCTGTTTGAAAATAGCGCTATCGATCAATTACCCGAACAATTAACAGCACTGGCGTAAACATTTTGGTTTTGCTGTTACGTTTTTGATGTATAAAAACAAATTGACGCAATCAGGCAAATCCCGCACAAAATATACCACAAGCTATGAAAACCCATATACCTGATTACCTGTGAGCCGACTGTAGGAGCAGCTATTTGTGCAAAAGAAAAAGTAATTGTGTACACCGCTGCATACTGACCGCGGTTGTGTTCCTTGCTTTTTGATACCCAATAGCTGTTTACAAATGGAAACATCAGCATTTCACCAACTGTTACCATTATCATTGCCAAAATGGCAACACCAATGGTTGCATTCATTGTCAGCACCAGGTACGATACACCGATTACTCCTGCTCCTGCAGCAATGTAGTGCGACGAAGATCGTTTGCCTTCCAACTTGTACACCAATACCATTTCTGTCAGTGCTATGATCAACCCATTCATGCCTAACACAAGACCAATCATTGATTCTGGCATGTGTACCTGCTCTTTGTAATATACAGGTACCAGGCTGAATAGATGCAAAAAGCAAAACGCCACGAGAAAAACAAAAAACATGAACCGCAGGTAAGCATGATCCCGGTAAACAGAATCACTGAGTTTTATTTTTCTTTCCTCCTGTGCTTTTTTTGTTACAACCAATGGTGGCAAACAAGTACGCAAAATAACGGCAGCCAGCATACAGGTAAATCCATCCACCCAGAATAACCATTGATAACTGAATGAGGAAAGTATACCTCCAACAGCCGGACCAATGGAAAATCCCAGGTTCACAGCAAGGCGGTTGAGTGAATAAGATCTTGTGCGGTTAGATTCATCGCTGTAAGCCGCAATGGCCGCACCGTTAGCAGGCCGGAACGATTCGCCAACGGTGCTCAGAATAAAAATACACGCGGCTATTTGTTCAAATGTTTTCATCTGACCGAGCACAATAAAGAGCATCCCGTTCAGGAGTAAACTCCAGTATTGTACGGCATGAAAACCGATGCGGTCAGATAACCGACCGCCCAGCAAAGCACCCAATACGGAGCCGCCGCCAAAAAAAGCCATGATTAATCCAGCTTCTGCAATGGAAAAGTGCAACTTAACAGTAAGGTACACCGTCAGAAAAGGAACTACCATCGTTCCACTTCTGTTTACAAACATCACAAGCGACAGCCACCAGATAGATCGGGAAAGGCCTGCGTAGGCATGGCGGTATAGCGATAAAGATGACCGGATCATAAAATGCAGCGAAATTAACCATTTGCAAAAAGGGGGATACACCCTTCATCCTTATTTTTGCAGGCTAAAATCATACAATGAAAAAAATAGTGCTCTTCTTCTTCGCCGGTGTACTGACCGGTTTTTCTATATCCGCTCAACAGAAAACAGCGGTTAAACCACCCGTAAAAAAAACCACTAAACCTGCGGTATCCAAGCCTGTATTAAAAAATATGATCGATTCGGCCAGTTACGGTATTGGTGTAAGTGAAGCCAAGTTTTTGCAACAGCAAGGCATCACACAAATCAATCCCGCCATGGTAGCTAAAGCTATTGATGATGTGATGCAGCAGCGGAAAACCCTGCTGGATGATTACCAGTGTAATACCGCTGTAATGACTTATATAAATAAAGTGCAGGAGCAAAAAGTTAAACCCAGCATCGAAGCAGGCGAAAAATTTTTACAGGAAAATAAAAAAAGATCCGGGGTAATAACAACAGCATCCGGGTTGGAATATGAAGTATTGAAACAAGGCACTGGTCCCAAGCCTGCTGCAGAAGACTCCGTAGTGTGCCATTATAAGGGCAGCCTGCTGGACGGAACCGTTTTTGACGACTCCTATTCACGGGGCGAACCGGTAACTTTTCAGCTCAACCAGGTAATCAAAGGATGGACAGAAGCTTTACAATTAATGCCTGTTGGCTCAAAATACAAGCTATTTATCCCTTACCAGTTAGCTTATGGCACGCAGGACAATGGCCCGATACCTGGTGGATCGGTGCTGATCTTTGAGGTAGAGTTACTGGATGTTAAAAAGAAATAAGATCACGCAAGATTGCCTTTCATCCATTGGATTTGCTGCTTTGTTCCCAGCACAATTACTTTCATGCCTTTTGAAATAATGGTTCCCTCCGGAGGATTAATCACAAATTTTCCTTCGGAGTTTTTTATGCCAATACAATTCACACCGGTTTTTTTCCAGGCCATTATGTCTTGTAGTGTCTTGTCCTTAATAGCTTCCGGCAAATCGTCGTAACTCACAGATTCCATATTGATGGATTCACCTTCCTCTCCGCTCAGGTAGTCAATAAACTCAATCACATCGGGTTTAGACACCAGCGTAGCCATATGCGCACCGCCAATCCTGTCGGGCATAATAACATTATCTGCGCCGGCTTTTTTCATTTTTGGAATGGAGGCTGCATCAGAAGCCCGGCTGATGATCTGGATCGACTGGTTCAACGAACGGGCGGATAAAACAATAAACACATTGTCTGCATCTAACGGCAAAGTGGTGATTAAGGCCTTAGCCCTGTCAATCCCGGCTCTTTTCAGCAATTCGTCATCGGTGCCATCGCCAGTTAAAAATAGCAACCCATTATTATGCTGTAATTCATGTTCAAAATGATGAATATTTTTTTCAATAACAACAAAAGGTACATTGTGCATGGTTAAGGTATGACAGGCCTGGTGACCATTTCGTCCATAACCACAAACTATGACATGACCGGATAATTGATTAATCGCATTGAACATACGACGTGTTTTAAAATATTTATTGATTTCCCCGCTAATTACAAACTCGGTTATACGGGTAATAACAAAGGCAAACGATATCCAACTGGTGATAAGTAAAAACATTGTAAACAACCTGCCGGCTTCGCTTAATGGGCGCACTTCCTGGAAACCCGCTGTGGTTACCGATATGGTTGTCATGTAAAGGGCTTCGACAAAGCTGTACTTTTCAATTACCATAAAGCCGACAATGCCGGTAATAATAATTACATGCAGTACAATAAAGGGCTGTAAGAGTCGGTATGTCCAGCTTTTCAAAGCTTTTGTTTTGATAAAAATAAAAAATGAGTAGGAGCCTGACTTTATTTTTCTACATATATTAAAGTTGCAGACAAAAGCGATTCTTACTTGCGAATTATTTCTTTTACCCAATGAAGTGCCAGCTTAAGCTGCTCTTCTTCCGACAGATTGGTATTATCGAGTACAAGGGCATCTTTTGCCTTTTTTAAGGGGCTCACATCCCTGTGAGAATCAATATAGTCACGCATTTCCAGGTTGTTTTTGACTTCCTCGATCGTAATATTAGGATTTTTGTCAAACAATTCCCGAAACCTTCGCTCAACCCTTACGGCATTATCCGCCGTCATAAAGATTTTTAATTCTGCTTTGGGAAAAACTACAGTTCCGATATCTCTTCCATCCATGATAATACCCTTTTTTTCCCCCATCTTTTGTTGTTGTGACACGGCAAAATCCCGTACCGCTTTAATGGCTGCAATATCACTCACCTTTTCTGCAATCACCAGGTCGCGGATCAGGTATTCTACATTTTCATTATTGAGGTAAATCTCACTTTTCTGACTGGCATCGTTGTATATAAACGCAAGATTGATTTCTTTCAATGCCTGGGTAACTTCGGCGGTATTTGTCCAGTCAACATGGTTACGGAGAAAATATAACGTGATAGCCCTGTACATGGCGCCGCTATCAATATATACATATCCTAACTCCTTTGCCAGTTGCCTTGCCAGTGTGCTTTTCCCGCAACTGGACCAGCCATCGATTGTTATAATAATCTTTTTTGCCATGAGAAGTTGCTGCAAAAATAAAAAAGGAGCGCCTGCTTCAGGCACTCCTGCACATATTTATTCTGAAAGAATTACGCGTTGGACTTTTCCTCTATTTTTTTAAAACTAAATTTAAGCTTGTTGTTCTCTTTATCAAGATCTGCTTCCAGGAAATCACCTGCCTTTACATGCATGTTCAGAATTTCTTCTGCCAGCGGATCTTCCAGGTATTTTTGTATAGCCCTGTGCAACGGGCGGGCACCAAACTGCTGGTCGTAGCCCTTGTCTGCAAGGAAGGATTTGGCATCATCAGTCAGTTCAAGACTAAAACCGAGGTTGCTCAATCGCTTCATGACGCCTTTCATTAAAATATCAATGATTTCAAAGATATTTTCTTTCGTCAGGCTGTTAAAGATCACCACATCGTCAATCCTGTTCAAAAACTCAGGTGAGAAGGTACGCTTAAGTGCTTTTTCAATGACAGCTTTATTTGCCTCATCTTCCGTTTCAAGCCTGGCACTGGTAGTGAATCCCACGCCGGCACCAAAATCCTTCAGCTGACGGACACCGATATTAGAAGTCATGATAATCAGTGTGTTTTTGAAGTCCACTTTTCGGCCCAAACCGTCTGTCAGCTGACCATCATCAAGCACCTGCAACAAAATATTGTATATATCCGGATGGGCTTTTTCAATTTCATCCAGCAGAATGACACTGTATGGTTTACGGCGAACTCTTTCGGTCAATTGCCCTCCTTCCTCGTAACCTACATACCCGGGAGGGGCCCCTATTAAACGACTTACTGTAAATTTCTCCATGTACTCACTCATATCAATGCGGATCAGCGCATCCTCCGAATCGAACATATACCGGGCCAAAGCTCTCGCCAGCTCCGTTTTACCAACACCCGTAGGGCCCAGGAAAATAAAAGTACCAATTGGTTTTTTAGGATCCTTCAGTCCTACCCTGTTACGCTGAATGGCCTTGACAACTTTTTGAATAGCTTCGTCCTGCCCTACTACCATTCCCTTCATATCTTCAGCCATTTTGCGAAGTTTTTCGGTTTCTGCCTGCACCATCCGTTTTACGGGTATGCCGGTCATCATACTTACAACTTCGGCAATATCTTCCTCACCAATGGGATAGCGTTTGTGTTTTGTTTCTTCCTCCCATTCTGCTTTTGCTTTTTCCAGTTCTTCCTGCAACTTTTTCTCTGTATCGCGAAGTGAGGCGGCTTCTTCGAATTTCTGGCTTTTTACAACTTTATTCTTTTCGTTCTTCACTTCTTCAATCTTCTTCTCCAGGTCAACAATATTCTGTGGTACGTTGATATTTTTCAGGTGTACCCGTGCACCCACTTCATCCATAACGTCTATGGCTTTATCTGGGAGAAGGCGGTCGGTTACATACCGGTCACTCAGTTTTACACAAGCATCGATTGCCTCATTATCATAGGTCACATTATGATACTCTTCGTATTTAGGTTTAATATTGTTTAAAATCTGGATGGTATCATCAACCGATGGAGGATCAACCATTACTTTTTGAAAACGGCGATCCAGTGCTCCGTCTTTCTCAATGTACATACGGTATTCATCCAGTGTAGACGCACCAATACATTGCAGTTCACCTCTTGCCAATGCCGGCTTAAATATGTTACTGGCATCCAGCGATCCGCTGGCTCCTCCTGCACCAACAATCGTATGCAATTCATCGATAAAGAGAATAACATCCCTGTTTTTTTCCAGTTCGTTCATGATTGCTTTCATCCGTTCTTCAAACTGACCCCGGTATTTTGTGCCGGCCACCAGCGCAGCCAGGTCTAGGGAAATAACCCGCTTATCAAATAACACACGGGATACTTTTCGCTGCACGATACGAAGCGCTAACCCTTCTACGATAGCTGTTTTACCCACACCGGGTTCACCTATTAAAATGGGGTTGTTTTTCTTACGGCGCGAAAGTATTTGTGAAACTCTTTCTATTTCAGCCTCCCTCCCAACAATTGGATCAAGGGCACCCATCTCTGCCAGCTTGGTGATGTCACGACCAAAATTGTCAAGTACCGGCGTTTTACTTTTGGTAGTGCCGGCTTGCCGGGATCCTTTTTGCTGGGAATATTTTTTTTCCTCATCAAAATCGTCATCGTTTTCGTCTGTATATTCTGCCCTGGGCTCGTTGGATTTTACTATACCCAATTCCTGCCTGAAAAGATCGTAGTCCACATCAAACTGATTTAAGATTTGCGTAGCAATGTTTTCTTTGTTTTTTAAAATAGAAAGCATCAGGTGTTCGGTTTCCACAGTGGCACTTTTTAATGCTTTTGCTTCCAGTACCGTTACACGAATGACTTTCTCTGCCTGTTTGGTTAACGGCAGGCTGTTGATATTAGCGATATTTTTTCCGGTTTTATCCTTAACAGCCAATTCTATTTCTTTCCGTAACTCGTACAGATCTACGTTGAAACTTTTAAGAATCCGGATCGCTGTATTATCACCCTCCCGGATCAGGCCGAGTAAGAGGTGTTCGGTTCCGATAAAATCATTTCCCAACCGTAAAGCTTCTTCCCTGCTGAACGAAATGATTTCCTTAACCTGTGCTGAAAAATTATTATCCATTTTTCAATAATTGCTTGTAATACAATAATAACAAATATTTTTGGTTCCTGTTTGGCTCTTATTATAAACGCTCTGTTGATAATCTTAGTTTCTATGAAGGTCAAAATCGATACCAAAGAGAAATTTCATGCCATCACGCTGCCCGGCCCCGATCTTTCTGCTACTATGACAGGTGAACTAGCAGATAGTTTGCTGCCTTTCCTCCAAAATGACGTTAAAAACGTGGTACTTATATTAAAAGACATTCAAAAAGTTGATGACGCTGCGGCAGAGGCTTTAGTAAACATTCAACAGCAGTTTTATGAAAATAATGCCTCTTTTGTTTGCTGTGATCTTCAAAAACCCGTGGAGCAAAGCCTCGACCAATCCGGCCTGCTGGAATTAATGAATGTAACACCTACCGAAAGTGAAGCCTGGGATATTGTGCAAATGGAGGAAATAGAGAGGGAACTGCTCGGCGGGGACGAGGAAACCCGGGATTAAGGCTGCTATACCGGTAATCAAAACAGATTTCATTACAATTGTTATTTTATTCCCCCGGTTATGGTTTCCCAGCAAATCTCAGTTGCTATCAGTGAAATATTAAGACTTCATAGCGGCATAGCTGTTGATTTGGTGAGCATGCAACCCTTGGGCGGAGGATCGATCAATGATACGTACCAGGCAACAGTTAATGGCCGGTTGCAGTTTTTCCTGAAGGTCAACACCCGGCATCAGTCGTCTTTATTATTACAAAAAGAAAAAGAGGGACTTGAATTTTTATCACAGCAGCAAATCATTCGTACTCCTGAAATCATTGCCTGTGAAGAAGTGAACGGGCAGCAATGGCTGCTGCTGGAGTGGATTGAAAGCGGCGAACGATCCCCTGAATTTTGGAAAAGTTTTGGCCGGCAGCTGGCGGCACTACACCATATCACCCAGTCAGGTTTTGGATTTACCTCCAATAACTTCATGGGTGCCTTACCGCAGGATAACCAACGCACTGACACATGGCTGTCTTTTTTTGTTCAGCGTCGCCTGCAGCCACAACTGACGCTGGCTTTGCAAAACGGCCTGGTAACGACCGGTATGATCAAATCTTTCGGTTTACTCTATAAAAAATTAGATACCCTGTTTGAAGAAGAACCACCCGCCTTATTGCATGGCGACTTGTGGAGCGGTAATTTTTTATGTGATAAAACCGGCAATCCCGTGTTGATTGACCCCGCCGTTTATTTCGGGCATCGTAGTATGGATCTTGCTATGACTACTTTATTCGGTGGTTTTGATCCGCTGTTTTACGAATCCTATCATTACCATTTTCCCTTCCCTTATCATTACCGTGAGCAATGGGAAATCTGTAATTTATACCCGTTGTTAATTCATTTGAATTTATTTGGCAGCAGTTATCGAATGAGCATTGAAGCTATTTTGAAAAAGTTCGCCGGCTGATGCAGCCTTCTGCTATTAAAAAAAGTCCTATTACCTTTATTCCGCTGAAATAATTTTAGTAAAAGCAGAAATCATGTTCGCCGTTACAATCCTTGGTAATAACTCTGCCGTTCCTGCATTCGACAGGCATCCCACCAGCCAGGTGGTGATGATGGATGGGCACAGTTTCCTGGTTGATTGCGGAGAAGGAACACAAACCCAGATGATTCGTTATAAAATCCGCCGCAGCAAGATTTCCCATATTTTTATCTCGCACCTTCATGGCGATCATTATTTTGGACTTATTGGACTGATCAACAGTTTTGGTCTGTTAAATCACACCCAGGATCTCACCATTTTTGCACCGGCGCCCTTACAACAAATTATGGAGTTACAACTGTCCGTAGCCAAAACCAGCCTACCTTTTAATTTGTATTTCCGCTGCATTGATAAGGCTGGTATCCTGCTTGATGATGAGAAATTCACGGTAAAATGTTTTCCTACATCACATCGCATCGAATGCTATGGATTTTTATTTGCCGAAAAAAAGAAGCCGCGGAAAGTGGATCCCGACAAAGCGAGGCAATTTGAAATACCTGCTTCCTTTTACGAACGGCTGAAAGAGGGAGAGGATTATGTGCAAAAGGACGGGAGGATTATAAAAAATGAGCTGGTCACCCTTCCCGGGCAGCCCGGAAAAACCTATGCCTACTGTGCCGATACAAAATATGATGAATCGCTGCTCCCGCATATTCACAAAGCCGATCTTGTTTACCACGAAACGACTTACCTTGATAACCTGCGCGAAAGAGCGGAAAGCCGTTTTCATGCAACTACCCGCCAGGCGGGCCTGATTGCGCAAAAAGCCAACGTAAAAAAATTACTGATCGGCCATTTTAGCAGCAAATACGAAACGTTAGATGAATTTGAGAAAGAAACCAGGGAGGTTTTTTCCAATACGGACCTGGCACTGGAAGGAGTTACCTATACGGTGTAACATAACTGCGCACTACTATTAAATTATTGAATAAAATACTTGACAGGACTAGCGATTTTTCGCAGCTGATATCATGAAAGCCCTTTCATCAGGTTCCTGATTTTTTCACGCAGTTGTTGGCTTACGGGCCAAACCGGCAGCCGTACATGATCACTGCAAAGTCCCATTTCCGCCAGATACGCTTTTACCCCAGAAGGGCTGCCTTCGGCAAACATGCTGGCAATAATATCTGTGTATTTAAAATGTAATTTTTGGGCCTCCGAAAATTGACCTGCCAGGCAAAGACGAACCATTTCTGCATAATCTTTTGGATAGGCGTTGGCCACAACGGAAATCAAACCCTCCGCACCATCGGCAATCATCTGCAAAGTGATTGGGTCATCGCCGCTGATCACCATGAAGTCTTCCGGCTTATTTTTTATGATGTAATTGATTTGTTCAAAGTTGCCGCTGGCTTCTTTGGTGGCAAAAATGTTTGGGCAATCGCTTGCGATTCTCACCTGGGTTTCGCCGGTAACATTCATCCCGGTACGACCGGGCACATTGTACAGCATGATGGGCAAAGGCGTTGCTGCATCCAGCGCTTTGTAATGCTGGTAAAGTCCTTCTTGGTTTGGCTTATTATAGTAGGGAGAAACCGAAAGTATGGCATCATACCCTGAAAGATCAAATGTTTTAAATCCCTCAATCACCTCACGTGTATCATTACCGCCAATACCGGCTACTAAGGGTAAGCGGCCGGCATTTATCTTATTTACAAATGAAAACACCGCCTGCTTTTCCGTTCCGTGAATCGTAGCACTCTCGCCGGTGGTACCCAGCACTACCAAATACTCCACCTTCCCATCAATCCAAAAATGAATTAATTTTTCAAAGCTTTTCCAGTCGATCGTGCCATCTGGTAAAAATGGCGTAACAATGGCAATACCCGTACCGCGGAATTTTGCTCTTAACGACATAGCAGGGATTGATTAAATTTTGAAATGAATAATAATTGTGATACAAAATTATGCGCAAAACCATCGGCATTTGCCGGGAACCAATTATTGCTTTAGGGAAATGAAACAATTGAACTTACTGCCCGATTTCTTCCCAAAAACCCATCTTGCTGAACTTTTCGATCCGTTTATTGATTCGTTCTTCAGCAGGGATTTGTTTCAGTTCTTTTAGTACCGGCACCAGGTAATTTTTTAAAATGGTAGCTGCTTCCGCATAATCCCAATGTGCGCCGCCAACCGGTTCTGGTATAATACCGTCCACCAAGCCGAAACCAAGCATGTTATCAGCGGTTAACCGTAACTGTTCCGCAGCCACTTCCTTTTTCTCCCAGCTGCGCCACAGAATGGAGCTGCAATTTTCGGGCGATATAACAGTATACCAGCTGTTTTCCAGCATAAACACCCGATCACCAACACCAATACCTAAAGCGCCGCCACTGGCCCCCTCCCCGATGATTACACAAATGACTGGCACTTTCAGGCGCATCATTTCGTAAATATTACGTGCAATGGCTTCCCCCTGTCCTCTTTCCTCGGCTTCCATTCCCGGATAGGCACCGGGTGTGTCAATTAAGGTGACAACTGGCTTATTAAATTTTTCTGCCAGCTTCATCAGGCGCAGCGCTTTGCGGTACCCTTCGGGATTCGCCATCCCGAAATTGCGCATTTGCCGCATTTTTGTATTGATACCTTTTTGCTGACCAACAATCATCACCGTTTCTCCATCTAGGGTGGCAAAACCGCCCACCATGGCTTTATCATCCCGCACATTGCGATCGCCAAATAATTCTACAAAACAAGTCGTCATTTTTTCAATGTACTTCTGGGTATAAGGCCTGTCAGGATGCCGGCTCAGCTGTACCCGCTGCCAGCTGGTAAGGTTCCGGGTAATTTCCCTTCGCCTTTCCAGGATGGATTCTTCCAGTTTTTGGATTGTTTCGGAGAGGTCCAGCTTGGTTTTTTCCTGCCGGTGTTTCATATTCTCGATCTCATCAATGAGATCTTTAATCGGCTTCTCAAAATCAAGGAATTGTCGGTTGGCGTTTGAAGGCATACTCGTTTAAAATAAGGGGGCTAAATTAAGGATTAAATAATTATATGCTTACCTGCCGGGATAGTTTACACGTTTTTGCGCCGGATTTCTCCTGAATTCATTTTTTATCCAGCAAACGAACGGTAGCCATTCGCAACTTTTTGCTATTTTTTAAATACTATTTAGAAGCTTGTGCATATCTGGTTGCAATGATGTAAATTGCTTTTTATCAACGAAAAAAAAGACAGAAAAAGTTTTTTTGGCAAGCGTCAAATCTCCTATCTTTGCCGTCCCGAAAATGAACCCCTTATTAGGATTTCATTTCAACGGAAGGATCGGTAGTTCAGTTGGTTAGAATGCTGCCCTGTCACGGCAGAGGTCGCGGGTTCGAGTCCCGTCCGGTCCGCAAATCAACCCAAAAAAACTGACTGTCTGTGAGAAAGATTCACGGGCAGTTTTTATTTGTACCAAACCTATAGAAGAATTAAAAGACCGGCAGGAGAATTTTTTAGCTAAGAATGTTTTTGTGGTTAACGCTTAAAAAAAGTAGCAATGAAGAAAAAGCTAAAAGGATTTTACCTTATTATTTCCTCACTTATCATTTCGCTTTTGCATTTACCTTTTGCATTTGCCAAAACAGCCACCGCCAAAAGCTGGGCATTTTTTCATCCGGAAAAAGACTCCCTGGCATTACCAGCAGGTACACATGAAATTCGCCCCGCACCTGTGCCCATGCGTTCTGTCTACGATAGCCTGCATCTTGACCTGGCCGGGCTTAGCAGGCAGGCCTTTGAAATGGCTCAGGAAGGATTTCAAAAAATAAAAGAGCAAGGACAGCTGATCAATGATACAATTCTCTCGATCATTGATTTCAGCCAGCCCAGCAGTCAAAAACGACTCTACGTGATTGACACCAAACATTTCAAATTACTTTTTAATACACTGGTGGCACATGGCAGAAATTCCGGTAAAGAGATGGCACAATATTTTTCCAACCGACCCAGGTCATTTAAAAGCAGCCTTGGATTTTATATTACGGGCAATACTTACAGGGGAAATAACGGCTATTCGTTGCGACTGGAAGGACTGGAAAAAGGCATAAATGACAACGCCAAACGCCGTGCTATTGTAATTCATGGAGCAGATTATGTAAATGAATCATACATTTCTTCCCAGGGATTTATTGGCCGCAGCGAAGGATGTCCTGCTATCCCGGAAAAGTTTGTTGCGCCGCTCATCAACACGATTAAAGAAGGTTCCTGCCTTTTTATTTATAACCCGGACCCGGTATACATTCACAGTTCGCGGATTATTAACGGATAATCACAGGCTGTTTAAAACTGCAGCGTTTAATAGCGATACCATTCTTTATCTTTGTTGATTAATTGTTTCAACAATGCTAAAAATTGGTGTATTTGGCACTGGTCATTTAGGTAAATTTCATTTAAACAACTGGAAAGAAATTCCCGATGTGGAGATCGTTGGTTTTTTTGACCCCAATGATGACACAGCCCGTGAAGTTTCAGAAAAATATCAGCTGGCCCGTTTCCTGGATGCAGATGCGCTGATGCATGCCTGTGATGCGATAGATATTGTTGCCCCCACCACACAGCATTTTGAGATATGTGAGCAAGCCATCAAATGTGGTAAACATGTTTTTGTGGAAAAACCACTTGCCAACACCATGGAAGAAGCCAGGCAACTGGTAAACCTTGTGAAAGAATCCAATATCAAATTACAGGTAGGCCACGTGGAACGCTTTAATCCTGCTTTTCTTGCTATAAAAGATCTGCAGCTTGCCCCCATGTTTATCGAAGTGCACCGTCTGGCGCAATTCAACCCGCGGGGAACAGAAGTGAGTGTGATCCTGGACCTGATGATCCACGACATTGACATTATACTGAGCATTGTAAAAAGCGATGTCAAAAGTATTTCGGCCAGCGGCGTAGCTGTGATGACGGAAACACCTGATATAGCCAACGTGCGAATAGAATTCCACAATGGTTGTGTAGCTAATCTTACCAGCAGCCGCATATCCATGAAAAAAATGCGCAAAATGAGACTCTTTCAAAAAGACGCTTATATCGGCATTGATTTTCTTAATAAAAAAACAGAAATCATTAAATTAAAAGAACCACAGGATTCTAACGTATTTGCCTTTGATATCGAAACGCCGGCTGGTAAAAAAACGATTGCTATCACCAACCCGGCCATTCCTGAAGTAAATGCCATTAAAAAGGAACTGGAAGAGTTTAAATCGGCCATCGTGAACAACACCAAAACTGTGGTATCCGAGCTGGATGGCATGATGGCTATGGATGTAGCACATCAGATCCTGGATAAAATCGGTAAGAATATTTTAGCCCGGTAATGAATACCCGAAAACCAATATCAGTTGCCTGGTATGCGATTGTGGACTTTTTCATGGCTGACCTTGCCTGGAGTTGTTTTTATTTCCTGCGAAAAAAACTGCTGCATGAGCCCATCTTCACAAACGGCCACCTGACAACAAACCAGGTTTTCTGGCTGGGATTATTGTTCATGCCTATAGCCTGGCTTTCGCTGTATACCCTTTCAGGTGCGTACAGCTCTTTGTATAAAAAATCAAGACTTTCGGAGGTAACCAATACATTTCTTAGTTGCCTGGCAGGCAGTCTGCTCATTTTGTTTATTATCATTTTCTTTGATCCCGATAAAAGCAGCCGGTATTACTACAAATCTTTTCTATCTTTTTTCCTGCTTCAGTTTATATCCACATTCACCGGCAGAGCGGTTTTGCTAAATGCTGTAAAAAAGCAAATACTCGATGGGGTTATTCAGTTTAATACGATCCTGATCGGAAACGCCGGTAATGCCTTTCGTATTTACCGGGAAACAAAAAAAAGCTTGCTGAACGGGGGGTACAGGTACGCTGGTTATGTCAGTACCAATAATCACCAAAGTGATCTGCAAAATCATTTGCCTGAACTTGGCACTGTGAATGAACTGGAAGATTTAATTCAAAAACACAATGCCAGGCTGGTGGTATTGGCCATGGAAAAGCCCGAACAGGAATTATTGGAAAATATCATAAATCGTTTAAGCGAAAAAGACGTTGAAATAAAAATTCAGCCAGACATTCTCGACATTCTCAGCGGTTCTGTAAAGACCAATAATATTCTTGGCGCTGTTTTGATAGATTTGAATACCGGCTTGTTGCCGGAATGGCAGCAAAATACCAAACGACTCATCGATATAATAATAGCTATAACAGGACTGATTGTATTATCACCTTTACTGATATACGTAGCAATAAGAGTAAAACTTTCATCAAAAGGCCCGGTTTTTTATTCGCAGGAAAGAATCGGTTATAGGGGTAAGCCTTTCATGATTCACAAGTTCAGATCTATGTTTGTAAATGCAGAAGAAAACGGGCCATTGCTCTCTTCTGATAATGATCCGCGCATCACCAATTGGGGCAGGGTAATGCGTAAATGGCGGTTGGATGAATTGCCGCAGCTTTGGAATATTATTAAAGGTGAAATGAGCCTGGTAGGCCCCCGACCGGAACGAAAATATTATATAGACAGGCTGGTTTTACGATTCCCGTATTACAAATACCTGCTTAAAGTAAAACCCGGCCTGACTAGCTGGGGTATGGTTCAATTTGGTTATGCCGAGAATGTAGAGGAAATGATTGAGCGCAGTAAATACGACCTCGTTTATATTGAAAATATCTCGCTGTTGCTCGATTTCAAAATCATGATCCATACTTTGCGCATTATTTTTCTTGGAAAAGGGAAATGATATTCCCCGCCCCACAATTACAGAGTAAACCCGATTTCCAGCAGCCGGACAGCGCAGCCCCAAAAGCTTGCCAGTACAGATTTTACACATTATTTTTGATAAAATGAATCCTGGTGAAAAAACTAACCATCCTGCTCCCATTTTTACTGCTTATTCATCTCGGGTATTCGCAAAAAACATACTGGCAACAACAGGTTAATTATTTTATCGATGTTTCGCTGAACGATAAAGAAAAAACACTTGATGGCTTTGAAAAAATTGAGTACACGAATCATTCGCCGGATACACTCCATTTCATCTGGTTTCATCTGTGGCCCAATGCATATAAAAATGACAAAACAGCCCTGAGTGAACAACTGCTCGAAAACGGCAACACAAGTTTTTATTTTTCCGGAAAAGAGGAACGCGGCTATATCAACCGGCTTGATTTTAAAGTAAACGCCATTACAGCTGCAACTGAAGATCATCCCCGCTATATCGATATCATTAAACTTATTTTACCCGCTCCGCTGGTGCCGGGGCAAACAATAACGATCACCACCCCATTTCATGTAAAATTACCTTACAATTTTTCCCGGGGCGGCTATGACGGCGAAAGTTTCCAGGTAACACAATGGTATCCTAAACCGGCCGTCTATGACAACAATGGCTGGCATCCGATGCCTTACCTTGACCAGGGTGAATTTTACAGCGAATTTGGCAGCTTTGATGTTAACATTACTTTACCTGATAATTATGCGGTCGCAGCAACTGGTGAACTACAAAATGCAAATGAACTGGCGTGGCTGACTGGAAGAAAAAATTTTTCCTGGCGCCCCGTCGTAAAAAAAATAAAACAAAAAAGCGGAGCTGTAAAAAAAACAATTCAGGCCTTTCCTGTTTCCTCCAATAAAACCAAAACGCTGCGTTACGTGCAGAATAACGTACATGACTTTGCTTGGTTTGCAGATAAACGATTCATTGTAGCCACAGACACCTGTAAACTGCAATCAGGAAAAATTATACGTGTGTTTGCCTATTACACACCTGCGCAGGCAGTATACTGGCAAAAATGCATCAGCTTTTGTAAAGATGCCATCCGGTTTTATTCCAGCCACGTTGGCGAGTATGCCTACAGTTCTGTAAGCGTGGTGCAGGGACCGCAGAGCTTTGGTGGCGGCATGGAATATCCTACAATAACAGTCATTTCTCCAATTATAAGTGATAAAGAACTTGACCAGGTAATTGCCCACGAACTGGGTCACAACTGGTTTTACGGCATGCTGGCTTCGGATGAGCGAACACATCCCTGGATGGATGAGGGAATCAATTCATTTTATGAGCAGCAATATATAAAAGAAAAATACCGGGATAGCCTGCAAGCTGAAAAACTATTATTTGAAACAAAAGCTGTAACCAAAACTGACCAGCCGATAGAAACCCCCTCCGAAAAATTTAGCGCAGCTAATTACGAATTAGTTGCATACTACAAAACCGCCCAATGGGTTAGCTGGCTTCGGTCAACGCTTGGAAAATCGGTGTTTGAAAAAGCCATGCACAATTATTTTAGCGACTGGCAATTCAAACATCCGTCTCCTGCTGATTTTAAGCAATCCATTGAAAATAGTGCAGGTCAAAAACTGGATACTGTTTTTTCTTACCTGGGTAAAAACGGTTTATTACCGGCAGAACTAAAAAAAGGGACAGACGTTGGTTTCATTTTTCAAAAATCACATTTTAACCGATTAGTACAGGGAGCCGGAATGCGAAAAAGAAACAGCATCACAATCAGTCCGGCATTGGGCTTTAACAGTTATGACAAACTGATGGTTGGCGGATTTGTGACCAACTACCAGCTTCCACCATCGGCATTTCAGTTTTTCCTTTCGCCACTCTACGCCACAGGTTCAAAAAATCCGGCTGGCACAGGCCGGCTGAATTATACGTTTTACCCGGCAGGTTCATTTCGAAAAGTCACCTTGTTCCTCAACGGCTCGGTATTTACGCAAAACGAGTATACAGATTCAGCAGGAAAAAAGACGTTTTTACAATTTAACAAGCTAGTCCCGGGGCTGCGGCTGACATTCAACGAGTCGAATCCGCGCAGCAATGCCTATCTCTACCTGCAATGGAAAACCTTTTTTATCGGCGAGGATGGTTTACAGTTTGGCAGGGATACGGTGATTAGCAATAATGATACAAGCATCGTCAACTCCTACCAAAAAAACGCCAGCCATTCCGTACTGAATCAATTCCGCTTCGTAGTGGAAAACAACCGTGCTCTCTATCCTTATAACGGCGAGTTGAAAATAGAACAATCGAAAGATTTTATCAGGGCGGCTTTTACCGGAAATTATTATTTTAACTATGTTAATCATGGCGGCTTAAACGTTCGGCTATTTGCCGGCAAGTTTATTTATCTTGGTGATAAAACAATCACGAAAGAGTTTTCTACGGACCGGTATCACTTAAATATGACAGGGGCTAATGGCTATGAAGACTATACGTACAGCGACTACTTTATTGGACGTAATAAATTTGACGGGTTGGCCAGCCAGCAAATCATGATGCGAGACGGAGGTTTTAAAATAAGAACAGATTTACTGGCAGAAAAGGTAGGCAAAACTGATGACTGGCTGATTGCCGCAAACTTCAGTTCTACTATCCCTCCTAATATAAATCCGCTTCGCCTTTTACCTGTAGATATCCCCCTTAAAATTTTTGCTGATATCGGAACCTATGCTGAAACCTGGAAGAAAAATACAAATACAGATCATTTCCTTTACGATGCGGGATTACAAGTGTCCCTTTTTAAAGAAACGCTGAATATTTACCTGCCGCTTATTTACAGTAAGGTATACAAGGACTATGTTAAAACCGTACTTCCCAGGAAAGGACGCATCTGGAAAACAATGTCCTTCACCATAGATATTGCGAATTTCAGTTTTCGAAAAATTGACCGAAATATCACGTTTTAATGGTAAGTCAGTCGACGATACAATACATCAGGGGAGCCGATATTGATAAGAAAAAATGGGACACCTGTATAAAAAATTCGCAAAACGGGCTGATCTATGGCTATTCATTTTACCTGGATCACATGGCAAAACATTGGGACGGACTTGTACTTGAAGATTATAAAGCCGTAATGCCACTGACCTGGAACAGGAAATGGGGTATAAATTATTTGTACCAGCCGCCATTTACACAACAGCTCGGTATTTTTTCTTCGCTTGACATTGACGAAGTTCTTGTAAAAAAGTTTTTAGTTGCGATACCAACACATTTTCGATTTGCAGAAATATTTCTGAATTATAAAAATTCATTTAGGGGAACAGATGCACAACGGATTAACCTGGTATTAGCACTTAATGAAAGTTTTGATCGAATAAAAACAAAATTTCGTAAAAGTCTTTTGCAAAGTGTGGAAAGAAGCAAAAGATATAACCTTCAGTATTTACCATCAGAAAATTATCTTGAAGCGATTGAATATTTTCGGGTTCTGTATGGAAATAAATTACCTCACCTGACAACAGATGACTATAGCCGTTTTTCATCCCTCTGTGAATATCTGAAACTAAATCATCAATTATTGACCCGTGAGATTGTAGACCCGGGAGGAAAATTATTGAGTATTACTTTATTCTTGAAAGACCAATACCGATTCTATAATATTATTTCAGCAACTACGGAAGAGGGTCGCAAACGAGAAGCAGCTCACTTTTTATTCTATGAGTTTATAAAAGAATTTTCAGGGAGTGGCATGACACTTGACATAGAAGGATCTGACATTAAAGGCATTTACGCTTTTTACAAAAAATTCAGCCCTGTTCTGGAACCATATTTCTTTGTCAGAATAAATCAGCTTCCGTTTCTTCTCCGCTTGCTAAAGCCCGCTTCAACTATTTAATTTATTCCCAAGATTTGTTCTGCCACCAGCATATCAACGGGCCGGGTGATTTTTATGTTACTCTCTTCTCCCGCAACCAGGTTAATTTTTACGCCACTTCTTTCTGCCACGCTGGCCTCATCTGTGAATGAAGAATCATATTCCTGTTCAAACGCCGCTTTAATATCATTTGACATAAATGTCTGTGGAGTCTGCACCATCATCACAAGGTTGCGATCAATTGGTTTATTGCCTTCCTGAGTGATAAGCCTGAGAGTGTCTGTTGCAGGGATAACCGGAATGGCATTGCCTTTTACCATAGTTTCATCATAACAACGGCGGATCAGCCCGGGAGTAACCAGGCAACGCACTCCATCATGAACAAACACAACTGCATCGGTCTTTACCAATTGTAACCCATTCCTGACAGACGCAAACCTCGTATCACCGCCGGCAACGATACGGATGTGAATACGCGGAAATTCGCCTTCGATTTGTTTCCCATCAGCAAGATATGCTTCAGGTAATACAAGTACGATTTTAATATCCGCAAAAGCCATGGCAAATGCATTGATGGTATGCCACAATACAGGTTTTCCTTTTAGTAAAAGAAACTGTTTTGGTATTTCATTACCCATCCGGGTTCCTTTGCCGCCGGCAACGATTACAGCATATTTTTCCATCAAGAAATTGAAATTATACGTTACAGATCACTAAAATAAGAAAAGGCTTGTTAGTGCCGAAAGCACATTGAAATACCTATTTGAAAATGGCAACTTCACTATGGCCGCTGCTACTTTTAAACCCACGGTACATACCGGCGCTGTTAAAGAGCAGCGATGCATTACCCTTTGTATCTACACCTATCATACCGCCCTCGCCACCAATAGCCACCAGTTTTTTATTCACTACTTCGTTCATGGCCTCACTAAGCGACATTCCTTTATATTCCATCAGGCAGCTGACATCATAGGCTGCTACCGAACGGATAAACATTTCACCATGTCCTGTGCAACTGATTGCACATGTTTTATTATTGGCGTACGTACCACATCCGATAAGCGGGCTGTCACCAATACGTCCATATTTTTTATTTGTCATACCGCCCGTACTAGTCGCAGCAGCGAGATTTCCGTCTTTATCGCAGGCGACAGCTCCCACTGTTCCAAATTTTTTATCCCGCATCAGTTCTTCAAGCCGCTGGTGGGTATGATCCAGGGAATAGGTATCGGAATCGCGAATGGCTTTCCATTGATCATACCGGAACTGGCTGAAAAAATATTCATCTGGTTCCAGTTTAATACCCTGCTTAATGGCAAAATCATTCGCCCCTTTTCCACTCAAAAAAACATGATTACTATTGCGCATCACTTCCATCGCCAGTTCTATTGGGTTGCGAACATTTCGCACACCTGTAACGGCTCCGGCATCCAATGATTTGCCATCCATAATGGCGGCATCCATTTCCTGTACACCTTTTTTTGTAAAAACAGATCCCCGGCCGGCATTAAACAGCACATTATCTTCTAGTACAACGATAGCGGCCTTTATGGCATTAACAGCGGTTCCCCCTTCCTCCAGCACAGCAAAGCCTGCATTCAGCGCATTTTCCAGTGCTTCAAGATAGGCGGACTCCAGTTCGGGGGTCATATCCTCTTTTAAAATTGTTCCGGCTCCGCCATGTATTGCAAGTGTAAATGTTGACATAATTGTCTTGAGATTAATTCAGTTGCCGAAATTAATCACTTTACAATCGAATAATTTCCAAGTTTTTTGCAGGATATTTGAATGAATATTAAACGCCGGAAAGAATTATTGATACTGGTAAAATCACCCCATGCCGGCATCATGCAGGTTTCTGAAAAATCTGCCCGGATATCAGGATAGCAGCAGCTCACATTCATCCAGCAGCCTGTCTTTGTTTATGGCAACAGTTCCCACTTCTTCGCAAACAAGACCACCGGCAATATTGGCTATTTCCGCCATTAAATGAGCATTGCTGGTAACAGCATATACCATGGATGCTACAGCAATTACTGTATCGCCAGCACCGGATACATCTGCAATATGGCGAAGGTGGGAAGGAATAATGGCAGCCTGCTCTGCTTGCTGATAAAAAACCCCCTTCTCGGAAAGTGTAATAAACGAAACAGTATGGTGAAGTATGGATTGAAGTTCCAAATGAATTTTCCTGAGTACATGAATATCCACATGATCAAAGAGCATGTTTAATCCCTCTTTGACTTCTTTCAGGTTAGGCTTAAAAATATCAGTACCGGTATAAGAGAAAAAATGCTTTCGCTTAGGATCAACCGCGGTTAAAATATTTTCATTTTTTGCACAGGCAATTGTTTGCTGAATAATTTTTTCTGTCAGCACCCCTTTGTTATAATCTTCAAAAATGATAATATCAGGCTTTTCGTTTTTTACAAACCGCGTCAGTTGTTCCCATAAATGATGTTCATCCGATTCATTGAGATCAGTCGTCATTTCGGCATCAAGGCGCATCATTTGCTGGTTACGGCTGATTACTCTCGTTTTGTTGGTTGTAATCCTCTCGGCACTTTCCAGCAGGTAAGTTGTATGTATATTATTTTCCCGGAATAGATCTTTTAACTTTTTTGCATCTTCGTCTTTGCCTGTTACAGAAATTATATACACCTCTGCCCCCAGTGAACTGCAATTAAGCGCAACATTACCCGCTCCTCCAATTCTGTAATCCTTGCGGTTGAGTGATACAACAGGCACGGGAGCTTCGGGAGAGATGCGCTCCACAGCCCCCCACATATAGGTATCAAGCATTACGTCACCGATCACCCCAATTTTTAAAGAGGAAAAAGCGCCAAAGAGTTTATCGAGATCTTGCATACAGCAAAAATCGTTAATTATTTTTTCTGCCTGAAACCGCCAGGAAATATAGTGGAATACCAACAAGGACAATCCCTAAACCTTTCAGGGTATAATCAGGTTTAAACAACACCAGGAACACACAGAACGTCAAACCCAGTATGATGTAAACAGCCGGTAAAACGGGGTATCCAAAAGCTTTATAGGGCCTTTCTAAACCAGGTTGTTTTTTTCGAAGAATAAATATGCCGGCGATCGTCAAAACATAAAAAATAACGACGACGAAAGAAATCATATCCAGCAAGTCATTGTAACTACCGCTCAGGCAAAGTAATGACGCAACGATGGCCTGTGCCCAGAGTGCCCATTGGGGCACTGCATTCTTATTCAACGTACCGGCCTTTTTAAAAAACAGGCCATCGTTTGCCATGGTATAATACACCCTGGCACCAGCCAGTATAAGTCCATTATTACAGCCAAAAGTGGATATCATAATCATCACTGCAATAATGATAGAGCCATTGGAGCCAAACAAGGAGTTTGATGCAGCTACCGCTACCCTTTCGCCTTCAGGAAAGGCTATTTCCTGCAAAGGCAAAACATACAAGTACATGAGGTTGGCTGTTACATAAATAATCGTTACTATCAAAGTGCCGAGAAAAAGGCTGAGGCCGATATTTCGCTGCGGGTTTTTAATTTCACCGGCAATAAAGGTTACGTTATTCCAAGCATCGCTGCTGAAAATAGAACCTACCATTGCAGCAGCAACGGCACCAATGAGAACAGAACCGTTAATAGAATGCCATGTTCCATTGGTAACAAAGTTACCAGCCGGATCTTTTTCCAGCTGCATTGCCTGAAGACCGGTCTGCCAGTTTTCAGTCCAAAAACTGTGCTTTGTTAAAAGAAATCCAAGCGTTATCAATCCAAACAATGAAACTAGTTTGGTGGTAGTAAATGTTGTTTGTACAATTTTACCACCTTTTATTCCCCGGGAATTTGTGTACGTAAGAAAACAGATAATCCCAATTGCCAGTAACTGGGCAGCAGATATCTTCAGGCCAAATAGACTCAGTAATATACGATCCTCGCCAACCTGAGGTAACAAGTATGCTGTATACCGGCTAAAAGCAACACCAACAGCTGCAATTGTTGCTGTTTGTATAACGGCAAAAAAACTCCAGCCATATAAAAAGCCAATCAGTGGATTGTATGCTTCTTTTAAATACACGTACTGGCCGCCGGCCTTTGGATACATTCCACTCAATTCGCCATAACTCACAGCCGCTGTTATTGTCATGAACCCGGTGATCAGCCAAACGATGATCAGCCATCCGGCACTGCCAACATGCCTGGTAATATCTGTACTGACAATAAAAATACCTGAACCAATCATTGAGCCGGCCACAATCATAGTGGCATCTATCAATCCGAGCGATTGTTTAAAGGACGTTTGTTCCCCCGTCATACCTGCAGGTTTAAGCAGTCAAGATAAGTATTTCAATTGATTTTTTTGCAATGTAAAAAAACGAAAACGCCCCGGATGGCGGGGCGTTTTTGGCGATTATTTATTCTAATCTTTTTTCTGCTTTTTATACATTTCATTGAGTCCTTTCACCACATCGCCCGTTATATTATATGCACTGTCCTGGTAAAAGAAAATCCCATTGTCATAGGCAAAGATGTATGCAAAATTTTTGTCTTTATTGTAATCTTTAAGAAACGATTCTATTTTTTTCTTCATGTCTGTATTCAACCGCATGTAAAGACTTTGATACTCCTGGTCCAATTCCTGTTTGCGGCTTTGCAGTTTTTGCTGCCGCTGCATCAGGTCTTGTTGTGCCATTTCTCCCTGGGCCTGTGTCATTGTAGCGGCTTTGCCCTGGTATTCATTTGCCTTGTCACGTATTTGCTGGTCCATTCTCGAAAGTTCCGTCATGCTGGCCTCTTCCTTTTTACTTAACTCGTGTTTTACATCCTTTACCATCTCACAGTTATTTTCAATGGAATCCATTTCAAAATAGGCAATCTTAAAACCCGCATTAGACACTGGTAAATTTGTATGGACCGAACTACTGCCGGAAGACGCAGTTTCACCGGTATGATAGACTCGGAAGAAGAGAAATACGACAGCAATCAATAACAAAATGTTCAAAAACAACAACCCAGTTTTCATTTCGAATGGTTTTTTGCAAAATAAAGAGGAATAGGCGGGCAAATATATAGAATGCCTTACTTTATGAAAGCCTTAACGTAGTTAATTTCTGAAGATAAATAAAAAGGAGCAGTGGTATGCTGCTCCTTGCGATTAATTAAAAAGTTTATACTATCACAATCACTCTTCTTCGTCAAATGCCAGTACTTCCCGCGTAGTTTGTAATAATTCGTACTCTTCTTTACTACCAACGATCATGTTTTCAAAATCACGCAAACCTGTACCTGCCGGAATCGGATGACCGGTGATCACGTTTTCTTTCAATCCAAGCATGTCATCGGTTTTACCCTGGATCGCTGCAGAAGACAGGACTTTGGTTGTTTCCTGGAAAGAGGCTGCTGAAATCCAGCTTTGTACACCCAGCGAAGCCTTAGTAATACCCAGCAAGGTTGGCGCTGATGTTGCCGGTTTTGCATCGCGGTATTCCACCAGTTTTTTATCGTTTCTGCGCAGGACTGAATTTTCCTCCCTTAATTCGCGGAGACTGATAATCTGGCCAGCCCGTAACCTGCCGGAATCACCCGGATCGGTTACCACTTTCTTATCGAATATGAAATCGTTTTCTTCTACAAATTCAAACTTATCGACCAGGTCGTCTTCGAGGAATTTGGTATCACCCGGATCTACGATGCTTACTTTCCGCATCATCTGGCGAACGATTACCTCAATGTGTTTATCATTAATTTTTACACCTTGTAAGCGATATACTTCCTGAATTTCATTTACCACATATTCTTGTACAGCAAACGGACCTTTGATCGCCAGAATGTCAATCGGGGCAACTTGTCCGTCACTCAACGGTGAGCCAGCTTTGACAAAGTCGCCATCCTGGGCCAGAATTTGTCTTGTCAAAGGAACAAGGTATTTTTTCTGTACGCCATCTTTTGCTTCAATGATAATTTCACGGTTACCGCGTTTTATCGCACCCATAGTAACCACGCCATCTATTTCGGAAACAATTGCCGGGTTGCCGGGATTTCTTGCTTCAAAAAGTTCAGTCACACGTGGCAAACCACCGGTAATATCCCGCAGTTTACCCAATACACGCGGAATCTTAACAAGTACCTGACCGGCTTTTACTTCATCACCTTCTTCAAGAATGATGTGGCTTCCGGTAGGCAGGTTGTAGGATTTACTTTCTTTACCCTCTACAACAATCGAAGGTATTTTGGTTTTATCCCTTGTCTCAATCACCACTTTTTCACGGTGGCCCGTTTGCTCGTCTGCCTCTTCACGGAAAGTAACGCCTTCAATCACATTTTCAAACTTGAGCGTACCATTGATTTCCGCCACGATTACGTTATTGAACGGATCCCATGTACAGATCACATCTCCTTTATTTACTTTCTGTCCATCTTTAACATTCAGGGTGGCCCCGTAAGGAATGTTATTGGTGATGAGCATACGGTCATTCTTCGTATCGATTATACGAACTTCACCCGTACGGCCGATTACGACCTGCACTTTTTCGCCTTCATTATTTTCGGTTGTGACAGTCCGTAAGCCATCAAATTGAATGGTACCGTCGAATTTAGCCGTCAGTGTTGAATCTACCGTTGCAGAACCTGCCACACCACCCACGTGGAAGGTACGCAGTGTAAGCTGAGTACCGGGCTCACCAATGGATTGTGCAGCAATGATACCTACAGCGTCACCATTTTGCGCAAGTGCACCTGATGCAAGATTTTTACCATAACATTTTACACATACGCCCCGCTTACTTTCGCAGGTGAGCACAGAACGGATTTCAACCGTTTCAATACCTGCGTCTTCAATCCGCTTGGCAATATTTGCAGTAATTTCTTCACCTCCCGCAACTATCAATTCATCGGTTTGCGGATTATAAACATCGTGTAAAGATGTACGCCCTTCGATTCTATCGGCCAGCGGTTCAATGATGTCTTCATTGTCTTTTAATGCTGAAGTAGCAATACCGCGTAATGTGCCACAATCTTCTTCCGTTATCACAACGTCCTGCGCTACATCCACAAGACGGCGGGTAAGGTAACCGGCATCGGCGGTTTTCAGGGCCGTATCGGCCAAACCTTTACGGGCACCGTGCGTGGAGATAAAGTAATCCAACACGTTCAGACCGCCTTTGAAGTTGGAAAGAATCGGGTTTTCAATAATCTCCGATCCGGTAGAGCCTGATTTCCTCGGTTTTGCCATCAATCCCCGCATACCAGCCAGCTGTTTAATCTGCTGCTTGGAACCACGGGCACCTGAATCAAGCATCATGTATACCGAGTTGAAACCCTGCTTATCATTACTTAATTCACGAATTAATGTTTCAGTGATGCGTGTATCTACACGGCTCCAGATATCAACGATCTGGTTATATCGTTCGTTGTTGGTGATCAACCCCATGTTGTAGTTATCCCACACTTCATCCACTTCACCTTTTGCATTCTCCAGCAACTCTTCCTTAATTTCCGGTATTATCAGGTCATTGATATTGAATGAAAGCCCACCCTGGAAGGCCATGCGGAATCCAAGTTGCTTGATGTCATCCAGGAATTTAGCCGTTTTTGGAACATTCGTAATTTCAATGATATCACCAATAATCTCACGAAGATTTTTCTTCGTCAGTACCGCATTAACGAAGCCAACTTCGACTGGTACAAATTGGTTAAAGATCACCCGGCCAACGGTAGTTTCAATCAACTTATGCTCCAGCAAGCCATCCCTGTTGCGGATATTAGTTTTGACCTTAATAAAGGCGTGCAAATCCACTTTGCTTTCATTGTAGGCAATGATCACTTCCTCGGCACTGTAAAACACCATTCCCTCACCCTTCACCTTTTCGGTTTCAGTTGACTTTCTGCCCTTGGAAATATAGTACAAACCAAGCACCATGTCCTGCGAAGGCAGCGTAATCGGTTGTCCGTTTTGCGGGTTCAGGATGTTGTGGGAAGCCAGCATTAATAATTGTGCCTCCAGAATTGCCGCACTGCTTAGAGGTACGTGTACAGCCATCTGGTCACCGTCAAAGTCGGCGTTGAAAGCGGAGCACACGAGCGGGTGAAGCTGAATAGCTTTACCTTCTATAAGTTTGGGCTGAAATGCCTGAATAGACAAACGGTGCAATGTCGGAGCACGGTTTAACATCACCGGGTGACCTTTCAGGATATTTTCTAAAATATCCCATACAACAGCTTCCTTTTTATCGACCAGTTTTCTGGCGGATTTTACTGTTTTTACAATACCTCTTTCAATCAGTTTACGAATAATAAACGGCTTAAACAATTCTGCAGCCATATCCTTCGGCAAGCCACATTCGTGAAGCTTCAGTTCAGGACCTACTACGATAACGGAACGGCCTGAATAGTCGACACGTTTACCCAGCAGGTTCTGGCGGAAACGGCCTTGTTTACCTTTCAATACGTCAGAAAGTGATTTCAATGCACGTCCACCCTCTGCTTTAACAGCATTGGATTTTCTGGAATTGTCAAAAAGACTGTCAACCGCTTCCTGCAGCATACGTTTTTCGTTGCGTAGGATTACCTCCGGAGCTTTAATCTCCAGCAATCTTTTCAAACGATTATTGCGGATAATAACCCGGCGATATAAATCATTAAGATCTGAGGAAGCGAAACGTCCGCCATCCAGCGGAACCAGGGGACGCAGTTCCGGCGGAATAACCGGAATGTATTGCATCACCATCCATTCAGGGCGGTTAGTGATTCGCGTATTGGCATCACGGAAAGCCTCCACCACACTTAAACGCTTGAGTGCATCGGCTTTACGCTGTTGCGAAGTTTCTGTAGCAGCTGCATTCCGAAGATCGAAGGACAGCTGGTCCAAATCAATACGGGCCAGCATGTCGTGAACTGCCTCGGCACCCATTTTGGCAATGAACTTATTGGGATCATCATCCGGCAAATACTGGTTATCTTTTGGCAGCGTATCCAGAATTTCCAGGTATTCTTCCTCCGTCAGCAAATCTCCGGGGTTCTGGCCTTTGTCAGCCCTGATACCTGACTGTATTACGACAAATCTTTCGTAATAGATAATGCTCTCCAGTTTTTTGGAGCTCACCCCCAACAGGTAGCCAATTTTATTTGGTAAGGATTTGAAGTACCAAATATGTACGACAGGAACAACCAGCTTTATATGCCCCATTCTTTCGCGGCGCACTTTCTTTTCAGTAACCTCCACCCCGCACCTGTCGCACACAATACCCTTGTAACGGATGCGCTTATACTTACCACAGGCGCATTCATAATCTTTAACTGGTCCAAATATTCTCTCGCAAAACAAGCCATCACGCTCAGGCTTATACGTACGATAGTTGATGGTTTCCGGCTTTAAAACCTCACCATAGCTTCTTTCAAGAATATTATCAGGCGAAGCCAACCCGATTGTAATTTTGGAAAACGTGGCTTTCGGACGATTTTCTTTTTTGATAGCCATATTTTTTTAGCTTTTGCTTTGAATCCTGGCAATGTGCCGCAGGTAAATTATTTTTTCAAAAAGAACTTTAGTTTTTCAACCCATTGGTTACAATCCTTCCCGGATCTTATTCAAATTTCAGATCCAGCCCAAGGCCTCTTAATTCATGCACCAGTACATTGAACGATTCGGGAATACCAGCCCTGGGGATATTATCACCTTTGACGATGCTTTCGTACGTTTTTGCCCGTCCAATAATATCATCAGATTTGATTGTAAGCAGTTCCTGCAGGATGTTGGATGCACCATAAGCCTCCAGTGCCCAAACCTCCATCTCACCAAAACGCTGACCACCAAACTGGGCTTTACCACCCAACGGCTGTTGCGTAATGAGACTGTAGGGGCCAATGCTCCTGGCGTGCATTTTATCATCCACCATGTGGTGCAATTTGATCATATAGATAACACCAACGGTTGCTCTTTGGTGGAAGCGTTCACCGGTTTCACCATCGTACAGGTAAGTGTGACCAAACTTGGGGATACCCGCTTTCTCGCAGTATTCGGCTATCTCTTCGGTAGTTGCACCGTCAAAGATTGGCGTAGCAAATTTTACGCCCAGTTTTTGACCAGCCCATCCGAGCACCGTTTCGTAAATCTGTCCAAGGTTCATACGACTGGGTACACCCAGCGGATTCAATACAATGTCAACGGGTGTTCCATCTTCGAGGAACGGCATGTCTTCCTGCCGCACAATTTTGGCAACAATACCTTTGTTACCGTGGCGTCCCGCCATTTTATCACCCACTTTCAGTTTCCGTTTTACCGCCAGGTAAACCTTTGCGAGTTTTAATACGCCGGCAGGCAATTCGTCACCGATTGAAATATTGAATTTCTCCCGCTTGTAACGACCTAACTCTTCATTATACTTAATGTTATAATTGTGCAGGAGCGTATTGATCTGGTCGTCGGTTTTCTTATCCCCTGTCCACCCCAGCGGGTTGATGTTTTGATAATCAAGTCCTGCGAGGTTTTTCGCCGTGAATTTGGCGCCTTTGCCAATCTGCACTTCGCCGAAATTGTTTGACACCCCTGTTGAAACATGATCTTTCAGAAGCGTAGTCAGTTTTTCCAGCAATACTTCCAGCAAGTCAGCTTCATTCTTTTCGTGAATTTTTTCCAGTTTCTCCAGTGCCGCTTTTTCGCGAACTTTTGCATTCTTATCTTTTTTGGCACGCTGGAATAATTTTTTGCCAATCACAACACCCTCTACCCCGTTGGGCGCTTTCAGAGAAGCGTCTTTGGCATCACCGGCTTTATCACCAAAAATTGCACGAAGCAGTTTCTCTTCCGGTGTAGGATCACTCTCTCCTTTCGGAGTAATTTTACCGATCAGGATATCGCCTTCTTTAATTTGGGCGCCGATACGGATAATACCGTTTTCATCTAGATCTTTCGTTGCTTCTTCTGATACGTTGGGAATATCCGGCGTCAGTTCTTCTTCGCCCAGTTTTGTATCGCGTACTTCCAGTTCGTATTCAGAAATATGTACAGAGGTAAACAAATCTTCTTTCACAACCCGCTCGCTGATAACGATCGCATCTTCAAAATTGTAACCTTTCCAGGGCATGAACGCCACTTTCAGGTTTTTACCGAGCGCCAGTTCTCCATCCTGAGTTGCATATCCTTCTGTAAGGAAATCACCTTCCTTCACGTGCTGTCCTTTTTTCACAGCCGGCTTCAGGTTGATAGAAGTTTCCTGGTTGGTTCTGATGAACTTTGTTAATTTATAGATTTTGAGATCGTCTTCAAAGCTTACCAGCTTTTGCGCCTCGTTCCTGTTATAACGAACATGAATTTCGTTTGCATCTACAAACTCTACTACGCCATCTCCTTCTGAATGAATCTGGATCCTTGCATCACGGGCAGCTTTGCCTTCAAGCCCTGTGCCCACCACAGGCACATCCGGACGAATGAGCGGAACGGCCTGGCGCTGCATGTTTGATCCCATTAGTGCACGGTTGGCATCATCATGCTCCAGGAATGGAATCAGGGAAGCACTCAACCCTACAATCTGGTTGGGCGCCACGTCCATAAATTCCACGTCTTGTTTATCCAAAATCGGGAAATCGCCTGTTTCTCGACTCACCACTTTTTCTTCCACAAAATTGCCGTTTTCATCAAGCGGGGAGTTTGCCTGGGCAATTTTCGCAGTATCTTCTTCTTCAGCACTCAAGTAATTGAGTTGTTTCATATTCACCTTTCCATTCTCCACCTTGCGATAGGGCGTTTCTATGAAGCCCATTTCGTTGATTTTCGCATGTACGCAAAGTGTGGAAATCAAACCAATGTTTGGTCCTTCCGGAGTTTCGATCGTACAAAGACGTCCGTAATGAGAATAGTGAACGTCACGCACCTCGAAACCTGCTCTTTCACGGCTCAAACCACCGGGACCTAACGCGGAGATACGACGTTTGTGTGTAATCTCTGATAACGGGTTGGTTTGATCGAGGAACTGCGATAGCTGTGATGTACCAAAAAATGAGTTGATAACCGAAGAAAGTGTACGGGCATTGATCAGGTCAACTGGTGTAAACACCTCGTTATCCCTTACGTTCATTCTCTCCCGTATGGTGCGTGCCATACGTGCCAGGCCTACACCAAACTGAGCGTACAACTGTTCTCCCACAGTACGAACACGACGATTGCTCAGGTGATCGATATCATCTATCTCTGCTTTACCGTTGGTAAGACGCACGAGATATTTTATGATTTCGATAATATCTTCTTTGGTTAACGTCTTTTGATCCAGCGGCGCCTCAAGATTTAGTTTACGGTTAATTTTATAACGGCCTACTTCACCAAGGTCATACCGCTTGTCGCTGAAGAATAATTTATCAATTATACCCCTTGCCGTTTCATTATCCGGAGCATCAGCACCGCGCAACTGGCGATAAATGTGCTGAACGGCTTCCAGTTCACTGTTAGAAGTATCTTTATTCAGGGTATTGTAAATGATTGCATAATCTCCACCCACATCTTCTTTCTGAATAAACACACTCTTCACATCCATATCCACGATCATATCAATCGCTTCTTCATCAAGAATGGAATCACGCTCCAGCACAATTTCATTCCGCTCAATGGAAACTACTTCGCCGGTATCTTCATCCACAAAATCTTCTACCCAGCTTCTCAATACCCGCGCAGCAAGACGACGGCCCACGTATTTCTGCAGGTGCTTTTTATCGCCCGGCACTTCATCGGCCATACCAAATAGTTCCAGGATATCTTTATCAGTTTCGTAGCCAATAGAACGAAGCAGTGTCGTTACAGGGAATTTCTTTTTACGGTCAATGTATGCATACATGACATTATTAATGTCAGTTGCAAACTCCATCCAGGCGCCTTTGAAAGGAATCACCCTGGCAGAATAGATCTTGGTACCATTTGGGTGAATGGACTGACCAAAGAATACACCCGGAGAACGGTGAAGCTGTGATACCACAACCCTTTCCGCACCATTAATCACAAACGTACCACGGGGTGTCATGTAGGGAATATTTCCCAAAAACACATCCTGCACAATTGTCTGGAAATCCACGTGCTCTTCATCGTTACAGCTCAGCCTGAGTTTTGCCTTCAGGGGAACAGCATATGTCAGTCCACGCTCCATACATTCTTCAATTGTGTAGCGCGGCGGATCAATGAAGTAATCCAAAAACTCCAGCACGAAAATGTTCCGCGTATCGGTGATCGGGAAATTTTCTTTGAACACCCTGAACAAACCTTCAATGTTACGCTTGTCAGGAGTTGTTTCTAACTGGAAAAATTCTTTAAACGATTGGATCTGAATATCCAGAAGATCAGGTGTTTCAGCCAGGTGCTTGATTTTACCGAAATCAATCCTGTTGTTCATTTTAGTTGAAGACATATGCGATAAAACCGGTTTTTAAAGAGTCAATGACGCAAAAATCAGTCAACGGCCTGTTTTCGCTTAACGAAAAAAGCCATTGAAAATCAACTATTTAATCATGATTTGTGACGTCAAAATGTATTTGGCCAAAATTAAAGGATGGCAAAGGTAAGAAATAATCGTTTATGAACAAGAAAAGTTTGCCAACAAAGATTAAGCCATAAATACCACCAAAATGGCATTTTTTGAAATGAATACATCCGCTAACTTGGATTACAGCTTTATGGGAAATAACAATTGGATTAAAGAATATTTCAGCTTTACCAGGAAGGAACGAATAGGCATTTCAGTTCTCGTCATTTTATTGCTGATTGTGTTACTGATACCGGCTATTCCAATTTTTCGTACAAATATGCAACCTGCTGCAACAGACAGTTCCTGGATCACTGCGATCAGCAGTCTTGAAACCAACCATTTTGATAAAGATACAATTGGGCAAAATATTGATGAAAAGCCGGTGAGCAGTTATGCTTTTGAATTGTCATTGCCCGGTGAGCAGCAACCTGTTCTTTTTGCATTTAATCCTAATACATTGTCCGAAGCGGGCTGGCAAAAATTAGGGCTAAAAGAAAAGACGATACAAACTATTCAACATTATCTTGCCAAAGGCGGTCATTTTTACAAAAGAGAAGATTTGAAAAAAATTTACGGGCTTAACGCCGCAGACTATGCCCGGCTTTATCCTTTTATAAATATTCCCGATAGTAAAACTGAGCGGCGAGCGCAAACGGCGATAGAAAACGAATCGGTCTATTCGAAAAAAATTGCTGAGCTGACACCAATTGATATTAATACAGCCGATACAGCTGCGTTTATGAAACTTCCAGGAATTGGCAGCGTATTAGCCAGGCGGATCGTAAAATTCAGGGAAAAACTGGGCGGTTTTTACTCGATAGGGCAAATCAAAGAAACCTATGGCTTAAAAGATTCTGTTTTTCAAAAATTGCTGCCTTACCTGAAGCTGGAGTCAGCACTTATTAAAATGATTCATATCAATACTGCCACAAAAGAGGAGCTTCAATCCCACCCGTACATCAGTTGGAATATTGCGAATGCGATTATTGAATACCGCAACCAGCATGGAAATTATACCCAGGCAGCAGAGCTGAAAAACATTGCCCTTATTGATGAAGGTGTTTATCAAAAAATCAGGCCTTATATTACGGTAAATTAAAAAAGCCTTACCCGGTTAACGGGCAAGGCTTTTGCTGAGTTTAAAAAATTGCTTACGCAATTTCCACATCAGCACCAGCTTCTTTCAGCTTGTTGGCAATATCTTCAGCCTCAGCTTTCGATACACCTTCTTTTACAGGTTTCGGGGCGCCGTCAACCAGTTCTTTTGCTTCTTTCAGACCTAAACCAGTCAGGTCTTTTACAATTTTCACAACATTCAGCTTGGAAGCACCACCGTTTTTCAAAATTACATTGAATGAGGTTTTTTCTTCAGCTGCTGCTGCGCCACCGCCTTCGCCACCACCGGCTACAACCACTGCTGCTGCTGCGGGCTCAATGCCGTATTCAGATTTCAGAAAATCGGCCAGTTCCTGTACTTCTTTTACAGTAAGGCCTACCAGTTGTTCTGCTAATTGTTTTACGTCTGCCATAATATTTGATTTTTAAAAACCGCCTTCTCAGCTTTTGCTCCGGCGGAAAGATGATTAAATGTGCCTTTTGAAAACCATCCGGCCAGGTTATTGTTTCGTTTTTAATTTTTATGCTTCTGCTGAAGTAGCTGCGCCTTCTGCTTGTTTTTCGTGGTGGTGCAACAACGCAGCCAGCACACGCTTTGCAGGAGATTGCAGCAGACCAATCACTTCACCGATCAGTTCGTTCTTAGTCTTGATC
>DASTSN010000078.1:0-2248 GCA_035760665.1 Chitinophagaceae bacterium | reverse complement strand
CCGGAGCGGGTGATATACCGCCAAATGGAGTATATTTCATTTTACGCAGCCTCGAAGGACAGATTCCTATATATTCAATGTTCTGGGAAAAGGAACAATTTAGGCGAACATATAACTCCAGTCCCTATTCTGTGTTTAAGGACAAAGAGTCGCAAGGTTTTTTACGCAAAAGAGAAATAATTTTTGATCATCCAACCAGGGGGTTTCTTTATATGTCTACCCAGTACCCAATGATAATCAAAAGATCGCAGTTATATGATTATTTAGAACTGGAGCCCGAATTCACAATAACCTTAAAAAAGAGAGAAGATATATTGTCAATAGTGAAGAAGTACAATGAGTGGAAACGCTCAAAGTTATAGGTTCTATAAAAATAGAATTATTAATGCCTTACTAAAATTAAACTTTTTTGAGTGCGTTGCGCCACCGATGAAGGAAATATTGCATAATAAAATTTGGCAGCCGGGTGGTTTGTTAAAGGGATTAAATGGGGAATATTTGTGATTGATAGAAGGTAGAGCTTGACTTTTTTATGTAATACTTTATTATCTCTACTTTGTCAAATTAAGTTCTTTGAATTTTTCTGGGTCGAAACGCACGTCGGAAGCGGAATACGCATAAATTTGCAGGCAGTAAAAAGCAACACCCCACAGGTAGAAACCCACGGGGTGTAAATAAAAAAAACTATGGGTCGAAAATAGAAAAAATGCGGCTCATCCAGAGCCGTTTGCCCAAATTTATTTCCCGCTTTCAAAGTTTATTTTCCAGTCTTACGCGCAATGTGTCAGCCACTGCTTTGGTTTACCTGAAAGGGTTGTTATTGTGCAGCCGTCGTAATTGCCAGGTAATGGCCGAGGAGTTACAAGAGTTAAACGGACAACGGTTACATCATTTTATAGCCAACTCCAGATGGTGCTTTCAATCGATAATGGATGTGGTTACGTTACAGTTCTGGCAAATGCTTCAGCGCTTAGGTTTGCAAGAGGATAGCTGTCTGATCATAGATGAATGCGGTAATCCAAAGAAGGGGCGTCACTCTGCTGGCGTTAAACGGCAATACTGTGGTCAGTTAGGCAAAACCGAGAACAGCCAGGTAGGGGTATTTGGTGCTATATGTGCAGGTTCGCTGGTGAACCTGGTGCAGGCACGACTATCCGGAATTCAAAAGCAGGTGAGCAAAATTGATCAGGCGGCAGAAATCATTGCCCATGTAATAAAAGGGTTAAAAATAAAGGTTCGCTGGGTATGTTTTGATGCTTTCTATGGACGGGACATGTCACTGCTAGCGGATTTGATTAAGAATGGGATAGAATTTGTAGCAGACGTTCCGGATAATCCGCAGGTGTGGCTGGAAGCATTCCAGATGCGTGTTCCTGCGAAGAAAAAAGGCGCTCGTGGGAGGCGTTGTAAAAATCCCAAACCGAATCTGCCAGGCACTTCAATAAAGAAATATGCCAGATCATTGACAAATGGAGACTGGAAATACATTACGGTACGTCATCAAAGCGGCGATAGAAAATTGCAGGCATGGTTCCACCGGGCAGAGGTCTATATCCTAAATCCGTTGACCAACAGACGACAACTGATCACTTTGCTAATCAGGGAGGATAAGGACGGTACGATAAAATACAGTTTTTGTTATTGCCCTGGAGCATCATTAAAAGAATTGGCTTATCGTCAAAGCAAAAGGTATTTTGTTGAAAAGTCATTCCGGGAAGGCAAAAAAGAATTGGGACTTAATGAGTATCAGACCCGAAGTGAAGAAAGCTGGCATAAGCATATGGCGATGATCATGCTGGCTCAGTTATATTTAAACGAGGAAAAAATTATATTTTATGAGCAGGAAAAAATATGGATGACAACACAGGATGTGATTCAAATGCACAAATCGGTTCTTGATTTTGTAAAAAGAAGCATTGAGAATTTATTGGATCATATCCTTACCAAACAGCCGCCCGATAAGCGGTTGATCAAAAAATCATTGTTTTTAAGAATCTGACAAAGTAGAGTTATAGGATTACCCATTTAAGTCTCATTTGCAATATAGGCGTAAGGTTGGTTTGTCATAAACCGCTCAATCAACTTATGCCATATGCTGGTTAAAAAATTTCGCCTGTTAAATCTAAAAAAGAATTCGTCCAGATAGCCATTTATGAATCTGGCCGAGCAATGGTGATGGATGCTACGCAGCCATCTTTTTAGATTCATGATAACGGTATGCATACCGACAAAGTTTTTACCGCTCCTG
>DASTSN010000077.1:0-44108 GCA_035760665.1 Chitinophagaceae bacterium | reverse complement strand
TAATACCCCCGTTTCTGATATTTTTATCACAGGCCCGTTTGAAATAGCATCAAACGGGTTTTTTTATGCGGACTGTTTCTCAAAAAAGAATAGCCCAGTCTGAACCAGTCGCCACGAACATCTGTTAGCTTTAGTATCTTTGTAAAAAATATTTTTCATGAAGGATCAGCAACAGGAAATACACTTCCAGGAAAAAATTGATAACGAGATAAAAATTGAGCCCAGGGACTGGATGCCGGAGGCTTACCGGAAGACCCTGATCAGGCAGATTAGCCAGCATGCACACAGCGAAATTGTAGGTATGCTGCCCGAAGGCAACTGGATAACAAGGGCTCCATCGCTGAAACGAAAAGCAATTTTGCTGGCCAAAGTGCAGGACGAAGCTGGCCACGGTTTATACCTCTATGCCGCTACCGAAACCCTGGGCATTAGCCGGGAAGAAACAATCAACGACCTGCACAGCGGTAAAGCAAAATATTCTTCCATCTTTAACTACCCAACCTTAACGTGGGCCGATATCGGCGCAATCGGCTGGCTGGTAGATGGCGCCGCAATATTGAACCAGGTTATGCTGTGCCGTACGTCCTATGGCCCATACGCCCGGGCCATGGTCCGTATTTGTAAGGAAGAAAGTTTTCATCAGCGCCAGGGTTTTGAGATTTTACTGACGCTTTCCAGGGGCACCCCCGAGCAAAAGGCCATGTGCCAGGATGCCATCAATCGCTGGTGGTGGCCCTCGCTAATGATGTTTGGACCACACGACAGCGAATCCACCCACAGCGAACAAAGTATGCTCTGGAAAATCAAACGGATGAGCAATGATGAATTGCGACAGAAATTTGTGGATATGTGTGCTGAGCAGGTAAAAGTACTAGGTATGCAATTACCCGATCCTGCCCTGCAATGGAATGAGGTGAGAGGTCACTATGATTTTGGGGAAATCAACTGGACAGAGTTCTGGAACGTTGTTAAGGGACATGGACCCTGCAATAAACAACGGCTGGCAGCCCGCCGAAAAGCCTGGGAAGATGGTACCTGGGTACGGGAAGCCGCTGCAGCCCACGCCAGGAAAAAAACAATAAAAGAAAAGGCTTCAATCGCAGCGTAACAACAAACCTTTATTCAATCGTAACCGTTCTGTTTTATGAATTTGCTAAAAAAATATTATTACGGTGATATTCCCGATCAGCCCTCTGGAAGCGAAAAAAACCAGGCTATAGAAAAAATACCCGTATCTGACTGGCCTTTATGGGAAGTTTTTATCAGAAGTAAACAAGGACTGGATCATAAACATGTCGGCAGCCTGCATGCTGCTGATGCACAAATGGCCATCGAAAATGCGCGGGATGTTTATACAAGAAGAATGGAAGGTGTCAGTATTTGGGTAGTGGAATCAAAATACATTCATGCCTCCCAGCCAGAGGAAGCCGGAGAACTTTACGACCCCGCTGTAGATAAAGCATACCGTCATCCTACTTTTTATGAATTGCCGGAAGAAGTAAAGCATATGTAAAAAAAAGATTTTGTGAAAAGCGTTTTTAACAACTTTGACATGAGCAATGAATCGCCAACCACCGGCTTTTTAACTGGCAACTTGCCTTCTGCAGCTGCGGTAGACTACCTATTTTACCTTGCCGACAGTGCATTAATACTCAGCCAGCGTAACAGCGAATGGTGTGGGCACGGCCCGGTATTGGAGCAGGATATTGCCATCACCAATATCTCGCTCGACTTGTTAGGACAGGCAAGAAATTTTTACCAGCATGCTGCAACAATCATCAATCAAACAGCACAACAGCCAACCAAAGAAATAACAGAAGACGATCTTGCCTTCCTTCGATCCGAACGGGAATTTAAAAATCTCTTACTCGTTGAGCAACCTAATGGCGATTGGGCGCAAACCATCCTTCGCCAGTATTTTTTTAGCCAGTTCCAGCTACTGCTGTACCGGCAGTTGCAAAACCATAACGATCCGCAAATCGCCGCCATAGCAGCCAAGTCGGTTAAAGAAACTACATACCACGTTCGCTGGAGTGGTGAATGGGTTATCCGGTTGGGCGACGGTACCGAAGAAAGCCACAACCGAATGGAAACGGCTCTTGATAAATTATGGGCCTATACCGGGGAACTGTTTGTACCGGCTGACTATGAAAAAGAAACAGGCATTGATTTGCTGAAGCTGAAAGAAGAATGGCTGACAAAAGTGAAGGCAGTATTTGCGGAAGCAACACTTGCGTTGCCTGCTGTACAGGAAGGAGCTTTCATGCAAATTGGCGGTAAAGAAGGCCGGCATACTGAATACCTGGGGTATATACTGGCCGAAATGCAATACCTGCAACGGGCTTATCCTGGCGCAAAATGGTGAGAACTGATATAGCATGACACCTGGCACAAACGATATTACCCGCAACGATGCGGAGCAAAAAATCTGGCAAATCCTCGAAGACGTAAAGGACCCTGAAATTCCTGTGCTCTCCATTCTCGACCTGGGGATTGTGCGGGCGGTCAAATGTAGTAATGAAGCGGGTGCAAACAAGGCTGTTGAAGTTCTTATCACCCCCACCTATAGCGGGTGTCCCGCAATGGATGTGATCCGGGTTGCCATCCACATGCATTTACTGGAACATGGTTTTACAAATTGTAAAATCACCCAGGTGCTCTCACCTGCATGGACAACCGACTGGATGAGTGAAGCGGGTAAGCAAAAGCTGAAAGCATATGGTATTGCCCCTCCCAACCCACGGCAGCAGGTATGCAAACCAGAACTGTTTGACCATGCAGAAGCTGTGCAATGCCCGCACTGTAATTCCTACCACACGCATCGCATCAGTGAATTTGGTTCCACTGCCTGCAAGGCCCTCTACCAATGTGATGATTGCAAAGAGCCTTTTGACTATTTTAAATGTCATTGACTACATAAACGCATCTGATTCCCTGTAGGCCTGCAGCAAAGCAGTTTCTCCTTCTTTTCCCGGGCGGGAAATCCCATGTTCCATCCCCAGAATGCCATTGTATCCTTTGTTATAAATATGCCTGAAAATATTTTTATAATTCATTTCGCCCGTGGTAGGCTCATTTCTGCCGGGATTATCGCCGATCTGGAAATAACCAATCTCCTCCCATACCTGGTCAATATTATTCATAATATTTCCCTCGTTTCGCTGCATGTGATACATATCAAACAGTATTTTACAGGAAGGGCTGTTAACAGCTTTACACAGCATGTAAGCCTGGTCTGAATGCCGCAAAAACAAGTCCGGGTTATCACTCAAGGGCTCAAGCACCATCGTTAACCCTGCCGGTTCAAGAATGTCTGCTGCTTTACGAAGCGCCGTTACAACATTTGCCAGTTGCAGTTCCGGCGACAAACTGCGTTCATAGTTGCCCGGTACCACAGTAGCCCACTTTGCGTTTACCCGTTTCGCCACTTCCACAGCTTCTTTACAGTCTTTCACCATTTTATCCGTCCACTCTTGCTTACCAGTAGTAAGAGAGGTTTTCCAGTGCCAGTTGTCGGAGGTAATCACAAACACACCCATACGCATACCCAGTTTTGCCAGTGTGTCGCCAATTCGTTTTTGTTCCTCCACCGGCCGGCTCATCATGCCATTGTCTTCGATACTTCTGAAGCCCTGATCATACGCCCATTTAATCTGGTCAATAAAATCCTTGCCCGCACTATTGGCAAACAACCCGTCATGAATTGCATAATCAAGGTGAAAACCCATACTACCTGATAGCTGGGTCGGCTGATTATTTTTTGCAAATAAACGGCCCGAAGTAACTGCGGTAGCACCAGCAAAAAAGCTGTTTCGGATAAATTTTCTGCGTTCCATAGTTGCCTTTATTGATAAATAATACTATTGATCGGATCCGGCAAACCGGCTGTTGGCTGATCTATTATAGCTTAAATGTAAAGATTTAAGTACCATCTTTCACATCTCAATTTCGGGGGATATTCTGCCGGACCAGCGATCCGTTTCCTTTGAATTCTCTAATTTTAATTTTTAAGACAAAAGCAACCTGGCCGATGAAACAATTTTACATACGAAGTTCTCCCGGTCTTCTTTGCAGCCACAAATCACTACTAAAGTTTTAACAACAATGGATCCTGTTCTTTTTGACATAAAAAATGCAGTAGCACACATTACACTCAACCGCCCGGAGAAACTCAACAGTTTCAACCGCGAAATGGCACTGGCGCTGCAGGAAAAACTTGATGCTTGCAAAGAGCCGTCAATCCGCTGTGTATTCATTACCGGTGCCGGCAAAGGTTTCAGTGCCGGGCAGGATCTCGCGGAAGTAACCGATCCTAACGGCCCGGGCATGGAGCGCATTTTATCAGAGCATTATAATCCGATAGTAAGACGAATACGCCGGCTGGAAAAGCCAGTTGTTGCAGCTGTAAATGGTATTGCAGCAGGTGCCGGCGCCAATATTGCCCTTTGCTGCGATATCGTAGTGGCAGCACAATCCGCTTCTTTTTTGCAGGCTTTTTCCAAAATTGGCCTCGTACCGGACAGCGGCGGTACCTTTATTTTACCACGGTTAATTGGCTGGCAAAAGGCAAGTGCCCTGATGATGCTTGGTGAAAAAATAAGTGCTGCCGAAGCTGAGCGCCTGGGCATGATTTACAAAGTGTTCCCGGATGAAACGTTTGCAGAAAATGCCCTGAACATTGCATTATTTCTGGCTCAAATGCCCACCCAGGGGCTAGCTTTTACAAAACAGCTGCTGAACCATTCATTTAGCAGTACATTTGAAGAGCAGCTGGAACAGGAAGATGCGTTTCAGCAAAAAGCAGCGGACACAAGGGATTATACAGAGGGCGTTCATGCATTTTTAGAAAAAAGGAACCCCACATTTTCTGGTGAGTAAAAAAATAAATACACATTAAAATGTCTGCAATTCCCCTGCAAGTGGTGAACCACATGATGACCAACGATTACTTCAGCCAATGGATGGGTGTAAATATTTTGGAAATACAGGAGGGGTATAGTAAAATCAGCATGGCTATCCGACAGGAAATGGTCAACGGTTTTGGCATTGTGCATGGCGGCATTCCCTTTTCCCTTGCCGACAGCGCCTTTGCTTTTGCGTGTAACAACAGGAATAATTTATCCGTTGCACTGGACGTTACCATCACATTTACAAAAGCTGTGCATGTAGGTGATATACTCACAGCGGAAGCGAAAGAAGTGCACAACGGACGAAGCACCGGTGTATACCTCATTACAGTAACCAACCAAAAAAATGAGCAGGTGGCATTGTTTAAAGGAACCTGTTTCCGGACAGGGAAAACACTTGTATAATTAACCAGCATCTTTTGATTACATCTTCCTTTTATGATTTACGAATTCAAAGGTTATACACCGGTAGTACACGAAAGCAGTTTTATTCATCCGCAGGCGGCTGTAACCGGCAATGTCATTATAGGTAAAAATTGTTATGTAGGACCGGGTGCTGCCCTCCGCGGCGACTGGGGACAAATCATCCTGGAAGACGGATGCAATGTGCAGGAGAACTGCACTATCCACATGTTTCCCGGTGTCACAGTGTTACTCAAAGAAGCCGCTCATATTGGTCATGGCGCTATCATCCATGGCGCCACCATTGGCAGAAACTGCCTGGTCGGCATGAATGCCGTTATTATGGATAATGTGGTGCTGGGTGACGAGTGTATCGTAGGCGCCTTGACGTTTATCAGGCAGGATGAAATAGTGCCCACCAGGTCGCTGATAGTAGGTAACCCCGGAAAAATTGTGAAACAGGTAAGCGATGAAATGATTGCCTGGAAAACAGAGGGCACAAAACTGTATCAGCAATTGCCAAAAGAAATGCAAGCTCACTGGAAAGCCTGCGAACCACTGAGAACTGCTGCCGCAGGAAACAACAATCAAACCGCCAACTACCAACCCTGGCAAAGCAAGGAGCACAAAACATAGGATTATGCAGGTTGCTGAGAACGAATTGAATAAACGGACTATGCGCCCATTGAAAATATTTTTTTTACCAGACACTTGCACAATCCAAAAACCCGTATTAGCTTTACATCACACTTCTGAAATCTCCATCTCCTTTGATTCCGTACCATTTCCTGAAAAATTAGTAATCCGTCCAACATCTTCATTAGAAAGCCCTGTTAGTATTTCCTTTTCACTACTGGTAAACCATCATCACATCCATGTTCCCCGGAAACCATCCGAGTAAGGGCTATTTATTTTTTATTATAAAACCTCGAGCATGTACAATTCTACCCTTCGGAACTGGACGGTTCCACGACCTTTCTTATGGATTCTTGTATGCACGTTTTCTGTGCTGTCGGTAAACGCACAGGTCATACGCAACTACGGAATCATTTATTCAAACACTCTCAAAGGCGGCCATACCATGTTTGGCAACACCATCCTCGCAAGAGATGCCACAGCCATGAACTATTTCTCTATCAAAAGCGATGGCACGACCAGCACGTATGGTAACGATAACGCCAATATGCAATTTGTGGATGTAGACAATGACAATACTACATTCAACTCTTCGTCTGCAGACCTGGTTTTACCATCCGGCACCAATACCATCAAGTATGCCCGCCTTTACTGGGGCGGACGCATCAGGGTTGGTGACAATAATTATGCAAACCGGATGACAGTTAAAATCAGAAAGGGTACTTCCGGAAGCTACCAGACTGTAACGGCGCCTGTTGCCCAGTATGATGAAACACGGCTGCTTAACAATAACGGATCAAACAACGATGAATACGCCTACCAGGCCTACGTAGATGTTACCAGCTACATTCAAAATAATGGAGCCGGTACCTATACGGTCGGTAATATTGCAGCTACCACCGGTTCCAGGGGTAGCGGTGGATTCTATGGTGGCTGGGGACTGGTAGTCGTGTACGAAAACAACACGCTACCTTACAAAAGCGTTCGCCTGTATGATGGCTTTTTACTGGTGGAAGATGGTGCTACCCGCACGATAAATCTTACGGGGCTGAATGCGCCCAACAATCAGTTAAGCGCCGGTGATGCCTATATGACCACATTCGCCTGGGAGGGTGACGCTAACTTAGCAGCTACCAGCGGTAATCCGAACGGAGATTACATCAAGGTAAATGGTAATATTGTCTCGAATGCCGTTAACCCCTCGACAAACATGTGGAATGGAACCATTTCGAAAAACGGGGTTCACGTTACTACTAAAAACCCGAATTATGTAAATCAAATGGGTATTGATATTGATGAGCTGCAAGTAGGCAATTACAATATTGGCGCCAATGCCACCTCCGTTACTGTAGAGTTTGGAACAGAAGCCGACCAGTATTTTCCCAGCGTATTTGCGTTCAGCATGGCGGCAAAGGACCCAACCATTTACCTGGATAAAACGGTGATGGACAATACCCCGCCGCTTGGAACAGTGCAAGCTAATGATATACTTACATATACCCTCTCAGGTGGTAACACCGGCGCCGGCGCAGCAGATAATTGTGTCATCGTCGATACCATACCGGCCGGTCTTACCTATATTCCCGGAACCCTGGAAGTCATTTCTGCCCCGGGAACAAGTACCGGAATTAAAACAGACGCACAAGGCGATGACATTACATTTGCAGGCACAGATAACGGCAAGCAGTATATAAAATTCTACATCGGTACTGGTGCTACTGCCAATTCAGGTGGAACACTGGCAAGCGGAGAAACATATTCTGTTCGTTTTAAAGTGAAAGCTCCGTCAACCGTCAATGCACTGGTTTCCTATATCAACACGGCTCGCATTACCGGGGTATCACAAGGCGGTGACCCTGTAGTAGATGACGGTACTGCTGTCATTGGCCCCCAGGAAACAACGCTGGCGGTAAAACTCGGATCGTTTACCGTGAAAAAAACAGGTAGTCTGGCACAACTTGACTGGGTAACTCTGAACGAAATAAAGAATGACCGCTTTGAAATCGAACGCAGCACCGATGGTGTAAACTTTGGCAAGGTGGGCGAGGTAAAAGGTGCCGGCACGACCACTGAATCCAGCAACTACCAGTTTGCCGATCCTGTTGGTTCGGTTGCCGCAGGGATTATTTACTATCGCTTACGCATAGTTGATATTGACGGAAAAGCTACCTACAGTAAAATAGTTGCGCTGAAACTTAACGGCAGTATTGCCATCCGGGAATACACCGTATACCCAAATCCGTTTACATCAAACATTAAACTGAATATAAACAGTACAAAAGAAACAGCCGTAACAATCCGTATCAGCAATACCAGCGGCCAGGCTTTAGTCAATAGGGTTGTCACCTTGCAACCAGGCGATAATGTTGTAGTGCTCAGAGACCTTGACGCATTAAAGACAGGGATTCATTTTATGGAAATTATGACAGAAGACGGGCAAATCACACAGAAAATTATGAAAAAATAAATGCTCAAGGTTTATACCTTACCCCTCTTGCTGTCTAGCTGAGGGGTTTTTTTATTTATATATCCAATGCACATTTATAATTGCGAATTTCACCGCTCGTCTTCCCATACAATCCTTATAAACTTTGCCGATTGATAAAAATCCCCGCATTGCCCGTCACCGGTGCCGGTCATACCGCCGGACGGTGCACAGATGTACTGACATTGACCATCATAAAGCATGTAATACTGGTCGCAACAATCGCTTGTGAACAAATATACCTGTTGGCCTTTATACACATATTCGCTTACCCGGGCCGGTGGGTTCCATTTGGGAAGTGCCCGTATGCTGTCAATCTTTTTCCGGATACACTCCGGCACTGCCGTCTGCTGCCGGCCACATTGTTTGCTCGTCAATACAGGTAATGCAAGGAATAATAAAAGATAACGCATAAAAGCTGGTTGATGGATGACACGGTATATTTGCAAATAATCGTAAAAAACAGCAATTGGAGAAGAGCAATTTTGTAGACCAGATACGCATATTCTGCCGCAGTGGTCATGGAGGTGCCGGCCTGAAGCATTTTATGCGTAACAAATTTACTGCACTGGGCGGACCCGACGGCGGAGATGGCGGCCGTGGCGGACATATCATCCTGAAGGGCAACCGAAACCTTTGGACCTTGCTGCATCTCCGTTATTTTAAAAATGTGCTGGCCGAAAACGGCGAATCCGGCGGCAGCAACAATAAAACCGGCCGCTTTGGCAAAGACATCATTATTGAAGTGCCGCTGGGAACAATTGCCCGCGACGAAACAACCGGAAAACAGGAAGCAGAAATATTGGACGATGGTCAGGAGATCATCTGGATGCCCGGCGGACGCGGCGGGCTGGGCAACAGTCATTTTGCCACACCCACTAACCAGGCGCCTGAATATGCGCAACCCGGTGAACAGGGTCAGGAAGGCTGGAAAATCCTTGAATTAAAAGTTCTTGCCGATGTGGGGCTGGTGGGTTTCCCCAATGCCGGAAAATCCACCTTGCTATCGGTAGTCACGGCGGCTAAACCTAAAATTGCCGATTACGCTTTTACCACGTTGACACCCAACCTCGGCATTGTAGAGTACCGCGATGGAAAAAGTTTCTGCATTGCCGATTTGCCAGGGATTATTGAGGGAGCCGCCGAAGGAAAAGGACTTGGCCACCGCTTCCTGCGTCATATTGAACGTAATGCCGTATTACTCTTTTTAATTCCCGCCGACAGTAACGACCATCGCAAAGAATTTGACGTGCTGGTCAGCGAACTGGAAAAATACAATCCCGAACTGCTGCACAAACAATTCATTATTGCCATCAGCAAGAGTGATATGCTGGACGAAGAACTGGCAAAAGCAATCGAAAAAGAGCTTCCTGCCGGTATCCCCCACGTTTTCATTTCCTCCGTTACACAGAAAGGACTGGCAGATCTTAAGGACCTGCTCTGGAAAACATTGAATGAACCTTTGGCCTGACAGACACAATGGTACAAACTGCTCCCCTGAAAAATGTAAGGAAGATCAACAATAACTTATCACATTTACAGTAGGTTTGTTGAACCAAAAACATTTACACATGAAGAAATTGCTGCTATCTGCTGTGCTGGTGGTTGTTCTTTTTGTCAAATCCTTTGCGGATGAAGGGATGTGGTTACCGCTGTTGCTGGGACAACAGGTGTATAACGACATGGTAAAAAAAGGATTGAAACTTACAAAGGACCAACTCTACAGCATCAACAAAGCCTCCCTGAAAGATGCTATTGTCATTTTTGGCGGCGGCTGCACCGGCGAAATCGTAAGCCCGGAAGGATTAATTTTTACCAATCACCATTGCGGGTATGATGTGATTGCTTCCGCCAGCTCTGTTGATCACAATTACCTGAAAGATGGCTTTTATGCCCGCAACCGCGGAGAGGAAATTCCTGCAGAAGGCCTTTCAGTGCAATTTTTGCTGCGCATTGATGATGTAACAAAAGAAGTGCTGGATTCTTTAAAAGGTTTATCAGGCTATGACCGGATGCAACGGCAGTCGCAGGTTATCACGGTAATCAATAAACGTTTTTCCGATCCCGCACAAAGTATTGAGGCCAGAGTGAGCAGCCTGTTTAAAGGAAACCAGTTTTTAGTATTCATTTATCAGCGTTACAAAGATATACGTCTGGTGGGGGCACCGCCGGAAAGTGTTGGCAAGTTTGGCGGCGATACCGATAACTGGGAATGGCCGCGCCACACAGGCGATATTTCTGTCTTTCGCGTTTATATGGGTAAAGACGGCAAACCAGCAGATTACGCAACCGACAATGTACCGCTGAAACCAAAATGGTTTCTGCCCATTTCATTAAAAGGTGTCAAGGAAGGCGACTATGCTATGATTTATGGTTACCCTGGCGGCACCAACCGGTACGAAACATCCTTTGGAGTAAAACAAAAAATTGATATTGATAATCCCACACTGGTAGGACTGCGCGAAGTGCGGCTCAAATATATGTTTGCCGAAATGAAAAAAGATCCGGCTGTAAAACTTCAGCTTGCATCCTCCTATGCCGGCATTGCTAATTACTGGAAGTTTTACGATGGCGAAAGCAAGCAACTGATAAAATACCATATTTACGACCAGAAGAAAAAACAGGAAGAAGCCTTTGCAACGTGGGCAAAAGGAAAACCGGAATATGAACATCTATTTGACGAATGGGCAAAGGCCTACGATGCCTGGCGACCTTACTCCAAACACCGTGTATATATAATCGAGGGCATTTTTGGTTCACCGCTGATTGCATTTGCCTCCTCCCTGCTACAGGTCGAAAACGCCCTTGTCGGCACAAACGCCACGGCAGCAGATGTTAGAAAAGCAGTAGAAGCTGCCGATAAAAAACGAAAAATGTTTCTGGCAGAGGAAAACAAACCTTCCGACCAGCACATTCTCGCCGCCGTTACAAAAATGTTTTATGAAAATATCCCGCAGGATCAGCATCCTAACGGGTTTTTCTACAGCGTGAAAAACCAGTACGGTCCGCTGGAAGATGAGGCCACTTATCAAAAATATGCAGCCTATATTTTTAACAACAGCATGATTTTCGATGATGCTAAATGGGCTGCGTTTGCAGCTAACCCTGATGCAAACAAGCTGCAGGACGATCCGGCTTTTGCCTATGCCAGCGCCTTTTATAAAAATTATATAAGCAAATATGCTCCCTATTACCAGCAATTTATGGCCACCAATAACGAGCTGGGAAGGCTTTACCTGAAGGGAATCATGGAAATGGATACTGTAAAAGCAAAAAAAATGTACCCCGACGCAACATTCACCATGCGGGTCACTTTTGGCAATGTAAAATCGTACAATCCGCGTGACGCGGTTCATTATGACTATGTCACCACTTCCAAAGGAATTTTGGAAAAATATATACCGGGAGATTATGAATTCGATTTGCCGGCCAAACAAATTGACATGTTTAAAAAAAGAGATTTTGGCCAGTACATCGATAAACAACGCAATGACCTGGTAATTGACTTTATCGCCACAACAGATATTACCGGTGGCAACTCAGGTTCACCTGTGATGAATGCAAAAGGAGAACTCATCGGCCTTGCCTTCGATGGCAATTACGAAGCACTCAGCCACAAAATTGCTTTTGATAAGGATCTCAACCGCACCATTTGTGTTGACATACGCTATGTGCTTTGGTGTATTGATAAACTCGGTGGCGCCACCAATATTATTCAAGAACTGAAACTGGTAAAGTGAACCATTTTTTATCGCCCGGCAAAGCCACCTGCACAGGTGGCTTTGTTATTACCGGCCCGTAAACCAACAAATTATTTTCTTATCATTGCAAATAAGAAATCAGCCGTTGCGTAACAATCATTTCATATTACTGGTACTCGCTTTTTTTATTACCAGCTATACCTTTTCACAAGCAACTTTCAGCATTTCAACAGACCTTGCTGCATTGCGAAGTTTTAAGAAAGAGCAGCAATTCTGGTCGGTTGGACAAACAATCCGCTGTGACTTTCACCTCACAGCCAGGCAGGGTGCTTATATCTGGTATGCATATACTGCACCAGGTAAGTTCAGCAACGACCTTATTGCCACTGCTAATTCATCGACCGGCAATCCATCGCAGATCAACTTCACCAATCACGCAGCACTGAGTTTCAAACACCTGTCTATTGGCTGGCGCCAATACCTCAAAGGCACTTACCATGCAGAAGAAGGCTGGAATCTTTATTGTACAGCCGGTTTTGGTTTGGTAGGCGGCCGCATAACAAACAGCTTCAGCAGTATTATTGATACCTCCCTTTATACCATGCCGGCGCAGCCGGTAGCGGGCGACGGTAAATTCAAACGGCTGACTCTTGACCTGGGACTGGGCTATGAGGTTCCGCTGGGAGGCAGCATTTATGTATACGGCGAAGGCAGGGCGTGGATTCCTACATCCGATTATCCAAGCAAATATCTTCTTGTCAGCAACCATGCCCCGTTATCGGGAACATTAAATCTTGGCATTCGCATCTTATTTGATTAATTGATAAAAATGATTATGCAACAAACGGATTTCATTCAACAGGTAGAAATTTATAAAATCAAAATCCCCCTGATCGCTCCCTTTATCACCTCGCTTGGCAGGGACGATTTTGCTGAAAATATTGTGATCGTAATCCGTACAGAAAACGGGCTTACCGGTTTTGGCGAGTGCAATCCCTACATGCCAATTAATGGGGAAAGTATTGATACCTGTTTTGCGGTAGCCCAATATTTTGGCAGGGCCTTAAAAGGAAAAAATGCGCTGGACACCGAAGGCTGTATCGCCCTGATGGATAAAATCATTTTTGCCAATTATTCCATCAAAAGCGCTTTTGATATTGCCCTGCACGATATAGCTGCCCGGCAGGTAGGTCTTCCGCTGTACAGGTTCCTTGGTGGTAAAAAAAATAAAAACCTGTACACAGATTACACCGTTAGCCTTGGCGATGCAGGCAAAATGGCGGAAGATGCGAAAAAAATTGTGGCGGACGGTTTTCCAGCTGTAAAAGTCAAATTGGGAGAAAGCCATAGCGGAGATGTTGCCCGTATCCGGGCAATCCGCAAGGCAATTGGGAAAAAAATACCTGTACGCATTGATGCCAACCAGGGCTGGGATCTGGATACTGCCGGCAAAACCCTGCGGGACCTGGAAGAATACAATATTCAGTTTTGTGAGCAGCCTATTCCCCGCTGGGATTATATGGGCTTAAAAAAGCTGCGCAAAAAAAGCCCGATCCCCATTATGGCGGACGAAAGTTGTAATACGCACCACGATGCAAGGCAACTGATTGAACAAAAAGCCTGTGATATGATGAATGTAAAGCTGGGTAAGTCCGGCGGGCTCCTGGTGGCCGGTAAAATTATCCGGTTGGCCGAAAAGGCAGGCATGCCTTTACAAATCGGCGCCTTTATGGAATCGCGGTTGGGTATGAGTGCATTTGCTCATCTTGCACTCAGCAGCTCAATCGTTAAGTTTTGTGATTTTGATACCGCACTTATGTATACCGAAGACCCGGTAATTGGGGGCATCACCTACCATGCAAAAGGGCTGATAAAAGTACCCGATACTCCCGGGCTGGGAGCCTGTATTGACGAGAACTGGCCGAAACGAAGCGAAAGAGTCGTGCTTTAGGTTTTTCGGGCTGCTGCTTTCAAGGGAGCATTATCTTTCCATTGCCACAGCAACATGCAGGCGTATGTACGGTAAGGACTCCACTGCTGGGAAATATGCAGTAGGTTTTCTCGCAGCCGTTTTTTATCGTTGTCCTCCAGTTTATACAAATGAATCATAGCATTTTGAATGCCTAAATCATCAACAGCAAAAACATCTTCTCTTCCCAGCGCAAACATGAGGAGCATCTCCACGGTCCATCGCCCCACTCCCTTTATGGCAGTGAGATAGGCTATCACTTCATCGTTACTCATTTTATGCAGCTTCTTGGGATCCATACCAAAGTCCAGCTCAAATTGTGCAACATTTTTCACATAATTTACTTTGGCATTTGACAAGCCAATGCCCCGCAATATGTGAAAATCAGTAGCGATTATTTGCGCTGGCGTGGGATCTTTCCCACCATATAGATTCATAAACCGCTGATGGATCACTTTTGCCACTTTGGTAGATAGTTGCTGACTCATTATGGAAGCACAGAGGTACGTACAGATATTCTTCCGCTTTTTTAACTGAAGGGGTGCTGCAGTTTCCAGCAATTTTTTCAGCTTTTTATCCTTACTCAGGTGCGCAACATAATGCATACATGACCCTTGATTTTTGACAATATGATTGCCAATAAATATAGAATTTTGTTACATGCGGCAAAAACTGATTTTAACCAGCGACGGATCGCATTCCATAGAAATTCCGGACATGCAGGTAACATACCACTCTGTACATGGAGCCATCCAGGAATCCATGCACATTTTTATCCAGGCTGGTCTCCACCATTACTGGCGATATGCGGCTGCCGGTTTAACCCGGATTTTTGAAATGGGCATGGGAACCGGCTTAAATGCACTGCTGACAATGTCAGAGGCCGACAAAACCCGACAGCCCGTCTTCTACCAGGCCATCGAACTATATCCATTGGAAAATGCACAAGTAAAAGAATTGAATTATTGTACCCGACTTAACCGGCCGGACTTGCAGCTGGCTTTTGAAAAATTGCACAGCGAAGAATGGGATAAAGATATCATCCTATCGCCTTACTTTACATTTCGAAAACTTCGTGCCAGCTTTGTTAACACGTCAATTACCGAAAAGTATAACCTGGTTTACTACGATGCGTTCGCACCGGCTGCACAACCAGAACTGTGGACAAAGGAAATCTTTGAAAAATTATACGCTATGCTTTTGCCCGGCGGCAGCCTTGTTACCTACTGCAGTAAAGGCGATGTACGAAGAGCGATGCAGCAAGCCGGCTTTCATGTGCAAAAAATACCGGGCCCACCGGGAAAACGGGAAATGCAGAGAGCAACAAAACTACTGGATAAAACACATCACTAACTGTTCGCCCAGGCTTTAAAATCTGCCACACGATCGCGACTGATAACCAATTCCTCTGTTTGCGGTGCCCCTTTTACCGAAAGTTTCAGCCGGCTGTTATAATAGGGTTTTACCTGGTGAATGGCATCGATGTTAACCATAAAGCGGCGATTGAGCCTGAAAAACTGCCGTGGATCCAGTTGTTCCCGGAGTTGTTCCAACGTAAAATCGATCACGTAGCGGTTCCCGTTTTTATCTACCAGGTAAACAATTTTATTATCCGCCTGGAAAAAAGCCACCTGGCAGGTATCGATAAAAAACAGCCGTTGACCAACCTTCCCCAAAAAACGGCTTTTGTACCGCGATTGTTGAAAAGCGGAAATTGGCGGGCTTATATCAACCGGCGAAATCGAATAAGAGAGTGATCTTAATTTATTCAAAGCAGACGCCAGTGCAGAAAGTGTAACCGGCTTGAGGATATAATCAATACTAACCAGCTTAAAGGCCTCAATGGCATAGTGATCATAGGCGGTTGTAAAGATGACTGGTTTATGAAAACTTACCTGTTTAAAAATTTCAAAGCTGTGCCCGTCAGACAAATGAATATCCAGCAGTAACAAATCCGGGTGAGGATGACTGCGCAAATACTGAACCGTTTCTTCAATACTTTCCAGGCAGGCCAGCACTTCAATTGAAGGGTCGTACTCCTGCAGCAGGGTGAGCAGTCGTTCTGCCGCCAGCCTTTCATCTTCCACCAAAACGATTTTCATAGCACTGCTTTAAGTAAGGTTTAGCAACGGTAATACCACTTCGAATTCATGCATCGTCCTATTTACTGAAACAGATCTCCCGCTAATTAGTTCATACCGTTGCTGAATATTCTGCAGGCCAATCCGGGTGGAAGATTCGGACAGTTGCCGCGGCTGCAGGTTATTTTTAATCACAAGCGTTTGATTTCCATTTGTATAAATACTGATCCGCAAGGGCTTGTGACGGGAAACAATATTATGCTTGATGGCATTTTCAATTAACATTTGTAAAGCTGCCGGCACCACCTGTAATGTTTTATAGGCGTCCGGAATGTTAATATCCACCATCAATCCTTCATCAAATCTTTTTTTCAGCAGGAAAAGATAAGGCTGAATAAAATCAAGTTCGGATCGCAATTCCACCAGCTCTTTCTCCTGGTTGTTCAGGATGTAACGGTACACTTTGGAAAACTCTTCAATAAAATGGTTCGCCTCGGGATTGTCTTTGATCACCATACCCGACAGCACATTTAAATTATTAAAAAGAAAGTGAGGATTAATCTGGCTTTTTATCAGCTGTACCTGCGCCTGCGCACTGATCCGCCGCAGTTCTTCCGCTTCGGCCCACTGCCGTTTATACTCCCGGAAAAAATACACAATTGCATTCAGCAGGTGAAAAAGCAGATTAATGAGTACGGCATAAATAAAATTCAATTTAAGCGGGGTGGTGTTTTGCTCCCAACTATACCCCTGCAGCACGGTCCCTACTAAATACACCATGAAAAACGTGACAACAATAGCTATGGCATTCCCCGTAAAAAAGAATATAATGAAATAGCTGATGGTTGAACGGCTGGTGAGCAGCCGCTTTTTCAGATACGGCTCAGCTATTCTGTTACCTTCCCAGGTGAGCAGCGTAATGCCAATGATCGTCAAAAACGCCAGGTACCAGGCAATAGTTATATGAAAATAATGGTACACATCGCAGAGCAACGTATTGAAAAACGTGTACAGCGAGAGGAGAAAAACAAACAGGTATCGATGGCGGTGACTGAACATATGTATAGAAAAATGGCCCCATCCGTTTACCTGGGACAGGGCCATGATTTTCAGAGATAAGCCCCTGATTATTTAATAACTCATTTTTTACGGTAACAGTACACGATCAATCAGGTGTACAACACCATTGCGGCATACAATGTTCGTAGCAATGATATTTGATTTGGCGCCTGCATTTCCATTACCCGTAATTGTTGGTCCGCCATTTGTGCCATCGGTAAGCCCGACGGTTGTGTTGCCGTTGGCAAGCATCGCAAGGTTACCATTCGCAAGGTCAGATGAGAAGGCCCTGCCACCCACAACGTGATACTGCAATACAGCCAGTAAAGTAGCCACGGGTATATCTTCCAGTTTGCTGAGACCCAGGTTGCCCAGTAACTGGGTAAACGCCTGGTTAGTGGGTGCAAATACGGTAAGTGTAGCCGTGCTCAGGGTTTGTGCAAGATTGGGATCACCGCCCGGCTCTGTTGTAGCCAGTGTGACGGCCTTTACTAATGAGTCGAGACCGGCAGCTACAGCTGTTTCCACGATATTTCCTGCTGGCGGCAGCAACACACGGCCAATCCGGTGAATTACGCCATTGGAGGCACTGATATCAGCCTGCGTAACTTTCACTCCGTTGACAAAAACGCCATTTGCATTTTTTGTTACAAATACAGAATCGCCCCCGGCAGTTGTCACTTTAGCATTCGGTCCGGCCGGCACATCTGCAGCCATCACTTTTGCGGGCAGCGTGTGATAAAGCAAGATAGCTTTTACCTGGTCAGCTGTCAGCGAAGCCAGTGCTGCATTATCAATGCCCGAAGCTGTAAAAGCTGCATTATCCGGGGCAAAAACCGTAAACGGACCGGCGCCACTCAGCGTGGTTTGCAGGTCGGCTTTTATCACGGCGTCTTTCAATGTACTGAAATCAGCGCTGGCCACTACTACACCTGTAATTGTGTTATCTGTCGGCGTGGGATCGCTGGAATTATCATCCTTATTGCACGCTGTTACCAGTAGAGCTGAACTGACTGCTAGTACGAATCCTGATTTACCAATGAATTTTTTGAGTTCCATAGTTAAACTGTTTTTGTTTAACTATTACTACAATAAACGGGAAAACATTCTACGCAGCTGGGAGTGAATTGTTGAATATGGGGAGTCAATCGTTGCTGACAAGGAGTGAATTTGTTTAACGAAATATAAAAAAACCGGCTTTAGGCCGGTGAAAAAGTAACGAAGGAAGTGGTTTTCTTATTCAATATTCCAACTCATGTCGCCGCCCTTCTCATCTTTTAATAAAATACCCAATTGGGTAAGTTGGTTCCTGATTTTATCGGAGGTTGCAAAATCTTTCCGGCTCTTTGCCTCCTTGCGGATATCAATCAGCAACTGCATAACCCCCTGCAGCTTACTGTTATCCGCTTCCGTAACACTTTTAAGCCCAAAGATGTCTTCTATCCATACCTTCAATTTCGATTGCAATGCCGAAAAAGTTGCCTGCGACAGGGCTGTTACGGCAATGGTTTTATCTTTCATCGAATTGATGACCGGCACCAGCTCAAACATATTGGCCAGCACTTTGGCGGTACTAAAGTCATCATTCATAAACTCGTCAAATTCGGCCAGCAGTGTAGCCACCCGCTTATCAAGTGCCGCATCCCCTGGAGTCAGTTGCAGCCCTTCTGCCGTTAATTTTCCCAGGTTTTCATAGGCATCCCATAAACGCTTCAGGCCCTTTTCTGCTGCCAGCAGCGCTTCATTACTGAAGTCGAGCGTACTACGGTAATGGGTTTGTAAAATAAAAAACCGGATTGTCATGGGGTGATAAGCCTTCTGCAGCAGCGGATGGTTGCCGGAAAAAAGCTCCGTCAATTTTATCACGTTATTATAACTTTTCCCCATCTTCCGCCCGTTGATGGTGATCATATTATTGTGCAGCCAGTAGCGTACCGGTGTTACGTGATTACAGATAGTACTTTGTGCAATTTCACTTTCATGGTGCGGAAACTGCAGATCCATGCCGCCACCGTGAATGTCAAACTGTTCGCCCAGGTACTTGGTGCTCATGGCCGAGCATTCAATATGCCAGCCGGGAAACCCCACTCCCCAGGGACTTTGCCAGCGCATAATATGCTCGGGCGCCGCATTTTTCCATAAAGCAAAATCTGCTTTGTTTCTTTTTTCCTCCTGCCCTTCCAGCTCTCGGGTGGTTTCCAGCATTTCATCAAGCACACGGCCACTCAGTTTGCCATAATCATAATGCGCTGCATATATTTTTACATCAAAATAAACAGAGCCGTTCACCTCGTAGGCATATCCCGCTTCAATAATTTTTTTGATCATTTCAATCTGCTCCACGATATGACCGGTAGCTGTAGGCTCTATTGAAGGAGGGATGCTGTTAAACTGCGCCATGGCCCAGTGAAACAGGTTGGTGTACTTCTGCACCAGTTCCATAGGTTCGAGTTTTTCCAATACCGCTTTTTTGGAAATTTTGTCTTCTGCCTCACGGCCCTCTTCCTCAAAATGGCCGGCATCGGTAATGTTTCTCACATACCGCACTTTATAACCAAGATGGGTAAGATAACGGTAAATAACATCGAAAGTAACATATGGACGGGCATGACCCAGGTGGCTTTCGCCACTGACCGTAGGGCCGCACACATACATGCCCACACGACCTGGAATCAACGATTGAAACACCTCTTTTTCCCTTGTGTATGAGTTATACACTTTCAGATCAGACATACTGTTTTGTTTAATTTTCTGCTGTCGCCGTTCTTGTAAAATGACGCTAAAATAATCAATATCCCGGCAGCGAAGAAATGCGGATCACTATTCCTGTGCCAGCTGTAAATCTGCCACCAGCATATAATGATCGGATAATTTTTTTACAACCCTGTTAAATTGTTGCACAGTAAACCGGGGATCGGTGAAAACATAATCAATCCGCAGCGTTGGCGAAATGCCGGCGAAGGTACGCCCAAGCCCCGTCCCCCGTTCTAAAAAAGCATCCCGCATACCGGAGCGGACCGTAAAATAGGTATAAGAAGCCGGCACGTCGTTCAGATCACCCATAAAAATTTTTGGATGCGGGTACTTCTGCATTGTTTGTTGAACGACCCTCGCCTGTTGGTGGCGGTAAGCAGCAGCAAGTTTTAATTTTGCCAGGATGGTTTTGGAGTTTTGCAGCAGGCTGTCCTGCCCCGTCTGAATTTTTTCAATTTTGTCATAGTCCGTTTTTCGAAACTGTACCGATTGCAAATGCGTGGTAAAGATGCTGACAGTATCCCCATTGAACTTCACGTCTGCCCGCAGCAGGGCTTCCGATAGGCCGGGCCGTGGAAAATATAATTTTTCGGTATCTACAATGGGCAGTCGGGAAAAAATAACAGAGCTGTAAAAGGAGTTTTTCCCATCTTCATCATAACTGAAATAATAATAGGGATACCCAAGCTCCTGCTGTATATAACGGATATTATTGTAGTAGCCCGGATTGTTAGAGGTAAAAAATTCCTGCAGGCAAAGCACATCCGCCTGTTGCTGCTGAAGCTGCTCCATCATTTGTGCCCTTATTTTACTGCCTTGATTGTCATTTCGTTTCAATTCGATGAACCGCGCCACATTCCAGGTAACCACCCGCAGCACTCCCGCATTTTTCTCCTGATGGAAGACAGCCGGTGGGTGAAAGGCAAAAAGAACCGTCACGCTTTTCCAGCCTGCCATCAGCAACAGCAGGACAATAAGAGCTATTTTCTTTTTTTGAAAAAGCCAGAAAATAAGAAAGATAATCAGCATGAGCACCAGCAGCGGGAAGAGTAGTACCAGCGCCGTAACCAGCCACCAGTTACCTGCATCGGCATATGCCAGCAGGCACACAACCAGGTAACATACGACGGTAAGAATCGTGAAAAAAAGAATGATCCGTTGCGTGAGTAAGCGAAACCGGGAGGCCATTGACAGCTTTTAATCGTGAAGGAGCAGGAATTGCTTAAATATCCTCTTCGCTGGCTCGCTTAAGTAATTCCTTTTCTTCTTCGGTAAGAAAATGATAGCCTTTCTGGCTGATTTTATCCAGTATCTCATCAATGCGCTGCTGCGTAATATTCGGCGTTTTTTTGTACGGCTGTTTGCCCGTTTTGTAAAAAAGTTCATTCCTGATTGAACGGCCTTTTTTGGGCTTATCGGGGTTAAACAGGTTGTTCACCCAATCGAAAAAATTGTTCATCCACTCACTCCAGTCGTATCCACGCCGCAACAGGAAAATAAACATAAATCCCATAAAGCCGCCGGCGATATGCGCAATATGGCCTCCTGTATTATTGTAGGGAATAGTGGCGAAATCGATGATTACAAACAGTAATGTGAGCACCCACAAAGGAATGCCTCCGTTGAGCATAGGGAAAATGCGGTAGTCGGGTGCCACCATCGTGGTAGATACGGCTACAGCCATTACCCCGGCAGAAGCACCTAGTGCCGTGGCAACCGGCAATTCAGGTTTTAATACCGTAAATATGTTGAAGGCCAGCATAAAAGCCACAGCTCCTGCCAGCCCGCCATATATATAAATTGGGATCAGCTTTTTATTACCCGTTAAATCCTGCATAATATATCCGAAAGCCCACAACCACAGCATATTGGCAAAAACATGCCAGACACTGTCATGCAGGAACATATGGGTGATAAGCGTCCAGGGACGGCTCATAAATGTATCAAAATCCGCAGGGAGGGTAAACCAGTTGAGCACATTTTTATAATAATACTCAATAGGTATGTGGCTAAAAAAATAAATCACCTTAATAAAGGCAAAAATGACAAATACGGTGAGGTTGATAGCAATTAACGCTATCAGGGAACTGTTTTCACTGCCTATTGACAGGCGACGGCGGTAATCTTCTTTGTAATAGCTCATACTCACTTAATTCACCATATAAAATTACAACAAGGCTTTTATAGCCATAAAAAACGACTGTACTTTCTTTTACAAAACATGCTTTTAATACAACGTTTTTCGGTTGGTTTTGTTCCAGATCAGTACAATGATGAACCCTACCAGCGCCCCGCCCAGGTGGGCAAAGTGCGCCACATTATCACCGCTGAAATTGGTAACCCCGCCAAACAAATCAATAGCGGCCATACCAATCACAGCCCATTTTGCCTTGATGGGGAACGGGATAAACAAGATAAATAATTCAGAGTTGGGAAACAGGTAGCCGAAAGCGGCCAGTAAACCCATAATAGCGCCCGATGCGCCCAGTGCCGGGGCCAGCGCCCCGATTGATTTAGTAATGCCGGCCTGGTCATTTAACTGGATAGCCTGGAGTAACTGTTCACTCCGGAAGTACTGCATACCAAGGTGTACAGCTGCAGCGCCGATACCACAAACTATATAAAAAAACAAGAAACGCTTGGGACCCCAAACATTCTCCAAAATTCTGCCAAACATCCACAAGGCAAACATATTGAAAAGAATATGCGCAAAGGTTTGGGGTGAATGGGCAAACATGTAGGTAAAAAGCTGGTAGGGATTGAATGTACCAAAACCAGCCATTTCTTCACTTTGCGATAATATCAGTCGCAGTTTTTCCGGAATAATGGGGTAAAGCATCAGCTTTTCAGTCAGGTGAAACTGCCGCTCAAGTGTGAGCTGCGCCACATACACCAATACATTGATGATGATGAGGTTTTTTACCACCGGCGGAAAGTTATTGGGACGATAATAACGAAATTCACTCATGCCTTAAAATTAACTGTTATCAAAATAGTACGGTCAGTATTTACAAGTTCCTGCTCCTTTACTTTCGTTTCAGCTGCACTACGTTTTCAATATGATGCGTATGCGGAAACATATCCACCGGCTGGATTTTTGTTACCCGGTACTTTTCATCCAGCCAGCCCAGGTCCCTGGCCTGGGTTGCAGGATTGCAGCTTACATATACAACCGTTGGCGCTTCCATTTCCAGGATTTTCCTGACAAGCTTTTCGTGCATGCCGGCACGCGGCGGGTCTGTAATGATTACATCAGGCCGGCCCTGTGTTTCAAAAAATTGATCGTTGCAAACATCCACCACATCGCCGGTAAAAAAAGATGTATGCAGCAATTGGTTCAGCAGTGCGTTTTCCCGTGCATCGTTTACGGCCGCCTCAATCACTTCCACACCGATAATTTTACGGGCCTGATTGCTCACAAAAATGCCGATGCTGCCGGTGCCACAATACAGGTCATACACTGTTTGCTGGCCGGTAAGTTCTGCAAAATCGCGGGTTACCTGGTACAAACGTTCTGCCTGCCGGGTATTGGTTTGAAAAAAAGATTTGGGACCAATTTTAAACTGGAAATTTTCCAGTTTTTCCATCACAAAACCTTTGCCTGCATAGCACACCGGTTCCAGGTCGTGCAGGCTGTCATTCATCTTGGTATTAATCGTATACAGCAGGGTGGTGATGGAGGGAAATTGTGCCTGAATAAAATCCAGTAGTTGCCGGCGCTTACCTTCCTCTTCTTCTCCAAAGACAATATTCACCATCAGTTCGCCAGTCGTACACAGGCGTATTTGCATGGTACGCAGCAGCCCGCGGTGGTTGCGGATATCATAAAACGAAAACCCGTTTTCGATACCAAACCGGCGCACTGCCTGCCGTATGGCATTACCCGGCTCTGCCTGCAGGTAGCAGGTGTCAATATTCACCACTTTATCAAAAAAACCCTTGGCATGAAAACCCGCCACATTCATATCGGCCGAAACTGTTGTATCGCCCAGCTCCTGGCGGGTTAGAAACCGTTTATTACCAAATGTGTATTCAATCTTGTTGCGGTAGTATGTGGTTTCCGCAGCACCGATAATGGGCGAAATAGCGGGTAAGGCCACTTTACCGATCCGCTGCAAATTGTCCTGAACCTGCCGTTGTTTATAAAAAAGTTGTTTTTCGTAAGGCAGCATTTGCCACTGGCAGCCGCCACATACACCAAAATGGGTGCAAAAAGGTTCCTGGCGGTCTGGCGAAAACGTATGATAAAAAACAGGGATGCCTTCGGCCCAGTCTTTCTTATTTTTTTGCAGGCGCACATCCACCACATCGCCGGGTACAGCATTTTCAATAAAAACCACTTTCCCATCGACCTTTGCCAGCGACCGGCCTTCGGCTGCATAATCAGTTACCAGCAGCTTTTCCAGCACTGTATGTTGCTTCTTTCTTTTCACGGCGCAAAAGTAAGGCATTCAGTCCAGCGCCGCAGGCAACCAGTTGAATCATAACAACATCTTTTGATTTCATCCCATCGTTTTTAAATAATTTTACAGCTCCTGAATAAATATGAAGAAAAATCTTTTTACCGTCCTGCTGCTGGTCGCCAGTGCAGCTTCCGCCCAGCAGGATGAAGGGTACAATATCCATATCAGCTTCCGCCCGTTCAAAAACCAATATGTGTACCTGGGATATTATTTCGGTAACCAATACCCGATCGTCGACTCTGCAATGCTGGATGCAAACAGCGAGGGCACTTTTAAAGGCACTAAAAAGTTAGGCGGTGGCGTGTACCTGATCGGGTTCCCGGATAAAAGCCGGTTTTTTGAATTACTGATTGACAAACAACAACACTTTTCGGTAATCGCCGATAGCAGTTCATTGCCCGCGGGCCTGCAGTTTCAACACTCGCCAGATAATGATATGTTCAACTCCTACCAGCAGTACATGACTGTCCGGGGCCGGGAAATAGATGACGCAAAAAAACAATTAGTCTCGGCAAAAAATCACCAGGACTCTTCTAAATGGGCTGGCATAATAGAGGCTAAAAACAAGGACATCAACCATTACCGGGAAAACATTATCAAAAACAACCCCTCATCCTTGCTGGCAGTATTATTAACTGCGATGCGGGAACCGGTAATTCCGGCCGCCAGTAAACAACCCGGGGGGAAATATGACTCATTGTATGCTTATCATTATTATAAAAATCACTTTTGGGATGGCGTGAATTTTTACGACGACCGGCTGGCACGCACTACTTTTTTCGATACCAAACTCACCAAATACTTCCAGCAACTGGTATACCCCGATGCTGATTCGGTGATTAAAGAAATTGACTGGATGATGGGCTATGCCAGCATCAGCCCGGATATGCAAAAATTCCTCTTGCTAAAATTTGTCAACCGCTACATCAACCAGCAGTACATGTGGGAAGACAAGGTGTTTGTACACCTGTTTGAAAAATATTTTGCCAACCAGCATTATCCCTGGCTCAACGCCCAGGGCGAAGAGATTATTGCCAACAGAGCATACAGCCTGATGGCCAACATGCTGGGCTCTTACGCGGCCGACATACTTTTACCTGATACCGCCGGCAACAATACCCCTTTGTATAGTGTGCAGGCTCCCTACACGCTGGTGTGTTTTTGGGATCCCACCTGTGGGCATTGCAAGGAAACACTGCCGAAAATTGATTCGATTTACCAGGCTAAATGGAAGGCAATGGGCGTAAAAATTTATGCTGTGGGCAGGGAAACCGGTGGCACGAAAGCCGACTGGCTCCGGTTCATCCAGCAGCACCACCTGCAGGAGTGGACAAATGTATTTTACTCCAAAAACGAAGACGCGGAACGGATTACCCAAAACACACCCAGCTACTCCCAGCTGTACGATGTACAAACCTTTCCTACGCTTTACCTGCTGGATGGCGCCAAGCGCATCATCGCAAAAAAATTGAGTTTTGAGCAAATGGACGAGGTGCTGAAACAAAAAGCAGGTAATTAACAACAGCAAAAGCCGGCAGTTGCAACTCCGCCTGCTGAGACTTATTTTTGTGCCGCCCACCGAAACCAGGAGATGCCCGTAAACGTTCGCATATCAATCGAACTGAGTATAGGGCGAAATTTGTCAGTTGACAAGCCGGTACGTGACAACTTGATCAGCCTGCAATGGAAACAAACAAAAAAGATTGACTGGAAAAATAACATGATAACAAGCTGCCTGGCAATTATTTGGCTTATTTATTCGTTTACGAAAAAACCGATGGTAAAATTCAAGACTATGAAGCAAAAAATGTTTGTTTTACCTGCCCTGTTGTTTTTCAGCATAGCTGGCTGGTCACAAACCCTTTTTACATACGGCAACCACGAAGTGTCTGCAAAAGAGTTTTTGAAAGCATACAATAAAAACAATACCAATACCGGCGATAAAGCCAGGTCGATCAAAGAATACCTGGACCTGTATATCCGTTCCCGCCTGAAAATACAGGAAGCCTACGACCGCGGTTACGACACGCTTCCCCAGATCAAATCGGAAGTGGAAAACCTGCGCACCCAGATTATTGATAATTATATCAACGATCCGGAAACGATGGATAAACTGGTAAAAGAAGCTTTTCAGCGCAGCCAGAAAGACATCCACGTGGCACACATTTTTATCAGTTTTCGCCAGCCGGATGGCAGCCTTGATTCTTCCGCCGCCAAACGAAAAGCCGAGGAGGTAATGACCCGTCTGCAAAAAGGAGAAGATTTTCTGAAACTGGCGCAAAACTACTCCGATGATCCATCCGCAAAAACCAACCGGGGCGATATTGGTTTTATTACCGTTTTTTCACTCCCTTACGATATTGAAAATCTTGCATACACCACACCGGTTGGCAAATACTCTGCTCTGTGGAAGTCTAATGCCGGGTATCACATCATTAAAAATCTGGGTCAGCGAAAAGCCATCGGCAAAATCAAAGCACAGCAAATCCTGCTGGCTTTTCCGCCCGGTGCCGATGATGCCACAAAAAAAGCTATTGCAGCAAAAGCCGACTCGCTCTATCGCCGCCTGCTTAAAGGCGATGACATGGCCAAGCTGGCGACTCAGTTCAGCAATGATTATATAAGTGCCAACAGCGGCGGTATCATGCCCAATTTCGGAGTCGGTCAGTACGACCCTGCATTTGAAAAATATGTGCTTAGCCTGCCAAAAGATGGGATCGTTGGCAAACCATTTCTCAGCACCTATGGCTATCATCTCATCAAACGAAATGGGATAATTCCCGTTGTGACCGACACTGCAGACAAAAACAATATGCTGTTGCTCCGCTCAACGGTGGAGCAAAACGACCGTATGGCCGTCAGCAAGCGGGCTTTATACGACAAGGTTTTACAAACTGCCGGCTTTAGGAAAATGCCATACAACGACAATGAGCTTTACCAGCTGACCGACAGTCTCACTGACTTTACACCCATCACGGTGCCGCTGCACATCAACCGTAATTCGGTCTTATTTTCAATTGGTAAAAAAACAGTGGATGTCAATGACTGGATCAGCTATGCACAAACATTTCGATATAAAGCCGACGGTTCGGGCCGGAAGCCTTACAACGAAGTGATGGATGAATTTGTACACCAGCAGGCCGAACAGTACTACCGCGAACACCTGGAGCAGTTTAATGAAGAGTTCCGCAGCCAGATGCAGGAATTCAGGGACGGCAACCTTTTTTTCGAAATCATGCAACGGGAAATATGGACCAAGGCACAAAATGACACAACCGCTTTGAAAGCCTATTTTGAAAAAAACAGGCATCGGTACACCTGGAATAAAAGCGCTGATGCCGTTGTCTTCTTTTGCTCAGATGTAAACACATCAGAGCTTGCTTATAAACAGATCAGTAAAAACCCGGCTGCCTGGCACACAACCGCTGATGCGTTAAGTGAAAAAGTGGTCGCCGATTCTGCCCGGTATGAATGGGCACAGATCCCCAACAACGCTCAAGAACCGCTGCATGCCGGAATGGTTACCAAACCGGTGGTGAATAAAGGCGATAATACCGCTTCTTTTGCTTATATCATTAAATTATACCCGCAGGAAGAGCTCCGCAGCTTTGAGCAGGCAAGAGGACTGCTGATCAACGATTACCAGAACGAACTGGATGAAAAATGGATAGAAGAACTGAAGAAAAAATATCCTGTAAAGGTCAATGAAAAAGTATTGGAAAGCCTGTTGAAATAACCACTGCTTTACAATTCTTTTACCACATTGGCAACCACTTTAGGCTTACCCAGTGTGTAGTAATGCAATACAGGCACATCAGCCGCTTTCAGTTCTTTGGATTGCATAATCAGCCATTCAGTTCCTACGGCTTCCACCTCTTCATCTGTTTTGCATTTTTGAATTTCACTGGACAGTTCAGTCGGAATATCTACATGAAATGTACGGGGCAGTACCGTCATCTGTTTTTTAGAGGTAATCGGTTTCAGCCCCGGGATAATGGGAATATGAATGCCTGCCTCCCGGCACTTTTTTACAAAGTCAAAATATTTTTTATTATCAAAAAACATCTGCGTGGTCACGTATTCAGCCCCTGCATCCACTTTCATTTTCAGGTACCGCAAGTCCGATTCCATATTGGGTGCTTCAAAATGTTTTTCCGGGTAGCCCGCCACACCAATGCAGAACGAAGATTTTACAGCATTTTTTAAATCTTCATCAAGGTAAATACCGTTATTCATGTTCATCACCTGCTTCAAAAGATCAATTGCATAGCGGTGCCCTTCGGGATGGGGTTCAAAAAATGTTTCATTCTTTGGGGCATCACCTCTCAGCACCAGCACATTATCAATGCCGAGAAAATTTAAATCGATCAAGGCATCTTCCGTTTCCCGCTTACCAAACCCTCCGCAAATCAGGTGCGCTACGGCATCCACCTTATAATGGTTCATAATGGCCGCACAAATGCCTACCGTACCCGGGCGTTTCCGCACTTCCACCTTTTCAAAGATTCCGTCGGCTCTTTTCTTAAACATGCTTTCACTGCGGTGGTAAGTAACATTAATAAATGCCGGTTTAAACTCCATCAGCGGATCCAGGTGCTCGTAAATAGCGCCGATACCCTTTCCCTTCAATGGCGGCAGGATTTCAAACGATACCAATGTTCCTTTTGCCTGCCTGATATAATCGATTACTTTCATTCGTAGTGCCTTTATCTTATTTTGCCCAATAGGGACTTATCAAAAATTTTTGCAAACTTACAGATGTAATGCTATAGCGCAAACAAAGAGATTCTTCAGCATCAACGACCGTTATTGGTCAAACAATTCATAAAAAAAAGAACACCCTCTGTATTCAGCCTTTCAAGCCTTATTTTTGCTTTGTATGCCGGTAACCATTCATACAAACAGCCTGGTAAAAACCTATGGCGGCCGCACGGTCGTGAACCACGCAAGCATTGAAGTAAAACAAGGTGAAATTGTGGGGTTGCTCGGCCCGAACGGTGCCGGGAAAACCACCACGTTTTACATGGTAGTGGGATTGATCAGGCCTGATGAAGGTGAAGTTTTCCTGAATGATGAGGAAATAACCAGCCTGCCCATGTATAAGCGGGCACAGATGGGCATAGGCTACCTGCCGCAGGAAGCTTCCATTTTCCGTAAACTGAGTGTGGAAGATAACATTACAGCTGTACTGGAAATGAAAAATCTTACGAAACAGCAACAAAAAGAAAAACTGGAGTCCCTGCTCGATGAGTTTCGGCTGCACCATGTGCGCAAAAGCCCGGGTGACGTACTGAGCGGCGGGGAGCGCAGGCGTACAGAAATAGCCCGTGCCCTGGCCGTGGATCCCAAATTTATTTTATTGGATGAACCCTTTGCAGGCATTGACCCCATAGCGGTAGAAGACATCCAGTCCATAGTTGCCCGCCTGAAGTATAAAAACATTGGTATTCTGATTACAGACCATAATGTAACAGAAACCCTTTCTATCTGTGACCGGGCTTACCTGCTTATTGAAGGTAAAATATTCAAACACGGCACAGCTGAAGAACTGGCACAGGACGAGCAGGTGAAAAAGCTTTACCTGGGCAGGAATTTCGAACTGAAGCGCAAAGACTACCTCTATGAAGAAATTCATAAGAATTTAGAAACAGGAGATCTTTAATCCGCTGCCCGCGGCGCTATGTTGCGAAATAATTTTATATTGCCCTGACCATACATGAAGATTCTCAGCCCGGCTATATCACAGTTGGCCCGCATGCGGATGTGGCGTATCGATGCCTGGAAAAACAACCCGGTTGAAGCCCAGCGCGATGTACTGCAAAACCTGGTTACAGCTGCCCAATACACCGAATTTGGCCGCCGGTATGATTTTTCCCGGCTCTTTACCATCCGGGATTTTAAACAAACTGTTCCCATTCACGAATACGAGGATATGAAGCCTTACATCCAGCGGATCATGAACGGTGAGCAAAATATTTTGTGGAACACCCCTGTATACTGGTTTGCCAAAAGCAGCGGTACCACGAGCGACAAAAGCAAATTCATTCCCGTTAGCGAAGAAAGCTTGCAAGATTGCCACTACAAAGCAGCGAAGGATGTCCTTACACTTTATTACCAGTTCAACCCCGAATCGGAACTGCTGACTGGAAAAGGACTGGTAATCGGCGGCAGCCATACAATCTATCCCATTAACCAGGAAGCCCAATACGGCGACCTGAGTGCAGTGCTTTTACAAAATTCACCTTTCTGGGGGCATTGGATCAGAACACCCGAACTGAGCATCGCCCTGATGGATGAATGGGAAAGTAAAATCGAAATGCTTGCACAAAGTACGATAGCGGAGAATGTAACTTCCATATCCGGTGTGCCTACCTGGACGCTGGTTTTATTCAGGCGCATTTTGGAATTAACGGGTAAACAAACTATGCAGGAAGTTTGGCCCTCGCTGGAACTGTATATGCACGGAGGCGTCTCCTTCACACCGTACCGCCAGCAATTTGAAGACCTCATCGGCAAACACATTCACTACCTGGAAATGTACAATGCCAGTGAAGGTTTTTTTGCCGCCCAGGACCTGCCGGGCGAAGAAGGCATGCTGCTGTTTACCGATCACGGCATATTTATGGAATTTATGCCGGTCAGCGAATATGGAAAAGCACAGCCCAAAACAATCGGCCTGGAAGAAGTGGAGGAAGGACAAAACTATGCGCTGGTCATCAGCACCAATGGCGGACTCTGGCGCTATTTACTGGGCGACACGATCCAGTTCACCTCGCTGCGCCCTTTTCGTGTGAAAGTTTCCGGCCGGCTGAAACATTTCATCAATGCTTTTGGAGAAGAAGTGATCGTGGAAAATTCCGACCAGGCGATAGCCGCCGCATGCCGTAAAACCGGGGCCGTTGTAAATGACTATACAGCCGCACCGGTATATTTTTCCAATACCGGAAACGGGGCACATGAGTGGCTGATTGAATTCGAAAAAGAGCCTGCCAGCATTGAACAATTTACCAACGAACTGGATACGGCTTTAAAGAGCCTCAACAGTGACTACGAAGCCAAACGGTATAAGAATATTGCGCTTAGCATGCCTGTTTTGCATACACTGAAAAAAGGCATTTTTACCCAATGGTTGCGGCGTAAAGGCAAACTTGGCGGCCAGCACAAAGTGCCCCGGCTCAGCAATGACCGCAAGTTGGTCGACGAGCTTTTACAAATCCACCGCGAGGTAACGGGTTCCGTTCATTAACACGATTTCGCTTATTTTTGCCAGCATCAAAATGACAATCACGCATCGTAATCAACTTTATTTAAACTGACCACATGAAATTACTGGATAATAAAGTAGCCATCATTACCGGGGCTGCCCGTGGTATTGGCGAAGGTATCGCGCTGAAATTCGCAGCTCATGGCGCCAGCGTGGCCTTTACCTACGTAAGCGACAGCAGCAGCGAAAAAGCAGCTGCACTGGAACAAAAACTCCAGGCAATGGGGATTAAAGCCAAGGCTTATAAAAGCAACGCCGGAGAATTTGCGCAGTGCGAAACGCTTGCGAATGATGTGCTGAAAGAGTTTGGCACCATTGATATCTGTGTGAACAATGCAGGTATTTCCAAAGACAATCTCCTGCTGCGCCTGTCACCCGAACAATGGGATGAAGTGATCCGTATAAACCTGAACAGTGTATTTTACATGACCAAGCAGGTGCTGAAGCCCATGATGAAAGCCCGTAACGGCAGTATCATTAACATGAGCTCCGTGATTGGCGAGATGGGGAATGCCGGGCAAACCAGCTATGCTGCCTCCAAGGCCGGCATCATCGGCTTTACAAAAAGCGTTGCCAAAGAATTGGGCAGCCGCAATATCCGTTGTAATGCGATTGCACCAGGTTTTGTGGAAACCGACATGACTAGCTACCTCAAAGAAGGCGATGCCGGTGAGAAATACAAATCCTCCATTCCACTGGGCCGCTTCGCGTCTGCGGAAGATATTGCCAATACGGCTCTTTTCCTGGCATCTGACATGGGTGCCTATATTACAGGACAAGTAATCAGCGTGTGCGGAGGGCTAAATATTTAAACAGCGGGCAAAGATTAATAATTAAGCCTCCGGTTCTCTTTATTTCTTTTTAAAATTTTCAATGGCCCTGCGGGTAAAATCGCTGAGGACCAACTTGCCGCTGATAGCTGCCCGTTCTGCCAGCAAGCTATCCCAGTGATCCGTACCACTCCAGAATATTTTTTTCATATCGGCCATAGCTCTCGGACTGGAATGCAGCAGTGTATTGGCCAGCCGGCTGATAGATTCATCCATGCTTTCGCGGGAGGGGTGCAGCTCGGCAAATAATCCCTTTTTCCGCGCCCAGTCGGCATTTCTCCACATCGTGGCATCGATTGCCAACTGGCTGAATGCAGATGCACCGATTTTCCGCTCCACAGCAGGGCCCACCACAAAGGGGCCGATACCAATGGCCAGCTCACTAAGTTTTATTTCCGCATCTTCTACTGCTATAGCATAATCAACAGCTGCGGCAAGGCCTACCCCGCCACCAACACATTTACCATGTATGCGCCCGATGATCAACTTAGGACAGGTACGCATGGCATTGATCACTTGCGCAAAACCAGTAAAAAACAGAGTTCCCTGCTCTTCGTTTTTGATGGCAACCAGCTCATCAAATGAAGCTCCGGCACAAAATGCTTTTTCCCCGGCAGACCGGAGCACAATCACTTTTGTCTCCTCATCGTTTCCGGCACGATGAATCGTTTGAGCAAGCTCATCTAAAATTTTACCCGGTAAAGAGTTGCTTTGCGGGTGAAAGAACTCTATCGTGGTGATGCCATTATGGTTTTCCACTTTTACATATCCTTCATTGACTTGCTGTATCATATCAAATTATTTTTTGCGTTTAACCATGGTTAAAATGGTTCCCGTTCCGGCGAGTTCGTTTGTATCATCCAGTATTTCTACCAGCCATTTTACAATACCTCTTGGAATGTCAGTTTCCTCTCGCTGATCTTGTGGAATTTTTTCCTTACAGGTAAACCGAACATATATCTCCGTTCCGGGATAGACCGGTTTCGTAAACCGCAATTCATCAATACCATAATTGAGTAATACTGGGTTTTTTTCATAGCTATCCACGAATAACCCGGCAGCAGCACTCAAAATAAAATAACCATGCGCCACCTGCTTATCAAACATCGTATCGCTGAAATCGGTATCTCGTAAATGGGCATAAAAATGATCCCCGCTCAGATCGGCAAAGCGGTCGATGTCAGCGGCAGTGATCAGCCGCTTTTCTGTAATAAGCTGGTCGCCTACCTGCAATTCCTCAAAATATTTCCGAAATGGATGAAGCGCCGAAGAATATCCCTTAGCGCCCGGCTGGTAGCTGCCGGTGATTGCGGTAAGGCTGGTAGGTGATCCCTGTATGGCGGTGCGTTGCATATAATGTTTTACACCCCGCAAGCCGCCCATTTCTTCTCCCCCGCCGGCCCTGCCGGGTCCGCCATGTACCAGCATTGGCAGCGGAGAGCCATGCCCCGTACTTTCGCGGCCGCAGGCTGCATTCAGCACCAATATCCGCCCGTGATGAGTGGCAGCCCCAATTACATACTGTGCAGCAATGCTATCATCCGCTGTAACAATCGTGCTGCACAAAGAGCCCTTCCCTTTCTTACTGAGGGCCACCGCTTCCTCCCGGTTTTTATACGGCATAAGCGTACTGACCGGACCAAACGCTTCCACTTCGTGCACATCCTGTGATGTAAAGGGCTTTTCATTCATCAGTAAAAGAGGCGACAGAAAAGCTCCTTTGCCTGCATCCGCATCCAGTACTTCGACGCTGTCAAGCGAACCATAAATTAGCTGCGAGGAGGCGAGTAACTTTTGCACCTGGGCTTTTACTTCTTCGCGCTGGCTTTGACCGGCCAGCGAACCCATGCGAACTTTTTCATTCATTGGATTGCCTACAGGAGTTTGCTGCAGCGAGGCAGTTATGGCTTTCCAGGCATCTTCCATTTTATTTTCCGGCACGAATATGCGGCGGATTGCCGTACATTTCTGACCGGCCTTTACCGTCATTTCTTTTCGTATTTCTTTTATAAAAAGATCCCACTCCGGCATACCGGGTGTAACATCTTCGCCCAGTACGATACAATTGAGCGAATCAGCTTCCATATTAAACGGAACATTTTCCTGTAAAATTCTGGGATGAGCTTTCAGCAGGTGCCCCGTAGTTGCCGACCCCGTAAAGGTGACAACATCCTGCGAGCTGACATGATCCAGCAGGCTGCCGGCACTGCCACAAATCAGTTGTAATGCACCATCGGGCAGGATGCCGGAAGCTATAATCTCCTCCACCACTGCTTGGGTCAGGTACGAAGTGATGGTGGCAGGCTTTACCACGGCCGGCACACCGGCCAGCCAGTTTACGGCACATTTCTCCAGCATGCCCCACACGGGAAAATTAAAGGCATTGATGTGAACAGCTACTCCTTCCTTGGGCACCAGCAGGTGATGCCCCATAAACATACCACCCTTACTGAGGGTAACAGCTTCTCCATCGGTACAATAGGGCAGATCAGGAAATTTCTTTCGCAACGACGCATTGCCAAAGAGATTACCAAAACCTCCTTCAATATCAATCCAGCTGTCGGCCCTGGTGGCGCCCGTCATATAGCTGATTTGATAAAATATTTCTTTTCGCTCCTGCAGGTAGAGTGCCAGCGCTTTGAGCATACGCCCACGTTCATGGAATGTCATTTTGCGTAAAGCGGGATTACCAACCGTGCGGGCATACTCCAGGATCTTCCCAAAATCAAGACCTTTTGTGCTGGCCGCCGCTACTGGTTCGCTAGTTACTGCATTGTACAACAGTTGCCCTTCGCCATCACCCGCTACCCACTTCCCTGTTACATAATTCTCAAGCTTTTTCATATAACACCTTTTTAATAAGCTAAACGAAATTAACTGAATTGACTATTATGATCATTGTAATAACTGATATAAATCATACGATTCTCATTGTGCAGTTGTAGTTTTGCAACCAGCTATATAAGTATTTCGTGAAAAAACTGCTGGCTTTCATATTATTTCTTGCCTTTGCTGTAGAAAGTTTTCACTACAACATTATTGTGGTAAATTTTTATCTCAACCAGCAGTCTATCGCCAGCCGGTATTGTATAAATAAAAGCAAACCATTGCTGCACTGTAATGGACAATGCCAGCTAGCCAAAAAACTGAAACAGGAAGAAAAAAAAGACCGCCAGAATCCTGACAGAAAACCGGATAACAAAAATGAGGTTATCTCCTCCCGGTCGTTTTTTGCTACGCTTTCTTTTACAGCACCTGATCGCAGTACAGAATATTATCAGCTGCCGGAACCACGAACCGTAGACCGGTCATTGCCTGTTTTTCACCCACCCTGTTCCTGATCTTTCTATCGTAATTTTTTAGTAATGGGCAGCCTGCTGCCCCAACTGTACATTTTCTTTATCTAAACAACACAATTATTATGAGAAAGATCATTATTGTCTTATTGATAACTGCATTTTCCTTTTCTGCCAACGCCTGCGAAATCTGTGGCTGCGGCGTGGGCAATTATTACATTGGTCTCCTGCCCCAGTTCAACCATAAGTTTTTTGGACTACGCTACCAGTTCAACAGTTTTCGCACCACGATGAAAAACGACCCCTCAGAATTCAGCAAAGATTTTTACCAGACAGTCGAGTTGTGGAGTGGCTGGAATATTGGGAAAAAATGGCAGGTGCTGGCCTTTGTTCCTTTTAATTTTAATCACCAGTCATCCGATGAAGGTATCAGTCATTTGAATGGCCTTGGTGATATGACGTTGCTGGCCAATTATAAACTGCTGGACAAAACCAGTGCCGGCAACAGCAGTATTTCACAACAATTATGGCTGGGCGGCGGAGTGAAACTGCCAACAGGAAAATTTTCCATAGATCCGGCTGACCAGGACGTGGCTGCAATTGCCAACGGACAAATCGGATCGGGCAGTACCGATTTTTTGCTGAACGCTATTTACAATGTGCGCTTTGCCAAGCTGGGAATCAGTACCAGTGCCAATTACAAGATTAACACAAAAAACAATGCTGACTTCCGTTTTGGTAACAGGTTTACCGCCAACAGCTTTGTTTTCTACTCACTCCCCGCTTCTGGTAAAACCTTTACACCCAACGTGGGTATGCTGTATGAACATAGCAATGCCAACAACCTCCAGAGTACCAAAGTAGATTTAACGGGAGGAAATTTATTGCTGGCTTCCGCAGGCCTGGAAGTGAGTTTTGGAAAAATCGCTACCGGCTTTAATGTTCAACTGCCCGTCGCCCAGCAATTTGCAGAAGGACAAACAAAATCGAAACTAAAAGGCATGGTGCATATTACCTTTGCACTCTGATACGATAGCTCGTTTAGAATTTTTTTTCTTAAATAAAATAACAATGAAAGTAACCTTTCTCCTGACAACCCTGGCTTTGACAATGCTTATGGCCTGTAATAATGCCAGTGAAAATAATGCAAAACAATCGGCCGCTCCTAAAACGCACCTTGACAGCCTGATGGATGATATCATGGCTGGTCATGATGTGGGAATGGGCAAAATGGGCAAGCTTAATGCCGCACAAAAAACAGCACAGGCCGCCATTGACTCCATTGCAAAACTACCGGCAACTGCACAAAAAGCTGCAGCAGCATATAAAACGGGCCTGGATAGCCTGGTAAAAGAGTTGGAAAATGCCAAAGCAGCAATGAACAACTGGATGGATGGCTTCAACATGGACTCAGCGATGAACGATGAACAAAAAAGAACCGAATACCTGGAAGCAGAAAAAACGAAAATACACAGTGTGAAAGACCAGATGCTGAAAACCCTGGACAAGGCTGATTCGTTACTCCGGCACTAAATTAATAGACACTTCTGCAAAAAGCACTGTCCTATACATAAAAAATCCCGGTATCAAGCCGGGATTTTTTATGTATACATTCATTGCGCTATCATGATCATTTTTCAGCATCAATCGCACCGCAGAGCGATGCAAAAATATCATCAACAGATCCTTCACCTTTTATCGACTGGAGTTTTCCGGTTTTTTTGTAATACTCAGCTACGGGTGCCGTTTCATTATTGTAAACTGTCAACCGTTTACGAATGACGGTCTCATCTGTATCATCACTTCTGCCGGAGGTCTTACCTCGGTTGAGCAAACGGTTTACCAGTTCCTGTTCGCCCACTTCAAGGGCTAGCACAACATGTATAGAGGATTTTTTTAACGCAAGTAGTTTATCCAGGGCCTCCGCCTGCGCAACTGTGCGGGGAAAGCCATCAAATAAAAAACCTATTGCTCCTTTGTGATGTTCCAGGCTGGAATCAATCATACCGATCACCACTTCATCCGGTACCAGTTGACCTTTATCCATAAAACTCTTGGCTTCAAGACCTAAAGGTGTTTTTTGTGCAATTTCTGCCCGCAGCAGGTTGCCGGTAGACAGGTGTACAAAACCATATTTTTCTACTAATTTATCCGACTGTGTGCCTTTACCGCTGCCGGGAGGGCCAAACAAAATCAAATTAAACATAGCTGCTTACTAATCTTGGTGAGTAACAAATATAACATCCAATGCTTAAATAACCCTGAAACAAAGCAAATAGCTTTGTAGGCGCCTTACCGCAAAGTTTTTCAAAGAATTGTTAAGAGCCGCTCTATGTCGCAGGCCGGACAAACCAACCGAACACTTCTATCGTACATTTGTTATATAAATTGAGTTGTATGAAGAATCTATGGAGCATATTCATTGTATTATTGGCCGCTGCATTGCAGCAGTGCAGTTATTCTCAAAATTCTTCCAAACTAAAAATTACCAGCATGGACACTACGAAAAAAAATAACCCGGTTTATTCCACCACAGATACAGCAAAAGTTACCTTAAGTGATGATGAATGGAAGAAAATATTGCCGGATGATGTATATAAAATAGCCCGCCTGAAGGGCACCGAAAGACCCTGGTCGAGCAAATTCGAAAACTTTTTTGACAAAGGCACTTACTACTGTGCAGCTTGTGGAAATCAGTTATTTAAAAGCGATACAAAATTTGAAAGCGGTTGTGGCTGGCCCAGTTTTTATGAACCGATTAGCAAAACCAGTATTATTTATGCCCCAGATGACTCCTATGGAATGCACCGTACAGAAGTGCTCTGCGGCCGTTGCAAAGCACACCTTGGGCATGTTTTTGATGATGGACCCCCGCCTACAGGATTACGGTACTGTATTAACGGGGTTGTACTGGATTTTGCAAAAGCTAAAGAAGCAGAAAAAAAATACAACGAAGAACAAAAGAATTCATCAGGCCAGTGACAAAACAAGCTGCAGCCTGCACAAAAAAGCTTCCTGAAGAGGAAGCTTTTTTCTTTTCACAGTTTCACGGGTTGCTTATTTTTGCAGCCGCTTTTGTTATCCCGGTAAAAGCCACCCTGGCTCAGTTGGTTAGAGCGGCTGTTTCGTAAATAGCAGGTCATGGGTTCGAATCCCATGGGTGGCTCTGCTTCCTTTTTTGCACTGAGTTTCTTTTTCATACACTATTTTATCGACTTCGTACAACCGGTATCCTTGTACAGCAATTTTAAGCTGATCATTTCTTGCTATCTCCTGCAATCACTGTACTTTTGCGTACACTTGTTAGTTTTTTATGATTCCCCAAAATACTGGCTATGAAACTGTCGCAACTTTCTGAAACACTGATTGGTTCTGAAATCGTAAAACTGGGCGGGGAGATCAGGGAAAAAATCCGGCGGGGAGAAAAAATTTACAACTTTACCGTAGGTGACTTTGATCCTGCCATATTCCCCATTCCAAAAGAACTCGAAGACGCCATTGTAGAAGCTTACCGCAGGCATTTTACGAACTATCCCGCTGCCGAAGGCAACCTGGATCTGCGGGAAGCTATTCTTTCCTTTACAAAAGACACCGAAGGACTTGATTACGGCACCAGCGAGATTCTCGTTGCTTCGGGTGGCCGCCCGCTGATTTACGCAGCATTCCGGGCAATCTGTGATAAAGGAGACAAAATCATTTACGCAGTACCTTCCTGGAATAATAATCACTATACACATTTTGTTGGCGGAGAGCATATCGTAATAGAAGCAAAGCCAGAAAATAATTTTATGCCGGCGGCCGCTGATATAAAACCGCATATTCGTAATGCCACCCTGATTTCCCTGTGCTCGCCGCAAAATCCAACGGGTACCACTTTTCGCAAGGAGGAGCTGGAAGCTATCTGCGACCTGGTGCTGGAAGAAAATGCCCGCCGGGGTGAAAATGAAAAAAAACTGTACGTGATGTATGACCAAATGTACTGGCACCTCACCTACGGATCCATCCGGCATTATAACCCTGTGATGCTGCGGCCGCAAATGCGTGATTATACTATTTTCATCGATGCCATCAGTAAAGCATTTGCCTCTACAGGGGTGCGGGTGGGATGGAGCTTTGGACCGGCGACCGTTATTGCTAAAATGAAAGCTATCCTCACACATGTTGGCGCCTGGGCGCCCATGGCCGAGCAAAAAGCAGTTGCCTACTACCTGGCAAACTACCGCAGCGAAATCAATGCCTTTCTTACCACTTTTAAAAAAGGACTGGAAGAGCGGCTCCAGGGTATCTACGATGGCTTTATGCAACTTAGGCAGGAAGGACTCCCCGTTGATGCCATTGCACCGGAAGCAGCGATTTATCTCACCATTAAGATCGACCTGGCCGGGAAAACATCACCAGACGGAATACCACTAACCGATCAAAGTGCTGTCACATCGTATATTTTAAATGAAGCAAGGCTGGCGGTCGTTCCCTTCTACGCATTTGGCGCCGACCGAACCAGCCCATGGTACCGGCTGAGCGTAGGCACCTGCAAAAAAGAAGACATTACAGTCATGATTGACAAACTCAGGGAAGCACTGGTTAAGTTGAAATAAACATCATTTCTCTATTTATAAAAAATACCAGGTCTGCTACGACCTGGTATTTTTTCAGGCTAATGACAATAATAGTCAACCGCTTGTTGTGCATCGTAATAACTGAGCCAGTATTCTTTGACACTGCCGCTAACGATAATGCCGCCGGATCGGTCGTAATAATCCCGCACGCCGTAATTACTGAAATTTCCATACATGACATCACCCTCGAACGGACGATACCCGTCCAGTGATGCAATAACTGTGTATCCATAATTCGTTTCCACCACGTAGTAGTTACAATACGCACTGCTATAAACCACCACTGCACGCTCCTGCGACAACCAGTAGCCTTCACCATAATCAATAATTGGCTGCTTGCTGCAACTGATGAGAGAAAATACAGCGATCATGGAAACAATGGAAAGGGTAAAAAATTTTTTCATGGCTTTACGTTTAACTAACCATGAGATCATTTTTACAAAAACCTGTTTACTGGCAAGTTGTTAAAGTATTCCCATAGCAGGTGAAGAGGGCCTTGAAAAATTGCCGGAAGGGAATCTGACTTTGTCTGGTTTCCTAGGGAAATCAATGTATGTAAAACAAAACATCCCCGATTGGGGATGTTTGACAAAAAGTTGAAAATTTAGTTCTTATTAACAAGAAAACAAAACGGCTTGAGCACCGGGTCTTTCACCGCTTTTAATATTTTTCGGGGCTTGCTTGTAATATAATTTCTGATTACCAGTTCATGCGCAATACAGAACTGTTCGGCAGATTCAGCATTTTGAAGAATGAAATGCAGGTATTCAACCTGCTGCTCAATCGCCTGGTCACTCATGGAGTGATCTTTTAAAAGCACTAATAAGTCTCGGTTGGTGTTACTCATACTAATCAGATTTTAGTAACCTGACATTCCTTTATGGCTTGGGCATCCACAGTTGCTCCCTTTCCCGGTGCCGGAATAATAATTCCTGCTACAACCCATAGCAAATACAATACCTGATATTAACAGAAAAACGATTATTTTGTTGGTTAGCTTCATAAAATTCGGGTTTTAAAAATAAAACTATTTTACTAATATTTTAGTATGCCGCTGGTCGAAAAAGATACAAATTTTGACAAAATTCAAGCGACTGAAGAAAAACACGGGGGAAAACCCCGCATTTTGGTGGCGCCGCTGGATTGGGGCCTTGGTCATGCAACCCGCTGCATTCCAATCATCCGCCAGCTGTTGCAGGAGGGGGCAGATGTGCTGCTGGCAGCAGGCGGCCCCACCGCCCAGCTGTTACAAGTCGAATTCCCGGCTTTGGAAATTATACCCTTGCAGGGCTACCGTGTTCGTTATGCCTCCACCCGCACCGGGATGTTTTTTGCCCTGCTTTCGCAGGTACCACGCATTTTAAGAGTGATATACTATGAGCACAGATGGCTGAAATCTGTTGTTAAAAAACACGCCATCAGTGCTGTACTATCAGATAACCGCTTTGGTTTGTACCATGCCAAAATTCCCTGCGTTTTTATCACGCATCAATTACAAATCAAGAGCCCGCTGGGCAAATGGACCGAATCATGGTTACGGCGATTCAATTTTCGTTACATCAATCGGTTCAGTGAGTGCTGGATTCCCGATTTACCGGGCACAACGAACCTTGCCGGCGACCTTTCACACCCAGAGAAGCAGCCGGCTATACCGGTATTTTATATAGGCCCTCTATCAAGATTACTTCCATTAAATATTCCTGAAAAAGAAGGCCATGTGCTCATTTTACTATCCGGTCCCGAGCCTCAGCGAAGCCTGTTGGAAAACAAAGTACTTGATGATCTGGCTCGTTACCCCGGTACCGCAACACTGGTGAGAGGATTGCCCGGCTCGGTCACTCTGATTCCTTCCAGCAACCAAATCAGGATTTACAATCACCTGCCGGCAAAAGCGTTAAACGAGGAAATGCAGGCGGCCTCCCTGGTTATCAGCCGCTGCGGCTATAGTACGGTGATGGATCTTGTGAACATGAAAAAAAAATCGGTCCTCATTCCCACACCCGGCCAAACCGAACAGGAGTATCTGGCAGGCTACCTTACAGCAAAGCACATTGCATATTGCAAGGAACAAAGCGGGTTTTCACTGACTGCCGCCCTGCAGGCTGCAAAAGAATTTCCATACCACTTTCCAGAAACAGATGCCGGTGGGTTACTACTGCAAGTCCGTATCAAAAACTTCTTAACGAATGGTTTAAAAACTTCCGGTAAATAACCTTTACAACCTGTTGCCTCCGGACTTAGGATAATCAAAAAACCAGAATTCCTTATCCGCCCCGGGGAAATCTTTCCATTTCTTTACGGGCACTTTAATTGCAAAGACACTGCAGGTAGGCAGATCATCCACCCGCACAGTCGTCAGTGTATTGACAAAATCTGTGAGACCAGGATTATGTGAAAACAGCGCCGCGTGATCAAACTGATCCTCCAGTTGTGCAATGACAGTCTCAAATACTTCTGCCGGGGCGGCATACAGCGCCTCTTTATAGATTATCTGTTTATCTTTTATACCATATTCTTCAGCAAAGATTGCAGCTGTTTTCCTGGCCCGCTTGGCAGGACTGGACACGATCAGGTCGATCTGCACCTTCTTGTCAAGCAATCTTTTTGCCATTACAGGTGCATCTTTCTTGCCCCTGTCATTCAGCGGACGGTCAAAATCATTAAGTGTTGCACTATCCCAGCTGCTTTTAGCATGACGAATCAACAGCAGTGTTTTCATGTAACAGGAAGTTTAAAATTTGGAAAAGAACGTAAACGGTTTACCACTTATAAAAACAACACTTGCTTTATAAACCGGCTGCTATTGTATTAGTAACCCCGTACGTTTTTACCCTCCATGTAGTTCATAAAGGCTTTGTTCACGACACGGTTTCCACCGGGTGTGGGATAGTCGCCGGTAAAATACCAGTCGCCCAGGTTATTCGGACAGGCTTTATGCAGGTCTTCAATACTTTGAAAAATCACCTCTACCGGTATGTTCAGCGAAGGAGGTGTGATCAGCGCAGCGATTTTTTTAGAAACTTCCTCGGCAGAGAACGATTTATAAACCTGCTTCACCACGTTTTCCGTATGCAGTTGATTTGTTCGCTGGAGCTCTTTACAACGCTCAAACAGCTCTTGCAGGCAATCGGTTTTCTGGTGATCTTTCATCAAACCGATGGCAGCATTAAAGGCAATAAATTCGCCCATTTTACTCATATCTATACCGTAGCAATCCGGGTAACGGATCTGGGGCGATGAAGAAACAATGATAATTTTTTTTGGCTCCAGCCTGGCCAGCATCCGGATGATACTCTCTTTTAAAGTGGTGCCCCGTACGATAGAATCATCAATCACCACAATTGTATCGATCCCTTTGCGCACTGTGCCGTAAGTGATGTCGTATACGTGCTGAACCATTTCATTGCGCCCGGCATCTTCGGTGATGAACGTACGCATTTTTACATCTTTAATGGCGATTTTCTCCACCCGAATGCGGCGGTTGACCATTTCAGAGAGTTTTTCCGCATCGAAATCTTTATTCCAGGAAAGGATGCGTTCAATTTTAATTCGGTTCAGGTAATCCTCCATGCCTTTCAGCAGGCCATAAAAAGCCACTTCGGCAGTATTGGGGATAAATGAAAAAATCGTATTCTTCAGATCGTA
>DASTSN010000076.1:0-44394 GCA_035760665.1 Chitinophagaceae bacterium | reverse complement strand
ATGTTCCACAAGGAACCTTTTAGTTTTTTGATACAGTCCTCCAAAGCTACCCGGTTATAGTACATTTGCAGATATGTTTCCAAAATATGATATAATAGTGGTAGGAGCTGGTCATGCCGGCTGTGAAGCTGCTGCTGCTGCTGCTAACCTTGGCTCGAAGGTGCTTCTGGTAACCATGAATATGCAGACAATTGCCCAAATGAGTTGTAATCCTGCCATGGGTGGGATCGCAAAAGGGCAAATTGTTCGGGAAATTGACGCCTTGGGCGGCTATTCCGGTATCGTCAGCGACCTTTCCATGATACAGTTCCGTATGCTGAATAAATCGAAAGGTCCCGCTATGTGGAGTCCCCGTACCCAAAACGACCGGATGCTCTTTGCTGCAAAATGGAGGGAAATGCTGGAAAATACAGCAAACGTTGACTTTTACCAGGATATGGTCAAGGGTTTAGTGGTAAAAGGTCGCCGCGTTTTAGGTGTTATTACCGGCCTTGGTCATGAAATTATGGCTGATGCTGTAGTCTTAACAAATGGAACCTTCTTAAACGGAATTATTCATATTGGCGAAAAAAACTTTGGTGGTGGCCGCGTGGCCGAAAAAGCAGCCTCCGGCATAACAGAACAGCTGGTTACGCTGGGCTTTGAAAGCGACCGGTTGAAAACAGGAACCCCACCAAGAGTAGATGGTCGTTCTCTTGATTACTCAAAAATGGAGGAACAAAAAGGGGACGATGATATAACTGGATTTTCCTTTACCGATACACTAAAACCTAAAGAACAAAGGAGTTGCTGGATTACCTATACCAATCAAAAAGTCCACGACATCCTGAAAACAGGCTTTGACAGAAGTCCAATGTTTGCGGGTAGAATCGATGGCGTCGGGCCAAGGTATTGCCCAAGCATTGAAGACAAAATCAACCGATTTGCCGAACGTGAGCGGCATCAGCTTTTTGTGGAACCTGAGGGATGGAATACCGTGGAGGTATATGTAAACGGTTTCTCCACCTCACTGCCGGAAGAGGTACAATACGAAGCGATTCGTACTGTTCCTGGTTTTGAATCCGCTCGCATGTTCCGGCCCGGCTATGCCATTGAATACGACTACTTTCCCCCCACTCAGTTACATTATTCACTGGAAACAAAACTGATTGATAACCTGTTTTTTGCAGGGCAAATCAATGGTACCACCGGCTATGAGGAAGCTGCCTGCCAAGGGTTAATGGCCGGTATCAATGCACATCAAAAAGTGCGAAACCTGGAGCCGGTGATTTTAAAACGAAGTGAAGCATACATTGGCGTGCTGATAGATGACCTGATCAGCAAGGGTACTAATGAGCCTTACAGGATGTTTACTTCCCGTGCAGAATTCAGAACGCTCCTGCGCCAGGATAATGCCGACTTAAGACTGACCGAGAAAAGCTATCGCCTCGGTCTTGCTGCACAGCAAAGAATGGATAAGGTATTGGCCAAAAAACTCGACGTGGAAGCAATCAAAAAAATCTTGAACAATTTTGCAATTGAACCCACTGACATCAATCCATGGTTTGAGAAAATAGGTTCGGCCAGTATCAGCGAAAAACAAAAAGCCCAAAAAATTCTCCTTCGCCCGTCAGTGGAAATAATGGATCTTATCAAGGCTGTTCCGCAGCTTAACGATGTTCTTAAAGGTTTTTCCTCAGAAAGTATTGAGCAGGCTTCTATACAGGTAAAATACGAAGTGTATATTGAAAAAGAAAAAGAACTGGTAGCCCGCATGAATCAGCTTGAAGATCTCACGATACCAGAAAATTTTGACTATCACAAAATCCATGCGCTTGGAAATGAAGCAAGGGAAAAATTAACCCGCATAAAACCAACAACACTTGGGCAAGCCAGCCGCATTTCGGGCATCAACCCCAGCGATGTTCAAATTTTAATGGTGTATATGGGAAGATGAAATAAAAAAGCCCCAACTTAACTGTTGAGACTTTCGTGGTGTGGGGCGGGATCGAACCGCCGACACAAGGATTTTCAGTCCTTTGCTCTACCGACTGAGCTACCGCACCAATCCGTTAGAAAAATACGGGCAGCAAAAATAGTGGTTTGTGGCAATAATCGAAAATGTTTTTCCCCGTCACATCCCATATTCCGCCAGGAATTTGATACGCATGATTTTTAATTGTTCCCAGGTAAAGTCAAACTCCGCAAGTTCTTCAAGCGCCACCTGCAATGATGAGGTTTCACAACCTTTAAAATAGTCTAAAATTTCTTCCTGGTCGGCCTCATCCAGCATTTCATCAATTGCATAATCAAGGTTCAGGCGTGTACCGCTGGCGGCAATCGTTTCCATTTCTTCCAGCATCTCATCCATCCGCCAGCCTTTGTTTTTGGCAATTGTTTCCAGCGGTATTTTTTTATCCGTTTGCTGTATTATGTACACCTTGTTGCCGCTTTTATTCACCACACTCTTCATCACAAAATCATCCGGCCGCTCAATATTGTTGTCCTCCACATATTTTGCAACCAGCTCCACAAAGGGTTTACCGTAGCGAATCGCCTTGCCTTTACTCACACCCTGGCATTTCTCCAGATCGCTGACTGTAACCGGATACAGCGTAGCCATATCCTGCAATGAGGTCTCCAAAAAAATAACAAATGGCGGAAGTCCTTTTTTCTTTGCCTCCTTCTGCCGAAGTTCTTTTAACATTTCAAACAACCTTTCATCCGTCGCGGCACCAGCTCCTGTTTCTATCACTTCATCATCATCCTCGTTTGCGTCTTCATAAAGATTGTTTAAAACAATCGGGAACGATTTGGCCTTTTTGACAAATGTCTCACCCGCCTTTGTGATTTTTAAAACACCATATTCTTCAATGTCTTTACTTAATAATCCTGCCAGCAGCATTTGCCTGATCAGCGAATTCCAGAAATGAGGAGGCTGATCATTACCGCTTGCAAATTCATGTAATCCTTCATGGCGAAACATCTGGATTTGCGGGGTTAATTTCCCGATAATAATATTTACTACGTAGTCCGTAGCAAAACGCTCATCCAGCCCTTTAATGGCCTTTAGCACTTTAACGGCCTCGTCTTTTGCTTCAATTTTTTCTTTCGGGTGCTTGCAGTTGTCACAGTTGCCGCAATTCTCTTTTTCATAGTCTTCACCAAAATACCCAAGCAAAATCTTTCTTCTGCAAACGCCACTTTCTGCAAACGCCACCGTTTCTCCAATCAGTTGGGCCCCCACTTCCCGTTCGCTAAGGGGTTTATCCCGCATTAAATGCTCCAGTTTGGAAACATCTTTATGCGAATAATAAAGAATGCATTTTCCCTCCATACCATCGCGACCGGCCCGGCCGGTTTCCTGGTAATAATTTTCAATGGACTTTGGAATATTGTAGTGAATAACAAACCGAATATCCGGTTTGTCAATGCCCATTCCAAAAGCTATTGTTGCCACGATGACCTGTACATCTTCGTTTAAAAACTGGTCTTGGCGCTCGGCGCGGATTTTACTGTCAATGCCGGCATGATAGGCAACCGCCTTGATATCGTTTTTTTGCAAAAGCTCTGCCAGCTCTTCAGTCGTTTTACGGTTGGTTGTATAAATGATGCCACTTTTCCCTTTATTCTGGCTGATAAATTTTACAATGCTTTTTAACGTCTGTTCTTTCTTTATTTTGGGCTGTACTTCGTAATAAAGATTGGGCCGGTTGAATGAAGATGTGAAAATTTTAGGAGTACGCAGTTCAAGATTTTTTATAATATCACTTTGCACCTTTGGTGTTGCTGTTGCTGTTAATGCAATCACAGGCACGTCGGGATTAATCTGCGTCATCATTTCCCGCAAGCGGCGGTACTCCGGTCTGAAATCGTGTCCCCACTCGGAAATACAGTGCGCTTCATCAACAGCAAAAAAAGAAATTTTTAAGTCGCTGAAAAAATCCAGGTTCTCTTGTTTTGTCAGTGTTTCCGGGGCGACATAGAGCATTTTCGTGCTGCCCGAAAGAAGGTCATCATGTACTTCCTTTATCTCCTTTTTATTCAGCGTGGAATTTAAAAAATGGGCTATGTCGTCTTTACTGCTGTAGCTTCGAACTAGGTCTACCTGGTTTTTCATCAAAGCTATCAGGGGACTTACAATAATTGCCACCCCCTCACTGACCAACGCCGGGAGCTGATAACATAAACTTTTTCCCCCGCCGGTTGGCATAATCACAAATGTGTCGTACCCGGCCAGCAGTGCTTCGATAATTTTTTCCTGGTTATCCTTGAATTTATCGAATCCAAAATGTTCTAATAATGCTTTTCGAAGATTTTGAACAGGTTTGGCTGGTTTGTCCGCCTTTTTTGCTGGCGCCTTTTTGCCAACAACTTTTTTAGTTGTAGATGTGCCCATTACTCAGAGTTTTTCCTTTCCCTACTATTGATTTTTTATAAGATACCGATTTTACCGCGATCCGGCATGTGAAAACTGGAAATTTTTTGAACGGAGGAATAAAATCATTCGTCGTGCCCGCACTTTTTAAATAGATTCTTACCCGGAATGAGAATTGGTTTTAACTATCCGGCAGGCAATCTTACTACCATCATTCCCGGATCGAAAACATCTGTTTCAAAAATGGGGATGCGAATTTACATTACCGGCAGTTAAGAATTCGCTTTGAAAGGTTAAAAATTTAACGAATAAAAGAGAGGCCTGCTCAACAAATCCTGTTAAAACTGCTAATTTTACCGCTTTAACATGCAAACGACTGTTCAGCAAATAGCATTGCGCACCATAGAGCTTGAGGCTCAATCAGTTTCGGGTCTTTCCCGGTATATCAACGCCGATTTTGCTAAAGCAGTGGAAACCATTAAAAATTGCAGCGGCCGGCTAGTTGTTAGCGGCATTGGCAAGAGCGCCATTATTGGCCAAAAAATGGTTGCCACATTTAATTCCACCGGCACGCCCGCTATTTTTATGCACGCAGCTGATGCCATTCACGGCGACTTGGGTATGGTGCAACAGAACGATGTAGTAATGATAATCAGCAAAAGTGGTAACAGCCCTGAAATAAAAGTACTCGTTCCGCTGATCCGTAATTTTGGAAATACCCTGATCGGCATGGTAGGCAACCAAGAATCGTTCCTCGCCAAACAATCGGACATTATTTTAAATACTACGGTAGAAAAAGAAGCCTGCCCCAATAACCTGGCACCAACCTCCAGCACCACTGCTCAGTTAGTCATGGGAGATGCGCTGGCCATTGTATTAATGGAGCTGAAAGGTTTTGGTAACGACGATTTTGCCAAGTTTCACCCGGGCGGAACATTGGGCAAAAAACTTTACCTGCGGGTAGATGATCTTTATCGTGACAATGAAAAACCCTGTGTCCTTCCAGATCAGACCATCAAAGAAGTGATTGTGGAAATAACGGAAAAAAGGCTGGGGGTAACCGCCGTGGCCGATGAAGCAGCAAACCTGCTGGGCATCATTACCGATGGAGACCTGAGAAGAATGCTGGAAAAAAATCTACCCATTGACCAGTTTACCGCCCAGGATATCATGACCACCAACCCGAAGACTATACAAGCGGGACAACTGGCCGTAGACGCACTGGACCTTATGAGAAAACATGAAATAACGCAGTTGGTCGTTGTAAATCATGGAAAATATCTCGGTATGATTCATTTACACGACCTGGTAAAAGAAGGACTTATTTAAAAACCGTAACCAACTCATGGGCAATCATCACTATGTAGCCATTATGGCGGGTGGCATTGGCAGCCGTTTCTGGCCAATGAGCCGCCTCAACTATCCCAAGCAGTTTCTTGACGTTCTCAATACTGGTAAAACGCTGATTCAGCAAACCTTTGACCGCTATCAAAAACTAGTTCCTGCAGAAAATATTTTTGTCGTTACCTCTCAGGAATATGCAGGTCTTGTAAAGGAGCAGTTGCCGGGAATCCCTGCTGAAAATATCCTCAGCGAACCCTTCCGGAAAAATACCGCTCCCTGCATAGCATATATATCCTTCAAACTGCAGCAACGTGATCCCAGGGCAACACTCGTTGTGGCTCCGGCAGATCATCTTATTTTAGAGCCGGAAGAGTTCATAAAAATTTCCCTCAAAGCGCTGGATTTTGTTGCTGAGATCAATGCGCTTGTAACACTTGGCATAAAACCCACCTATCCGAACACAGGCTATGGCTACATTCAGCATGATACCATCGCGGCCGCACCCGAAATTTATAAAGTAAAAACCTTTACGGAAAAACCCAACCGGGACCTGGCAAAAACCTTTATTGCCAGCGGTGATTTTCTTTGGAATGCCGGCATCTTTTTCTGGAAGGTTGAAAATGTTTTAAAAGCATTTGAAAAATACCTGCCAGAAATGTATGAAGTGTTCGCCGCGGAAAAAGACAACCTGAACACACCTGGTGAAAATAATGCCATAGAAAGAGTATACCAGTTATGCACCAACATTTCCATCGACTTTGGTATTCTTGAAAAAGCCGATAATGTGTATGTCATTCCCGCTTCTTTTGGCTGGAGCGACCTGGGCACCTGGAACAGCGCTTGGGAAAATATGGAGAAAGATTACCTTGGCAATGCCGTAGCCGGTAATAAAGTCATGATCATCGACACCACTAAATGTATGGTACATGTGCCGGATAATAAACTGGTGCTCCTCCAGGGGCTTGACGATTTCATACTGGTGGACACCAAAGACGTGCTGCTGGTATGCAAAAGGGAAAAAGAACAAGAGATTAAAGATTACGTTGCCGAAGTAAAGCGCAATATGGGCGATAAATACCTGTAGGTGCGGATTGTATAAAAACCCAGCGAACGACAACAAATAACAAAAAAATCAGGGCGGGTTTATCCTCTAATGTTTTTTATTTTTAGGCTATATTATGTCGTCAATCCCTGTCAATAATATCCTGTTTCTTGATATAGAAACAATTCCCCAGTATGCCGCTTACGACCAATTGCCCGAGGAGTGGAAACCCCTCTGGGACCAAAAAGCGGCTTACCTGATACGGAATAAAGAAAACGAAACCGTTTCATCAATTTATAACAGGGCAGGCATTTATGCCGAGTTTGGCAAAATCATTTGTATTAGTTGTGGCGTATTAACCGGTAGTGGAGCAGATCGCAAGCTGGTATTAAAAAGCTTTTATGACGAAAACGAAAAACTATTGCTCGTCCGCTTTTGCGACATGCTGAATAAATGGGCGACCGACAATACAAAATACCTATGTGCGCACAATGGAAAGGAATTTGATTTTCCTTATATCTGCCGCCGGCTGATTGTTCATCATTTACCCATTCCCTTAATCCTGCAGCTTTCAGGTAAAAAACCCTGGGAAGTGAATCATCTCGACACCCTGGAATTGTGGAAATTTGGCGATTTCAAAAGCTATACCTCCCTCAACCTCCTGGCCCATACATTGAATATACCCACACCAAAAGATGACATTGACGGCAGTATGGTGTGGGAGGTTTACTGGAACGAAAAAAACCTGGACCGCATAGTCACTTATTGTCAGAAAGACGTTGTGACTGTCGCCCGTATTTATTTACGTATGCAGGATGAACCTGTCATTTCAGACAATAACATTGAACTAAAATAAAAATGGAACGCACCAACTATTCATCAGGCTCTAAGTGGGAATCCATTGTTGGATACAGCCGGGCAGTAAAAGTGGGCAATGTTGTGGAGGTAACCGGTACGGTAGCGGTCGGTGAAGACGGAACCGTTGTTGGGCCTGGGGATGCCTATACTCAAACACGGTTTATATATCAAAAAATTGAAAACATCCTTCAGCAGGCGGGAGCCACTTTGAAAGATGTGGTGCGTGTGCGGATGTTTGTAACCGATATTGCCCGCTGGCAGGAATACGGGCGGGCACACAGTGAGTTTTTTAAAGACATCAAACCCTGCAATACCATGGTGGAAGTGCGTGCCCTGATAGAACCTGAATACCTTGTGGAAATCGAAGCCACCGCTGTAATCATTAATTAGATTATTATAAAAATTAAAAATAGATTTGTATGGTTATTGTAAAATAATCATTGAATCGTGCTGTTGCTAACTGGAAAAAAATCTCCCAGCAAAAAAACAACTTAAATCCTCTTCATCACCCAAGCAGCAATACTTCAATCCTCAACTTCATTCAGCAATTTTATGCACGCCTCGGCAATTTATCAGTTAGCTTATGAAATAATTATAAACGGTGAAATTGCCGAAGTTCGGCAGAACAACACCGGTGGAGCAAAATCATTACACGCCTGCAAACACTTCAGCGCAGGTGAAACGTTTTGTACTTTCCACGCCGAAGCTGTCCTTCCTGCAGCCACCTACCTCACTATACAGGTTGAAGAAAACGAACACATTTCGTTGCTGCCAGAATATTTACGTTATACCAATCACAGCTGCTCGCCCAATCTTTTTTTTGATACATCCCGCCTGATTGTTGAATGTATCAAATCTATAGAACCCGGAGAAGAACTGACATTTTTTTATCCCTCTTCTGAATGGGAGATGGCACAGTCTTTCGAATGCTGCTGCGGCACATCCGCGTGTATTGGAAAAATACAAGGCGCGGCTCACCTCAGTAACGAAGTGCTTGCACACTACCGGCTGACGCATTATATTACCCGTAAACTTAAAGAACGCTCTTCTTTAAAAATTACTGCATGAGTAACGCAGGCGCCATTTTAATTAATCAATACAAGTACTGGGTTTTGTTTCCCTGGCTGGAAACAGACGATCCTAACCTCCGGTATTATTATGATTTTACGCAAAGTCTTGCCGAATACCAGAAAGTGTTTACCGAGTTACATGTAGACTGGAAATGGCAGCCAGTAACATTACAGAATTATGCACAGGTCATTCGTTCCATTGCCGCATCACCGGATGGTAAAATTCCTTTGGTACTAAACCTATGTGATGGCGACGAGGTAAATGGAACACCCGGAATTTCTGTGATAGATGAACTGGAAAAATACGACCTTCTTTACACGGGTGCCGATAGTTTCTATTATGAAATAACCACCTCCAAAATTCCCATGAAAAAAGCCTTTGCGGCCGCTGCTGTAGCCACTCCGGCCTGGGAGCAGCTTCACCATGAAAAAACGCAACTCGCGGGTATTTGTGAGCGCATCGGCACTCCGGTATTACTCAAACCAGCGGTTTCCGGTGGCAGCATGGGTATATCTGTAAAAAATGTGGTGAATAACGATCACGAATTGTTGCAACGCGTTCACGAACTGGAAAAGGGTTATCGTGGCTGGAACCTGCTGGCTGACGGACTTTTCGCAGAACAATTTATCACAGGTCGCGAATTTACGTCGCTCGTTGTGGGAACCTCTGATAAGCCGGAACAGTGTATTATTTATGAACCGGTTGAACGAATTTTTCACAACTCGCTGCCCGAGCATGAACAATTTTTGTCTTTTGACCGGCTCTGGGAAATTTATGAAAGCGAGCAACCGATGCCCGGTAACGCGAATTTTTATGAATACCGGCCCGTTTACGATCCCGGTTTGGCAAAACAAATAAAATCAATAAGCCTCGATGCATATTGCGCCGTGGCTGGCAAAGGCTATGGCCGGCTTGACCTGCGGATGGATAAAACATCCGGCCAATTGTATGTACTGGAGGTAAATGCGCAATGCGGACTGAGTGATGATGAAGATTATACCTCTATTGGTGCTATTCTTCGTGTTAGCGGTAAAACATTTACACAATTAATTCATGAGGTCATTGAAGAAGCCATTCTGAGACGATCCAGTCAACAAAGTGTCTCTTTATGAAAGTATGTGTGTTGCAGCCGGATTATTCCACCTCCTCGGTCGATTATCAATATTACGATCCGCCGCGCAACTTGTCAACCTTGCTACCAGACGATCAGGTAGATCATGTTTTCCTTAACAAGCTGACCACCTACCGCCAGTTAAAGGAATTAAGCAAAAAAGGCTATGACATCTTTGTAAATCTTTGCGAAGGTTACCTGGAGTGGGAGGTGCCATCGATAGATGTTATTCACACGCTTGAATTGCTGCAACTACCTTTCACCGGTCCTACCAGTAAACTATATGATCCACCGAAAGAACTGATGAAGTATGTGGCTTACTGCGAATCTGTTTCATTTCCGCCCTATGTGTTGCTGGAAAAAAAGGAAGATATTCAAACGGTCCTTCAGCGACTTGCTTTTCCCCTGTTTATCAAACCCGCCAAAGCCGGAGACAGCCTGGGTATTGATGAGCATTCACTCGTGTATAATGAAAATGAGCTGTCCCAAAAGGTAGCGGAAATCCTTGATGACTATGGGCCATTGCTGGTTGAACAATATATCAGCGGCCGGGAATTTACAGTATTAGTAGCAGCAAATCCTACAGAAAAATCCTGTACAGTTTTTAAACCGGTTGAATACCGGTTTCCCGCGGGACAACAATTTAAAACCTATGCATTAAAAACGTCTGAACTCCACCCCGATTGTAATGTTCCATGCGAGGATCCGGATCTGGAAGCTGCTTTAAAAAAAGCCGCTGAAAAAATATTTACCGGCTTTAACGGGGTGGGCTATGCAAGGCTTGATTTCAGGGTAAACGGCGAAAATGAAATTTTTTTTCTTGAAATCAATTTTACCTGCTCGGTATTTTACGCTGATGGTTATGAAGGATCTGCTGATTTTATTCTGCAGTATGATGGAATAGGCCAAAAAGGCTTTTTAGAGCACATCATCTGCGAGGGGATCGCACGTCACCGGCGCAACAGCAAGCCTTACAAAATGACTGGTAATTCCATTCATGGTTTTGGTATCTATGCCACCCGTTTCATTGCGGCCGGTGAGGCAATCTTTCGCGGAGAAGAAAAATCGCACCGCCTGGTTTCAAAACGTCATGTAGATTCCTGCTGGAGCGAAGAAGAAAAAGTTCTCTTTCGCCGATATGCCTACCCGTTAAGTGATGAAATATATTTGTTGTGGGACGAAGATCCTGCTAACTGGGCACCGCAAAATCACAGCTGCACTCCCAATACCGGGTATGACGGGCTTACTGTTATTGCACTTAGAAATATTGATACCGGTGAAGAGCTTACGCTGGATTATGCCACTTTTCTGGATGATAGCATGGAGCCATTTGTTTGTCGCTGTGGCAGCGCACAATGCAGGGGACTAATTACCGGCACAAAGACCAACTCCGTTTCTTCAAGAGAACAAAAAGCGGGTGTATAAATTTTTACACTTCTGCTTTTTCTAAACCGCTTATTTCCGCAAGAGTGGTTGTACTTTTGTTTTTGTTATGCCAGTAACAATTCAAAGCAAATTACCTGCAACAGGCACGACTATTTTTACGATCATGAGTGGTTTGGCGGCTAAACATCAGGCCATCAACCTGGGGCAGGGTTTTCCTGATTTTCCAATGAATGAGCAACTAATTGCCTTGGTGAATCAAGCCATGAAAGATGGTTATAATCAGTATATGCCCATGCAGGGTTACCTGCCCTTGCGGGAAGTGATTGCTGAAAAAACAGCATTTCTCTATAGCACCAACATCAATCCCGCTTCGCAAATCACAATTACTCCCGGGGGCACCTATGCGATATTTACTGCTCTGACAACGGTTTTACAACCAGGAGACGAAGTAATCGTTTTTGAACCGGCTTATGATTGCTATATACCCGCTATTGAACTAAACCATGCAATACCAGTTACAATTAGTCTTGATTTTCCGGGATACCGAATCAACTGGCAAAAGGTGGCTGAAAAAATTTCTCCCAAAACAAGAATGATTATCCTGAATTCCCCGCATAATCCGACTGGTAATGTACTACGGGAAGATGATATTGCAGCACTTCAAAATATTGTAAAAGACAGCAACATCATTCTTGTAAGTGACGAAGTGTATGAGCACCTGGTTTACGATGGTCTTCCACACCTCAGTATTTTGCGCTACCCAGATTTACTAGAAAGATCATTTGTTTGCTTTTCCTTTGGCAAAATATATCACTGCACAGGATGGAAAACCGGGTATTGCATCTCTTCTCCGCAACTGATGGAAGAATTTCGAAAAGTTCACCAGTATAATTGCTTTTCTTGTCATTCGCCGGTACAGGTTGCACTCGCTAATTTTTTAAAAGACAGAAACAGCTATCTTTCCATTGCAGGCTGGCTGCAGCAGAAAAGAGATTTTTTCAGCCGGCTTATGTCCGATACACGGTTTATTCCTGTTCCCTCGCACGGAAGCTATTTTCAGTGTTATGATTACAGTCGCATCAGTGATCAAAGCGACCAGGACTTTGCCATACGCCTTACCGTAGAAAAAGGCGTGGCCGCCATACCTGTTTCTGCTTTTTATAAATCCCAGCAAGATAACCGCGTGCTGCGCTTTTGTTTTGCCAAAAAAGATGAAACCCTGGTTGCGGCTGCAGAAAAACTATCGCAGTTGTAAAGACAGGCTCCTATTTCTGCTGAAATTCTTTCCCGTCTATTTAAAACAGCTTTATTTTGTTACAAATAAATAGCTGATGAACACAGCTTTTCTTCCAAAACAGGTTTACTTTTTCCTTTTTTCGCTGCTTGGTATCGTTTATATCACCGGATTATTCGTTCCGTTAATGGATAATGACTCTGCACATCATGCCGATATTGCTCTGCACATGTACCTGACAAATGACTTTGTAAACCTGATTGATAACGGTAAAGATTACCTGGATAAACCGCATTTACATTTCTGGTTGTGTGCGCTGAGTTATCACCTCTTTGGTGTTACATCATTTGCGTATAAATTTCCTTCCCTGTTATTTACTGTCCTGGGTGTTTGGTCTGTCTTTCGCCTGGGAAAAAATTTATACAACGTAGAAACCGGAAGGCTTGCCGCTTTGCTTATTTCTTCAGCTTTTGCATTTATCCTTGCCAATAATGATGTCAGGATGGATGCTATTCTCACAGCCTGTGTTGCTTTTGCTACCTGGCAACTGGTTGAACTTATACAGACACGAAAGTTTATAAATATTATAGGAGCATCCCTTGGTTTAGCACTTGGCTTTGCTACAAAAGGCCACATCGCCGTGTTTACACCGGCTGTGGGTATTTTCTTTTATTTACTATATCGAAAAGACTGGGCTTTCTTTTACAGCTGGCAGCTATTGCTGTTAATCCTCTTCTTTGCTGTATTTATTTCACCCGTGGTATACTGTTATTACCTGCAGTTTAACCTGCACCCCGAAAAAGTGGTACGGGGAAAAGATCATATTAACGGTGTGCTGTTTATCCTGCTTGGACAAAGTGTTGAACGATTCCAGGGCGATAGCTTTGGCAGCGATGCAAAGAATGATTACCTGTTTTTTATACATTCTTTTTTATGGGCCTTTGCTCCTTGGAGCATATTAACCTATTTTGCTCTTTTTGACCGAATTCGGAACTGGCTTACCCGAAGCCAGGAATGGCTGACAACTGCAACAATTATTATTATCGCCCTGCTCCTTAGCTTTTCAGGTTTCAAACTCCCGCATTATCTTAATATAACTTTTCCAGCAGCTGCGGTAGTAACGGCCGCATGTATTATTGGGAATGTGCACCGATCAAAACTTATCTTTCGTATACAAGCCGTTATAGTTATACTTTTACTTATCATAGCTGCGCTGGTAAACGCCTGGTTTTTTCCGGTGAAAAACTGGCTGATCTTTCCCTTTGTCATTATTCTATTAGCCGCAGTTATTTATTTTTATAAAAGTCAATTTTTTACAGCTGTACAAAAGGCAGTCTGCATGTCTGCAGCTGCAATTTCCCTGGTCTTCTTTTTATTAAATGCAAATTTCTACCCGCAACTCTTAACTTACCAGGCTGGAAACGAACTGGCTAAACGAATAAAAGGAACCATTGATCCTTCCGACATTTATTTTTGGCCTGATGTGTACAGTTCATCGTTTTGTTTCTATACCGCCTCATTGCGAAATTCTTTTTCAGACAGTGCTTTCAGCAAGGGGCGGCCTGTGTGGGTAATGATTGATAAAAAATTCTGGCCCGAGGTACAAAAAAAATATACCACTGGAATGGTTTACACAAATCGTGATTATGAAATCACCAGGCTGCAACTAAAATTTTTACTTCCGGAAAAACGAAAGAGCCAGTTAACAGAAATGATGTTGATAGAATTAAAGAAAAACCATCAGTAAAATACCTATCTTATAACCCTGCCCGCCGGCTGATTTCAAGCATCCGGTCAATAGGTTTTTTAGCAGCAACTCGTAAGCCTTCCTCCATGGTAATTTCCGGTGTTTCGTATAGCATGCACAAGTATAGCTTTTCCAGCGTATTCAGTTTCATATGCGGGCAATCGTTGCAGGCACAGCTATTATTGGGCGGTGCAGGAATAAACGATTTGTTTGGAGAAGCTTTCATCATCTGGTGCAGAATGCCCGTTTCTGTTGCCACAATATATTCCTGTGCATCATCAGTTTGTGTATAATTTAAAAGTCCTGTAGTTGAACCGATAAAATCAGCAATTTTTAAAATATGATCTTCACATTCCGGGTGAGCTATTAGTTTTGCGTTTGGATGACGCGTTTTTAGTTTCGTAATCTTCTCCAGGCTGAAAATTTCATGAACCATGCAGGAGCCATTCCAGAGCAGCATATTGCGGCCCGTAATTTTGTTGATATAAGCACCGAGATTTTTATCCGGGGCAAAAATAATGGGTTGTTCTTTGGGAAAACTTTCCACAATTGCTTTAGCATTACTACTGGTGCAAATAACATCGCTTAGCGCTTTAATGCCGGCACTGCAGTTGATATAGCTCACGACAACGTGATCGGGATGTTGTTCTTTGAATTTTTTAAAAAGTGGCGGCGGACAACTATCACTAAGGGAACAGCCGGCTTTCAGGTCCGGAATCAGTACTTTTTTAGAAGGGTTTAGTATTTTGGCGGTTTCAGCCATAAAATGCACACCAGCAAAAACAATCATGTCCGCATTTGTCTTTTCTGCTTGCTGTGCCAGTCCAAGGCTATCGCCGATATAGTCTGCCACATCCTGGATATCCGGTTCCTGGTAGTAGTGTGCCAGCAAAATAGCTTTCTTTTCTTTTTTTAAGCGTTCTATCTCTGCAAATAAATCCAGGGTTGGATCAAGTTCAATATCAAGAAACCCTTTATTCTCTACATTGGCTTTCGCTGCGCTCAGTATGCCAGTATCCATGATCAAATGTTTTTGCGGAGGACAATATTACGGCTTCGCATTCCAATTTTTCAAAACAATTTCTTCGCTGTATTTTATTCTTATAATAATTGTATTAATATATATTTTTAAAAAAAAGTCTATTATTATTAGTCCTGTGAATTTGTGGATAACCCTAAAAACGTATTTACTACAAAGTTACCAACTCACAACAATCCACATTTTTTTATTTGAAATCCACACCCAGTTTTCAGAACAGCTATACTCTTGACACTATTTTCCACAGTAAAGTGAATATGTATAAAAATCAAATGTGAGTATAACTTGGCGATCAGCAACTGTGCGTATTACCGGGAAAAAAGAAGGGAAGTTTACATATTTCCCAAACGGTTAGGTCAAAAGAAAACCTCTTTTCCAAAAATCCAGTTTCATATCCACGTTTCACATGGGGTTATTCACAGAAAAAAAGATGCGTTAACATACTGGTGTGGGTAAAAAGAAGCACAGGCTTATGGGCAGAATGAGCTATTTCGGTGTTCCTTGTCTGGGAGTAAAAGATTATACAAAAACGCAAAAAATGAAAAAAGTATCGTTTTGAAACAGCGTATTTTCAAGGCTTTTGAACGGTTTTCCACAATTTGTTCATAATTATAATTACCCTATTTTTGCCATCCGTTTTTTAACCCTACTATATTATTATGTCAATTATTCAAACAATCAGGGAGAAAGGTGCGAGGATCGCGGTGATAGCGATTGCAGTGTCTTTAGTTGCATTTATATTAATGGATGCCTTTACCGGCCGCAGCCGCCTGTTTGGTGGCAATTCCACCACGCTGGGTGTGGTCAACGGTAAAAAAATTGATTATACAACCTTTCAAAAAGAGTATGCTGCCGAGGAAGATTACCAGCAGCAACAGGGTTACACAATGGACGACAGAGGCCGCCAGCAATTGAATGAAAGCCTTTGGAACCGCGAGGTGAGTAAAATTCTCCTCGACGACGAATTTGAAAAACTGGGTATTACGGTAGGTAAAAATGAAATTAATGATATCCTGTTTGGAAAAAATCCTCCGCAGGACATGAAACAGCGTTTTACTGATCCCAAAACCAACACCTACGATGAGGCGGCTGCCAAACAGTTTATCACACAATGGAAACGGAGTACGGTTGCCAGCGATCGCCAACAGCTCAATTCGTATATCACCAACCTGGAGTACAACCGGATGATGGAGAAATACACATCGCTGATTGTAAATTCTGTCAATGTTCCAAAGTGGTATGTTGAAAAACAAAACGCAGAGAACAGCCAGCTCGCAAAAATTTCCTATGTAAAAGTTCCGTATTCAACGATCGCTGACAGCAGCGTGAAGGTAAGCGATGAGGAAATTGCTGCATATATAAACAAGCATAAAGACCAGTTTAAACAAGACGAAGAAACACGTAATATAGAATATGTGTTATTCAATGCAGGGCCCAATGCAGCTGATAGCGCCGCGGTAAGAGAAAAACTGGAATCTCTCAAGGCTGAATTTGGCAGCACCAAAGACATGGAAGCTTTTCTTGGCAAGAACGGAACAGATGCTCCATTTTACGATGGTCACATCAGTAAGGCAGCTATTAAGCAACCCCTCAAAGATTCTATACTAAAAACACCGGTTGGCGGAATTTACGGACCCTACCTTGATGCTGACCATTATGCAATGGCCAAAATGATGGACATTCAACAATGGCCCGATACAGTAAAAGTTCGCCATATCCTGATTGCCACCCAGCAACAAAACCAGCAGGGACAATGGATTCCGGTTCGTGACGACAGCACCGCCAAACACCTGGCCGACAGTATTCAGACAGCCATAAGAAACGGTGCTAATTTTGACAGCCTCTGCGTGAAATTCTCTGACGACCCAGGCAGTAAAGACAAAGGCGGCGTATATGAAAATATTCCTACCGGCCAGATGGTTGCCCCATTCAATGATTTTATTTTTGGACATAAAACGGGAGATAAAGGCGTGGTGAAAACGGATTTTGGATACCACTACATCGAAATCCTTTCACAAAAAGGCAGTGACCCGGCATACAAAATCGCCTATCTCACCAAGCCAATCTATGCCAGCAGCAGCACCGATGACAGCGTTAGTAACAAGGCAAGCCAGTTTGCCGGTGACAGCCGCGACCGTAAAACATTTGACGAAAATTTTGAGAAGAATTTAAAAACCAAAGGACTTAATAAATTCCTGGCAACAGATATACGCCCCAACGACTTTTCAATTAGTCCGACCGTGGTATCCCGCCAGTTGGTGAAAGCGATTTTCGCAGCCGATAAGGGAGATGTATTACAGCCGTTCCTCGCCGGCAGCAACTATGTTGTGTGTACTGTTACCGAAATCAATAAACCAGGTGTACAGTCGGTGGCGAAAGCAAGACCTTTTGTAGAAACAATTCTCAGCAAAAAGAAAAAGGCCGGGCAGATAATGCAGAAAATGGGAAAGATAAATACACTCGAGTCTGTTTCAACCGCCATGAATCAGCCAGTGCAATCGCTGGACAGCCTGCGAATGAACGGCAGCGCCAGCTTTGGTTACGAGCCACGGGTCATTGGCGCTACATTTAACCCGGCAAATACCGGAAAAGTGGTACCAGAACCAATTGAAGGAACGGATGGTGTTTTTGCGCTGCGTGTGGATAATGTATCGGCCACGCCGGTAGAGAATGCAAATATTGATGACCAGCGCATTCAGCTGGCACAGGGCCTGCAACAGCGAATGGCGTACCCGATCCAGGTATTAATGAAAGCGGCAACCATTAAAGATAACCGCGCTAAGTTTTATTAAAAAAAAACTAAATAATAAGCGTAAAACCGGTCTCATAATGACCGGTTTTTTGTTTTTACCTATTTAACCGCCGAAATACCGAATGCTGTTACTTTTGCAGTAAAGAACAGCGATTATGAGTGATGCTATGATAAATAAGGTGGCTGAAAGCGGGTTGGTTACAATCGATCTCGAAAATTTTTATCCCAGGAATCCAGTGGCGGTATTTGATCTGAAAGATCATTTGTTCATGGGCATGATTTTAAAAGAAAAGGACTTCCGCGAGGCCTTAAAATCCTATGACTGGGAAACTTTCCGGCAAAAATCTGTAGCCGTTACCTGCACCGCCGATGCCATCATACCAATGTGGGCCTACATGCTGGTGGTGGCATACTTACAACCCGTGGCGAAGGATATTGTTATTGGCGATGAACAGCAGTTGCACAGAACACTCTTTCTGCAAAATATTAACCGCATAAACATTTCAGCATTTACAGACAAGCGTGTGGTTATAAAAGGATGTGGTGAAGTGCCGGTTGCGGAATTTGCATACGCAGAAATAACAAAATTACTGCTGCCGGTTGTCAAAAGTATCATGTATGGAGAACCCTGCAGCACGGTGCCGGTGTTTAAGAAGAAATAATTTTAAAACCAGCCCCGCCTGCGGAAAATATACAACATCCAAACAGGAATGACCAGCATCAGCCCCATTGCAATCCAGAACCCCCAGTGATTTTGCAGCAAAGGCACATCATGAAAATTCATGCCGAAAATGCCGCCAATAACGGTAGCCGGTGCCAGGAGGCAGGTAACAATGGCCATCACTTTCATCACTTCATTCATGCGCAGGTTCACATTGTTGATATAGAGATCCTGCATGCTCATCATCATATCACGGTAGTTTTCAGATAGGTCGTAGGCCTGAATAATATGATCATGCACATCCTTAAAATATTTTGTTGTCCTGTCGTCAAGCAGCTCGCTCTCACTGCGGATGATACCGGAAAGCAGATCCCTGACAGGTGCAATATTTCGTTTTAACACAATCAATTCTTTTCTCAGTTGGTTGATTTTGGCCAGCGTTCGTTTGCTGCTGCTGCGTACAACCTCTTCCTCCAGCAATTCCACCCGTTCAACCAGTTTTTCCATTACCAGGAAGTAATTGTCAACAATCAGGTCCAGCATTGTGTAACAGAGGTAATCAGCAGACCGTTGCCGTATTTTACTGTTGCTGATTTTGAGCCGCGTTCGCAAAGGATTAAATACGTCGCGGGTAGCGTCTTCCTGGAAGCTGATAACAAAATCTTTTCCCAGCGCTATGCTGATCTGCTCCTGCTCTACGGTCATTTCCTTGTCATTATAATAAAGCATATTCAGGAGGCAAAAAAGTATACCTTCCACCTCATCCATCTTAGGCCGTTGATTCATGCTTAAAATATCTTCCACCAGCAACGGGTGAATGCCAAAGTGATTGGCTACAGATTCTACGTCTGCTTTTCGCAGTCCGTCAATATTAATCCAGCTGATGCGACGAGACTGTTTAAAAGCAAAACAATCTTCCGTTTTGTTGAAATGAAAAGTATCCACCCCGTCCGCATCGTAATCGTACACATAAATAGTTACCTCGCCGGCTTCTTCCCGCTGTGGAATGACGGTGGGATTAACACGTAAGATTTCCTTGGTACGCTGTGTGCCAAACAGCGAGGGCAATGTTAAATAGCGAAGTACTTTATTGCTAACCATGTAATAAAGTTACTTCTGAAAACACAAGCGATGAAATCCCGTAAGGTTTAAATTATTTATGGCTGTTTTGTAACAAGTGAATTATAATAAGCGACCAGTTTAGCCAGGTCTGCTTCCCGCTTATCGCTTAGTTTTTGAGCGTGTACATAATTGATCAGCCTGCTTTTTTGATCTGGCAGCAGTGCAATGATATCCTTTAGTTTTTTGATGGTTGTTAGCGAACTGTCTTTTTGTAATAGGTAATGGTTCTTCGTGATAATATTTTGCTCAGACGTTGCCGAACCATAGGGCGTTGTTTCATTGATTTCTTTTTCAATTTTGTTATACAAGGATACTTTTCCGGCTGCGAGTACAAGATACCAGCCCGGTGCGGCCGCATCGCCGGGAAAGCCGGGTGCCGAAGAATGCATAAAACGGTATTGAATTGCCGTAGACGGGTTTACAAAAGAAACTTCACTTGCGGGCGAGGTAGCAATCAGCTCTCGCCCCAAAGAGTCTTTAAAAAGAAGCTTTTTGGAGGCAAGGTCAATTTTTACGGGGATATTATTGAATACCGAACCGTCAGTGAGAACAATTGTACTAATCATCCAGTTCTCACTAAAGTAAGGGCTGCCGTTTACCACGCCAATATATTTTCCTACCGGAATTGGGATGCCTGTTACAGTATAATCTACCTTGGTGCCCGCAGTATTTCCCCCCTGGCTTTTTATATCTTCCACAGTTTGTGCCATTGTCAACTTGCAGAATAAAACCAGGGATAATACAGCCCAGCGCATGTACAGAAATTTTACGGTAAAACAGGAACTTTAAAATTATCAAAAACAATGACGGAGCGATGCTGATACAGAATAAAATATACTGAAGCATGAAAAAAGATGCCTGAAAGAAAATTCAGCAAAACAAACGAGCAGGCCGGCGAAGCCTGTGTAAAATAAAAGCGCTAGTTTATTTAGAAGTACAAGAGCGTAAGTATCAGTAGAGCGGACGTTTATAATTTTTCATACAAGGCTCGCAGCTTTTCCCTCGTCATTATTTTTTCCCAGTCTTTCCCCAGGGCATTTTCCCAGAGCGGTTTCATGCCCAGCGATACATCGATCATTTTATCAAAATCTGCATCCTTTAAACCCCTGCATATACCGGATGGAATTTCTACCTTGTTTTTTTCCACCATTTTCTTGAACTCTTCCACACCCTGCGGATAAAAGTCCTCCAGGTGATTCATCACAATACAGTTTCCCACACCGTGTTTGGTGCCCAGCAAATAACTAAGTCCGTAACTAACTGCATGCGCAACACCCACCTGGCTGTAGGCAATGCTCATGCCACCCGCATAAGAAGCCATCATCAGCTTATCGTCGGATTCGTCATCCCAGGAGTCTTTTTCCAGAAAAACATATTGGCACAACTCCAGGGCCTTTTCGCCATAACTTTTGCTGAATTCGTTGAGGTAGGTTCCCTGCAGGCTTTCGATACAGTGAATGTAACAGTCCATACCGGTGTAAAACCGCTGGTTCACCGGCGCGTTGGCTGTCAGCTCCGGGTCCAGTACAATCTGGTCAAAAGGCGTGAAGTCGGAGTTCATACCCAGTTTCCGAGTGGGGCCCGTTAGTACGCACGTGCGGCTAACCTCGGCACCGGTCCCGCTTAATGTAGGAATACCCGCCTTGTATACACCGGGATATTTTACTAAATCCCAGCCCTGGTAATCAGCAGAAGAACCCGGATTGGTCATCATCAGTGCAACAGCTTTTGCCAGATCCATAGTGCTGCCGCCGCCAATACCAATTATGCCGCTGATGGTTCCAAACTCCTCTTTTAGTTGACCAGCCAGTTCGTCAACCTGTTTGGTCTTCGGCTCATATGTTACATCTGCGAAGATGATTTTATCGTTGCCCCGCAAGGGTATGCGGCTCTCCAAAGGCTTATTTTGAAAAAAATGGTCCAGCAAAAAGATCATTGGCTTTCCTTCCTGGCGCCGGGGCGCCAGTATTTCGTCCAGCTGGTTAAAACAACCTCTTCCATACACGACATAGTCTACCATTTTAAAATTGCGAAACTTCATTGCTGCTTTTTTTGTGCTGCGAAGGTAGTGCAAACCTCATAAAATGGTCCACTGCCTTTCGCGGCTATCTTTGTACAACTAAATAAAGGAAAGTATGAAGATTGTGGCTTTGCCGGTGGCATTTGAGTTTGATGGAGGCAGCGCAACCATTTATCCGGTTCTATTACAAAATAATCATGAATTGCTACTGGTTGACTGCGGCTACAGCGGCTTTCTGCCATTGATTGAACGCGAGGCGGAAAAAAGAGGTGTTTTATTGAAAGAGCTTTCGGGTGTTATCGTCACGCACCACGATATAGATCATGTTGGCGGTTTATTTGAATTGAAAGAGAAATATCCAGCCGTAAAAATTTATACGTCTGCATTGGATGAACCTTATATCAGCGGCAAAAAACCATCGCTGCGGCTGCAACAGGCCGAACAACTTTTTGACAGCTTGCCAGAAAATCAAAAAGAGTGGGCAAGTCAATTTCAGCAAAGGTTACGATCGGTAAGGGCCGTGCCGGTTGATTATGCATTTGCCATTGACGAGCAACCATCCTTTTTACCGGGGCTGCAAATCATCAATACACCCGGCCATTTGCCGGGTCATATATCCATTTACCTGCCGGAAAGTAAAACCCTGGTTGCCGGAGATGCGCTGGTGTTCGAAAACGGTGAACTGGGAATCGCCAATCCACAATTTACGCTGGATATGCCAGCGGCGATCCGTTCTGTAAAAAAGATTGGACAGCTGGCGCCCGAAAAAATATATTGTTACCACGGTGGACCGGTAGAAGCAAATATCCCGCCTCAGTTGCAGCGCATCATCCAACGAGGGGGAGATGCCGGGTAAATTAATGTGCCGGCCACCAGGCAGATTTTAAAGGCCATATTTTTACCTGCTCGAAAATTGTATTACCACCATTGCTAAACAGTACAACGGCATCATTTTTTTGATCAGGAAATAACTGTTCAGTCAATACCACTTCCCCATCGTTAACATATACTTCGATAATACTTTTATCAAAAATAATATGGAGATGAACAGCTTTCTGTACCTCCTGTAGTTTTACAGAAGAACGTAACCAGGCGGAAAAAGCAGGATGAAAAGACGTATTGCCGCTTTGGGATCGATCAATATAAATTTCATGGAATTGTTTTTTATAACCGATCGTAAAATAATGCCCGTTACCCACAGCCAGTTTTATTCCGCAGGAGTCGGCCCCGGAGGGATCAAACAAGAGATCAAATTCTGCGAGCTGTGTATGAACGGGCAACTTATGTTCTCCGTTAACCGCCAGGTTTGTCCAGCCAAGTGTTTTACCAGAGCGGTAATTTTTCAGGGCATCCACCGGCTGTTCTAATAATATCCACGTATCTCCGGTTTTTTTCAGGCTTAGTGTGCGGGGCAAAGTCATAGCGCCTCTCCAGGGACCGGTGGGAATGGCTGGCGCATATTGCCAGTTATTTGCCCAGCCCACCAGGACTGGAGGCTGGTTATCCGCTATATTATTGTACGTGATGGCTGCATAATTATCCGCACCGTAATCCGGCCGCAAAATAAGATCATGCGGATTTTCATTCATAAAGGATTGTCCGTTAAAACTGCCAACAAAGTATTGCATGGTGGTTTGTTGAGAATTGATCAATACCCATTTCTTTTCCCCGCCGGCGCCGGCTACCGGAACCTGCAAGAGGTCCGGACACTCCCAAATAGCACTGGTGTCTCCCTGCGGACCAAAATCGCTGAGATGTTCCCACTGTTTCAGGTTTTTGGAACCGTAAAACTGTACAATATGTTCGTGAGGTAATACCGTCAGCATAACCCATTTTTGTTGCGGTGCATACCAGAAAACTTTTGGATCACGAAAATCCTTTTTACCCAGGTCAAGGACTGGATTACCTGCGTATTTCTGCCAGGATCTTCCATTGTCAAGGCTGTAGGCAATGTGCTGGTTTTGCTGGTAGTCATCCGGGTTTGATTTATCCGGAATAATATGCGCTGTATAAATAGCTACCAGGGGCACTTGTCCCGGTTTTTCTGCAAAACCGGAGCTGTTGTTTTTGTCTACAACACAGCTGCCGGAAAAAATCATATTGTGACTGTCTTCCGGAATGGCGACGGGCAAATGTTTCCATTGAATGAGATCTTTGCTTACGGCATGGCCCCAGCTCATGTGTCCCCAGGTATCGCCATAAGGATTGTACTGGTAAAACAGATGATATTCGCCTTTGTAATAAACCAGCCCATTGGGATCATTCGTCCAGTTTTTTGCCGGGCTAAAATGCATTTGGGGGCGGAACGGTTCCCTGTAGTAGCTACTTTTTTTAACCTGGCTAAAGGCACAGGTGGAAAATATTGCAAAAAAGAAGAAAAAAATTGGGCGCATACACAAGTCGGTTTTTAAAATATTAAGATACAGATTACCGGCCTTTTGGTTTAAAAAAATGATTGTAACTTACAAGAACAGTCAACTGTAAACTATGCGTGTACGGAATCTGCGATACCTGGCTGTTTTCATACTTCTCCCGGCACTACCCTCAGCGGCACAACAGGTGTTGTACTCTCCATTTATTGATGACCGGCAGGCGGTTCGCCTGGATATACTTGGCAAGGCTGGTGATTATTACTGGATTCAAAAAAACACAAGAAAAAAAATGGTTGATCTGCCGGCGACACCCTGGCGGAATGACCCGTTGCCCACATTTCAAATTTTTGACAGCAGAATGATACCTGTTCGCGAAACGACTTCGCTGCCCGTGACAGAAAAGACTATCAAAGAGTACTTTATTTGCGGTGACCGGTATTTTGACTTGCTTGTGCTGGAGGCCGGCCGGGAAGAGACCTTGCTTAAATGGCGCCGCTATACGGCAGAGGGTACTGTTTTCTCGGACACAAGAACGATCTGCAGTTTTTCTTTTCTCGAAAAGGGAAATAATTTTTTATTAGTTCGGTCAGCCGACAAAACGAAAATTTTGCTGGCAGCTTTTGAATCTGTAGCCGATTCGGCGCCACGACTTCATACGTTATTATTTGATGATAACTGGAATGTACTTTCTGCCGCCGTGTATCATCATCCTTTCATCACACAGCCCTGCGTGCAGTATGATTTTTATAATCTACCACTCGAAATTTTTGATAACAGCCCTGTTAAACTGGCAGATAACGGGCAGTTGTTGATGCTGACCCCTTCCCGGAAAGACCAAAACTATTTATTGTTTCATTTGGCCGGTACGGATACTGCAATTGCTTTTACAGAAATAAACACCACCGCACAGGTGCAGGTAGAACAGGTCTCACTATCCCTGGATAATCATTCCGGCGAGGTTTTTACAGGAATCCTTTCCCGATTTAGGTATTCAGCACTCAAGAATGTAGATGTGGCCCGTTATTCTTTCGCCACCGGCAAAGTGGATTTTGATTCTTCTTACCGGTTCAATACACTATCCTCCTTCCGCGTTAAAAATCAAAACCTGGTAGAAGAAAATTTTATACCGGTGCCGGGCAGCGGTTTTTTATTATTAAAAGAATACGGGAAAGATTATGCCAGCCTGTTTTATCGCCGCGAGGATGAAGAAGACCAGCTGGATGCTGGAATAATTTTTACGAATAACGTCATCGCAAACGATGCTGAAAATATCCCGGTAAATAAAAATGAATTTACCCGTTATTCAACGTTGGCCGGACCGAAAACGGTTTACGATCGCGGTGACCTGAGTATGTTTTATTTCCCGGCTACCGCAGGGGATAGTTGCTGGAGCGGGTTAATTAACCAGTCGCAAAACACGGACTTCAACGTTGCCAGTCTTTCGTATTTGCCTGTTTCCACAGCTGACAAAACTTATTTCCTCTACAATAGCTTCTTTAAACAAGAACAGCAGTTGGCCAGCACAACCGTCATTGATCACCGGGGTAATCTGATCGAAAATGAGGGCATCGTGTTTTGGAAGCTTCGTAATTCACTCCTGTTTCAAAAAGCAGTCCGCATAGCAGTAAATGAAGTTGCTGTGCCGTATAACAACTATCGCCGGATGGGATTGGCCGTAATACGTTTTTAAGAAACGTATTTTTCGGGATTGAAATTAAGCCACGAGCGCCGCAGCACCAAAAACCCCGGCGCTGTCACCAAGCGAGGGTTTCAGAACCGGCACATCAAGCCGGTTGTTAAATATATGCTTTTGAAGTGATTCGATTCCCTTTGTATACAAGGCATCCACGTTACCCACACCACCGCCAACAACAATCACATCCGGGTCAAGCATATTGGTAATAACCGAAACGGCTTTACCAAAAAAGAAACAAAGCCGTTCTATCGTTTCTGTTGCAGCGCTATCGCCCCCGTTTTTATAGTGTTGTACAATTTCCTTTAGCCGTAAATGCCTGCCTGTTAGTTTTTGATAAAACCGTTCGGTCGCAGGCCCGGAAATCACGGTTTCCACGCAGCCGGTTTTGCCGCAATAGCAGGGGCCGCCGCTTTCATCCAGGAAATTGTGCCCCCATTCCCCGCCAATACCATGCTTGCCGTTCCACACGTGATTATTGATCACAATGCCACCACCAACACCGGTACCCATGATTATGCCAAAAACCATAGCCGCCTCGGGTGTTTTTTCTTTGACAACACCCCAGTGTGTTTCGGCCAGTGCAAAACAATTGGCATCATTTGCCAATACCACCTTGATGCCAAGTTTTTCTTCAAGATCTTTTTTCAGCGGCATTCCATTCAGTACCGTGCTGTTACAATTTTTCATGGTGTGTAAAACCGGATCGAGGACACCAGGAGTGCCAATACCAATGGCGTGGGGTACCAAACCTGATTCTTTTTGCATCGTATTCACCAGCAGGGCGATTTGCTGAATAACATGACTATATCCTTTATCGGCTTCGGTGTCAATTCGTGTACGCAAGAGGGGCGCCGGATTGTTCAGGGAAGGTAAAATAGCGCCTTCGATTTTTGTACCTCCCAGGTCCATACCCCATAATGGCTGATTCATACGAATGTTTTATTTAATTTTTTTAAATAGACAGGATATTAAAAACGCTAACCGGTTGACTAGCTTAATCGTGTTTGATCAGGTTTTTTTCAAGCTCTTCTAACGATATGCCTTTGGTTTCTGGAACTTTTGTCAACACCCATAATAATTGTAACACCATCATTAAGGCGAAAAACGCAAAAATCGGCCAGGGATTTTTGCCAAAGATGCCCGAATCCTTATCAAGAAAAAATGGCGTAATCAGCGTGATAACGGCAGCACAAACCCAGTGTACACTGGCGCCAAAAGATTGTCCCAACGCCCGGATATTATTGGGGAATATTTCAGAAATAAACACCCAGATCACAGCGCCTTGCCCAATGGCATGCGAAGCAATAAATAGTAAGAGGAAAAATAACAGAAACCCGGGACTGGCAGCTGTATAAAAGCACCACGCCACCGCTGCCAGGCTGAGTATATACCCGAATGAGCCGATCAGCAACAGCTGCTTCCGGCCTATTTTGTCAATAAAATACAACCCTACAAAGGTGAAAACAAGATTGGTGCCGCCGAGCGCAATGGAGTTAAACAGCGAGTCTTTGGCTGCCAGTCCGGCACTCTGTAAAATTTCCGGTGCGTAATATAAAATGAAATTAATGCCCGACCACTGGTTAAAGAATGCCACAAAAAAAGCCAGCCACAGGACCGCGCTATATTTTTTGCTGAAAAAGGCCTGTTTATTTTCACTGGCATGTATAGACGCGTTGGCGGCCAGGATGGCGTTTGTTTCTTCTTCCGGGTTTTCCACTCCAATCTGCCGTAAAATATCTTTGGCCTGCCGCAGGTCATTTTTGATGGTAATCAGCCAGCGCGGGCTTTCGGGAACACCCAGCACCATCACGGTATAAATCAGGGAGGGAATCGCCATAACGCCCAGCATCCAGCGCCAGTCGTTAGCCCCGCCCACACCTTTCAATAAATAATTTGAAAAATAAGCGATCAGAATACCAAAGACGATGTTAAACTGATACATGCCGCCAAGCCTGCCCCGTGTTTTTGGGGTGGAAATTTCAGAAATATAGGTTGGTGCTGCTACAGAAGAAACGCCGATTCCCAAACCGCCGATAAAGCGGAAAAAAGAAAAGATATACGGACCCGTTGCCAATGCGGAACCCAGGGCGGAAATACTAAAAAGAATGCCAATCCAGAGCAAGACACGTTTTCGTCCAAACTTTTCTGTTGGCCGTCCACCAAACATAGCGCCTACAACGGTACCCCACAACGCCATTGACATGATAAAAAATCCATGAAACCAGGGCGTGGTATGCCACAGCTCTTTAATGGGAAGGTTGGCGCCGGAAATAACAACAGTGTCGAAACCGAAAATAAAACCGGCGAGTGCAGCCACGATTGACCAGCGAAAAAGATTGTTTTGATTCATAAGCAAGCGTTCTTTAAAACAAGTATTAAAATGCACAATTGGGGGATGTTACCCAGAAAATGAGTTTAGTTATAAATCTAAAGTAATTTTAATAAATCATCTTGCGGCATTTAAAATTCGAATGCAAGGCAATCTACTTTTATTTAACAGGCTGAAAAGACTGGTTGGAAAAGGGCGGGGAATCGGGAATTTTCACTTCGTTGAATGAATAGTTTACACTTTTATGGCAATCGTTGCAGGTATTCGTGAGTAAAATAAATGCGTTACGGAACCGGACCGGGTCTTTTTGTTGTATGGCCACGTTCATAGTATCCAGTGCGGGATTTAGTATCAGCAATGATTTAGTTTCCGGCCGCTCGGCCTGGTATTGCTTGATGCCATCAATATTTTCCATGATCTCATGAATTTCAAAATCAGCAAGATCCCAGTTTTTGTTTTTACCCGCAAACCATAGTTTGGCATGATGCACCTGAATGTTCGACATAAATTCGCCAAATCCGGGTTTGTAAGTGTCGGCCAGCGCCTGCTGCAGGCTGTCTATCCGGGCGGCCAATTTTTTCGTTTCATCGTTTTGCTGGTTGCAGGAAAATAAAAAAAACAGGAACAAAAAGAAAGAAAAGGTTTTCATCCGTGAGTAGTTTATAGTGACAGGAATCATTTTCTAATTTACAGAATTAAATCTTTATTCATCGTTACATTTGTTGATATACACAAAGCTATGTCCTCTGTCAAAGTCATTTCAGCCGGCCGTGTTTTTACAGGAGAGAAGTGGTTACAAGATCATGCTGTGGTTATGGAAGGGAACCGTATTATTGATGTTGTTCCCTCGGCTGAAATTGGAAAAGGCATTGAATCCGTGTCATTTCCTGATGGACTGCTGGCGCCTGCTTTCATGGATTTGCAGATCTACGGTGCTCATGGAAAACTACTGGCAGTATATCCGGAACCCGATTCGTTGAAAAAACTGGTCGACTATTGCCGGGAAGGCGGCGCTTACTGGTGTATGCCTACTGTAGCCACGAATGCAACAACGGTTTTTCATCAATGCATAGATGCCATCCGGGCATACTGGGATACAGGAGGAGAAGGCGTACTGGGATTGCATGTGGAGGGTCCATGGATTAACCCTAAAAAGAAAGGTGCTCATTTAGAAGCATTCATTCATGCCCCTTCGTTAGAAGAGGTAAAAGCGCTGCTGGATTACGGAAAGGATGTAATACGCATCATAACACTGGCGCCGGAGATATGCAGCCACGAAGTGGTGGACTATATCATGTCAAAAGGCATTGTAGTATCAGCCGGCCACAGCAACGCAACATACAAAGAAGCAATGCAGGCTTTCGACAGGGGCATTCCCGCCGCCACGCATTTGTTTAATGCAATGAGTCCCCTCCAGCACCGGGAGCCGGGACTTGTTGGAGCTGTTTTTAACCATGACAGTGTGCGGGCCAGCATCATCCCCGATGGCCATCACGTTGATTATGCAGCGATTCGTATTGCAAAAAAAATGCTGGGCGAGCGGCTTTTTGTAATTACCGATGCAGTAACGCATACTGATAAGGGCCCCTACCAACACCAGCTGGCAGGAGATAAATATGAGGCTGCCGGCATTCTCAGCGGCTCGGCGCTTACCTTGCATAAAGCCGTACAAAATCTTGTAAACCACACAGGTATCGAGCTTGCCGAAGCATTGCGTATGTGCAGCCTGTATCCCGCCCGAGTAATGAATATGCAAAACCGGTTTGGAAAAATTCAAAAAGGCTATGATGCCGCCATGGTTATTCTTGATGCAGCACTGAATGTTATCCGGCTGGCCTGATGAACCAGCATCCAAATTTATACTTGCTCATATTAGTTTTTTTCGTAAACTTTAGATGATCTTTTCCTTTAATTAACCCCAAAAATAAACCAACGTTTATGAGAAAGCGTACAGCAGTGCTGGCGATTCTGCTTGCTGCAATCTCTGCCAGTTATTTTATTGCCTGTAATAACGAAAAGGGCAAATCCACATCGGAAGAAGCCGAAACAAAAGCCAAAGAAGATTCTGTAAAAAATGTACTTGCCAGAGGGGAATACCTTGTTAAACACGTTGCTGCCTGCCTGGACTGCCACAGCAAACGTGACTTTACAAAATATGCAGGCCCCATCGTGCCGGGCACCGAAGGTATGGGCGGGGAAAAATTTGATAACAAACTTTTAGCGGCTATACCGGGTACCGTTTATGCAAGAAATATTACACCCGATCCGGAGACGGGTATCGGCAACTGGACAGATGAAGAAATTCTGCGGGCGATTACCCAGGGCATTAATAAAAATGGCGACACCTTGTTTCCGTTAATGCCCTACCCCAATTTCAACCGGATGGCTAAAGAGGACCTACTGAGCATCATTGCCTACATCCGAACGCTGAAGCCCATAAAAAACAGTGTACCGGCACGGCAACTGCTAATCCCCGTCAGCATGACCTACCCACCCAACCTGCAAAAATCGGTAGATCAAAATCCGCCGCCTCCGTTAAACGACCAGGTTAAATATGGTGAATACCTTGTAACGGTGGCCGATTGCGGCACCTGTCATACGCCATTTATGAAAGGCCAGCCCGATTTCAAAAGAATGTTTGCAGGAGGCAATACTTTTCACACGGGTTTATTTACCGTGACTACGGCAAATATCACTTCCGACTCTGCTACAGGAATCGGCTCCTGGACGGAGGAGCGCTTTTTAAATAAATTCATTCCTTACCGCGATGAAAAAGGTTACAATTTTGATCCCGGCAAGGAAAACACCATGATGCCGCTGACTGTATATGCGGGTATGACAGACAATGACCTGAAAGCAATTTATGCCTATTTGCGCACAATCCCGGCCGTTAGTAATAAGGTTGAAAAATATCCCAAGAAATAATGCGGCTTGAAATGTCATAAACAAAAAGAGGATGAATGCCATCCTATTTTTGTTTTTTTAGCGGTTCAGCAGCAAGATCAGTTGCTGTTGCTGACAAAAGCAATTTTTTGGCTGTCGGGCGACCACGAAGGCGTATTGATAGTGCCCTGGCCGCCGTATAAATAACTAATAACCCTGGGCTGTCCACCGTTTGCCGGCATCATGCGCAGGTAAACGTGTTTGTAAAATGGGTGATCGTCGGGCTTTACATCTTTTCCAAAGCTTAGAAACACAATCCATTTTCCGTTGGGTGATATGTGCGGAAACCAGTTATTGAGATCATCATTGGTAAGCTGTTCCTGCTGCGATCCGTCGGGCCGCATCCGCCAGAGTTGCATTGTGCCTGAACGAACGGAATTGAAATAAATATATTTTCCATCCGGGCTGTATTCGGGGCCATCATCAAGGCCGGTTGCATCCGTCAGGCGTATTTCCTCTCCTCCGCCAGCGGGAATTTTATAGATATCAAAATCATTGTTTCGCTGGCCGGTAAAAACCAGGAATTTTCCGTCGGGCGACCAGCCGTGCAGGTAAGAAGGCCCGGTAGCCGTAACCTGCTTGGGTGTGCCGCCTTGTAACGGTACAGTGTATACGATAGAGCCGTATTTCGGATCGGCACTGGCGCTGCTGAGGCCAAGCATTTTTCCGTTAAATGAAATGACATGGTCGTTGTTGTTGTTTTTTACAAAGCCTGTATTGATCACAACGGGCCGGGGATTTTTCAGGTCAAGCTTGTAGATGAGCCCATCTTTGTTATAAATTAATGATTGGCCATTCCGCATCCAGTTGGGCGCCTGCAGCGACGATTTTTCCGAATACAATATCTGCCGGTGACCACTCTGCACGTCCATTGTTTCAATATGGCTCCCCAGGTATTCACGATAGGGAACAAGATCTGCTCCGGCAGGAACCACGATCCGTACATTGTCGAAAGAAACCTTTTCCACCACATCCTTATTATGCGAACAAACAAAAAGACCGGCATAAACATCATCTCCCAGGTTGATTGCATCTATTTTTTCCTGGCTGTACAGTTCGCCAAAATGTGCCACAGACATGATGTATGTATTGCCCGATCGTTCGAGTTGTATCACATCGGGCCCGTAAACATCCGATTTGATCTCCGCTACGTCATCACCGGTTGTTTTTCGGTATTGTAAGGACGTAAGTCCATCACCGTGTACGGTGGCGCTTACCATTGGGGCGCTGCTGTCAAGACTGCTGCGCACCATCCAACCAAATTTTCGATGTGCTTCCACTCCTTTGCCAATAAAATGGCCTCTTGCCTGCAAGATGAAATCTCCCTTCATTTTTTTCCAGAGGAATGAAAACTCGTCGTGGCTGAACCAGATGTTGGATCCTGCGCCGCTTAATTCGTAACGATCGTTTGCGGTAGCGTACGTAACGGTTCCGGCATATTGTACATTACCCACATCGTTTCTTCCCTCAAAAATGCCGGCAGGCGATTGGGCAATCGTTTGTAGTTGCGGCAGGCTGAATAAAAAAAGGAAAGCGATGCCTTTTGAAAAGGCGGAATAAATATGGCAAAGCATCAGCAAAGAATTTTGGTATAGAAAAATACGAACTTTTACCCTGAGCCAGGCCAGAAACATCAGTGCTGTCAGAATAATATCAGGATTGGATAACGAAATCCTTCTTTAGTAATTGATCACCTGTTCAACAATTGTTTCAGGAATTTCGCGCCACTCGTATTGCTGGTTGCGCAGTTGTGGCTCAAAACCCGCTTCGCGTATGGCATCCTGTATTGTTTTATAAGTAAACCGATGCGGTGCGCCGGCAGCACTGACGACGTTTTCTTCTATCATAATGGAGCCAAAATCGTTGGCCCCGCCATGCAGGCATAACTGGGCAGTTTGTTTACCCACCGTAAGCCAGCTTGCCTGGATGTTTTTGATATTGGGCAGCATGATGCGGCTGATGGCAATCATGCGGATATATTCTTCGGTAGTAGTCAGGTTTTGTACACCGCGAATTTTTGCCAGCAGCGTGTCTACATCCTGAAAGGTCCAGGGAATAAAGGCAAGAAAGCCTTTTGCGTCTTCCGGTTTTCGGCTTTGTACTTCGCGGATTTTTAGCAGGTGCTCAAATCGTTCGTCGATGGTTTCTACGTGGCCAAACATCATTGTGGCAGACGTGGTGATCTGTAGCTTGTGGGCTTCGTGCATAATATCAAGCCACTCCTGCGCCCCGCATTTACCTTTCGAAATCAGCCGCCGCACCCTGTCTACCAGTATTTCTGCACCGGCGCCGGGCAGGCTGTCCATGCCGGCCTCTTTCAGCGCCATCAGTACTTCCCGGTGAGTAGATTTTTCCAGCTTGGTGATATGGGCTACTTCGGGAGGGCCCAGTGCGTGCAGTTTAATGCTGGGAAACTCCTGCTTGATTTGCCGGAAAATATTGGTATAAAAATCAAGACCCAGTTCCGGGTGATGGCCGCCCTGTAATAGCAGCTGGTCGCCACCGTATTTGATGGTTTCCTGTATTTTTTTCCGGTATGCCGGCATATCGGTCACATACGCTTCCGGATGGCCGGGGATACGATAAAAGTTACAAAATTTACAATTGGCGATGCAGACATTGGTGGTGTTTACATTGCGGTCAATCTGCCAGGTAACCTTTCCGTGCGGCACCTGCTTTTTTCGCATTTCATTGGCCACAAACATCAGCTCGGTGAGCGGGGCATGCTGAAAAAGATGTTTGCCCTCTTCTGCTGTCAGAAACTCAAACCTAAGCGCCTTTTGGTAAAGATCATCCAATAACATAACTACTCATTTGAACTGCAAAGTTAGTGACAGCGGCCATATAATTCTTATAAACGGTTTTGATGGCGGCAACCGATTGACTAAATTTAATTTCAATGAAACGATCCATTGCATCTTTTTGAGGTTTCCTTTTGTCATCATAGGAGCCACCATTAAACCAAGTGACCGTAATGAAACGAATTTTGCTTGCCCTTTTGCCCGTTTTCAGCCAGTTTTTTGCAAATAGCCCAGTCTTTGGACAGGAAGAATTTATAGAACCCAATGCACACCTCGTTACCAGGTTTCCTTTTCGTATGTTAACCGGTGGCGTTATTATAATTAAAGCAAAATTTGCTGACAACCCTGACTCGCTCAATTTTGTTTTTGATACAGGCAGCGGGGGTATCTCCCTCGATTCCACAGTAGCAGAAATATTGAAAGTAAAAAAAGAACCTTCCGACAGGACCATCAGGGGTATTGCCGGTATTCGTAAGGTTAGTTTTGTGTACAACCAGCAGCTTCATCTTCCAGGCTTAACCATCGACAGCCTGAATTTCCACATCAATGATTATACAATATTAACCAGCGTATATGGCGAACCGATAGACGGTATTATTGGGTATTCTGTCATCAGCCGCTACATCATCAAACTTGACTACGATAGTTCATTGATTTCGTTTTACACCCGTGGCCCCTTTAAATACCCGAAAGGCGGCTATTTACTGAAACCCTCCATAACCACACTGGCGGTACAGGCGGCCAGGATAAAAGATAACAGAACAATTAACTCGCGGTTTTTATTTGACATGGGGGCCGGCCTTTGCCTGATGCTGACAAGCGATTTTATAAAAGACAGTTCGGTGTTGCATCGAAAAAGAAAATTGTACCGGAAGCAGGCAGAAGGCCTTGGCGGTAAAGTGGATATGGCCACGACCGTTATAAAAGAAGTGAAAATCGGCCCGTATAAATTTCACAAAGTCCCGATTTACATTTTTGATGACACTTTTAATGTAACATCCTATCCCTACCTGGGTGGTATTTTGGGCAACGACTTGCTGCGCCGTTTCAATGTGATTTTAAACTATGAAAAACGGGATATATATATTATGCCGAATTCCCATTTCAGGGAACCTTTTGATTACTCCTATTCTGGCATCGAGCTTTATAATATTAACGGGCAAATTATTATCGGCGATGTAGCAGATGGTTCTCCTGCAGAAAAAGCTGGTGTCAAAGAAGGAGATGTGGTAGTGGGCATTAACAAGGTGTTTACACAAAATCTTAGTCAGTATAAAACAGCCTTACAGGCCGCAGGTCAAAAAATCAAACTGATTCTTCGCCGCGATGGGGATCTCAGGGAAGTTGAGTTTAAAGTAAAAAGTATTTTATAAAACGCCCCCTTATTTCATAAACCTGCATTTCCCGTACTTTTACAAACTTTTGATTCCATATCTTGTTTTTGATGTATGATACAATTTGAAAAATTTACGTTGCCGAATGGTTTGCGGGTAATTGTGCACCAGGATACTTCCACACCCATGGCGGTGATGAATATTATGTACGATGTTGGTGCAAGGGATGAAGATCCTGGCCGTACAGGGTTTGCGCATCTTTTTGAACATCTGATGTTTGGCGGTTCGGTGAATATCCCTAACTATGACGAGCCTCTGCAAATGGCGGGTGGTGAAAACAATGCTTATACCACTAACGATCTCACAAATTATTATATCCAACTGCCAGCCGAAAACCTGGAAACGGCTTTCTGGCTGGAGAGCGACCGGATGCTGTCCCTGGCTTTCAGCGAAAAAAGCCTTGATGTGCAACGGAAGGTGGTTTGTGAAGAATTTAAAGAACATTACCTGAATAAACCCTACGGCGATGTGGGCCAAAAATTACGCGATCTTTCGTATAAGGTACACCCCTATCGCTGGATGACAATTGGAAAAGAACTGTCACACATCGAACAGGCGCGGCTGGATGATGTAAAGCATTTCTTTTTCAAACATTATCGCCCGGTAAATGCAATACTTGTCGTGGCCGGCAATGTTACAACTGCACGGGTACGGCAGCTGGCCGAAAAATGGTTTGGCGATATTCCTTCCGGCGAAAAATATAAACGAAATCTGCCAGCAGAACCTGCACAGGTGGCTCCCCGTAAGATGGAGGTCCATGCCGATGTACCGCTTGACGCCTTGTACAAAAGCTGGCATATGGCTTCCCGCCTCGACAGGAAGTATTACATCACCGACCTGCTGACGGATATCCTGAGTGGCGGCGGTTCTTCCCGCCTGTATCAAACCCTGGTAAAGGAAAAGAAATTATTCAGCAGCCTGGAGTGTTATCATCACGGCACCACCGACCCCGGCCTGGTCATCTTTGAAGGAAAGCTGGTGAAAGGTGTTGCGATGAAAGATGCCGAAAAAGCCCTGGATGATATTCTGAACCAGTTAAAGCAAGAGGTGGTAATGGAAATAGAACTAGAAAAAGTGAAGAATAAAACCGAGAGCATGATCGCCTTTGAAGATATGACTGTGATGAACAGGGCCAACAGCCTCGCTTATTACGAACTGCTGGGCGATGCGGCATGGATGAATTTCGAACTGGAAAAATATCATTCAGTCACTACCGAAGATATTTTACAGGAAAGCCGGATCCTGTTTGATGAAAACAACAGCAACACAATTTATTATTACGCAAACTGAGTAGCAACCTGCGGTAAAAAGAAGGATAGAAGAAATGATAAACAGAAAAACAGCGCCGCCGATTGTTGATGCGGTCGATTTTCATTTGCAATTAAAATCCTGTCAGAGAGCAACCCTCAAAAACGGCGCAGAACTGTATATGGTAAATGCCGGAGCCGAAGAAGTGATGATGGTGGAATGGGTATTTTTTGCCGGCAACTGGTTTGAATCTAAAAATTTAGAAGCAGCTACAGCTAACTTTCTTTTAAAAAACGGCACCACTACGAAAACAGCCTTTGCCATCAATGAGCATTTTGAATATTACGGCTCCTATCTTAACCGGAACTGTCACAGCGAAACAGCATCACTGACCCTGCATTGCCTGAATAAGCACATCCGCGAATTGCTGCCCGTGGTGCGGGAGCTCATCACGGACGCTGTTCTTCCGCAGGAAGAACTGGAGATTTACAAACAGAATATGAAACAACGCTTGTCTGTAAATCTTAAAAAAAGTGATTTCATTGCCAACCGAATGATCGATGCGTATTTGTATGGTGAGCAGCATCCTTACGGGCAGTATAGCCGGCACGAAGATTTTGATGCCCTGAACAGAGAACAACTATTGGCCTTTTATAAAAAATATTACCAGCAGGGACAGTTTATCATTTTTGCAGCCGGCAAATTGCCGGATCATTTTGAAGAGCTGCTGAACGAATTTTTTGGCGATATCGGGTACCAGCCGCAACCGCTGGCAGAAAAACCGGCGCATCCTGCTACGGAAAAAAAATACCGGCTCAGCAACGACCCCAACGGTGTACAGGGCTCTATCCGTATGGCAAGACCTTTTCCCAATCGCCACCACCCAGACTTTATGAAAGTGCAGGTGCTCAACACTTTGTTTGGCGGCTTCTTTGGTTCTCGGCTGATGGCCAATATCCGGGAGGATAAAGGATATACCTATGGCATTCACAGCTACCTGCAGAATAATATGCAGCAAAGCGCCTGGCTGATCAGCACCGAGGCGGGAAAAGATGTTTGCGAAGCTGCTGTTAGCGAAGTGTACAAGGAAATGAAACTGTTACGCGAAGAGCTGGTTGATGAGGAAGAGCTGATGCTGGTGAGAAACTACATGATCGGGCTAATCCTGGGCGACCTGGACGGCCCTTTCCAAATAATGGCAAGGTGGAAAAACATCATCCTCAATAAACTGGATGAGCGCTATTTCTACGATACCATTAACACCATAAAAACTATCCAGGCAGAAGAGCTGCGGGAACTGGCCAGAAAATATCTCAACCCGGATGAATTTTATGAATTGATCGTCGTTTGATTTCTTCTTACCTTAAGAAGAAATTTTTCAATGAACTTTATCATCCGCATACTGGTGGTAGCCGCCATTGCCCTGGGACTGGCTTCGATTATTCCCGGTATTCACATAAACACATACTGGACAGCCGTAATCGTGGCGATTGTACTTGGACTGCTCAATTTTTTTGTGAAACCGGTTCTTATCATTCTAACCCTGCCCATAACCATATTAACGCTTGGCCTCTTCCTGCTGGTCATTAACACCCTGATGATTTTGCTGGCTGGTAAAATCGTCAGTGGTTTTATCGTAGACGGGTTCTGGCCGGCATTCTGGTTCTCGCTGGCGCTTTCCTTTCTTTCGTTTTTGTTGTTTTCCGGATCCGTTGAAAAAGAAACAAAACGGTAAAGATATGTTTGTCAAATGTCTTTGTTATTTCCAACCGAATAATGGAAATTCGCTCTATGCAGTTTGACCGTAAAGCATATACGAACGAGCAGTTGCGAACGCTGTTTCATCATCTGCTCTGGCCGCGGATGATCGAGGAAAAGATGCTGGTGCTGTTGCGCCAGGGAAAAATCTCCAAATGGTTTAGTGGTATCGGGCAGGAAGCCATCGCCGTAGGGGCCACCCTGGCACTGGAGCCGGATGAATGGATTATGCCCCTGCATCGCAACCTTGGGGTCTTTACGTCACGCAACATGCCGCTCCATCAATTATTCCGGCAATGGCAGGGAAGTAAAGATGGTTATAGCAAAGGACGTGAGCGCAGTTTTCACTTTGGCAACAGGGCGCATCATATCTGTGGCATGATATCACACCTGGGCCCTCAGCTGGCTATTGCCGATGGCGTGGCGCTGGCGCATAAACTTCGCCAGGAAAACAAAGTATCACTGGCGTTTACCGGCGAGGGTGGCACCAGTGAGGGTGATTTTCATGAAGCGCTGAATGTTGCTGCTGTCTGGGACCTGCCCGTTATTTTTATCATCGAAAATAATGGCTACGGCCTGAGTACACCGGTGAGCGAGCAGTACCGGTGCATCAGCCTGACCGACAAAGCCAAAGGTTACGGTATGGAGGCAGTGCAAATAGACGGCAATAATGTGCTAACGGTATTTGATACGATTAGAGGCATTCGGGATTACTGTATCAAAAATCAAAAGCCGTACCTGGTTGAATGCATGACGTTTCGGATGCGCGGCCATGAAGAAGCCAGCGGTACCAAATATGTTCCTCAAAAACTCTTTGATATCTGGAAACTAAAAGATCCGATTGATAATTACGAAAAATATTTGCTGGAACAACAAGTTTTATCCGAACAGGAAATTGCACAAATCAGGGAGGAGTTTAAAGAAAAAATCGAAGAAGAATTAAAGACAGGGTTTACCACAGCAGCCATACATCCCGATGAGGAAGAAGAACTTGAAGATGTATATAAACGACCGCCAGCCGGCAATCAACGTTCTTCGATTGTGATAAATGATATAGAAAACACGCCAACTGCGCAATACACTATGCGGGAGAAGCGCTTTATCGATGCTGTGAAAGAAGGATTGCACCAAAGTATGAGTGCCCATGCAAACCTGGTGCTGATGGGACAGGACATTGCAGAGTATGGTGGTGCCTTTAAGATTACAGAAGGCTTCGTTCAGGAATTTGGCAGGCAACGGGTACGCAATACGCCCCTTTGTGAAAGTGCCATAATTGGTGCTGCGCTTGGCCTGAGCCTCGAAGGTTTTAAAGCAATGGTGGAAATGCAGTTTGCCGATTTTGTTTCGGTGGGCTTTAACCAGATTGTAAATAATCTTGCCAAAATCCATTATCGTTGGGGACAGCAGGCTGATGTGGTGATACGTATGCCGACCGGTGCCGGTGTAGGAGCAGGGCCATTTCATTCGCAAAGCAACGAATCCTGGTTTACGCATGTACCCGGATTAAAAGTGGTTTACCCGTCCACGCCAATCGACGCGAAGGGTTTACTCATTGCTGCCATCAACGATCCGAATCCTGTGCTGTTTTTTGAGCATAAGGCCTTATACAGGAGCGTTAGCGGCCAGGTGCCCGAGCTATATTATGAAACAGAAATCGGGAAAGCCAGACATGTGCGGGCCGGAGACGAAATTTCCATTATCACTTACGGCGCTGGTGTGCACTGGGCCGAGGACTTTGCTGCTGAGCACCCTGAAATTTCTATTGATATCCTGGATCTGCGAACATTACTGCCGCTGGATTATGTGGCAGTTCGAGCAGCGGTACAGCGAACCGGCAGGGTACTGATTCTTCATGAAGATACACTGACCGGTGGTATCGGCGGAGAGATTGCAGCCTGGATTGCCGAACATTGTTTTCCCCTGCTGGATGCTCCTGTTATGCGTTGCGCAAGTTTAGACACACCAGTACCTTTTAACACCGAGTTAGAAAAAAATTTTTTGGCAAAAGCCAGGCTGGACGAATATGTGCAGCGTTTATTGGAGTATTAAATGCAATAGGACTGCTACACTAAATCTTCTTTAAGAGTGCGGCAAGATTTCTGACGCCGAGTTTAGCCATAATATTTTTTCGGTGTGTCTTAACTGTAAGCTCGCTGATAAAGAGTTTTGCAGCAACTTCCCGGTTGGTCAATCCTTCCTTTAATAAACGAATGATATCTTTTTCTCTGGAACTCAATTTCAGCTGCTGGCTGAATTTATCCTGGCTATGATGATTATTATTTTTTATAGTTGGATCAAAAAATCTTTTGCCTGCTGTTAGCTCTTGCAGGGCAGCCAGTAAAGTTTCGGTTCCGGAATTTTTTAAAACATAAGCATCGATTAGTTCATTATCGGGGCCCAACTGAACATCTGATGGCATATACATGCTCAGCAGCATAATTTTTAGCTGGGGAAAATCTTTTTTCAGTGGTGTTAAGAGTTCCAACCCGGTTATCCCGGGCAGGTTTATATCAAGGATGATGATATCGGGACATAAATTTTTTACCTGTGGCAACACATCGTGCCCATGGTGAAAAGCACCGGCAACCTGGTATTGCTGGTACGGCTGCAGCGCATTAATAATACCGTCAGAAAAAAAAAGGATGGTCGTCAACGATTATGATACGGGTGGTCGATTTCATCTGGTAAAACCGGAAATTCAATGGATACCCTGCAACCATTTCCCGGAGAGGATTCCACATAAAAATTTCCGCGTACGAATTTAATCAACTGTCTGATTTGATAAAAACCTAATCCGTCTTTGTGTAATTTTTTTTCAAAACCCTCTCCGTTATCTTCTACAAATATTGAGATCAATTCCGGTTCCATCATGAGCTGGATGATCACCTCGCTGGCTCCGGCATGTTTGATGATGTTTTGAATCAGCTCCTGCAGGATGTTGTAAATCATCAGCTCGTAACGGTAGGATACATGCCTTTGGCTGCCAATACTTTCAAACTGAATGAATAATTCACCCGACTGGTTGACGCGTTCGGAAATCTGGCGAATGGAATCAACCAGTCCTTTTTCCTGTAAAAGTAGCGGAGAAAGGTTATGTGAAAACGCTCTTACCTCATCAGCTAATGCACCGATGTCCTGAATAACATGCTGAATTTTTTCACTGTTACCAGTATGCGACGGACGGGTACTGGCCGATTCCAGGTTGAGCCGAATAGAAGACAAGCGGGCACCTACCGAATCGTGCAGCAGGCTGCTGAATCGCTGCATTTCCTTTTCCTGGTAATCACTGATGCTTTTAAAAATCTGCTCCTGTTCCAGGTTTACCTGCCGTAGCATTTTTTCTAACTGAACTTTATAATTTTTAAAACGCAGGGTCAATACAAACGCAAGAATACTGAGCTCGGCGGAAAAACCGATATTCATCAGGTTACGTGTAAAAAAGGTATCAGGTACATACCCCGAAACAAATAGCATGAAGCCAAAAAAAGAAAGCAACAATACCGTGCTGGATGCCATGATATATGCCGCATAAGAAATTTTTTTTCGCCATCCTGCCAGAGCCACAAAAAAAATAATCAGCGTCGTGAGGCTTTGAAAAAACTGCATCAGCAAAACCAGTATCAGCCGGATAATGCCAGTTTGCGATAAAAAGAACAGGCAGCCAATAAAAAGTAACCCATAGAGCAGCAGGTAGCGCATACACCAAGAATAATAAGTTGGCAGTTGACGGCGCACATCCAGCAGTTTTAAGGCAAACATCATATACAAGGGCGTGGCCAGGGTGATGGCAAAAGGCCTGGTAAAATCAGCCACCGCTGGGTGATGCGGAAAAAAATACATGAAAAGATAACCGTAATCACTGAAAATGTAGGTGAATGCAGCCAGTATGTAAAGTCCGTAGTATACATACAGCTGTTCCCGCATATTGTAATACAAAAAGAGGCTGAACAAAAACAGGAACAGGCTTAAGCCGGTAATTAATCCCGCCAGCAGGTTTTTTTTTCGGTTATACTCACTAAGACCATTAACCGAAAGTGCATGTATGGGAATGTTGAGCTGTTCGTTCCGTTTATCAATCAGCAGCAACAGGCTGAGGGATGATTTGTTTTTCTCCGGTAAAGGGAAAATATAATCCGGATAATAGCTGGCCCTGGCCGCAAATGGCAGGTGATCACCCGTTAGGTTGAAACGCTGCCGCAAGCTATCGTTTTGAAACAACCAGGCACCGAGAAAATTGATGTGCGGGTTACGCACCATGATGTTTTGTATCTTATCGGCTTCCCCAAAAAAACGAACCGGTATCCACAGCCATAACATTTCATCTTTATAACTCAGGTTCACTTCATCTTTATCCAGCGCTGATAAACGTGATTTTATTTTCTCATAGCGTTGAAGCGACCGGTCGTGCGAGGTGTCCGCATATGCCAGTACCATATCGCCCCTGTCTGCAACCGGTGTTTCATTATAAAAAAAAGAAACCTGCGCAGCAGCGGGTAACCGAAGCAGGCAAACAAAAAAAACAAAGAGATATAAAAATAAATTACGAATAGCCAGGGGTGATTTAACAACTAAAAATAATATCCTTGATTGAAGTGTCAAGCAGCTGATCAAAAAATACTCCTTTTTAGGTATTGTGCAAAAAAGGCAAAAGAAACAACTTGCAACTATATCTGATCCTTTGTTTTTTTCTCTTCGCCACCAGTCAGAATGGCTGAAGTAACACTAAAACACGCAGGTAAAACACAGTTTGAGTAATCTTAAATACTAAATGCATGACAAAACTTTTACTAGGGCTACTTTTTTCACTGTTCGTCACGGGGAAAAGTACAATCAGTGAAAAAACAATAAAGCATGAACATGTTATTTTTAAACTCAATATTAAGAATAAAATAAAAAGATTGATCTCAGTTGCTATTGTTATGATGCCGTATAACAGGGCAACAGATGTTGAGGAGGATTGGCAAACAAAGGCCTGGTATAACCTGAGTCCCGGTGAAACCCTTTCACTGGAAACCTGGAACAGAATCTTTTATTATTATGCCGAATCAAAGCCTGATTTTTTTGGAGCAAAACTGTATTGGAAAGGAAGCAAATATCGAACAATTGATGGTGAAGAATGCGGTTTTAAAGAAATAAAAATCAATAGTGATTTTAGATCAACGCTGGAATATGATAGTGAATCGGACTGCTACATATATAATCTGAATCTTGTAAAATATTGACCAGGTTCATGTCAATACCTCGAGAAATCTTGCAATGGATGAGCCGTTTTGCTTGCAAGGCATTGCTTTACAGGAAACGGAAACTAACACATTATATGAAGTTAATATACCTGGTTGGCTTTACTTTGGCGTCAGTAGTACTGTGTGGATAAATCAAAGAACACCAACGTATCTGGCTTGCAGAAGTAGTAAAAAAACAGTTTCAGGGGCAGATGATATTCAACTGATCGCCAACAATGACCAATTTATTCAGTTGCGATGGAAATATAAAAATGATTACTGGAAAGAATGGTTGCCGATAAAAAAAATCAGTATCAGCCGGGAAGGACGATTTTGGTATAAAAAATTTCGGATAGCCGGGATGATTTAACAACTAAAAATAATATTCCTGGCCGAAGTATCAAGCAGATTACTCAAAAATACTCCTTTGTAGGTATTGTTCGTACGGGACTTTGGGAGCAATTTGTAATTAGAACGCAAGCCACTTTTTTAAAACTTTCTGGTTTGATAAAAAAAGAAACTGCGTATCCTGTTTATTACATCTATGAAAAACAAAATCTGATTATGATAAAAATAAAAAGTAGTTCCCTGAAAATTATTTTTTCCGGACTTATGATTTGTACTGCTGTTGGCCTCTTGCAGGCTCAGCAAATGAATATCACCGGCCCGGCAGGCAGCGGTCAGTTTGGGAGTTTTATTACCGTTCTTACCAATGGCAATTATGTGGTTGCTGATCCTTATTATGATGAAGGCGCAGTGACAGATGTGGGAGCAGTATATCTCTACAATGGTTCCACCCATTCACTCATCAGTACGCTCAAAGGTAGTACGGCTAATGATCAGGTAGGCCTATATGCTATTATCGCACTTGCTAATGGCAATTTTGT
>DASTSN010000075.1:0-56078 GCA_035760665.1 Chitinophagaceae bacterium | reverse complement strand
TACGGCACAATCTTATGTGGTGGAAGCGGAGAAACCATTGTACGATGAAATGAAAACAGCCATTGAAAGCCTCCCATCGGTGGTTGCCTCTTCAAAGGATGCGGACATCAAGAAGTATGAAGCACTGCTCAATTCTCTGATTGACCGCTATGCGGATTACTACCTGAATCAATACACCCGTTGCCGATTATCAAAGCAAGATGATTTAGCCAAAGTGCGAATACTGGGCAGTGAGAAAAAACGCATTTGCGATATCATTAAAGATGTGGAGATCATCACATCCACCGAATACACCAATTGGATCAACAGTATCACCTCCCTGCGGGAGGCAGATGCATCCCTCACCAAAGGCAAAGTGCTGGCTGAGCCTTACCACGATTTTAATCCCCGTGAGTATTACGGCAAACCCACATTCAACATTCATCAGCTCGAAGAGCAGTTGGATGCTATTGTGGAAAAATGGACCACCGCCATGCGGTCTGTGTTCAAAGACCCATCGGTGCAGGAAAACATGGACATTCTGAAAACGGCTGACCGCCAATTGGTAGAAGATTTCAGAACCGGTAAGGTAGAACTCACGGCTGATAATGCGACCAAACTGAGAAACCTGATTGCCCAATTTGCACAGGGGATTGATAAGGTGGAAATTACCATTGAGGATATCCGCAAGCAATTGAGCAAGCCACTTACACCACAGGAGGCCATTGATACCCTCACCAGCTACATTGACAGCTTGTGTGACGGTAAGGAAAGAAACAAGGTTCGTATCATCATTAAGTAATGCAGCATGAGTAAACAAGATAAAGTCATTTGTTTAGGCAAGGAATTTACCAGCGAAGAAGAACGCAGGGAATACTTCCGCAATGAACTGCGGACAAAACTGCCGGAGCTAAAAAAGATTGAAGGCTTTCCCATTGGGGAAGATGAAGACATCATTAATCTGAGCGACCCGCCTTATTACACTGCCTGCCCCAACCCCTGGCTGAATGATTTTATTGCAGAATGGGAAAAAGATAAGGATCGCATACCGGGGAGGCAAAAGGATTTTCATGTGGATGAGCCCTACTTCTATGATGTGAGTGAAGGGAAATATGATCCTATGTATCTCTATCATCCTTATCCAACCAAAGTGCCGCACAAGGCTATCATGAAGTTTATTCTTCATTTCACTCAGCCGGGGGATATTATTTTTGATGGTTTTGCAGGCACAGGAATGACAGGTGTAGCAGCAAGATTATGCGGCAAACCTGATAATGAAACAAAGTATAAAATCGAGAATGAGTTTAAATCACTTGGTCTTGAAAAGCCACAATGGGGAATACGTAAAGCTATTTGTAGTGATTTGAGCCCATTAGCTACATTCATTGCATATAACTACAATTCCAATATAAACTATGATTTGTTCGAAAAATCGGTCTCTAATATACTTGAAGCAGTTGAAGCCGAATGTAAATGGATGTATGAGACCAATCACTCAAACGGGAAGAAAGGAATAGTTAATTATGTTATTTGGAGTGATGTGTTTGTTTGTCCAAATTGTTCAGCGGAGATAGTATTTTGGGAGGATGCGGTTGATAAGGAAAATGGAAAGGTGTTAGATGAATTTAACTGTTCGTCTTGCAATAGAAAGTCTTCAAAAAAGAATCTCGATAAGTTGTTTGTTACCTCTTTTGATTCGATTCTAAAGCAAACTACTCGGCAGCCGAAGACCATACCTGTAGTAGTTAATTATTCTTATTTAGGAAAACGGTATCAGAAAAAACCTGATAAGGATGATATTAACCTTCTTGAAAAAATTGAAAATTTAAATGTAAAAGAATGGTTTCCATCAGATGAAATTCCAGAAGGAGATAAAACTGTTGAGGCAACACGGATTGGAATTACTAATGCACACCATTTTTATACAAAACGCAACCTCATTGTCTTGTCAAAAGTTAAGTCAAGATTAATAGACCCTGTGTTTAATATTTTGATAACCAAAGTAGCGTTTCAAACGACTAAACTATATCGTTTGACATATCAAAATGGTGTGTGGGGAGCAGGTGGTGGGCCGATGTCCGGAACTCTATATATTCCCTCACTTATAAAAGAGCTAAATATCTTAAAGCAACTTCAAGATGCTTTAAAGGGTAGATCAAAAATTACTCCTGCGACCAATATTAATGATGTAATTGTTAACCTTACTTCAGCAGCCTCAATTGATCATGTTCAAGATGATTCTGTAGATTACATATTTACAGATCCTCCATTTGGTGCTAACTTAATGTATTCAGAGCTTAATTTCCTATCTGAATCATGGCTAAAGGTAAAAACCAATAATAAGCAGGAGGCAATTGAAAATAAGACTCAAGGCAAAACACTTTTGTCCTATCAGGCACTAATTACAGATTGTTTCGCACAGTATTACAGAATTTTAAAGCCTGATAGATGGATGACTGTGGAGTTTAGTAATACCAGTGCAGCAGTATGGAATAGTATCAATGTTGCATTGCAACGATCAGGATTTGTCATCGCAAATATTGCTGGTTTAGATAAGCAGAAGGGAAGTTATAATGCTGTAAATTCTCCCACAGCTGTAAAGCAAGATTTGGTAATCAGTTGCTACAAGCCATCTTCAAATTTTAGCAGTGATCTTAAAAATAAAAATGTTGAGGTATCAATCTGGCAATTTGTGCTTGAGCATTTATTGCATTTACCTGTTCATATATCAATTGATAAGAATACAACTTCTGTTATCGAAAGGAGTCCAAAGATACTTTTCGATAGAATGATTACTTACTATTTAATGAAAGGATTCCCTGTCCCCATTGATGCCAAAGATTTCCAAGATGGCCTAAGGCAACGATTTGTAGAAAGGGATGGCATGTATTTTACTGCTGAACAGGCTGCCGAGTATGATGAGAAAAAGGCAAAGGCACCACAGTTTGTGCAGCTATCGCTTATTGTTACCAATGAGTCAGATGCCATAGAGTGGCTAAAAGACCGCTTACGCAAGCAGGCACAAAAATATCAGGACATCATGCCTGATTTCCGCATTGCCACCCAATCACTGCGTAAAGGCGATACATTACCGGAATTGCAGGACATCCTCAACGAAAACTTCATTCAGGAATCCGATGGTCGCTGGCGTACGCCAGACCCCAACGAAGCCAAAGACCGTGAGGCACTTCGTACTAAAGTGCTGTTGAAAGAGTTTAGTGGTTATGTAGCTGCCATCAGTCAGCCAAAGGCGAAGAAACTCAAAGAAGTTCGGGTTGAAGCCCTGCGTGCCGGTTTCAAAAACTGCTGGGAGCAAAAAGATTTCAAAACCATTGTTACCTTGGGCGATATGATTCCGCAAAATATTTTATTGGAAGACGAGCAGTTGTTGATGTATTATGATATTGCAAAAGACCGTGTTTAAAAATTATGAAAGCAGATGCATTAAGCCTTGCGGCTACTTTAAACAGTTCGGAAGTGGATGTATATACCATCCCGCAGTATCAGCGTCCTTATACCTGGAGCACAGAAAACTATGAAGTGCTGTGGGAAGACCTGTCCGATGCGTATTCGGATTATCTCAAAGCATTGGCAGAAAACCGTACACCTGATTATTATTTCTTAGGTCCGGTAGTATTCGTTAAAAACAGTGGTAAGCGCAGCTTCGATATTATTGATGGTCAACAGCGGACTACTACTTTCCACATCATTCTATGGTATTTGCACAAGCGTCTGACTGATGAAACGGAGCAAGCCCGTATTCATAATATTCTTACATTCTTAGGGAAGGAGTCAAAACTCAAAGTTTCGGCAAAAGATGCTGCCACCTATCTCAAAATCAGGGAGAGCAAAATCACAGACCCTATTGAGGGAAATTCCCGAATGGGAGAAAGTGCCAATTACTTCCGCATCAGAGTAAATGAATTAGAGAACCCGGATTCTTTCTCTGCTTTCCTTCGTGAGTACACCCAGTTTATAGTGATTGTGGCAGATGATTATGGAAAAGCCTGGGACTTGTTTATTGGTTTAAACGGAAAGGGTGAACCACTAAATCCAACCGATTTGGTAAAAGCCTATGTATGTGGCAGGTCCGATATTGGTGAGCAGGCAGGGCAGATTTGGGAGGAAAAAATATTGCCATTAAAGGGCGATTCAACAGCATATCTTTTGTTCCTTGCTCGATATAAAGCGAAGAAGTTTGTTACCGAGAATGCCTTGTTCAAGGAGATTACCAAACTCTATCCAACTACTATTACCACCCTGGATATTGCTGACAACAGTGAAATATTCCATTGGTTCTGGCATGTAGATATTGATAGTATTCCTAAGCATTTCTCAGATGGTTTAACCATCACTTCCGATGCAAGAAAGGCGTTACGTGTGCTGCGGGATTTGGGTCGCAGAGATTTTTCTTCCTTACTCTTTCAATATGCAGCTTCCTTCGGCAAGAAAGCCATTTTTGAAGAAGCGTTTTTGAGAATGCTGGCAGCTTATCAAATCAGGATGGCCATTTCAAGAAAGCGGTCAAGGGAAAGAAAGTTTGTGGGTTGGTTCAGTGGCGTTGATTTTAGCAAGCCGGAAGAAGGTGATTCTGAAAACGAAACAGAAGTGTTGAAGCAGCGCAAGCAACGGGCCAATGCGTTGATTGCAAGAACACTCAGGGCTGATGCACCTGATGATGCCACATTTGAAACGCTGGTAAAAATTGCAGGTTACCATGGTAACTATCCGGCTCGTATTATCCTGCGGCATCATGAAGAAGGTGAACGTGGAAACAGAAGCATTCTGGATTATCAGCTGGAACACCTAATGCCTCAAACCGGCACCGATTTTTGGTATGCTGAAGCAGGTGTTGTAGATGATGCCGGTGAAATTGATACTGATGCTTACAATGCGTTGGTCAATAACATCGGGAATCTCTTTGTAATTGACCCAACCACCAACAACGAGGTAAAGAATTTTGAATACAGTGTAAAGAAGAGTTTTTACCAGGAGCATTTAAAGGATTGGTCCATTGCCCGTATAACTGCCGACCCGAAAAACGATTGGAAAAAACCAGACATTGAAGCAAGGGCAGAAAAGATTGCTGAATGGGCAAAGCAGTATTGGGCGTTGTGATTCATCCGGCAAAAGTAAATGACATACACTTCGAATGATAAATCATTCGTTAAGTACATTTTACGAGTATAATGAATGTTAAAGCATTCATGGTTGTACTTTTTTCAATTATTCTGGTGAGTGTCTCAGATAAATTACTACATTTGCATGAGATATAATTCAAAAACAGCTAATAACGGCTATAATGACTGATAAAGCATTCAAAACATGGCACTCTATGAGTGATCAGGCGCTGGCAGCTCATATCGGGGCTTTTGTAAAGCATCACCGGCTGGAGCAAAACAAAACCCAGGATGCCCTGTCGCATGAGGCGGGCATCAGTCGTTCCACCCTCAGCTTACTGGAACGGGGTGAAACGGTTACCCTGGCCACCCTGATACAGGTGCTTCGGGTACTGGACCAACTGCAGGTAATGGATGCCTTTGAAGTGCAGCAGCGCATCAGTCCGCTGGCCCTTGCCAAAGCTGAACAAGAAAAACGCAAAAGAGCAAGAAACACCAAAACACAGGACCCTGAAAAATCAGATTGGTAAACCATGAACACGGCATTTGTAAAAATATGGGGCGAATTAGTGGGTGCGGTAGCATGGGATGATGCTACCGGCTATGCCACGTTTGAATATGATTCCAAATTCAAGAGCAAAGGATGGGAGTTGGCCCCCTTGCAAATGCCGGTGAGTGCAACCAAAAGCAGTTTCAATTTTCCCGCCTTGCGTAAAAAGGCAGATCCAACTTTAGATACTTTCAAAGGCTTACCCGGCTTATTGGCTGATGTGCTGCCCGACCGGTACGGAAATGAACTCATCAACTTGTGGTTGGCTCAGCAAGGTCGTCCGCTGGACAGTATGAATCCGGTAGAGACCTTATGTTTTATTGGCACCCGTGGAATGGGAGCCCTGGAGTTTGAGCCCACCACCTTAAAGGAAAGCAAAAGAACCTTTTCGGTGGAGATTGACAGCCTTGTGGACATAGCCCGGAAAATGCTCACCAAAAAAGAAGCTTTTGTTACCAACCTGCAGGAAAACGAAGAAAAAGCCATTCTTGAAATGTTACGGATTGGTACTTCTGCCGGTGGTGCCCGGCCTAAAGCGGTGATTGCCTACAACGAGAGAACCGGTGAAGTAAAATCTGGTCAAACCAATGCACCTCGGGGGTTTGAACATTGGCTGATAAAGCTGGATGGGGTGAGTGATGTGCAGTTGGGAGCCAGCAAGGGTTATGGCCGGGTGGAAATGGCCTATTACAACATGGCAGTAGCTTGTGGTATCCAAATGATGCCTTCCAGATTATTAGAAGAAAACGGCAGGGCGCATTTTATGACCAAGCGTTTCGACCGGGAAGATGGTGCAACCAAACACCATATTCAAACCTTCTGTGCCATGAAGCACTTTGATTACAACCTGGTAACCAGCTTCAGTTACGAGCAGTTGTTTCAAACGCTTCGGGAGCTAAAACTTCCCTATCCGGATGCTGAGCAGTTGTTTCGTAGAATGGTGTTCAATGTGGTGGCCCGCAATTGCGATGACCATACCAAGAACTTTGCCTTCCGCTTGAAAAGGGGTGGAAAATGGGAGCTGGCACCAGCCTACGATGTTTGCCATGCCTATCAACCCAAGCATCAGTGGGTCAGTCAGCATGCGTTAAGCATCAACGGCAAACGTACCAATATTACCAAAGACGATTTGCTCACCGTTGGCAAATCCATAAAAAATAAAAAGGCAGCAGAAACCATTGAGGAAATCAGCCACACAGTAAGCCAGTGGAAAACCTTTGCCGATGAAGTAAAGGTTTCACCCAAACTGCGTGATGAAATAGCAGCAACATTGATTCGATTATAAGTATGTTATACCAGGGAAAAGAAATAGAAATACTATCCAGAAAATCGGTGTTTGGAAAACAAATAGCCGAGGTGAAAATATTGTCCACCGGAGAGGTGAAGTCTGTTCCTTTTTCTGAGTTATCAGATGAGAAAAAAGTCCCCACAGATGCGGAGATTGCTTTCAAAGCCATTGCAGCTAAAATTAAAAGTGAGGTTTTTAAGCAAGCTATGCTGGCACCCATCGAGAGCAATATTGTGCCGCTACCACATCAGATCCTGGCTTTGGAAAAAGTGATGGCTGGTCAGTTCCTGCGTTTTCTAATTGCCGATGAGGTGGGTATGGGTAAAACCATTGAAACCGGCCTGGTACTAAAAGAACTGAAGTTGCGAGGCATTGCCAAACGTACCTTGATTGTAGTTCCCAAATCAGCAATGGGCCAATGGCAACAGGAAATGAAAAAGCATTTCAATGAGCTGTTTCACATTTACGATACGGATTACATCAACACCTTGAGCCGCACATTTGCGAGGCTCGAAGTGGATAATGAGATTAACCTCTTCACACAGCACAATCAGATCATTGTTTCGATGGATGCCTTAAAGCCTATTGAAACACGGCAGGGATGGAGCAAGCACAAGGTAGAAGAATACAACCGATACAGAATACAAAGTGTATTGGAAGCAGAATTTGATTTATTGGTAATTGATGAGTGCCATAAAGTTGGTGGAAGCAGTACACAGGTAGGTCGCTTTCAAATGGCCGATGTGTTGTGCAACGCCATACCCAATGTGCTGTTGCTTTCAGCAACACCTCACCGGGGAAAGAGTGACCACTTTCGCAGAATACTGCAATTGCTGAATGCGGATGCATTCGCAGGGGAAGGCATGCCAACCATACCGGAATTAGAGCCTTATGTGGTTCGTACGGAGAAAAGACAGGCGATTGACTACAATGGCAAGCCGCTTTTCAATAAACGGCACACAAAGAAGATTGAAGTTGTTTACAATGATGTGAGCCACCGTAAGCAAAAAGCATTGTACGATGCGGTGACTGAATATGTTGTAAGTGGGTTCAACCTGGCTCAGCAAACGAAGAATACTTCCTATGGTTTTGTAATGATTCTGTTCCAGCGGATGATGAGCAGTTCTACCCAGGCTATTTTGGATGCCATGCAAAAACGGGCAGACAGGCTCTCAGGTGAAAGGCAGGAAGTGAATAAGGAGAACATCATCAACAACATGGAAGAGTTTGGCTTTGAAGGCCAGATGGAGTTGGATTTTGAACAGAAGGTATTTTCATTGGTAGAAGAAGCGCAGGCCAATTACGATACAGAATTAAGCATACTGCAGGGTTTGATCAGGGATGCAAAAGACTGCCTGGATACAGAAACTGATGCCAAGGTGGAATTTCTTTTGAGCAGACTGCAGGAACTGAAGAGAGATGAACAGAACCCCGATTTGAAGTTTCTCATCTTTACCGAGTTCACCAGTACCCAGTATATGCTGAAAAAGGTGCTCGAAGAAAAGGGCGGCTATATCTGTGAAGCCATCAATGGCTCCATGGATTTTGACCAACGGGTAAATGCACTCAAGTTGTTTAAAGAAGGTGCACAGATTTTGATTTGTACAGATGCTGCCGGTGAATCACTCAACATGCAGTTTGCACATATCGTTATCAATTACGACATGCCCTGGAACCCCATGGTGTTGGAGCAAAGGATAGGTCGTGTGGATCGTATCGGGCAAAGTCATGAAGTGTTGGCCTTAAATATGATGCTTGATAACTCGGTGGATAAACGAGTGTATGAAGTGGTAGAAACCAAACTCACCCAAATCATGAATGAATTGGGTATCGACAAAACCTCTGATGTATTGGACAGCACTTTGGAAAGAGACCAGTTGAATCGCTTATATCTCACCTCCTTACTGAATCCAGCAAAGTTTGAGCAAGAGAGTAATAGCTGGCTTGATGAAATTAAAGGGAAGCTGAGAGACTATAAAAGTACAGAAGGAGCTTTGCCTACATTGGCATCAAAAGAAATAAGGGCAGAAAAAGTGGATGCCATCAAGCACAGTCCGCTACCAAAGTGGTTGGAAGGTTTAACCAAAAACTACTTGCATACGAAAGGCATTGCATACCACAATTTGATTGATGGTATCCGTTTTAAGTTTCCGGGTCACAAGGAAGGGATTTACACCTTTAATATCAGGGAAAGCGTAAACAATCCTATACCGGAGCCTATCTCGCTGCAGCATGAAATCATCCAAACAATGTTACGGGATGCAATACCATACACCACCTCTCAGCAGATACCTAAGGTCAAGATCAAACAAGGCAACTCAACACCTGGCTATTGGTCATTGTGGCATCTGGAAGTGAAGAATCAGTTTGAAACTTGTCAGATCATTCAACCTGTATTCATATCATCAGAAGGCGAAAATTTTTCAGCATTTGCCCAAAGTGTATGGGATAAACTGATTCAGGAGAACGATTACTTCGATTGCATTGGGGTAATATCTGCTGATGATTCTAAATTAGCCTATGCCAATATCTCTGCGAAGGCTGAAGAATTAATGCAGCAGAAATACGAAGAGTTTGAAAACAGCATATTACAGAACACAGAAAAGATAAAAGCCAATAAGGATAAGTCATTTGAGTTTCAGGAAAAGCAGATGCACCGTATTGGCATTGAAAACATCAAACAATCAAGGTTAAACCGCTTGCACAAGGATAAAGAACAATGGGAAGAGACCTTTGAATCAGCCCGTCAAATTGTACCCTCTTTATCCTGCCTGCTTATGGTAAATATTGTCAATGAGTAATTGGGTTGATAAATATAAAAGGTTGGTGATATCCAGTCACAAACAGCACATCATTGTAGCTGATCAGGATAATCTTTTCGATTATGAAGAACTGAAGTCGGCATTTGAAAATGATGGCTACACCATTCTGAATTGCAAAAGCGACTTAGCTGTTCGCTTATCATTTGAATTACAGGTAAGAGATTCAGATAAGAAGGCACTCATTATAGCACCGGCAGCATATCGTCCATTGCCGGATATTGAAACACAGGTTCACTTTCAATCAATCGGTTTACCACAGTTATTCCCTAATCTGGATGCTAAAGCAATCAAGGGATTAAGCTTTAATGCTCTCTGTACACTTTCCAACATCAAGCCCTATGAGGATTTAAGTCATGATAAAACGCTGAAATTCCTTTTGGAGAATTTGTATAACGTAGATTTTGATACACTGACGAACAACAAGGCAAAGGAAAGGATACTCAATGCACTCATCACAGTGTTTCTTGAAAAGAATGGCATCAATGAACCACTGACTAAGTTTCTCACCAATATTGCAAAACCTTATTTCCCAACATTGGTATCACAGGGTTTAAGCAATGCAAGTCTGGTGAAGTTTATTCAAGAACAGTGGCAGGCGTTTGTTACAAACGGAAGCTCATTGCTTGATTTCAAGGAGCCACTTTTGAATAAGAGTTTAGGATATCTCTTCGCTTTTGAATATCTAAGCCCAATACAGGTTACCCCTGATGCTTATGATAAATTTCCGAAGCCGCTGAAGATCGGGGTGTATGTGGATGCTAACGGTCACAATGATAACGAACTGGAAGGCCTGATTGAATACCTGAAGCAGCAACTTGAAATAATTGAAGACATCGCTGATCAGTGGTTCAAAATCATACAAGTGCTGGCTAATGCCAAGTTAAGGTATTTATCATCCGCCAATGACGAATTGCAGACTGCCTATCAGAAAATTGAAAATGCTTTCAACATACGTTTCCAGCGTTTCATTGATAATACCTACGGAAGTTTATTTTCCCTGAGTGGTGTAAGAAAACCGGTAGTCGTTTCACGGATATTGGAACACATCAATGCAAAGCCTGCTAAAAAGAAAGCACTGCTGGTTATTGATGGAATGAACTACTGGCAATGGAATATTTTGAGCAATGCATTAACAGATGCCGGTATCCATTATTCATCCAATGCATCTTTAGCGTATATACCCACCATTACAGCCTGGTCCAGGCAAGCCATTTTTAAGGGTGATAAGCCTGATTTATCAGCCGATAATTCCAAGGAAGCAAAACTATTTGAGGCCTATTGGATAAAGCAGGGTGTACAAGGGTATCAGATTGCCTACAAGAAGTTTAGTGTAAATGAACCATTAGAACTTTCAGATATTCCACAGGATATTACTATTCTTGGTTTGGTCTGCAATGATTTGGATGAAATCATGCACGGTTCAATTTTGGGAAACAGCCAGTTAAGAATGTCAACTGAGCAGTGGATAGCTAAATCAAACATTGTTGAAATCATTTTGTCATTACGGGCAAGAGGTTTTCAGGTGTACATCACTTCCGATCATGGCAACATAGAAGCCGCAGGCTTGAAGAATTTAACCATGAAAGATAAGGTTGGTGCATTGAGCCGTGGCAAACGCCATCTTCATTTTACCAATGAAACCTTATTGCAAAGTTTTATTGACCAGAACCCGGAAACAGAAGTGGGCAAAAAAGGTCTTTCTCTTTACCTAAGAAAACAAGAGGCATTTACAACCGAAAACAGCCAGGTTATAACGCATGGCGGTTCTCATATCTGGGAGGTTATAGTCCCATTCATTAGTATCAATGAGTAGTAAAGGAAAATATATAGGATTAAATCAACGGATTCCATTCGATGTATTGGATTCCGCAATCCACTTATATTTGGAGAAGGGTGTGATTGATAAAGACTTCATCTTTGAAAGGATGCAGGAGTTTACATCTGGAGCCAACCGTGCAAAAAAGGCAACCACATATGTGTTACAAATCCTCACAAGGCAAAAGCAATTTTTTGAGCAGCTTAAAAAAGCTCTTACAAGTACTCCTTATAGTGCCCTAAGGGTTGATGATAGAAAAGCCTTCTGTTTATGTTTGATCAGCTTAACTTATCCAATTACCTACGATTTATTAATTGCTTTAGCCCAAGGCTTTAAAGTTCAGAGCCAGATTAACAAGAAGTTCATTAGTGAAAAGGTAATGTCAATTTATGGTAGCAACAGAACAGTGGACATTGCCATTGACGCATTGCTTCCGATGATAATTGAGTTGAACACAATCAAAAGAGATAAGGTCAGTATCTATTCCATTGCAACAAAGCTGATGATTACGAATAAGTTCATTTCAGAACTGGTTGTTTACACAGATATAAAGCTATCAGGTTCTAAATCACTTCTGATAGATGAGTTAAGTTACAAACCTTGGTATTCGTATTTTGACATGTCAGGCGTTGTGCCGGCAACATTCAGCATTCTCTTGTCGAAAAAAGACAGTGCAGTCGGAAAGGGATACCTGACCATTTAATCGAATAGCCCACGCTTCGTGCAGATTAGCCCCGTGCTGCAAAAATCCCCGCCCCTCACTTTGCCTCCACACAAAGCCTGAGCAAGTTCGTGGCTTGCATGGTCTTTTTGCAGCACTCCCCGCAGCCACCGCACTGTTGTTTTTTCCTGTCACACTTTTTGCACCCTTTGCACATTTGGCACAGTGCCATCCTCGTTCCTGCGGTGTCACAGAGCCAAGCCAACGCACAAGCAAAAAGACGTTGCACTCCAACCACCACCACCGTTCCACTTGTGCCAGGAAAAAAACAACCCCAAGCTACTTAAACATAATGTGGTCTTATAGTACAAACCACAAGGGCTCCGCTGCGCTACGGGGATAAACCCTTTGTCCTATAAGCACATTATGTTAAGTAGCCGCACAATGCCGACCCGCATCTGCACCCCAACGCACAGCCACACACCCCACCACCCATTTCAGCGGTGCAGAAAAAAATAAAGCATCAAGCATCCGTTATGGCCATGTGCTTGCGGTCGGTTCATTCACTGCATCTCCATTTCGTTCAGGCGTTTCGTTCATTCCGTTGCACTTCATTCACTGCACTATCCTTCACTCCATTTCGCCTCCGTTCATTTCACCCACCTCAGCACCGCACAGCAAAAGTGGCTCATTCATTTCGCTACACTAACCCACGCAGTTCCATTCCGCAAGCCGTGCCTTTCCCAACGCACAGGGCAGTGGTGTAAATAAAAGTTACCACTGCCGCCAGCACACAAAGGCACAGTCTTGCTCCATTCCACCCCGGCACACCCGTTACGCTACATTCAATCGCCACCTTTGCTTCCACCCACCGCACATTGAACATTGGTATGCTTTATTTTTTCTGCGGCATATAGCCCCGACCAGCCCACATACGAACATCCCGTTCAAAATGGTAAATTTGACCCACACAAAAAGCAATCAACATGGGTTTAGGTAGTGATATCTTGGAGTTTTTTCATCGTGATAGAATTGGAAATACTACTACACCAATTACACTTGGTCAACTGATAGATTCAAAGATTACAAATGGCATCATTGCCATTGACATACTGCATGCAATAAATAAGTTAGCATTGGAATCATATATCGTCCCGACTGGTACGAGCTGGAATTTTAATATTCGTGACAATACATACCAAACGATGATTTATGATAAGGCTGATGCTGAGTATGGTGTGTATGACTTCATAATATATGGCTATACTACAATCTATGAAAAATTTAAGGTTAGCGTCAAGCCAATTATTAATCTTGCTGCAAACGGGGATACTCATATTGGCACAGGGTTCTTGGTTGATTTTAATGGTAATAAGTGTCTTATTACTGCACGTCATTGTATTGAAGTATCGGGGTCTGTTTTAATTTATGATACTGTCGGTAATAGTGCAATACCAACGAATATCTATTTGCCAGAGAAATCAGATTTTATAGGTGATCCGGGTTTTGAGTTTCAGAACATAGATATATGTGTCCTGACGTTTGATGATACATTTTACACTGATCAATATTTATTTCGATTTGCAGAGCCTGTGATACTTAGTGATGTACTGGTACTTGGTTATCCTCCAACCGGTTTATTTGATTCGGGTGCCGATGTTAATAATGCAGTATTGATTTCAGAAAGAGCTTCGATTGCACATAACTATGTCAAAGCAACAACGGGTCAAAATGTTGGTACGGGAATGTTGCCATCAACTAAACTGGACTATTTCCTTGTTAGTGCAAGAGTCAAAGGCGGTAACAGTGGCGGTCCTGTAATAGATAAGCATGGAAAAGTCGTAGGGATGATTACTCAAATACCAATGGATGGTGGTTCTTCAACATCTGATCGAATTGATGAAATGGGCTTTGGGTTCGCTTGTCCATCTACGTCTATTTTTAAGTTTTTAAACTCTATTTTCTCACAGTCGAATGAAATCAGTTTCATTTCCAAAGTACCTAAAGTAACTGAATCTGGGTTCTGTATTGATTGACCATATCCCTTTAAAAACAAAAAAGGCAGCAAAGTTAGGGCGGCACGCACAAGCCCACGCTGATAAAAAACCAAAAGACTACGGCATAAACACAAGGCCAACGCACAAGGCTATCTTTTATTCCGTTTCCTTTTGGTTTTTTGCCATTGCCGCCCTGTCAAGTGGCTTTCTTTTTCTTTTTTTTTTCGGTTTTTTTCTTTCTTCTTTTAAAAGTGTATGCGAAGCGCAGCGGAGCAAATCTTAAATGCCTCCGTGTATGCTTACAGTTCGTATTAAATCACATCGTAATGGCTGCAACTACTCACAGCCTCATTTTTTCGTATTGAACAAAGGGATGAACAGCGGCAAACCTTTATCCATGCCCTGCCCAAATTGCTTTGTTGTCCTGGCTAAGGATGAAGCAGAGAAAGAGTTTTATTACTGGCTTTCCTTCGGCTTGTGGCGTTCAAAATCATTTCACCCTTGCTTGCGTGGTTCAGTCATTCCCTTTATTGTTATTTCAGATTACGCTGCCACCATCAAAGAGGGTGCAAACCGTGCAAATGCAAACCTTGCTGAGTTTGAAAAGTCGCTGGCTGCTCTCAAGTTTTTGGAGCTTAAAGAAAAGCAGTTTCATGAAAACCTGCGGCTCATTCAAGATGCCAAAAGAGCAATTTTCCGGAAGGCTTTACGCTATTAGTTCGCAGCTTATGGCATCCATAAGGAAGAGATGAAGAATACATATTTCGACCTTATAGATGTTTTAGAGCAAAAGAAAAGGCCCTGCAAACGCAGAGCCTCTCTCAACAACACGATACCCGATACACTTTTGATTAGAAGATCTCCTGAATCTTCAGCGCATTTCCAGAATTGAACAAGTAATAGTTGGCACCTACTTGCTGGTAAAACTCGATACCGATACACTGCAACACACTCACATCAGCAGAAAGAGTGGGAGAGCCAGGTAAGGTAGAAGTAACAACAGTAGAGGTGGCTACCGGTGAACTGAGGTCAATGTAACCAGAGTACTGAATGTCTGACAGCTCGTTGTTGGCTGCATCAATCGGCTCATACACCCCTGTGGTATCATTGTACTCGAAGTCAGATACACATGCCAGGGCATGGATCAGACGGAAGTGCGTTGCACCAGCGGGAGCATTGATTAAGTTGGCCGGATTGAAAGCTGGCACAGTTAAGGTGCCACTGTCACGGCTTGGAGTGTGAGACAAAGTATAGGGAGCTACGAAAACACCTTCAAGGCTCACATTCTTATCGAATGCAAAACCGGTGAGATATTGTCTTTCCTGAGAAATCAGGATTGCTCGGTAACCCCTGGCTTCAGTCTGGTCCTCCAGGTTGATTTTTTTCATCACTGCAGTGAGTCGTCCTGTCATTTGGGGGTCACTCATCTGTTTGATGATTTGAGAAAGAGCCACACGAACAGATTTGCCGGCTGTTGCACAGCCACCGAACTCGTTCATGTTTTCACGAGTACGTTCAAATTCCGGTGCGGTTAAAATTTGGTCTCCATTGGGACCACCTACGAGGCCTGCAAAGTCGCCCTGCAGTCCTTTGATTTTGAAATGGCGAACTCCACCCATTGTTCCGGAGTATCGCACTAATCCTGTTTGCTTTGCCATGATTTGCGTTATTTATGAGTTAGTAAAACTTTGGTTCCTACTGTAAATTTACCACAGGTTTAAAAGGTGCTAAACGCACCAAACAGTGCAAACAGATGAACAGCGAAGCATATAAACAGCATCACCTAAAAACGCATCACAAAGTGGCCAGAGTGGTGGATGGAGATGGTCTTTTTGTGTATGATATTTTCACAAAGAAGGAGGTTGAAATCCGTTTATTGGGCATTGATGCTCCAGAATTGAAACCCTGCAAAAAGCTGATCCAGGATGAACGAGAAACCCATTTGCCCGGTCAATTGCTGATGGAGCTGGGACAGCATTCGTTCAAATACCTTTCATCCCTGGCACCCAAAGACACCAATATTTCATTTCTAACTGAAAGTGCAAATAGCACTGATCCCTATGGTCGGACCCTGGCTTATGTGTTTCTTCCAGACGGTATATGCATGAATGAGGAGATGATCAGAAGCGGTTATGCGAAACCGTTCGACAAGTACTTTTGCTCCCAATTAGGGTATTATCAGCAGTTGGCTATATTCGCAAAGGGAGAACAGAGGGGAAATTATTCAAGAGTGCAACAGTTTTAGATTTTGTTCATGATTTCGTACAGCTTGCACTTATTTTATGCATTCTTGTTGCCTATTTGTTGCCCAAAACCATGAAACCCTTGATAGACAAGGGTTTTTAATTTTTGTATCGGAAAATGAATGATCCGGACTTGGGTTACTGCCGTAAGAAAGTGAAGAAGTTTCTGGTTTTTATTAGATGAGGTATGAAAATTTTACATTTTTGTATTACATGAAATATTTTAATGATCAATTATTTCCGTTTACTGAGTATGCCGATACGCATAGGCGTAATATCTTTTTCTCGCTTTTTGTTACCATCTTCTTGGTGGTTTTCCGACCCTTTGGATTAAATGTGTATAGTTACGAACGGAGTTATATTATCATAGGCTACGGCCTCGTCATCTGGCTAACCCTGTCATTAAATGATTTTTTGGCCTATCGCTTTCTGCCTGGGATTTTTTCTGAAAAAAAATGGACGGTAACCGCACAGATTCTTTGGGCGTTCATTCAATTATTCATCACAGGCATCACTTGTTTTATTTATGCTGTTGCCATAGATGCCTTTCCACAAAACCTGCTCAGTTTTCTAAAAATTGAGTTGTATGTTTTACTTTCTTCCGTCATTCCTATTGTGATGTTTGTACTGATAAAACAGAACTATCTGCTGCGTCAGAATACCCGACAGGCGGAAGTGTTGAACAATGAATTGCATGGGCATCATAAAACGGGAACTGTTCAACCCACTGCAGAGTACATACAGTTTGTGGGAGATAATCTGCATGACCGGCTTGAAATCATGACTCGGCAAATCGACTATATTTCTTCCCAGGATAATTATTTTGAAGTGGTCTGGCAGGTGGAAGAAAAAATAAATAAAAAGTTACTCAGGGGCACACTGGCCAAGGCGGAGGAAACAGTTAAACCCTTTCCTTCTCTGTTTCGCTGTCACCGGGCCTACATTGTAAACCTTGATAAAGTGATTAAAATCAACGGCAATGCACAGGGCTACCAATTACAGTTGCAAAATAATCCTGAAATAATCCCGGTTTCTCGGTCTAAAGGCCGCCAAATGCAGCAGCTTTTGCAAAATATTCGGTAAGGTGTCTTTGCATTTCATCCCAGTCGGCTTGCCATTCATCCCGATGCTTGCATTTTATCCCAAAACACTGATATTCAACCCATTTTTTTGGAAACCCCTTATGCTGAAAACTATGTTTGCATGGTCAATTTTTTCTCATACAAAATTGTTCCATCATGCAAAAAGCAATTTCTACCCAAAAAATCAGCCTGCTGTTTATCGGTGCAATGGCGAGCCTTCTATTGGGAAGAATTTTCCAATTGCCTTTTCTGCTGTTTCTTTTTCCCGTTTTCGCCATCTTTTACCTGAGGCATAAAAAAACATTTCAGGGATTCCTACTATTATTTACCGGCAGCGTGTCTGCCATTCTTATTGCATTTTGGGGCCTTGCCTCTCACATGTTCAGCTCCACTGCTATATTTATCGTAGTGATGTCGGTATCCACTTTTGTTGGGCTTTTACCCATTTTGCTGGATGCCTTGTTGTTTAAAAAGAAGGTTAACGAGTTGTGGTTAATCTTAGTATATCCTTGCGCCAAGGTTTTCCTGGAATTTTTGAGTTCAGCCAACAGCCCCTTTGGTATCTGGGGTTCCCAGGCAAGTTTGCTGGCGAGTTGGCAGCCCTTTAATAATATAGTCGCTTATGGAGGTATCTGGGCTTTATCATTATTGGTTGCTTTATTTTCTTCCATATTAGTGTATAGCCTCGAAAACGGATTACGTAACAATCCAATGTCAAAATCATTGGTACGCTGGTATGTATTGGTAATTGCACTGGTGGCGATTACCGGATGGGCAAGAATGAAAAGCTATCAACCCCGATCAACTGTGAGAGTGGCGGTTGTATTAGCTAATGACAGCCTGCGAACCGAACCGGTTAAAAAAATCTATCAGCATTTCGTAGCTCAGAAACAGGCAGCGTTAACAACAGGTGAAGCAATAGATTATCATCATGCGTTTGCATTATCGAATAATGAGGTATTACAACAAACCGAAAAGGCAGCAGCAGCCGGAGCAAAAATCATTTTTTGCGCCGAAGGCAATGTGGTGGTGTTGAAAGCGGATGAAAAAGAATTAATTGAAGCGGCAAAAAAAATTGCCTTCAAAAACGGCGTTTATATTGGTCTGGCAGCCGAAGTGTATGATCCTACTGCTCTTAAGCCTGTCGAAAACAAAATTATTTTCATACAACCCGACGGAACTATTGCTTTTGACTATTTCAAACATTTTCCAATTGGCATCGAGAAGGATTTAATGGTAACCGGCGATGGAACGATCCCAACCTGTAATACGCCTTATGGCAAAGTAGCTGCCGTTATTTGTTTTGATACGGATTTTATAACTTATGCCCGCAAGGCAGGGAAAGCTAATGCCGATATACTTTTTGCACCATCTAACGATTGGGAAGCCATTGCTGAACTGAGAGGAAAGATAACCCGCTACCGGGCTTTGGAAAATGGATTTACGTTGGTTCGGCCCACTTCACATGGTGTAACGGAAATGGTAACACCCACCGGACAATTGGTATATGCCAATAATTACTTCAATCATCCTTCAAGACTCATGCTGGCGGATGTTCCGGCGAAACGATTGCCAACTATGTATGTGCATACCGGGGATTGGTTGCCAGTTTTCATGCTGATGATTTTGCTGGCGGTGCTGATATCCTTTTGGAGAAATGCAAAAAAGCAGAGAACAGTTCTTGCGGGTGTTGTAGCAATTCTTTTAATCACTGTACTGCCATGTTTTGCACAGGCGCAAATGGCTAACAGTGATTCCACTTACAATCTTCAAAATCGACCTGTAAAAAAAGCTAAAACTGTTTTATTCCCTGCTGTGTCATTTGCGCCGGAAACAAGTCTTGCGCTGGGTATATCTGCCATACACTTCTATAAAACATCAGCAGATGCCAGGCTTTCGCAGATCAGTGCAAACGCATTATATACATTTAACCGGCAGTTTATCAATGAAGTCAGTCTCTTGCAGTATACAGCTGGAAATAACTACTTGTTAAAAGCAGGATTTTCATTCAATAAGTTTCCAGAAAAATTCTACGGCATTGGTAATAAAGCAACGGAAGAAAACGTACAGACCATCACCTACAATGTGTTCAAAGCAGATATATCACTGCTGAAAAAAGTTCAGAACAATACCTACACCGGCATTCGCTATAATTATGCAAATTATTACAACATCCACGCGGATAACCCCGCTTCGTCTATGCTGGATACACTAACAGGGGGAAACGGAAGTATTCAATCAGGCTTGGGGGTGGAACTCCTGTACGACTCGAGAGATAATACCTTCAACAGCACCAAAGGATGGTATGCGCTATTTGATGCTGCCTGGAACAATACTCTCTTCGGCTCAGGAACAAATTATTTTGCCTTTGATGCTGACATCAGAAAATACCATAAACTGAATTCAGGTGCTGTGCTGGCATGGCAGGGAATGGTAAAAATTAAAGAAGGCGAAGTTCCTTTCACACAGTTGTCTTATTTAGGTGGGGGTAACATCATGCGGGGGTTTTATGCAGGTCGTTATCGCGATAATGACCTGGTTGCTGCACAAGCTGAATACAGAAGGCCCATATGGCGTAACTGGGGTATTGTGTTATTTGCAGGTGTGGGTAAAGTAGGTAAATCGTTGGATGATTTGCATGTGAAAGATATGCAACACTCTTTAGGCTTTGGATTTAGAAGAACTATAAGTAAACAGCAAAAAATAAATCTTCGTATGGATGTAGGATATGGTAATGGACAATGCAATTTCTATATTAATATTGGAGAGGCATTTTAATAGTTTAAGATATTTTAATTATAGTACAGAATGATATTGATTTTCGCATTTGTATAACTTTTCAAATCATTAATTAAATGAATACATCTTTTAAAAAAATTAATAAGAATATGAAATACTATCTATCACTCATTTTTTCATTCATAATTTTTAATGCGATGGCACAACAAACTGTAATTACCAGGAAGAACCTTGAACCCGCTTTAATGGATCAAAAAGTATCCAAAGTTGAAATACAGGAAATTACGTTCCCGGCAGGACAAACTGCTCCCAAGCATTTACATCCATGCCCGGTAGTTGGTTACATTAAATCAGGGTCCGTTCTTTTTCAGATTGAAGGAAAAGAACCAGTCATCTTAAAAGAAGGGGATTCATTTCACGAGCCTAAAAATGCGAATATTTTACATTTCGACAATGCTTCAAAGGACAAGCCGATGACTTTTATTGCTTTTTACCTGAAAGAAGATAATGAAGAAAATGTCAAACTAGTTCATTAATAGCTATAACTCGTAAACGGGATCTAATGAAACAGGTACGATCCTGCGTTAACAGCGGTCATTCCTGGAAACCGAACTAATATATACAGCGTTAGAATAATAAATTCATTAATTATGCCATTTGTAAGAATCAGTTTGCCAAAATCCTTTTCACAGGAAACTAAAGACCATGTATCACTATCTGTTCATCATGCGCTGATGCGGGAGTTTAACATTCCGGCGAATGATTATTTCCATATTATCGAAGAATTAGAACCGAAACAAATTAAGTTCCCAGAAACTTATTTGGAGGTGGCGCATACTGCTGATATTGTATATATCCAGATCATAGCCGGACAAGGGCGTACAGTGGAGCAAAAAAGAGCTTTGTACAGGGAAATAGCAGAAAGAATAACCCGCTCCACAACCATTACAAAAAACAATATTATCATAGTGCTGCTGGAAAATGAAGGCCCACAGAACTGGTCGTTTGGAAATGGAGAAATTCAGGAACCAAAACATTTGAACAAATGAAAATTTCAAACATAAATAATTGTCTGAACGATATAACAACTGACGAAAAAGTAGGGGTAAAGCTTGCTCTTTTAACCGGCGATGAAAAGATGTCGGTTTTTGCGATTGAATTGGCAAAGGGCCAATACATTCCGGCACATTATCACAAAGAAGATATTGAAACTTATTTCATACTTGACGGAATAGGCATCGTACATACAGGAGCTCTCAAAAATGAAGATGTAATTTGGAATACTGAAATAGAAGTAAAGGCAGGAGACTGTTTTACCATATATCCGGGAGAAGTTCATGCCTTTAAAAACATTTCAGACAAAGCACTTCGAATACTTGGAACTGCACCTTTGAGTCACACCAAAGATGACAGGTATTTTATCGCACAAAAAACCTGAGATCTTATCTGCGTTTTGCAAATGTTGAAACATTTTTTATAACATCATTCAGCCGGAAGTAAAAGCTGAATAATCAATAAACCTTTCATTATTTATTAAAATTTTTTTATGTTCATTATTCAATTAACGTATAATCGGCCATTGGCTGAAGTAGATCAATTACTCGACGATCACAAGTTATTCCTGGAAAAATATTATGCAGAGGGAACATTCCTGCTTTCCGGCAGAAAAAATCCCCGAACCGGCGGGATTATTTTAGCCAGGGCTGAAAGCATCGCCATCGTAGAAAAAATCATTGCCGAGGACCCTTTTAACCGGCATGGATTGGCAGACTACACGATCACAGAATTTTTACCTACTATGGCAAATGAAACCTTAAAATCACTATTATAAAAATGAAGAATTACAAATACATATTTACAGTTGCAATTGTTTTTTCACTGATTGTTCAATGCGCAGATGCACAGAAGCAAGATACCGTGACCATCTCGGCTTCAAACCTAAGATATGATCATATAAAATATGGAATAGCGAGTTATCTTGTCTATAATAAAAAAACAAAAGATAGCCCCGCGGAGGGAATTTATATGGTGAACATAAATGTTGCACCGGTAAAATATAAACAGCAACCTGCCATTGAAATATCCCAGCAATGGGACGGGAAGGATACAATTATTCACCGGGCTTACACCATTTTAAACAAAACGGATTTATCTACCCGTCTTCATCATACATCCTGGAAAGGACTGACTTACACTACTACATTTGATTTTGATGCCCGAAAAGTTTCTTTTGAAGGAACAGTAGCCGATACGAACAAACTAAAAATTGTTTCGGATTTTGATGAATCATTTGCCAGCTACAACCTGAACTGGCATTCCGACCTGTTCATTTTTACCCGTTTGCCCTATAAGACAAACCGGTGTTTTCGAATTAACTTTTTTGATCCGGGATTTGGAAAACCATCAGAAGAAATTTATTCCGTTACCGGCAGCGAGGTACTATTGACCACTGCAGGTAAAAAAATCAGGTGCTGGGTAATGGAACGGAAAGGGAAAACTGCAGGTAGTTACCAGAAATTCTGGGTAGATAAGAAAACCAGGCTGGTGCTAAAAGAAGAAGATCTTTTTAACAACCGGTATCGTTTTAAATTAAAACTGGAGGTTGCTGACCATACTTGAGACGATTGTTTTACCGGGATTGATATTATAGGAGAACAGAATTTTTAACGATTTAAAATATTAACGTGAAAGCATTATTGTTCAGGCAAAAAGGGGCGGCAGAAAAGGTATTGGAATTCGCAGATACCCATATTGCCGATCTGTTACCCGGCGAAGTTCGGGTGAAAGTATTGGCAAGTCCCATAAATCCTGCTGATTTTATGTTCATCGAAAAGACCTACCGGGTTGAACCTGTTTATCCGCAAATTGCGGGTTTTGAGGGAGCTGGAATGATTGTGGACAACGGGGGCGATGAGAATTTTCCCGTCAATACGTTGGTTGCCTTTCGCCATAAGAATGTATGGGCCGAGTATGTAAATATTCCGAAACAAAAACTCATACTGCTGCCGAAGCAGATGCCGGTTGAAAAAGCGGCGCAGCTTGCATTAAACCCGGTAACAGCATGGGCACTGCTGGAAGAATCAGCAGCCAAAGCAGGGGAGTGGATCATCCTTTCTGCTGCTGGTTCGGCATTAAGTAAATTGATTATTCAGCTGGCCAATAGCAAGGGTGTAAAAACACTGGCGTTGATAAGGGAAAATGATCAACAAACTCCGTTGTTAAATTTGGGGGTATCTGCTGTTTACTATGCCGATGCTGATGACCTCGAATTGCAGATTCAATCTTTGACGGGTGGAGAAAAAATTGCCGGGTTTTTAGATGCCGTTGGAGGAAAACTTGCTGCGAAAGTGATAAAGGCTATTTCTCCCAACGGCAGAATTATCCATTATGGGCTGTTCAGTGAGCAACCGGTTACATATCATAACGCTGATCTGATATTTAAGAACCTTATTATTAAAGGTTTTGGTATTGATGCATGGCTGCAATCCAAAACAGATACTGAACTGAAAGCTGTCTGGAACGAGTTGATCAAAGCGGTAATAAAGTCGGATTTCACCATGGAAGTTGCCGCCAAATATTCGTTGGATAATTATGAAAAGGCTATTGCAAAAAGTAAGTCCGGTAATGGAGGGAAAGTGCTTTTTTGGATGGATGAGCATTGATATTTGCGCCAGATTTTTTTAAAGAATTTAAAAACATATCGTTACAGAAATTTGCATCAGGCAGGACAATAAGAATGTTGAATGAATATTGCATGATAGTAAAATACCTTATGGACAGGAACTGAATTTGCTAAATGAAACGGAAACGAATAAAGTATTTAACTGAGCCCACATGCGATCCCGAATTGTATTGAGGTGTGAATGAACTCGCATAAATGCTCTGGAAAAAAAGCTGTCAGGTAACTTCGACAGGTAGTGATTTTACCTTTACTTTTTATAAATGATAAAATACAGCATCCTCTCAGCTAACAGCTTTTATTGTGCAGTTTCCTTTGACATTTCAGTCTTGAGGGCTATTTGCTGCCCCAATTGCTGAAACCCTTGATACATAAAGGAAGACAATTACTGTATCAGAAAGTAGTTCTTCTTCATAGGTAAAGCGATAGTTACTACTTCATTCCAGCAGGGAGGATGACTGCATTTTCGTGTGCAGTTTCATTCAAATACGTTTGGTTGCCATTACCTTCCCGTTCGGTGTGGCCATTGCTGTATTGAAGGATCAGTGCGTTCCGGTCGCCATTTTTACCAATGCTGAATGTGTAGGTAACCGTTTCTAATTTTCTGCTACTTGTTTTTAGCTTTTTCCCCCATGTTTCATTGATGGCACGGTTGGTAACATCGCTGTTGCCGTTGGAGGTTTTACCAATTTTACTCCATTCCTCATTATATCCTTTTATGGGAGTAACTGTGAGCTGGTTGCCGTTTATGGTATACGTTCCTGTTTCGTAATTCAGGGTTTTCGTATCAGTGTAATGTGAAGCAGTCACACTGATAAAACGATACGTTCCATCTTCGTTGAATTTGTATTGACTGGTTGTAAATCCTCCGGTGTTATAACTGGCGCCGCCTGTACTCGGAAATTTTTCTGTTGTGGTGCCTTCCCATATTTTTCCTGTTATGGGCGAAGCAACGGCAGTGGTTGGTTGATTATTTTTTTTTGCTGCTGTACCAGCAGTAGCTGGTGTATAGTTGAACTCTATTTTTGTACCGGCAGGTAATTCAATAGAGGGTTTATCCGGATTGAACGGCCGCTTGTACAACCATGAATTTTTAAAACTGTTATTAGAACTCCAGGCTCCGTCTCTCACCGTTTGCTTGTTATACTGCAGCACCAAATTGGTTTCTTTTATACCGGAGAAATAATGAAAGTCTATCGTGTACGTCACATTCTCCAATGTTCTTTTTTCTGTTTTGAGCAGTTTGCCAGCCTTATCACCGCCTGCCTTACTCCAGCTTTCTACAGTGCCGTTTTGAGGTGAGATGGTTAGCTGGTTGCCATTTAGTTTATAAGTACCTTTTTCGTAAGCTAAAACAATGTCGTTATGATATAAATAACTGATGCTTTTCTGAAGAAACTGGTATGTTCCGTCGGTATTGAAATAATATTCCCGCCAGTCGTACCCTGCTGTATTGGACTCATTGACATATTGTCCCCAGATACCAGAAAGCTGGGCAGCATTTGTGTTATAAGCGCCAGAACTTTTGTCGCTTTCAATTTGTGTTGTTGTATTCGTTTGAGTTGCAGTAATCGATTTATTCTCAAAATCTGTTTTAAAACCCGGTGGATTATCTATCAATGATTCTAAATCCCGTTTTGAATAATGAAATTCATAAGGGTCATCGGGAGCATTGAATTTTCCTCCATCTCTTATAGTTGGCTTACCTGGTTTAAGAATAATTTTGTCGCCATAATTTGGGTCATGTGTTATTTCAAAGGTATAGTTGGTTTTTTCTAAAGAATAATCGGAGGATTTAATAAACTTACCCCATTCTTTGCTGCTTGATGTCTTTCCCCAAAAACCACCTTTTCCACTCTTTGGGGTAATGGTTAATTGATTGCCATTAACAGCATAAGTACCTGTTTCGTAGATAAACAAAATATTGGCTGATTTAGTAAGCCATTGTTTATTGCGGAATAAATAGGTGCAATCCGGATAAAAATTATATTCCTTTCTAAGGTATCCGGCTGTGTATTGCGGCATACCATTGATGCTGTATCCTGTTGTTTCTAAAATGTAATCAGTCCATAAGCCAACGACAGCAGAATTTTTAGCATTATTTGCAGTGGTCTTATTACTGCCGGAATTAGCAGTTACCTGCGCCAGCTCCAGTGAATTAAGGAATGCAAGCAAATCTGTTTGATATTGCTGCGTATTGGTCATTAATACCACGCTGACCGTTTTTCCATCACCCGTAGCCGTTAATAATGTTGCGATTCCTTTGTTTGCGCCATCGGTATAGTTGGCATTGCCGGAGACAATATTCCAGCCGTTTTCTGTGGATGGATCCTGCATGGTGGGTTCTGCATTCACCTGCACTGTAGATTTTACAAGCCTTGTCCAGTCATTATTAAAATTTTCATTGGCCGTTGCATCTGAAGCTGTTGCTTTGGTGATAATAGCAATAGCATAGGCTCCCGATTTTTTATCGGTAACAGATAATTGCATGCCGCCTTCGTTTTGCTGTTGCTGCCAACTCTTCGGGGCTGAGAAAGATACAACGTCAAAACTTTGTTTCTGAGCAAGCAGGCTGAAGTTCATAATTAATAGTGTACAGAAAAGAGAAAAGATGGTAATAATTCTCATCTGGCTAATTTTTATTGTACAGTATATACATAATCAACAGTGTTGTTTGTGGTATTGGTTTCGGGCAGTGGTACATTGTTAAATGTCCCCATCGTTAAGTGAAAAATAATATTCGCCCCGCTGGTAAGTCCATTAATATGAACACTACCGCCAATTCTTACTTTATCACCAGGTTTTAAAGGACCATTTACTTTGTAATAACCAGGATAGGTTTGGTTATTAATCACTCTTGTTGCAAAGGGATATGCTTCATTATAAAGATTGGTGCCGGGACTTCCTGCCGGATATACCTGTACTGACGGGATAATTTGCTGAACAACATCAACCGGAATTTCGCCTGCACCGATATTGACTACATATATTTCCATGCTGGTATTTAGATAACTACTGCCGGTTACAGGTTTTATACTGCTTACCTGGAATGTTAAATCCGGAAGTGAAGTACTCCATGATTCGAGATTTCCGGTTACAGGTATTTCAAGTGTATTGTTGCTCTCGTTTGTTTCAGCAATTATATTGCTGTTATCAATTTTGATGACGAATTTATTGCCGTTATTATCCGAAGGATTAAAACCAGTGTGTATAAAAACACCACGAATTTTCTCACCGGGATGAAGTACGCCATTTGCAGGAAAATTTGGCACTAAGGCTTTCAGCACATAACCACCCTCGGGACTGTTGAAGCCCGAAGGCGTAATGATATAAGCTTGTACATCTGCATTTGTAAGGTTTATATCTTCCCCACCGGAATTGATTACCTCATAGTTTACGGTATAAATACCTGCCACACCAATAGCAAAATTGCTGCTGTTTTTATCAATAGACATGAATGCAATTTTCAAATCCTTGCCAGCTGGTTTTCGTAAATCTGTTTGTTGTGCTGGTATTGCAGCCTTTATAACTGATGAAGGAAACTGCGTCTTTTCAATTTTTTTAATCTGTGCTTTGATTGTTACTGCCCCTGCAGTAAATAAGAGCATCATTAGTATCTTTTTCAAATCTTTAATTTTAAGTTGTAAAAATAGTTTTGTAAAAAAAGTGTGACATCATTAAAAAAGATGATTTTATAGATTCACTCCAGCATATTTCTTACCCCATCAAAATTGAAATTGTTAGTGAAATTTTCTACCAGCGATTTTCCGGCGGGTGTGTTAATATACCGGTAGGCAAGTTCAATAAAACGGGGTTTTACAGGGTTGGTTTCCGCACCTTTAAAATATTCAGGATTGTATTTGTATAATGTAACCCCGCCCTTGTTGTCCCAAAATCCGCTGAACGTAAATGACCCTGTTTTCTGTGCATCTTCGGGTGTGTCTGCAAAATTTACTTCAACATTTGCAAAATCATTAGCTCCGTTACCATAATAGTTTTTCCAGGAAAAAGTTTGAGTTTTGGCTTTTACTATGGCAGGTTTGGATAACCATTCTGCAGTATTTTCTTTTAATGCTTTCTGAACAATGGCTTTTTTCAGTTCAATTTTTTTCTGCCAGTCGGGATATTTAGCTTTTTTGACGATCAAATTCCGTTTGCCATTTTCATACAACTGCGGATACTTTGCAGGATCTTTCATCATTCCCGCACATTCCGTTTCTATTTCTTTAATCTTATTGGCTGTGTACATGGCTTCCCTGTCATAATATTCCAGTAAAGCAGCTAAATATTCTTTTCTGGTTACCGGAACAAAAAGCAAAACACCCGGTTTTGTAAAGTACCAATGCCGGGTAATAAAAGTATTCCGGTCTCCGGGTTTTACCGAAGATTCCGGAATATCCTGGTAATACCCTTTACCATTGTTGATGGTTTTAATGTCATCTTCTTTTATAAAATTGCAGAGTGCAATAAATCGTCCATTGTATTTGTTGTACGTTTCGTAATATGGATAGTCTTCAGAAAACCGGAAAGCACTTTCAATGCCTGTAAACCTGTTTACATACGCTCTGAAAACTATCGAATATTCCCCGTTTATTTTTACTTTGTTATTTATGCAGAAATATTCGTGATATCCCAGGTTCAGATCGTAACTAAACAAAGATTTATCCCCATAAGGAATTTTGGCATTTGATGGCGTTCCAAAGCTGGTTTTTAGTACACCTCCTTTAAGGATAAAATTCTTACGGCTTTCTTTTTCCAGTGTTTCAATTTGGGTAAGCATCCTGGTAGCTAAAGCTTTGTTAGCCGCAGTTTGCAGCTGGTCAAACCAATGCGCTTTTTGTTGCGGCCATTCGCAATGTGCAGCATCAACGAATTTTCCCGGAGTTTGTGAGAGATCGTCTCCTTTATTACAGTTCTGGGCAAAAACCTGTTGTGTGGATAAAAACAGGATTGAAGCCAGTATGCGTAATTTCATTTTTTAAAATTTAGATAAATGCAGGCTAATAAAACCTTAATTTATTATCGAAAAGAAATATTATTATTTCAGTCCCAATGCATTTGGCAACACACCGCCTGAAGCAACTCCGCCATTAACGGAAACATTAGCGGATGCAATATTTATCTCGCCACCGATGGCGCCAATATTGCCGCCTGCAGAAACCCCGGCCGATATTCCCCAATCGTTTACCTGTATGCTGCCTCCCGGTCCGGGCCCGATAGTAATATATTCCAGCGCAGATGCACCTGCTGATACCGCTGTTATATTCTGGTTACCCACAGTGAATTCTGCACCCAGCCCGGCGCCAATCGTTACTTCTTTGAAAGTGCCGTCCTCATTAAAATTTAACCCCATTTCTCCTATCAATCCTTCTCCGCCTGATATAGTGATAGCGTTGCAGGTAAAATTCATTTTTGCGGCAACGAGTCCTATTGAACCTTTAAAATTGGAACAGTATTCATCTTCCCATTGCTTAGGTTTGGCAGGTGTATTGTCATTCTTTGTTTTTTCGGCAGGATAAACGCAGGGTTCTATTACCGGGAAAAGCGATAATATCGTTTTTATATCCTGCAGATACCCAAGCTGCGCCTGCAGAAAAGGTGTCATGCTGTTATCACCTTGCGCCAGGGGTTCCCAGTTGGCATAATCTCTCCAATAGCTGCGGCTTACATATTCACTTTGTTGTGCAAATTGATTGGTCAGCCTTGCCACATTGGAAAGATAGCTTGCCTGTTCCCTGTTAAATTCGCTGCACCTTGCTTTTTTTAACTGTTCTATTTCATGCTCCTCATCTGCTTTACCTTCGCCGCCTTCCAGTTTGCTTAGCTGATCATTATACTTTTTAAGGATGGCATTGGTTTTCTTGTTATGATCAGTGGTCAGTTTTTTAAAGTTCAGTTTATAGATATCGGCGAGGTCGCTTTTCAGTTTATTGTACTCCAGTGTATTTCTGCTGGTGATCATCAGCGCCTTTACAACAATGGGGATAGCGCCGGTTTTGCTTTTTATATTATTTACCCGTTGCTGACCACTCAGTTGGGGTGATTTTTTAATGGCTGTCCTGATGTTGTCTGTGGTAGTAATTAAGGAACTGCGTTCTTTATCCAGCATATTGTTAAACGATTTTGCCTGCGCCAGGTCTTCGGGCATGGCGGGCAGTTGCAACCGTTTAAGCATGGGAAACTCGTTGAAGTTGGTATTTATATAATCTTCATTTTTATTGTGGTTGCTTTCAATTTTGCTAAGTATATCAGACGCTTCTTTATCGTAATGCGATTGAAGCGCTTGCTTTAAGCAGCCAATGGCTTTATCGGCTTCGGCTTTATTATTGCTTTGGGATGCTTTATTCAAACGAACAAATGCAGCTACTTTGTTTCCGTTCACGTTCAGGCTGTCCTTGGCAACAGATTTTTCAGCAAAGGATAAAGCACTATTCATATCCCCTAAGTTGTAATAAGCGACAGCCATATTTGCCAGCACTTCCGGTAAGCCATTCAGTTTTGAATTTACATACTGCAATATGGGAATTGCTTTTTCTGAATAGCCATAAGTATTCAGCAGCGATGCCAGGTTGTTGACCGTGTTTATATCAGTATAATCAGCCTGCAATGCTTTGCAGAATAGATACAGGGCCACAGTGGGCCTCGCTTCTAACCATACCTTAATCGCTTCATTGGAAATGGCGGTTGAAGCAGTCAGCTTTTTAGTTTTAAGATAGGCATCAATTTTATTTACATTTTCTGCTTTTAATTTTCCAGAAACCAGTTGTTTTAAATTATCAATATATTTTTGAAAGGCTATGCTGTTCATTACAGCAGTGGGTAACGTGTTTAATAATGCAGAACGCTCCGGTATTTCAAATATGGGTAATGATGCTATAGCTTTGTTAGTGCCTTGCTGTGGTGAAGGGGCGGAGCTTATAAAGCCGGCTGGATAAGATATTGGCGGTAAATTATCCAGTTTCACCAAAGGCGTGAATGTATAGTCTGATGTTTCGAAAGCAGGAACGTCTGGCGTTATGGGTGTTTTGTCTTTTACCACTCCTGCAAACTGCGGCTCCTGCACCGGGTTATTTTGTACAGGCGAACCGCTTTTAATGTAAATATTACTCAGGTAAACATCGGTAGCGCCGCAATACCAGCCGATTTTTTTGTATGCTAAACCTGCAGGCAGCACGGCATCATTTCTTGAAATTTCCTTATTGTTAACTGATACTGATACAGATGTTCCTTTTACTGATATGCTAATATGTACAACTTCCCCGGCTTTAAGATTTTCCACCCGTATTCTCTGAATTTTTTCGTCAATGTTATTTTTCATAAAGCGGATGCTTGTTTCGGCTTCGCCGCTTAGTGCCAATGAAAAATCAAAACCGTTCCTGTTGATGTCCTGTATATTGACATAGTTTCCTGTCTCCATCCTTATATACATGGGCGTTCTTTTGTTTGTGATGTTTTTGCCGAAATAAACATCATAATTAACTGTAAAGTCAGCAGGTAGTTTTTTGGGGAAATCAGGAAAAAAAGTGTATGCATCCGGTATTGAAACCCATTTGCCTGGCCGGTCGTTTCCTGTACTCAACGTTGCATTTTCATTACTGTGCCCATCGTGCCCGTATGTATGCCATCCTTTTGCAGAGAATGTTCCGGTTGCATAGCCGCTAAAGTCTTCATATAAAATTGTGTTAGGATCGCTAATATTTGCAGTAGCTGTTGCTGAAAGAGTAACGGGGACACTAATATTGTTTTCGGTAGATTTTGTAGGTGCTTTTGCCGGTTTGTAGGCAATATTTTTCATGGCATCGGGCTGCGACAGCCATTTATATACATAATCGTAGTTGAAATTATTCAACATAGAATACACCATGTGCGATTCTCCGGTGCCGAATTTTTTATCAAACTTTGCAGGATTTTCTTGCAAGGCTGATAACGGTGTTAAATTAAAATATACCCAAAGCGGGTTATCAGTTTTAGTCTGGTCAATTGTTTGCTGTGTAGCGCTTACCAAAATGAAATACTCATGATTTGTTTTGTCAATCGGTTTTCCGTTAATGATAACTTCCGGATCCAGTACAACATGTCGGTTAGCATCATCATACGTGTTAATTCCTCGTAATTTCACTATTTCATTGTAATAGGGTTTTAATCGGTCAATAGCATCCTGAAATTTTTTTTTCGCCCAATCATACTTTGGTTGAAGGCTTGGATACTCCGCCATTTGTTTGTTGATAAGGGCCACAGCCTCTTTTACCAATACCGGTTTAAAAGGCCACTCGCCATTTTTAGCTATCACCACGCCCACTTTAAACATCTGCTGACCATTGTCGTGATAATGGTCTAAATAAGTACGGTAGTTATAAAGATTAGGCTGGATTTTTTTATCTATTCCTTCTTTGGACAGTTGGTTGTCATCATCACCACTTGTAAACTGTGCCTGTTCTGCAAAAAAATACAAACCACCGGGATTAAAACCTTTAATATACTTTCCTGGAAAATCATTGAAACCTGCCACTAACCTTTGCCCTTGTTCACAACAGTGGAGGTCAATTTTTCCATTAACAAAATGAGTTTCATAACCTAAGAAATTTACACCATAGCTTTGCAACGGTCCATTGCCATCCACAAACCAGCGTTCATCGTTTTTAACCATGGTCCGCATCACCAATCCACGGGGCAGATAGGATTGCTGAATCCAGTTGATGAGCATGTCCGAAGTTTTTTGCTGCGATACAGAATACGAAGCACCATTGGCATATTGGCTTTTGATTGGTTTGTAAATAGCCTTGGTGTTAAGCGGGTTATTTACATACCTCCAGCCAACGATAGAATCCCTGTTTAATTCCTGGTCGCTTTGTTGTGCTGTTGCTTGTTGTGCAAACAGAAACAATGAAGCTGCTATTGCATATGAAAGTACTTTTTGCATATTCCATTCTTTATTTGCCAAATCCTGATATGGCGCCGGTCATATTACCTGATATTAAGCTCATGCGGCCAGAAGCAGTAATGCTAACACTGGGGTCGCTTACCACTCCGGCAGGGTCACTCACTGTATTGGAACCGGCTGTTATTTTTGCTTCACCCGTAGCATAAACATCTTCAACGCCCCGGCTGGTGAATTCCATACCCATACCTGCTTTTACAGATGCACCAATTTGTAACGGGCCTTTCTTTGTTGAAATACTTTTATCTATCACAGTGGCCTCTAGCGTACCTTTTACAAATTTGGTATTACCTGCATTATCAAACTTAAAATCAAAATTTCCTGAAAATTTTCCTGCATCAAACGTAACATGTGCCTTGCCACATTTAAAGGTTTGACTGTATGCTCTGAAGTTTAAGGTTGATATGAAACTGCAATGCATATCATCAAAGTCGGCCAGTTTATATTTTGAAGTTTTTTTCTCTTCTATTTTGCAATCGCCATATTTTTTGGTTGGTATATAGCGGGTGTTGGCCAGCGCAGCCAGCCATTCTTTTTTGGCTGCAATTTTTGTGGCTTCAAATGTGGCTTCGTCCTGGGTAAATTGTTTCCAGTATAATTCTTCTGTGATTTTTAAATACAATTGATGCAAATAATTCTGATAGGCTTCTTCTAACGGTTTGTTGTAATTTTTATACACCCATTCGCTGTATTTTTCCTGTACAACGCAATTGTCAAATCCAATGTTTTCTCCTTTTTTAGCCAACTCAGATTCTTGGTCTGCCACCTTGCTGTTTTCCTTTTCAATTCTTTTTCTCGCTGCATCTTCTTTGGCTGCAAAATCCTTCCGCAAGGAGTCAATCTTTGCAATCATCATTTTCAGCCTGTATCCTGCGCCTCCGTCTTTATTCATCTCCTCCAGGTTTTTTTCGGCAACCGTACGATAGATATTATCCTCAGTGGCAGCACTGGCTTTTGTACTGATGATGGTTTCTTTACTGCTATACTGTTTGTAGAGCTGCTGTGCTTTCTGGGCATTGGCCTGTTGGTAAGGGATCAAATCTTTGGAAAGCTGTATGCTTTTTTCGTTCAGTTGCTTTTGGAAAGTATCCCAGTCGGCGCTTAACCGTAGTTCATCTGCATAAGACGCTGGTACATCTGGCCGGATAAAATTTCTTAATCCCAGCGGATTAGGGTCAGGACGAAAAGGCCTACGCATATCACTGCCCTTAACTTTATAACCTAGTTTGCGCAGCATATTTATTTTGTCAGATGAATAGCTGTACGCCAAACTGTTTTTCATTTTCTCAATGGCCCGGGCTTTGTTGCCCTTGCTTTGTGCAATCAGGCATTGCGTATAATTTGCCTGCGGATGATAGGCAAAAGCTTTTACTACTTTGTCGAGTTGTACATTGGCTTTATCTGTTTCGCCGAGATAAAACCATGCCTGGCCCAGGTTGTTGAGAATGGTAGTATTATCAGGATATAGTTTGCTTAAATATTCCAGCAACGGAATGGCTTTGTGCGGAGCGCCACTCATACTCAGCATGGCAGAAAAATTACTCAGCATGTCTGCATCCGCTGCATCTTCAGCACATGCTTTACCCATCATGTACACAGCAATATCAGGCTTACCCATGCTCCAAAAACCAATGGCTTCATTCCCCATCATGGCCGGGGTGAGTTTATTGTTTTTAAAATAAGTCCAGGCATTTTCGGCAATAAACTTTGCATCAGCCGCAATGCCTTTTTCAATGTAAGCGGTCAGCTCTTTCAGGTATGCAGGAATCATAGCTGCCGTTAAAGTAATTTTAGGAATGGCAGCAATCAGTGTTGCGTTCTTTGAAGGCACACTAAATGCGTCTCCGTTAACCGCCGCTTTTACATCCGCATCCGTTATACCTGTTGGCATAGTTAGCCCGTTGGGAGACATCCCCATTTGCTCCATCATCTTTTTTTGTTCAGGTGTAAGCTTGTCCAGTTGCTGCTGCGCCTGTTTTAGTTTATCCTGTATTTCTTTGGTGGTCGTAGGGTTAGTCGTTTGAGCAGCTACAACTGTTCCGAAGAATAATGCAACTGCTATAATGCACAGATATTTCATTAAGTATTAATTTTTTTATTTATTATTTTTTTAAGGTTATTCAATCATTTTTCTCAAAGCATCTAAATCAAAATTTTTTTCCCAATTTTTAAAAAGCCTTGCAGAGAAACTTTTTTCTTTGTCGATTTCGTAACGGAACTGCACTCCTATCAATAAAGGTTTTGTGCTTTGCCCAATATTGCCGTTAAAATAAGCCGGGTTCAAAACATAGAGCGCCGATTTGTATTCTGCTTCTTCATCATAAAACCTGCCCAGCGCTTCCAAACTTTGATTGGCATCCTTTAACATCGTGTTTTGGTCAACTACCGCCGGTTTTTGCAGCCATTCCGGTTTTTGTTTAGCCAGTAAATCTTTCAACTTTGTTTTTTTTGCTTCATATATTTTTGGATAGGCAAGTTTATCGGCTTCCAGGTCAGCTCTTCTTTTTTTTGCCCAGTCAGCAGTTTCATTTGCTATTTCATTCAATTGTTTTGTATTGAGGTATTCAAAATTGGCTTTCTCTATTTCCAAATATTCCAGCATATCTTCCAGGTATTGTTGGCGGCTCACGGGTATCAGTAAGGGCACTCCCGGCTTGGTGATATAATAGAAGCGGTCAATTAAATAATATGAATTAGCTGAAGGGCCTTTATACCTGCTGTCGCCCCAGCCGTTTTCAACAAAGCCATTGCCATTATTGAGCTTCAGAAATTCCGCATGTTTGTTTTTATTGTCATCGGAGCGGCCCTTGAGTAGTACTTGTTCTGAAAGATATTGCGATATGCGACTGGGTTTTTGAATTTTATCTTTTTCAAAATCAGGACCCAGTTTGGCTTCTACAGGAATGTCGTAAACCGGGTTACCATATTTCATATAAAACTCTCCTGTGCCTACGGAATTAGCACCGCCTGGTTGTATATATGGATTGATATCAACCCTGAAAACAGTTCTGTATTCATCTACTATTTTGGGTACATGTTCAGTAACATGACAAACGAATTGATAAACGCCCAGTTGGTAACCATACGCAGCATAAACATTTTTACCGTATGTGCTGTTATCCGTCCTGGCAAAACTTACCCTGGCCACACACCCGGTCAATTTAAAATCTTTGCGGCTGGCTTCTTCCAGTTTTTCAATGGCGATAAGGTTTTTCATCATTACTGTTTTTTCGGCTGCAGTGCCTTTTAATGAAAAACCATATTTCGTTTGGGTATGGTCGGTATAAATTCCGGGCACCTCATCGGCAGTTCCATTACAGGGCGTTTGCGGGGCCGTTATTTTTTTTGTTGTTTGCGAAAAGCAGGCGAATGCAGGTGACAAAAGAAATAGTAAGATGAAATTGCGTTTCACAGTATTTAAAATTTTGAATGAAATAACTGGTTTGTTTTTAGAAATTTCAGTCGTCAGAAGTTAGGTGCTGTAACGGTCCATGCCTCTCCGCTTTTTGTATCAAATCCATTAGCGTTGATGCCCAGCGCTTTTCCCGTGTTATCGTAGTTATAATAAATCCAGCAAATTCGCTGTGGTCGGAGGCTTACTGAAGTTGCCATTATATTGTTTCAGGCCCGGGTGTCGGTGCAGGTACTCATCCTGGCATCTTCAAAATAGATTTTATATTTTATCCTGCTATAAGCAGCGTTATAGGGATTTTTTTCAAATACATCAATCTGTCCCTTTGTTATTGACTTTCCCAGTTGTGTATGCGCCAGGAAATCGGCACTGGCTGAGCAGGGTGAAAATTTGAAATTCACTGTTGTGTTTTGATTTTGACCATTCGTAGTTACTTCAATTATTTCTACCTGCTTTTCGTAACCCCTGTAAGTTGAATTACCCACAAATTTTGTAGGATTGATGCTGCCTAAAAATTTTCCGTAAGCAGGATTTTGGCTAAATCCATGTAAAGAAAACAGCATGCACAGTAAAGAGATTGTCAGTATTTTTTTCATTTGCTATAGTTTAATTGATTATTGTAAAGGCGATAATTTCAATGAATAGAAATACCATGTATTCTCCGGGCATTTGATCACTATTTCATTACTGCCTTGCACCAAATTCACGCCGAATACAAAATTTGCTTGTTGAGATTGGTTTGGTGACAGGAATACAGCAGTAGTTTGTCCGGGAAGAGCCATACTGTTAGTATAGTTGGATACTTTTATTTCAGTGTGGTCATAATTTTGAAAGCTGGCGTTGAGTTGTAAAAGATAAAAGCCCGGTGCCTGGCAGTTTGGAATTTGTACATCAATAATGCCGGTGGTCAGGCAGATTGTTTTACTGCTCAGGTAGGGTATCGGTCCTTCAAAAAAAAGCGTATTGTCTTCATCAGTCATTTGCGGCCAGATGAAAGTGTATGTTTTGGGATTGCCTGCAGGAATTGTTGCAGAACTATTGGTTGCATTTCTTGTTTTTTTGTATAGTTCAAAAGCGGCTTTCGTTGAAAGAAAATTATCAGAACGTTTTAAGGATTGTATTTTCTGAATCATATCTGATTTTCTGGGCACTTGTGCCTTTACATAACTGCCGCTTACACAAACACAAAAGCAAATACTGAAATATAACCGCGTCATAAATTGTTTTTTATTTAAATACTCCTGTACCATTTACTGTTACTGCGCCGGTATTCAGACTTACTCTTCCTTCCATACCAGCAGAGGCACCAACCGGGCTGGCATTTGCCTCTTCAGTGACTGATGTTTCCCGAAAGTCAAGAATGTTTGCCCCGGCCTCAATACTACCGGTGATGCCCACATCCGTTACACCGGTTCTGTCAACTTTTATGTCCACGCCTGCACCAACTTTGGCACTCACTTCTACAAGTCCCATTTTGGCGTCAACACCTGTCTTGGGCCCAATGCTTATTGTACAGTCTTTGAATGAATCACCAAATCCGGCATGGTCTAAATCCTGGTTAAATTCTATCCCCACAATAGCAATATTAAATTTTGTAGTCATGCCGCTACAATCCAATTTTATACTACCTACAGGTGTGTTGAGTTCACTATTAATTGTGCAGTTAGGGTTTTTAAATTCCGTAAGTTTTCCATTCTTTCCTTCTGCACCCTCGGCGCAGTCATACTTGGTTACAGATTCAAAATTGAACCCGTTTTGTGTTAAGCTCAGGTCCCTGAGCCATTGCATTTGCAAGCCGGCAACAATGCCCGGCAGCATTTTGGGATACGTTGTGTAGAGTGATGAATAAGAAATTTCGTTTATCAATTGTTTTTCAATAGCTAAATAATCCCTGTATAATGTTTCCAGTTTTGTATTATACGGTTTTAAAAATTCATCGGAAGCTTTTACCGATTTTTGGCAGATTTCCCCAAGGGTAGTTTGGCCACCTTCTCCTACATCAGCATATTTTTTATTGATGGCGTTTATGGCATCTTCATATTTTTTCTTCATCGCTGCACCTTCTCCCAATTTAAAATCGTTGATGGCCTGAATAGCTGCCGTTTTTTTCTTTTGCAGATTTTCCAGTATAATATTTTCCCTCGCAGTCATTTTTTCAGAATACATAGGGGCGCCAACAATTCCCATTGCTTCACTTTGGCTTACGGAGCCCGGGTTAGCTATGGCTTTATTCATGGCAGTCATAAATTGATTTTGCATATCTTCTAACTGGCCCTGCATTTGTGTGGTAGATTCGTTAGTAATTTTCTGCAAAGGCTTCATGCGATTATCAATATCGGCACGGAATTGTTTCCATACTGTCTCTAATGCTTTACATGCTGCCACTGAAGTGGGAAAAGGCGGCATTTCAAATCCGCCGAGGTTGAGCAAGTCGTTCGTTTTGTTAACTGGCGGAAAAGTATTGTAATCATTCGCCGAAGGGGAATATCCCAATTTGTTTAACTCTTCTATGGTTCGTTTGCTATACGATTGTTTTAGTGATTTACGGCCATAAGCAACTGCCGCTGTTTTGTTTCCTTTATTCTCTTCAATAAGACATTTGGTAAAATTGGCTTCCGGGTGATTGGCTGCGAAAATCAATGTGCTGTCTAAGTATTTTTCAGCTTTGTCTGTATCGCCCAAAGCAAACCAAGCCTGTCCAAGGTTGTTGAGGATAGTGCTGTTTTGTTTAAACCTTGCGTGCAGATTGTTTAAAACAGGGATAGCTAATTCAGGCGCCCCCATCATGGTGAGCATCGACGCATAGTTCCCCAGGTTGTCAGTATTATTGGGTTCATCTGTACACACCTGTGCCATCAGGCTCAGGGCAATTTGAGTATGTCCTTCCATCCAAAGAAATATGGCAGCATTACCAATGGCAGCAGCATTTGCTTTTTCCCTTTTTAAAGCAGTATAAATTTCATTGGCTTTATTTTTAGCAGCGGGCAATACAGCGGCAAAGGTTGTTTTTCCTATGGTACTGATGAATGTTGATATACCAGCATTGGAAGGAGTGGTAGCAATAGAGGCAATACGTTTTTTATTTTTTTCAGGAATAAGACCAGCCGCTGTTTTACCGGATTTCACCGTTTGATTATTGCTGCTGACTTCCTGGATGGCATTATCCATTTTTTGTCCGCCGCCATACACATTCAGTAAACTGTCATAGCCTTTTCGTGCTTCAGGATTCAATTTGGATAGCTGGTCATTTAGCTTTTTCTGTGCTTCGGCCATTCGTTTCTTGTCCGCCTCCATCTGTTCTTTGGAAGGCTTTTGAGCCAATGCAGCGGCTGTCAGTATACTGAATAAAAGAAAGAATGGTATCTTTTTCATGTCTGATTTTAAAGATTAAAAGTAGATTGGAAGACAGGTACAAGCCATCATTAAAAAAGATGATTTTTGGGGTCGCACAGAAAAATCATTAAAAAAGATGATGGCTGAAAAGCCGGTTGAATGCTTATTTTGCAATGAATAAAACTATTCAACTGCCTTTCATGAAAAAATCAGTGCTATTTTTTCTTTGTTTTTTTATTTTAAAGCTGGTTGCAACGTCACAGGTTTCGGTAAAGAAAGACAGTCTGCTGCACCTGCTGGAAACGGCTAAAGAAGATACTTCAACTATCAGGCTATTGTTATTAATACAAAAGCAATATGCCACCAAAAATTATGATAGCTCACTTTTTTATCTGAACAGAGCTGAGGGGCTTGCGAAAAAACTTAAAACAGATAAGCTGGATTTTTATATAAACACCGGCTTTAGCGAATATTACTATTACAACAATGATTATATAAAAGCACTTGATTATGCCACAAAAAATAAAGAAATAGCTGAAAATGAAAATGACATGAAGTTACTGGCCAAAGGTTACAACAACCTTGCAGCGGTTTACAATCATTTTGGGCAGCATAAACTGGCAATAGAAAGCATTTTAAAGTGTCTCGATATTTCCGAAAAAACAAAAGACAGTACCAGTTTTCCAATACGTAACCTTACAGCATCAGCTACCTATTTTAACCTGAATCAGTTCGACAAAACAATCCTGTACGCCAAAAAAGCAATTAAATATGGCCAGCAGTTTAATAATTCCTTTGCAGTGATGATGGGTTTAAACAATCTTTCCAGTGGTTATTCCAGCTTAAATATGCTGGACAGTGCAATCATAACCAATAAGCAGCAACTAGCATTCGCAAAAGAAGAAGAAGATATAGTCAACATTACATATGCGCTCTGCAATATTTGCCATGATCTTTTTAAAACAGGGGATGTAAAATCACTTCAGGCATATGCCACAGAATTGATGCAATACAGCAAAGATTATCCTGATAACAAAATAATTGCCCAGGTGCATAATGCGCTTGCATTAAATTTTATAGCACAGCGGAAGTTCAGCGATGGAAAAACTGCTTTAGATAGCGGAATTAATATGGCTATAAATGAAGAGGATCAGGATGCTTTGGCCAACCTCTATCAAACCTATGCAGTTTTATATTTTATGCAGGGCAAAATAAAAGAAGGAGAAAACTTTTCATTCAAGTATGATTCCGTTATAAACGCAGGAAACTGGAAAGACTTGAATTTTTATACGGAAGAATTAGAAACCAAATACAACACTGAAAAGAAAGATGCACAGATAAAACTGCAGCAAACAGAACTAAAGCAGAAAACTACGCTAAACTATTTTCTGATTGGCGGAGCCGGAGCGTTATTTATAATTTCATTGTTGGGCTACCGCAATTACAGAAGCCGGCAAATGATGCAACAACTGAGGATTGATGAATTGCAGGCAGAAAAGCAACTTACAGCCACCGAAGCTGTATTGAAAGGTGAAGAGCAGGAGCGTACCCGGCTGGCAAAAGATCTGCATGATGGTTTGGGGGGAATGTTAAGCGGCATAAAATTTTCACTCAGCAATATGAAAGAGAATTTAATCATGACGCCTGACAATGCACGGGCTTTTGAACGCAGCTTGGATATGCTCGACAGTTCTATCAAAGAAATGCGGCGGGTTGCTCATAATATGATGCCTGAAATATTGGTTAAGTACGGATTGAATGTAGCTCTCAGGGAATTTTGCAACGAAATTGACAGGAGTGGTGCGATACATGTAAGGTACCAGGAGCTTGATATGGATAAAACAAAGATAGAAGATACCACTGCTGTCAGCATTTACCGTATTGTACAAGAGTTGGTGAATAACAGTATTAAACATGCAGCAGCAGAAAATGTATTGGTTCAGGCACATGCTTCTGAGCAGGGAAAAATGTTAACTATAACGGTCGAAGACGACGGGAAGGGGTTTGATACAAACATACTCAAAAATGTATCCGGTATTGGGTGGAGCAATATTCAAAACCGGGTCGATTTTTTGAGAGGTAAAATTGATATAAATTCGGCGCAGGGAAAAGGCACTTCTGTTTTGGTTGAAATAAATATTGGATAATTTTTCAGTTGCTGAAATTTACCCGGATCGATTAAGCAGTTTTTAATGAAAGCAAGTGTTTTTATAGTTGATGATCATTATATGGTGATTGAAGGTATCCGTTCATTATTGCAAAATGAAAAGGATCTTGAATGGATGGGGCATGCCACCAATGCGGCATCCTGCCTGGGATTTTTGAAAAAACAGCTGCCTGATGTGCTGTTCATGGATGTAAACCTGCCCGATCTGAGCGGTATCCTTTTGTGTAAACAGGTAAAGGAGCTGTACCCGTCTGTGTTTATTTTAGGATTAAGTACATTCAATCAGCAACCCGTCATCAGAAATATGATGGAGAACGGGGCGTCTGGCTACGTGCTGAAAAATGCCACGAAAGAAGAATTACGCAATGCTATACAGGCTGTGATGGCCGGGCATACCTACCTGAGCATGGAGGCAGCCCAGTCGCTGCGGAAAGAAGAGGAAGGAATGCCGGTGGTTTCCAGGCGGGAAAAAGAAGTACTCTCCTTAATTGCAGACGGCTTTACCAATGCCGAAATAGCCAGCAAGCTCTTTATCAGCATCCCCACTGTCAATACGCACCGGAAAAGCCTGTTAAGTAAATTTGGTGTCAGCAATACTGCCGGGTTAATCAAGCTGGCGGTAAAATATAACCTGGTATAACCAAAAGCTGTTCTTTTGCTGATGATCGGGCAGGAGACATCAACGGCTGGCGAACGACTGTATGAAAGTAATCACGGTATGGGAATGCCAGCTAAAGAACGACAAAATAGCTAATACACTCTCTTCTTTAATAAAGAAACTCACATAATGGCTTTGTGTGGAAACCTGCGACACGGTTATTTCTTATCCGTACCCATCTGTGTCCTCCGTGGCTAAATCTTTATTTCTTTGCCTGTCTACGAATAGCTTTATGTGAAGATTTTCGACATGGCGGTAAATAACATAGCAGGGAAGTACATTCAACCAAATGTTTTCAGACGGCATAGAATCCCCGGAGCATCCTTCTTTCCCCCAATGATCCTTGTCAGTTGCCTTGATGAAGAGGCTCAGGGCTGGTTCGTGAAATTCTGCGTAATTTGCAGGTAGTCGGTTTGAAAATCTCTAACAGCCATCTGTAAAGCTGTTGATGACTACACAAAAATAGTTTTATGCATATCGAATTTCATACCCCGCAGGGCCAGGTAAAACAATGGATCATCGATTTTGTAAAAGAAAAATTACTGGAGTTTTACCACAAGGACCGCGAAATTGCCAGGGCCGAAGTGTATTTTAAACAGCAAGGCGGCAACGATGCAGATAATAAAGTCTGCGAAATCACTCTCACCATCTATGGCAATTCCCTTTTTGTACACCGGAAAGCCGCCACGTTCGAACAGGCTTCCCGGGAAACCATCGACGAACTGACCGGGAAAGTGAATGAACAAATCAGGCAGCAAAACGAACCGCCCGACCAGACAACCTCCACCATAAAAGTTTGATGCACCGGTAAGCCGGCTGCGGGAAACCGTGCTGATCAACGACCTGGACTTGCTGCTCTGTGCCGGTTAATACCGGGTGATCAGTGCAATGCCCTGCTGGTTGACTAACTGCCCGTTTTCCAGCATCCGTACCTCACCATTTTTTTCCAGCATCCTGAGCAGCAACTCGTTCACAGCATCCGGAAAAACCTCGCAGGCGCCTGGCGGCCTGTGCAGGTGCAGGCTGTACGCATCACTTTTTTTGACAAAGCCCGGCCGGGTAAAATCTTTTTCTACCAGCAGCTGAAAGCCCCTTCCTTCGTTTACCGCTTTCCATACCTGTTCAATACCGGCCACACCCAGTCCCGCCCCGATCTTTTCTGTAAAAACCTGCACTAGTTCTTGCTGCGCTTCGGCAAGAAATCGCTGCACGGTCGTCCAGGCCAGCCGGCCCAGTTCCTGTTCGGGACGGTGGCTGTAATTCCCTGCAACGGTTCCGACTATTTGCTGGCTGTGCCGGCTTTCTTTGGTAAACAGGGCAAGGTCTTTCTTATCGCCGGCAACCACGAGCGGCAGCGCGGGCTGCAGGTATTCATGCAGCAACGAATCAGCCTCGCCAAAAAATTGTGCATGGCGGATGCTCTCCATCCGTGATTTGTCTTTTTCGAATTGCTGTAAAACAGCATATCCCCGGTACGAAGAACTGGGAGAGGGGGGATTGTATTCGTAGTCTTCAGTATAGTTCAGCGGAAATTTTGCATCCTTCACCTCAGTAAGCGTATCCTGCAAGCCATTGAATAACCGCACGGAGTTTTCTGTAACCAGTAAAAGCTGGTAGGGTTGCAGGTAGTATGTCTGGTACAGGATATCCCTGATTTCAAACGTATGCCCAACAATGATTTTTTCCTTTACCGGGAAATGAAAATAGACTAGTTCCTGCACCTTTGGTGCTACGAACAGGCCGATGCCATCGGTGGTATGCTCAAACGGGATGCTGGCATACAACGCCTGCAGCGATGATATCAGTGCGGCACTTTCTGCCTCGGAAAGCTCCACCCGGAGCTGCTCGCCTGCCCGTTCAACAGCTCTCTTCACTTCCAGGGCATCTCCCCTCCGTTCTGGCGACAGGCGGTGCGTGGGCACAATGACGGAGATGCATTCTTTTTTTTCGTGCCGGCTCAGGAACAGCGGGTCGATGGTTGATTTCACTTTTTTCATGTGTAAATAGTTAACGTTTGAGCCCGTTCCATTTCTGGTAGAAATTTTCGCAGGCTGTTGGAAAACGGTTGATTGAAATGCGATACGATTCAAGACTGATAAGTCAGCTATTTTCAAAGCTACCTTCTTCAGCAGGCCGGCGAAATGATTTGCATTAGCAGTAGTAGTGATGCTGATCAAACAAAGCTTCCCGGGAACGCTCTGTACCAAAAACCTGCCATGGGTCATTTGCTGCAATGATGAGCATCATTGCAATCAACGTACCCGGCAGGCTATCTTTACTGCAATCGGAATACAGGAAGTCTCCTGATTCCGGTAAGATTAAAGTAGATAATGATATCCGCAAAAAGGTATTAAAACTACTGTATCCCGGGACCGGCAACCGCTGGTCCCTTTTTTATGCACGTGATTGCGGCGCTTTCCTGGCTGTGTCGCAATCAGTATACAAGACCGGTTCAGTTTCTCAACAAGCAAAACCAGGAAGCCGAAGGCTTTCTGAAAGTCTGCATTGTACCAGTAAGCCGTTTTATTTACCAAATAACAGGGTAAAGGCAAAATAAAACCATCATCCTTTGTTTATCCTTGGTTTTTACGGCAGAAAATTAAACAGTAGCTTTCTCCCGGCAGGGTAAAGCCGGCTAAGCAAGCAGGCGTTTTGCCTGCCGGCAGTCGAATCACTATTTTGACACTCAGGAAAACGACCGGGCGAATTTGCAGAAATGAAGAAACTAGCAGGTTAAACCCGCCAGGTTCACCGCCAGCAGAAAAGAAACACGAAACGACAGCTCCCCTCAGTAAACAATAATCTGGCTGTTGACGCTGGCCGGTTTGGCACTGGTCTTTAAAAGATGAATCAGCAGGATGCCGCCTTTTAATTCGGCAGTTACAAAATCGGGATCCACAGGTCCCGGCAGCTGGATTTCCTGGTAAATACATTCATTCAGCAGGAACCCCGCAAAAGAAGGATGGTCTTTTAATAACAGATCCTGGACTTTGTTAACGGCTTTGATGAGCAGCATCTTTCCATTACTCAGCAGGAAAAAGTCATCCCGTTCAAAACCCGGAACCGGCATTTCAATCCTGTAGTGGTCAGGATACTCCCTGATGTTTACCGGTGGTTTCAACGCTTCATAACCTTGTTCATGCCAGGCTTCTTTGACCTGTTTATCCTTCCAGGGCAATGGTTCGTATTCGCCGGGGTAAACAGCAGAATGTGACGGATAATATAAATCGGTTGTGACCATAACACGTAACTGTTTCAGCAATTTAATAAAATCGTATTCGCCGGGAAATGACGGGTATCAGTTTCGAACCTGATACCCGGCAAATTTCAATGCGTGGGGCAGATTGCCGGCAGACGGGGAAACAATCATGCAACAGTGTGAGAAAAGTCATGCATCCGTCAGCCTGATCATAGGATTTTTGTTATGATCGTTTCAATCACACAGGACAACTAATAAAGCACAGGCAGGAATGAATAACCGTTAAAACCAGTGACAAAAACACAGCTATCCTGCTCCCTATAAAAAAATCTCAGAGGTATCATTTAAAACATCGCGGCAAAAGATCACCGCCTAAACCATCGTTGATGAAAAAGATATTGGTAATCGAAGACAGCGACGAAATCAGGGACAATACTGCTGAGATCCTGGAGCTGGCAAATTACAGGGTGTTTACGGCAGCAAACGGGAAAGAGGGTATTGAAATAGCCCGAAAAGAAAAACCGGACCTGATTATTTGCGATATTATGATGCCGGTGCTCGACGGCTACGGCGTGCTGCACCTGTTGCACCAGAATCCTGAATTACGCAATACACCGTTTATTTTCCTCACGGCAAAATCCGAACGAAACGAAATGCGCAAAGGCATGGAACTGGGCGCAGATGATTACATCACGAAACCTTTTGACGAAACTGAACTGCTGCACGCTATTGAGAGCAGGTTCAGGAAAGCGGTGATGCAAAAAACAGATACGGAAACGGAAGAAGAAACAGAAAGCACAAACGGAAAAGAGGTGCTCGCCGGGCTGGCCGCCAACAGGAATGTCAATAAATACAAAAAAAAGCAGGTCATTTATTCAGAAGGTAACCGGCCCTCGCGGTTGTATTTTATTCAAAAGGGTAAAGTAAAAACCTACAAGATGAACGAGGAGGGCAAAGAATTAGTCATCGACTTATACAGTGAGGGCGAATTCCTGGGGTATACTGCCTTGCTGGAAGGAGGCGTGTACAAAGAAACCGCCGAAGCCCTGGAGAATACCGAACTGGCCCTGATTCCGAAAGAAGATTTTGACCTCCTGCTCAGTACCGACTGTACGGGCTCGCGGCAGTTTGCAGCATTACTGGCAAAAAAAATGACAGAAAAAAATGAACAGTTACTGGGGCTGGCCTACAATTCCCTGCGAAAAAAAGTGGCGGAAGCCTTGCTGAGCTTATGCAAAAAATACGATGCCGGCATCACCATCAGCCGCGGAAACCTGGCTGCCATCGCCGGGACAGCACCCGAATCCCTGATCAGAACTCTGGGCGATTTTAAAGCCGAAAAACTGATCGACATAAAGAAAGGAATCATCATCATCCAGAATGAAAAAAAATTACAGGAACTGATCAGTTGATACTTCTTTGGACAAATGGCTGCCCGGGTATTTCAGCCAATGCCGGCTGGGTGAAATCTTTTCTGGCCAAAAATCCTTCGCTTATATTAACCGGTTTGTAACTTTCCGCCAGTTTCATTGGCAAGCAATGCCGGAGTTTATCAAGAATCCTGCGACACGGCTAATTAAATACCATAATTTGGTAATTCTGTAGCCGTCTCTGTTTTTATAAGGTTTTTCCTTTGTAGAAATTGCTTTTTAACCGGGATCAGCAGCTGTGTAAAATCCGGTTTATCAGCAGGCAGGGAATTTGTAAATTGACGAATGATTGTAAACAAGGAGCATGGAACTGGGATTAACCGATAACGTTATCATCGTAACCGGCGGCGCCAAAGGCATCGGAGAAGGCATCAGCCGGGTGTTAGCCGAAGAAGCTGCCATACCCGTCATCGTTGGACGCAGTGCGGCGGATAACGAAAAGACCGTGGCGTCCATCACGGCCGCCGGTGGTAAAGCCGATTGCTTTACGGCCGAGCTGACTTTACCGGAACAATGTGCCGCAGCTGTAGCGTATGTTCGCGGCAAATACCATCGGATTGACGGCCTGGTCAACAATGCAGGTGTGAATGATGGGGTGGGCCTGGCAAAGGGCAACTACGAAAGCTTTATGCAGTCGCTTCACCGCAACCTGGTGCATTATTATCTCATGGCACATCATGCCCTGCCGGCTTTGATCGAAAGCCGGGGCAGTATTGTCAACATCAGTTCCAAAACGGCTGAAACAGGGCAGGGCAATACCTCCGCGTATGCGGCGGCAAACGGCGGCCGAAATGCACTGACCCGGGAATGGGCCGTGGAGCTGCTGCCGTACAGTATCCGCGTCAATGCCGTGGTGGTGGCAGAATCCTGGACACCGTTATACGAAAGCTGGATTCAGACATTTCCCGATCCGGCGGCCAAATTGAAAAGCATTACAGATAAAATTCCATTGGAAAAAAGAATGACCACCCCCCGCGAAATCGCCAGCATGGTGGCCTTTCTGCTATCCGGAAAATCGGCACATACCACCGGCCAGCTGATACATGTGGATGGTGGCTATGTGCACCTGGACAGGGCGTTGTCCTGAACAGCAAAAACAATTCATGAAAAAATCCGAACAAACGGAATGAAAACACTCAAAATACATCCTGACGATAATGTAGCTGTGGCGTTAACCGACCTGCAGGAAGGGGAGAAAACAGGTTTTAACGGTTCTGAATATGTGCTGGTAAGTAAAGTGCCGGCGAAACATAAATTTGCCATACAGGATTTTCAAACCGGCGATGACATCATCATGTACGGTGTGCTGGTGGGCCGGGCAACACAGCCTATCAGGAAGGGAGAAGTGATTACAACAGGCAATATCCGCCATGCCGCCACTGAATATTCGCTCAAAGAGCGAAACACCGGCTGGCCTGTCCCGGATGTTTCCAAATGGCAAAACCGCACCTTTAACGGGTATCACCGGGCAGACGGCTCTGTCGGTACTGCCAATCACTGGATTGTGATCCCACTGGTTTTTTGTGAAAATAAAAATGTGGAAGTGCTGCGGGAAGCGTTCCTGAAAGCACTGGGATATGAACCCAAACAATCCCCTTATCAGTCGCTGGTGGAGAAACTGGTGCAGATGCATAACGGCGGCAAAACTGAACAGGACTTGCTCACCGCCAGCCTTTCGGCTGTGCAGCAGGAGGGGAATCAGCATCCCAAACCTTTCCCCAATATCGACGGGATCAAATTTCTTACCCATACAATGGGCTGCGGAGGTACACGCAGCGATGCGCAGGCGCTTTGTGGTTTATTGGCCGGCTATATAACACATCCCAATGTGGCCGGGGCAACGGTACTCAGTCTTGGCTGCCAGAAGGCACAAATCAGTTTATTACAGGAAGAAATCAGTAAAAGAGATCCGTCCTTCTCAAAACCGCTCATCATCCTGGAGCAGCAAAAACTGGGGAATGAAACGCTGCTGCTCGAAGAGGCGATCCGGCAAACATTTGCCGGGCTCATCCGGGCCAATACCGTGAGTCGCCAGCCTGCCCCGCTTTCCAAACTATGCATCGGGCTGGAGTGCGGTGGCTCCGATGGCTTTTCAGGCATATCAGCCAATCCGGCTATTGGGTATACATCAGACATCATCGTTGCCCTCGGCGGGTCAGTGATTCTAGCAGAATTTCCGGAACTCTGCGGCGTAGAACAGGAGCTGTCCGACCGCTGTGTGGATGAAAATACCGCGCAAAAGTTCATGGAACTGATGCGCACTTATAATGAAAAAGCAATGGCGCTGGGATCGGGCTTTTATGCCAATCCTTCGCCCGGGAATGTTCGTGACGGATTAATTACTGATGCCATTAAATCAGCCGGTGCTGCCAAAAAAGCTGGCACGTCACCGGTAACAGATGTGCTGGACTATCCCGAAAAAGTGAATAAGGCGGGTTTAAACCTTTTGTGTACACCCGGCAGTGATGTGGAGTCTACAACTGCAGAAGTGGGATCAGGTGCCAACCTGGTATTATTTACCACGGGGCTGGGAACACCCACCGGCAATCCCATCGCCCCCGTGCTGAAGATTGCAACCAATACCCCGTTGTATGAAAAAATGAAAGATATCATTGATATTGATACAGGAACCATCATTGCAGGCAAAGAAACCATTCAGCAGGCGGGCGAACGGATACTGGAATACCTGATCAGCGTTGCCAGCGGCGAGATCAAAGCAAAGGCCGATGCGCTGGGACATGATGATTTTATTCCCTGGAAAAGAGGCATTTCACTTTAACAGCCTAGTATTTGTGCAGGTCTGTATACAACTGGCTGGAGCGTAACCGGCAAACCAATGACCCCAATTTCATACTGGTAAATTACCTGACATGCATTTATACAAAACAACCGGGGGCGCCATACTGAAGCTGCAGGAACACTATTGCCGGTTGCTGGAAGACTGGGATACCCTGGTGAACCGTGAGCAACTGCACGACTGGTTGCAACGGGTATCTATAAACGCAGAAAAACTGCCGGCTGAAAAAGCAGTGGAAATGATTCACCATACCCTGCTGCCGCCCATCGGCAGCCAGGAGGTTTGGGCTGCAGGCGTTACCTACCTGCGCAGTAGGGATGCCAGGATGGAAGAGTCGAAAGAAGCGGGCAATGCCGATTGTTACCAGAAAGTTTATGATGCAGGGCGCCCTGAACTTTTTTTCAAAGCCCTGCCACATCGGGTGGCAGGCCATGGCCAGTCGCTGTATATCCGCAGGGATTCTGCCTGGAATGTGCCGGAACCTGAACTGACCCTGTTTTTGAATACAAGCGGGCAGGTGCAGGCCTACACAGCCGGCAACGACATGAGTTCCAGAAGTATTGAAGGCGAAAATCCTTTATACCTGCCCCAGGCAAAAATTTACGAACGCAGTGCAGCACTCGGGCCCTGCCTCTATATTCCTAGTAAACCTCTTTCTCCCGATACAGCAATTCAACTGAAAATTTTCCGGCAGGAGCAAATCATGTTCGAAGGGGCAGCGCCACTGAGCCGGATGAAACGTTCATTGGCAGAACTGGCCGCCTGGTTGTATAAAGAATGTCATTTTCCGGCCGGCTGCTTTTTGATGACCGGTACCTGCCTGGTGCCTCCCGGTGATTTTACATTGCAAAAAAACGATGAGGTGGAAATTACCATTCCGCCCATTGGTGTATTGCGCAATAAGATTGGGATGAAAGAAGAATAGTTCAGATATTTAAATGCTTAAAGCCAACGATATGCCCTCCATGCCATCCGCTAATGTTTTATCAACAGAAACGAAACCCGGGAAATCTTATCTGCTACCCCTCATATTAGTGACCAGCCTGTTTTTTTTATGGGGACTCGCTTATGGACTGCTGGATGTTTTAAACAAACATTTCCAGGAAGCATTGAATATTACCAAAACCCGGTCAACACTTTTACAGGCAGCCTATTTCGGGGCTTATTTTTCTGTGTCATTACCGGCCGGCTATTTTATGACAAAGTATGGGTACAAAAAAGGAATTCTCACCGGCTTATTGTTATATGCCGCCGGAGCCTGTTTATTTTACCCGGCTGCAGGCATGGCAAGTTTCAATTTTTTCCTGCTGGCGCTTTTCATTCTTGCATCAGGGCTTACCTTTCTCGAAACGGCCGCGAATCCCTATGTGACTGTTCTGGGCCGTCCCGAAACTTCAGAATTCCGGTTAAACCTATCACAGAGTTTTAACGGGGTGGGTTCATTTATCGGACCCATCATTGGCGCAGCCCTGTTTTTTTATGATGATCAGCAATCAACGTCTGGGGATTTATCATCCGTACAGGCCGTGTATGTGTTGATTGCCGCAATTGTCCTGGTCATTACCGGTATATTTTGGAAAACGCCCATGCCCGAAATCAGGGAAAGCAAACTGGTATCTGATGAAACGCAGGATGTGAAACCGCTGTTTAAGCACAAAAATTTTTTGGGTGCAGTGATTGCGCAATTCTTTTACGTGGCAGCACAGGTTGGTGTGGCCGCTTTATTTATTAACTATTGTACGGAATCCGGAACCGGTATTGATAATAAGCAGGCAGCTTACCTGCTGTCGGTTAGCCTGGTGCTCTTCACGGCGGGGCGTTTTGCCGGCACCGCGTTGATGAAGAAAATCGCTCCCAATATTTTGCTCACGGTCTATGCATTCATCAATATAATGCTTTGTGCGCTGGTGATCTGGAACATGGGGAAGGTATCCGTTTATGCGCTCATGGCGATCTTCTTTTTTGAATCCATCATGTTCCCTACCATTTTCGCGATGGGGGTTAAAGACCTGGGCCACCATACCCGCCGCGGAGCTTCCTTCATTATTATGTCTATTGTTGGCGGGGCCCTGGTACCCTATGTCATGGGCGTATTATCGGAAAGAAGTACGGCGGCTGCCTACATCGTGCCGATGGGTTGCTTTGTGGTGGTGGCCTGGTATGGCTGGAAAGGGTATAAGGTACGGTAAGGCATTGTTGTTTTATTGTACAAGAAAAGGCCAGGATGGTTGCGAAAACGCCATTACGGGATCGGTAACCATTTATTTATTCATAAAAATAATTGCTATGATCCGAAAATTACTGCTGCCCGTAATGGGAATACTCTTGCTGCAGGCTGCCGGAGCCCAGCGGTTCAATGGAATTGAGGTCAACCTCGGCAATCTTTACAGGTTATCCGATGCCAAAAGCCGGTCAATCAGCCCGGAAAATTTTACCGGGGAAAAAGGCAAAGGCGGCATGGCTGTTTCGGGTACCGGCGCAGGTGCGTCACGGGACCTTGGTCAGGGCTGGAAGGTGAGTCCCAGTATTATCATCAAAGCAGGAACCACCTTTACACTGGCCGAGATGTACGGACCGGGTTCTGTGCAGCATATCTGGATGACACCCACGGGCAACTGGCGCTACTCCATCATCCGCATTTATTGGGATGATGAAAAATACCCGTCTGTGGAAGCACCGGTGGGTGATTTTTTCTGTATGGGCTGGGGCAAATACGCTCCGCTGCAATCGCTGGCCGTTGCGGTCAATCCCGGCAGCGCCTTTAATTGTTACTGGCCAATGCCCTTTCGGAAAAAATGCCGAATCACGATGGAAAATTTGGATGAAAAAGATATGTACCTGTATTACCAGGTGGATTATCTGCTCACGCAGGTGCCCGATGACGCAGCGTATTTTCATGCCCAGTTTCGACGGGTGAACCCACTTCCCTACAAACAGGATTATACGCTGGTGGACAGTATCGAAGGCAAAGGCCAGTATGTTGGAACCTACCTGGCATACGGCGTGCACAGCAACGGCTGGTGGGGCGAAGGCGAAATCAAGTTTTTTATGGATGGGGATACAAAATTTCCCACCATCTGCGGAACCGGCACAGAAGATTATTTCTGCGGATCCTATGATTTTGATACCCGGAAGAAAAACGCAGCAGGTGTGGAAACGACAGATTATACCGAGTTCTGCAGCCCGTACTCAGGATTGCCGCAGGTCATTCGCGGCGACGGTCATTATAATGTGATGCAACGGTTTGGCCTTTATCGCTGGCACATAACGGATCCCATCCGGTTTGATAAAAATCTGCGGGTGACTATCCAGGCACTTGGCTGGCGCGATGGTGGTCGTTATCTTCCTTTGCAGGATGATATTGCCTCTGTTGTTTACTGGTACCAAACGGAGCCACACCATCCTTTTCCCAAACTGCCGTCAAAAGATCAGCTGGAAGTAAACTGATATTCAGGGCAGCGGTCTTGTAATGAAAAATGGGTAAACCGTAGTCGTTTACCCATTTTCGTTATACGGGGTTAGCGTTTATTCAACAATTCTTTTTTCACCTTTACTGTTCGTAATCTCAATTTTTTTCACAGCAGCATTCATGACCGTAAAAGAAGCCGATTGTGACAGAAAAGAGTTACCATAATATACTTCTTCTTTGCGTTGCTGGCCATTGGCAAGGGTGATCATGATTGTTTTATCCCCGGGAAGAAGCAGTACAAATTTCAGGGCGGTCTGCTTACTGCTAAAAAGTTTGAGGGCCCCCCTGTTTTGTGTGGCAGCCAGCAGGTAATTACTGTTGGCGCCTTTTAGTTTTACGAGGGCTTTGGCATCGCCCGGTACAAAGAAGCCACTTTGCAAAACAGAGAGTGGGTGAAAGTTGCCTTTTCCGTCTCCCAGCAACACCAGGCCGTTCATTGCATCATACCGGCCATCGGTTACTTCCGTTCCAAAATCATTGCCGCATATCACTACATCCAGGTTGCCGTCATGATTATAATCATCGGCTACCATGCCATACAGCGGTGCCATTTGTGCCAGCACAGGCAGGGGAACCATTTCAAATTTTCCATTTCCTTCATTTTTAAGCAGGCAGCTTTTAAGATCGTTGGCATGCAATACCAGCGCACCTTTTAACTCGTCAGCTGTGAAAATTTTGCTGAACTCCGCATCGGCAAAATCCTTGTAGGTAAGAAATTTTTTCTTCAGGGCGGGTAATTGTTCTACAATGTCGTCGCGGTTTTGGGCCGTGTATTCTTTTTTTACGCCATGCTGGTCTTTCAGGAATACGGTGGGGATTGCGTCATAACTATTGTTTTTGTCAAAGTCCTTGGCATAAATAGTTACCGGGTATTGATCGCTGGCCTGGTAAAAGGAATTTTCTCCAAGGTTTCCGACAATGTAATCAATGTCGCCATCATTATCAAAATCGCCGGCTGCTATACTATTCCACCAGCCGCTTTTATTTGCCACGCCGGTTTTGCCCGTTACATTTTCCAGTTTGCCCTGGTTATTTTTGAAAAAACTCACCGGCATCCATTCTCCGGCTACAATGAGATCTGTCCAGCCGTCATTATCAAAATCAGTCCACACTGCATCGCAGACAAGTCCTATGTTTTGAAGACCTTTCGCCACATCATTGGTCACATCAGTAAATTTGATAAGACCATTTTTTGAATCATTCCTGTAGATAAAAGAATTCACCGGCGCCGGGTAACTGCCGGGAATCACCCGGCCCCCGATAAACAAGTCAAGATCTCCGTCATTGTCAATATCAGCAGCTTTCACGCAGCTCTTGCTGGTATTTGATAACGGAAGAGCCGTGGTGTCGGCAGTAAAATGCCCTTTGCCGTCATTGATGTATAACAGGTCCTGGTAGTTGGGGGCATCGGGCGGAAATTCCGCGCTGCCACTGGCACAATACAAGTCAAGATCCCCGTCACGATCTGCATCAAATAGTAACAGTCCCATGCATTCAGGTTGTTGATTATTCCGGCTGACGGGCAGCTGAAGGTCGGAGGAGAGGAACTTACCATTCTTTTGTTGCAGGAATATTTTTGTCGGGAAATTCCCGGTGCCACCAACGATAAAGTCATCAAGCCCGTCGCCATTAACATCACCCGCCGCCAGACCAGGGCCATATTGCGATAATTTATGCGGAAGCAGGCGCTGAACATTGAAGTCTACAAAGTCGGCTTCCTGGTGTGTATACGTAACCCCTGCATCAGCTGTGATATCTGTAAACAAAGAATTACTGGCTTTAACCGGCATGCTCCAGTCGTCAGGTGTGCTGGCGTTTTGAATAGCTACCTTGAGTACCTGGTTAACCGGAACTTTATAAAGCGTTTGACGCATGTGTGATGGCCAGCGGATGACGACAGAATCAATGACGGTTGTCGTATCCAGCCCAAAGAAAGCCTTATCGTCTACGGTAGATAAATAACCACGGTAAGGCGAGTTCTCATACACCTGCATTTTACCGTTTCCATAATAAATTTCAGCCCAGGCACCCAGCCCGTTCCTGTTTTTTTCACTGCCCGCAAACTGTATTTTAAGGTAATTCGCTTTTATTTTTCCGGGCTGGTTAATTGTATTTTCATATACCGATGCCTCTTCGTTAATATTGTTGATAACATAATCAAGATCCCCGTCATTGTCTAAATCCACATACACCGCTCCGTTGGAAAATGAAGGTTCATCAAGTCCCCACTGTTTGGTTACGTCATCGAATTTCAGGTTGCCGGCATTGCGGTAGGCATAATTCGGCACTTTGATTTGCGGAATTTGTGCAATTAGCTGATCTTTTGTGGCAATGTTGGACAACCTGCTGCGAAAGGCCACAAAGTCATGATCGGTAACATCTTTGGGATATCCATTGGTAATAATCAGATCCCTGTTGCCATCGTTATCAAAATCGGCCAGGGAGGGTGTCCAGCTCCAGTCCGTCTGTGCCATACCGGCGTAAAAGCTGATGTCGCCAAAGATAGGATCACCAACTGAGTCATTCCCGTTTACCCGGGGGCCCATATTCAGCTGCAGGGTATTGCGTACATACTGCAACATCAGGTTTTCATACAGCATATTCCGGTAGATATTGTAGTTGTTTCCGTTGAGGTTTTTCTTTTTCCTGTAATTATCTTCCGGGTTCATATCGACGGCTACCACATCTGCGAGCCCGTC
>DASTSN010000074.1:0-6552 GCA_035760665.1 Chitinophagaceae bacterium | reverse complement strand
GCCCGACCGTTACCCATTACGGCCCTCAATCATTGGCACAAACGAAAAATTATCAAATACCTCTTCTTTCACTGCACCGGCAGGCAGTTTGGTCAGCCGCATCATTCGCTGCACATCCCCGGCGCCAACCGGTATTACCATCATGCCGCCGGTTTTTAACTGCTCCAGGAGTTTGGGTGGTATGGCCGGCGCTGCTGCAGTGATAAGCACTTTGTCAAAGGGAGAAAACGTGGGCAATCCTTCATATCCGTCTCCATAAAAAAATTTAATCTGCGGATATTTTTTCAGGTAGGCAAATTGTTTATTGGCATCAAAGAGTTTTTTTTGCCGTTCAATCGTATACACCATCGCCCCCATTTCGGCCAGTACGCAGGCCTGGTAGGCGCTGCCGGTGCCAATTTCCAGCACTTTTTCAAAAGGCTTTATTTCCAGCAGTTGCGACTGGTACGCTACCGTGTAGGGCTGGGAAATCGTTTGCCCCTCCCCGATGGGAAAAGCCTTGTCTTCATAGGCTGTTTCATCAAAAGCGGAATCAAGGAAAAAATGGCGTGGAATAGCACCGATAGCCTGCAGCACTTTTTCATCACTGATGCCTTTGCTGCGGATAACATCTACTAATTTTTTACGCAATCCTTTGTGGCGGTATGCATCTTCAACGGGTCTCATAAGCACTGCAAAATACACCGATAAAAAATATGTTGGTCATGTCATTTTGTTTAGTAATTTTTGACCCTCTTTCACAGGTTAAATTGCTTGCGTATGTACCATGTATTGAACGATGAAGAAGTACGGCTCTTTCACCGCGATGGTTATGTGATTGTGAAAAACTTCTTTTCACCCGAAGAAATTGATAAGCTGTATGGTATTGCCACCGGCGACCAGGTAATGCGGCAAAATGCAGTGGATCTGAACGACCAGTCAGGTAAAAAAACAAAACTCACCCTGTGGTTTACCCCCGGCGATGATGTGTACAGCCTGGTGCTGCGCAGCGAACGCATGGTAAAATCAGTCGCCCGCCTGCTCGACAGCGATGCGCCCGTTTGTCATTTTCACAGCAAACTGATGCAGAAAGAACCAAAAGTCGGCGGCGCCTGGGAATGGCACCAGGATTACGGTTATTGGTACAAAAACCAGTTTCTTTTTCCCGATCAGCTGGTCAGTGTGATGATTGCACTGACAGCAGCCACGAAAGAAAACGGCTGCCTGCAGGTCCTCAAAGGCTCGCATAAGCTTGGCCGTGTGAATCACGGTTTTGCCGGCGAGCAGGTCGGCGCTGATATGGTAATGGTAAATCATTGCCTGCATACGATGGAACATATTTTTGTTGAACTGGAACCCGGCGATGCATTATTTTTTCACAGTAATATCCTGCACCGCTCTGAAGCCAACCTGTCGGATCAACCGCGCTGGTCACTTATCTCCTGTTACAATTCATTATCCAATCCAGCCTACAATGACGACTCAGCATCCTGGAAAGAACCGGTAAAAATGGTACCTGACACTGCGCTGATGGAGGCTCCTGCCTCCGGCGCCTCCGCCTCCGGCGATTTTTTGAAAAAGGAAAAGGATCCTGCATTGAAAGAAACCGGCTGGGAAAAAGAAGTGACGACGAAGTAAAAAGCGCACTATTTTAAACGATTATTAAAAACAAAACACGTACATGAAATCAACAACACGAATCCAACTCTCTGTCATGATGTTCCTGGAATACTTTATCTGGGGCGCCTGGTATGTAACGATGGGCACATACATGGGAGAACAACTAAAGTCAAGTGGTGTGCAGGTAGGCGCCGCGTATTCAGCACTGGCTATTGCCACCATGATCTCACCCTTTTTTGTTGGACTGATAGCCGACCGCTTTTTTGCAGCACAAAAACTAATGGGTGTATTGCACCTGGCTGGTGCAGTCCTGTTATATCTTGCCACAAAAATCACCGGCAATACTGCCTTTTACTGGGTTATCCTTCTTTATTCATTATTATATATGCCTACCATTGCCCTTAGTAACAGTGTGGCATTTGGACAAATGAACGATCCCGGAAAACAATTTCCCTGGATCAGGGTGTTTGGCACACTGGGCTGGATTGTTGCCGGTTTGCTGATTGGTTATATGGCCATAGAAAAAACAGCTACGACCTTTTTAATTGCCGCCGGCGTTTCGGCGCTCTTAGGCCTTGTTAGTTTTGCTTTGCCCAACACACCGCCAAAAGCCAAAACAGGAGTCTCTGCTTCCAGTGCATTGGGTACCGAAGCGTTTGTATTGTTTAAAGATAAACCCTACCTGATTTTTTTCATCGCCGCGATTTTTGTTTGCGTACCCCTTTCCTTTTACTATGGTTTTGCCAATCCGTTTCTGAATGAAATTGGTATGAACAATGCAGCCGGAAAAATGATTCTGGGCCAGGTATCAGAAGCCGTTTTTATTCTTGCCATCCCATTCTTGTTTAACAGTATTGGCGTTAAGAAAATGCTACTCATGGGCATGGTAGCGTGGATTCTTCGTTATATCTTTTTTGCTTATGGTGACACTGGCGCCAATACCTGGATGCTTTTTGCCGGCATCATCATGCACGGGGTTTGCTATGATTTTTTCTTTGTAACAGGATATATGTACACAGAGAAAAAGGCGGGAGAAAAAATTAAAAATGCCGCGCAGGGCCTGTTCACCTTTGCCACATATGGTGTAGGTATGTTCATTGGCACATGGTTTAGCGGTTTTATCGTTGATCATTATAAAACAGGCGAAGGTGCCCACAACTGGAATGGCATCTGGATGGTGCCAGCTTATATAGCGGTAGCCGTGTTATTGTATTTCGTGTTCTTCTTCAGGGAGAAAAAAGAAATCAACCAGGCTGCGTAAAAAACTAACTAACATTTTTATCATCTGTAAATAAGTAACCAAATGAAACGTATTTCGATGCTCGGCTCAGGATTCATCGGCCGGTTTTATGCTGACTCCCTGCAGGGATACCGGAGCAGGGATAAAATTATCAGCATCTATTCGCGCCGTGAAGAAAGTGCTAAAAAATTTGCTGCAGATTATAAAGTACCGCACTGGACCACTGACATGGAAGCATCCATTGCCCACCCCGATGTGGATATCGTTTGCATCTCGCTGCCTAATAACCTGCACGAAGAAGCGGTTATGCTTTGTTGTAAACATAAAAAAGCCGTGATCACCACCAAGCCGCTGGGCCGCAATGCGGAAGAAGCCAAACGTATGCTGGAAGCTGTAGAAAAAGCCGGCATTTTCAATGGCTACCTGGAAGACCTCGTGTACACACCCAAGTTTCTTAAAGCGCATGAAAGTGTCAAGAATGGTGCGCTTGGCAGAATTTTATGGGCAAAATCCCGGGAAACACATCCCGGCCCCCACAGCGACTGGTTTTGGGATATCGAAAAAGCCGGCGGCGGTTGCATGCTCGACCTGGGCTGCCACTGCGTGGAAATCACCCGTAGCTACATTGGTAAAGATATCAAACCGGTGGAAGCCATGTGCTGGGCCGACACACAGGTGAAACCGATAGATGCAGAAGATCATGCTATCGGTTTGATTAAATACGAAAACGGCGCTATCGCACAGTTTGAGGTTAGCTGGACATTTCGCGGAGGGCTTGACCTGCGCGATGAAGTGATGGGCTCCGAAGGCACGATCTGGGTCAACAGCTTCCTGCGCACAGGTTTCGAAATGTTTACCACCGGCAAAGGAGCCGATTACGTGGCAGAAAAAGCCGAGAGCAATACCGGTTGGTTATTTCCGGTTGGTGACGAGTTGAATGAACTGGGGTATAACCACATGTTTATGGATATGTTTAACTCCATGGAAGAGGGTAAAGCCCCGAAAGAAACCTTTTACGATGGCTATATTGTGAACTGTGTACTCGATGCGTGTTACCGCTCCGTAAAAAGCAAACAATGGGAACCCGTTAAACTCGACATCTGGCGCGGCCGCACCGGTGTGACCAAAGACAGTCACCTGGTAGAATACGATGCCGAAAATTATCTCGTAAAAGAAGAGGTCACGCATTACGGCGCGAAAAAGGTCATTTTAAAGAACAAAAAAACAGGAAAGATCAGTGAGAAAGTTTTGGGTTAAAAAAGATAACTGATGAAACGTATCACAATTTTTCAACAGCCCTGGCTTTTAGCAGGGCTGTTTTGCTTGGCAGCCTGCTCCCAAAAGAAAGCTGCCTATAACAGCTGGGAGGTTTACGGTGGAAGCAAAGAAGGAATCCATTACAGTTCGCTTACGCAAATCGACAGCACCAATGTAGCTAGGCTGCAGGTAGCCTGGGAATTTCATACCGGCGACGCAGACAGCGTTAATCATTCACAAATCCAGTGCAATCCGATCATCGTGGATGGCGTAGTGTATGCTACATCTCCCCAGCTGAAATTATTTGCGCTGGACGCCGCAACGGGCAAACAACGTTGGGTCTTTAACCCGATGGATTCGCTGAGCGGCAGCAAACAATTATTTTTTGTTTTAAACAATAGCCGCGGCGTTACGTACTGGAGTGATGGCAAAACTGATAAACGTATTTACTATACTGCCGGATCCTATTTATATGCCATTGATGCAACTGATGGAAGCCTGGTTACCAGTTTTGGTAACCAGGGCCACATTGACCTGCATGATGGACTGGGCAGGGACGTGAGTGATCTTTTTGTAACGGCCACTTCTCCGGGCATTGTTTATAAAGACCTGCTGATTGTAGGCTCCCGGGTGGATGAAGGTCCCGCTGCTGCGCCTGGGCATATCCGCGCCTATGATTGCAGAACGGGTAAAATGAAATGGATTTTTCATACCATTCCGCAACCGGGTGAATTGGGTTATGACACCTGGCAGGATCCCGAAGCGTGGAAGCATATCGGCGGCGCGAATACCTGGAGCGGGTTTACGCTGGATGAACAACGGGGTATTCTTTTCGCACCAACCGGTTCTGCTTCCTTTGATTTTTACGGCGGCAAACGCCTTGGAAAGGATTTATTTGCCAACAGCCTGCTGGCGATCGATGCTGCCACGGGGAAATACTTATGGCATTTCCAGTTTGTGCACCACGATGTGTGGGACAAAGATCTGCCCGCCCCGCCGGTGCTGGTAACCATTCAACAGCATGAGAAAGAAATACCGGCCGTTGCGCAAACCACCAAAACAGGCATGGTGTATATCTTCGAACGGGAAACCGGCAAACCGGTGTATCCCATCCACGAAATCCCGGTTGATACCGCCGGAGCCTTACCGGGGGAGCATTTGTGGCCTACGCAACCGGTACCTGAAAAGCCCGGGCCCTTTGCACGACAAACTTTGTCAGAAAATGATATTAATCCCTGGCTGCCTGATAGCAGTATTTCACAACTAAAAAAAGAACTGCAGGGCTATCGTTTCGGCAATATGTTTATTCCGCCGAACAAACACACTTCAGTGATTTTACCCGGCTATGATGGAGGTGCCGAATGGGGCGGACCTTCATATGATCCGCAAACAGGCATCCTGTATGTGAATGCTAACGAAATGGCATGGTTACTGACGATGAAAGAAACGAGCCATGAGAAGCCCAAAAACGAAACCTACCTGCAGGCAGGCCAGCGCCTTTATGCGCAAAATTGTGTAAGCTGCCATGGCCCCGATCGCAAAGGGTCCGGCAATTACCCATCCATTGTCGATGCGAATAAAAAATACGGGCTGGATAGTTTTCTTTACCTCATCAGCAGCGGTCGCCGGATGATGCCCTCATTTAACCGGTTAGATAGCGAAGAGAAAAAAGCCATCGCCAGCTTTGTACTGGACAGAAAAGCTGAACAGGCCCGTAAATTTATTCCGCCGGTGAAAGCTTCAGATACGTATTTTGAACTACCCTATACCATGACCGGCTACAACAAGTTTTTAAGCCCGGAAGGTTACCCGGCTATCAGTCCGCCCTGGGGTACATTAACCGCTATTAATTTAAATAATGGTAACCAGCTATGGCAAATACCCCTGGGGGAATATCCTGAACTCAAGGCGAAAGGCGTACCCCCAACCGGTACCGAAAATTACGGTGGACCCGTGGTAACGGCTTCGGGAATTGTATTCATTGCTGCAGCAGGGGATGGTAAACTACGGGCCTTTAATAAAATTTCCGGAAAATTACTTTGGGAATACCAACTACCCGCCCCGGGATTTGCCACGCCAGCAGTTTATGAGATAAATGGTAAAGAATATCTTGTCATTGCCTGCGGGGGTGGCAAGCTGGGAACGCAATCCGGTGACAGCTATATGGCTTTTTCGTTGCCTGATTGATATTCCAAGCAGCGAAATGCTAAAAAGAAATGCCAGTGTACATTTAAGGATACCTGTTTATGTTATAGGGAGATTTGGGATTCCGGTATTCACTACTGAAGAGTTAGTAGGATTATTACGAAAGACCATTTCATTTATAAAATATTTTTTTGTTTTCAATCCCAGTTAACAGCAATAAGCAGTATTTTCATTACCCGGTTGCGGTTGTTTTCCTAAAAAAACTCCTTTATTTACCGGCAGGAGAAAACCATTGTAATTTTCTTTGCGTT
>DASTSN010000073.1:0-3089 GCA_035760665.1 Chitinophagaceae bacterium | reverse complement strand
ATCAATACTACAGAACCTGCTGCTCCTTTCTCTTTTTTCCGGTTGCTGTTCTGGAACAGGAAAATCAGGCTGGAGTCGCCGGAAGGCCGCCAGGTGTTTCGACACGAATGGTTCCATATCACACAAGGCCATAGCTGGGATATCCTGTTTCTTGAACTTGTAACAATGCTATGCTGGATGAATCCTTTCTTTTACATTATTAAAAAAGAAATCAAAACCATCCATGAGTTCCTGGCGGATGAGTTTGCCAGCCGCGAGACAGAGCGCTGGCAATATGCCGAATTGCTGCTAACACATACCCTAAAAACCAACCAAAACCTTTTAGCAACTCCTTTTTTTCAAAACCAGTTAAAACGACGTATAGCCATGATTACCTCATCTACAAAACCCGGTTACCAGTACCTGCGAAAAGTGCTGGTATTGCCCGTGGCAGTACTGACTGTCGCCTTGTTTGCTTTTACGATTCAGAAAAAAGAAATGCCTGCAGTAAATCCGCTGCCCGGAATAAACAAGACTTTGCCTGAAACCGATACCACCGATCATGATGCAGTCTATATTGTTGCAGATTCAGTAATTATTCATCAAAATGACAAAGTATCATTCATGAAAAAGCCGGCTGATACTGCAGCTTTTATAATCAACGGCAGGCTTTACAAAGCTGGGGAATTACAAAATAAAATTATTACAGCAACCAGCGGAGCAAAAGGAATTTACTACCCTGCCAATTCACCAGAGGCAATAAAAAAATATGGGGATCGGGCAAAAAACGGCGCAATGATTATTGAAGGGCAAAATGTTCAAATCACCGATGCCCCTCATCCAACACCCAGCCGTAACATACCGGACACTGTACCAGCCAAAACGGTTAAAAATATCGGACAGGCATTAGTGGTGCTTGACGGAAATATTATCGGCACTATGCCATCCATAAACCTTGATTCGTTGGTGGGAACGCCCGCCAGTATTAAGAGTATGACCGTTTTAAAAGATTCCAGTGCGATTTCGAAGTACGGCACAAGAGGGAAAAACGGTGTGATTGAAATTATTACAAAAAATCAGGCGAAATCAGACAATGATGATCAGCCGATCAACGGGTTGGCAAAACAAGAACCTTCACAAACAAGCAATGAATCTACAATCGTTTTTGAAACAGCAGAAACAGCCCCATCTTTCCCGGGTGGACAAAAAGCATGGATAGCTCATCTAGTAAAATCCGGGATCGCAAATACTCCCGTCGATCACGGCGCTCCGGTGGGCAATTATAAAGTAGTTGTCCAGTTTATTGTTGAAAAAGATGGTACTTTATCATCAATAAAGCCGTTGACCAAGTTGGGATATGGCATGGAAGACTCTGTAATAAAATTATTATCGCAAGGACCAAAGTGGATACCAGCAATACAAAATGGCAAACTTGTAAGGGCTTATGTACGGCAGCCGGTTAAATTCGTTGTTTCAGATGGTGATGATGAGACTTCACCCTCAATGAAAAACAACGAGGTTAACAAAGCAGGTGAAAAAAGTATTCCTCAGATTTATCCCAATCCGACGACAAACACCATCGTCATTCCCTATAAGGTTTCATCAGGCGGCAAAATTGAGATCAGGATCACTGATTTGAATGGCCGTTTAAGATCAGTTATACCTGCGTCATCCATAAAAGGAGCCAACAACCTGAGCCTAAATATTGCTGCTTTACCTAAAGGAATTTACATGGTAAGCGTCATTGGCAATAACCGGACAAGGCAAGTGTATAAGATGATAAAACAATAGATAATCGCCGGATTTTAATAAGACAGGGTATTGGTGCCTGTTATAATCTCCAGCCCTTTCTTTTCAGCAGCTTCCACCCTTCCGATTATTCTTGCATCAACGCCAAAACCTTTTGCAACGCTGATGATGTTGTCAGCATCTTTTTCGTTCGTATAAATTTCCAGCCGGGTGCCCATGTTAAATACCTGGTACATTTCCCTGTCGGTTGCCTTGCTGGCATGTTGCAGCAGGCTAAAAATAACAGGAGGCTCAAATAAACGATCTTTCACAATACGAACAGTATCCGGCACATATTTGAGGCATTTCGTTTGCCCGCCACCACTGCAATGAATCAGCCCGTGTATGACCTCAAAATGATTTTCAAGCAATACTTTCATTATCGGGGCAAAGGTTCTCGTGGGGCTTAAAAGCAGTTTTCCCACCTCCATTTTTTCATCGCCAACTTGCACCTCGTCCGTGATGCGATGCGGGCCGATATACACTACTCTCTCGTCCAGAGCCGTATCGTAAGATTCCGGGAAACGGGCACCATAGGTTTTATGTAATGCATCATGCCGTGCACTCGTAAGCCCGTTACTGGCAATACCACTGTTGTAGTCATTTTCATAGGATGCTTTTCCAAAGCTGGCCAGTCCCACGATCACATCGCCCGGTTTTATGCCCTGCCTGCCGGCGGGCAGGTTTTCATTGGTCACAACCCGGTTCTTCGGCCAGCGGGCAGTCATGGTGCCATTTACCGCAATTGTTCTGACCACATCGCCTACATCCGCCGTCTCGCCTCCCATGTAGTGAATATTGACACCAAAGGCTTTCATAGAATCAAAAAACTCCTGCGTACCATTAATGATTGCCTCCAGTACTTCGCCGGGAATTAACCGTTTGTTGCGGTCAATCGTGGAAGAAAAAAGGAGGTTACTATAAATACCCACACAAAGCAGGTCGTCAAGGTTCATCACGATGGCGTCTTTGGCAATACCCTTCCATACGGAAACATCACCGGTCTCTTTCCAGTACAGGTAAGCCAGAATACTTTTCGTGCCGGCGCCGTCAGCATGCATAATGTTCACCCAGTTATCATCCCCGCACAACACATCCGGATAAATTTTACAAAAAGCTTTAGGAAAAAGTCCCTGGTCAAGCTGTTGGGTGGCGGCATGCACTTCTTCTTTTTGCGCCGATACACCGCGCTGAGCATATAAATCCATAAGCAAGATTGAGCGGCAAAACTAACGGATAATTACATACCGAAAATTCTGTCGGCAAACTGGCAGGAATAGTTAGATTTGCACCTCTTTTTAGCTATGCAGGTACACCGAGAT
>DASTSN010000072.1:0-5103 GCA_035760665.1 Chitinophagaceae bacterium | reverse complement strand
CAGTGGCGCAAGGCCCAACCGCTGGAGGGAAACATTAATACCCCGGAAAACGAAGGCGCCCAAAGTATTTCACAGGATGGCAAATGGCTGGTCTTTACCGGTTGCAATCGCCCAAACGGTTTTGGCAGTTGTGATATTTATATTTCTTACCTCACCAACAGCGGATGGAGCGAAGGCCTCAATCTTGGCAGCCGCGTCAATACCGACCAGTGGGAATCACAGCCCTGCCTGTCGCCGGATAAACGTGATTTGTATTTTGCCAGCCGGCGTTTTGGCGGCTACGGTGGCAGCGATATTTATGTTTGCCATTTATTACCCAATGGCAAATGGAGCGATCCGGAAAACCTGGGCCCGGAAGTGAACACCAGCGGTGATGAAGCCTGCCCTTTTATACATGCCGATAACCAAACCCTGTATTTTACTTCCAATGGATGGCCGGGCTATGGAGATGAAGATTTATACTATGTGCGAAAAGGTCCCAAAGGCGTCTGGAGCAAACCCGTAAACCTGGGCTACCCTATCAATACCATCAACCGGGAAGGCACCTTATTTATTGATGCCGACGGGAAAACTGCTTATTTTTCAAGCGACCGGAGCGACAGCCGCGGCGGACTGGACATTTACAGTTTTGAATTACGGCCAGATATCCGCCCCTTTAAAACACTTTGGGTAAAAGGAAACGTATTTGATAAAAAAACTAAACAGGGTTTACCGTCCACTGTCGAACTGACTGATCTTGCTTCCAATGATGTGATCTCAAGAGTGCAGACGGATGAAAAAGGGAATTATCTCATCACCTTGCCGGTTGGAAAAGATTATGCTTTCAATGTCAACAGGCAGGGGTACCTGTTTTATTCAGATAACTTCAACCTGTCCGACCGTTCACCGGATTCTGTTTATGAAAAAAATATTCCGCTTGTTCCCATTGAAATCAATGCCAGCATCGTCCTGAATAATATATTCTTTGCTGTAAACCAATATGACCTGAAGCCGGCTTCGCAGGCCGAACTGGATAAAGTCGTGCAACTGCTGAATGAAAACCCAACGGTAAAAATTCAAATCAGCGGCCATACCGACAATGTAGGTAAACCTGCAGACAACCTGGCGCTTTCCAACAACCGGGCAAAAGCCGTCGTGAATTATTTAATAAGTAAAGGCATTGCGGCTGACCGCCTCTCTTACAAAGGATTTGGAGAATCCCAGCCTGTAGCTGATAATTCCACCGAAGAAGGCAGGGCCCGCAACCGCAGAACGGAACTAAAAGTCATCAGCCGGTAGCACATAAAACCTGGAGAGTTGCGTACATTTTTATAAATTGCCGGAAGATCACACTTCTGTATGCAAGACGAACTGCTATACCAGGTAGCCCTTACCATGCTGCCAAATATTGGCGCTGTGCAGGCGAAAATACTGCTGCAACATTTTGAACCTGCCGAAATTTTCAGTACTAAAAAATCAGCACTGGAAAAAATTGAAGGCATTGGCACAGTAAGGGCTCAAAACATCAAATCATTTACCGGTTTCGATAAGGCAGCAGCAGAACTCGAATTCATCTCCCAATATAAAATCACACCACTTTTTATTACCGATCAGCGCTATCCGCAGCGGTTGCTCAACTGCTACGATTCACCCACGCTGCTTTATTACAGGGGCACCGCAGATTTGAATGCCACGAAAATTGTGGCAGTGATTGGCACCCGCAATCATACGGAATATGGCAAACAGCAAACGGAAAAACTCGTTACTACTCTGGCCAGCCACAATATTACCGTCATCAGCGGGCTGGCATTTGGCATTGATGGCATCGCCCACAAAACGGCTGTCAAAAATCAGGCACCAACGGTAGGGGTATTGGCGCATGGATTGGACCTGTTGTATCCGCCGGAGCACAGCAACCTCGCCAGGGATATGATCAACAATGGTGGCGGGTTGCTCACAGAATTCCGAAAGGGCACGTTTGCTGACAGGCACAATTTTCCTATCCGTAACAGGATTGTGGCAGGCATGAGCGATGCTACAATCGTTATTGAAACCGGCATCAAAGGGGGAAGTATGATTACTGCAGAATTGGCCAATGGCTACAACAAAGATGTGTTTGCCTATCCCGGTAAAGTGACTGATACCAAAAGCGCCGGCTGTAATTACCTCATAAAAACCAATAAAGCCACGCTGCTGACCGATGCAGAACAACTGCTTGAATACATGGGATGGCAGGAAGCGAAACAACCCAAAACTGTCAAAAAACAGAAGGAACTCTTTATTGAACTTAGCAATGAAGAAAAAATTATCGTAGACCTGCTGAAACAAAAAGAACAAACCCACATTGATGAAATACACCTGCAAAGCGGCCTGAGCAGCAGCGCGGTGGCAGCTGCCATACTGAATCTTGAACTGCAAAGTGTTATCGCGGCCCTGCCGGGAAAAATTTACAGCCTGTTATAAGACTTACCCGTCTTAAAAAATTTCATTTGGCACATATTTCCCCGCTCACCTATCTTTGCACATGGCAACAATAAATACTCCCTCCTCAAAACTATTTCCAAAAAAATTTTTCGGCGAAGGTCTCACGTTCGATGATGTTCTACTGATGCCCGGTTACAGCCAGGTGCTGCCGCGGGACGTAAATATTAAAACAAGACTGACGAAAGATATTTCCCTGAACGTACCACTGCTATCGGCAGCAATGGATACAGTTACAGAAGCTACGCTGGCCATTTCCCTGGCCCGTGAGGGCGGTTTGGGCATTTTACACAAAAACATGAGCATTGAAAAACAGGCCGACCAGGTGAGACGTGTAAAACGGAGCGAAAGTGGTTTGATCCTTGACCCTGTCACACTCCGGGAAGATGCCACCATCGCAGATGCCCTGCGCCTGATGCGGGAAAATAAAATTGGCGGCATCCCTATCGTAACGAATACTGGTAAACTTGTTGGTATTCTGACCAACAGGGACCTGCGCTTTGAAGACAACCCGCGCAAAAAAGTGAGCGAGGTGATGACCAGGGATAATCTTATCACAGCTCCTGAAGGAACCGACCTGAAAAAGGCTGAAAAAATTTTACAGCGCTATAAAATCGAAAAACTGCCCGTGGTAAACAAATCGGGCAAACTCATCGGGCTGATTACCTACCGGGATATTTTGCAACTGCAAAGCTTCCCCAATGCAGCAAAAGACGCCTATGGCAGGTTGCTGGTAGGCGCCGGCGTTGGCATTACCCGCGATATTAAAGACCGTGTAGCCGCCCTGCAGGCTGTGGGCGTTGACATTATTGCCATCGACAGTGCACACGGCCATAGTAAAGGTGTAATAGAAGCCCTGAAAGATGTTAAAAAGAACTTTAAAAAACTCAATGTCATTGCCGGCAATGTTGGTACGGCGGCCGGGGCAAAAGCCTTAGCCGATGCCGGTGCGGATGCCGTAAAAGTGGGGATTGGCCCCGGTTCCATTTGTACCACCCGCATTGTGGCAGGCGCCGGGGTGCCACAACTGACCGCTATCATGGAAGCATACGCCGTATTGAAGCAAAGAAATATACCGGTAATTGCTGACGGAGGAATACGATACACCGGCGATATGGTAAAAGCGTTGGCTGCCGGGGCGGACTGTGTGATGATGGGAAGTATTTTTGCCGGAACAGAAGAAAGCCCCGGCGAAACGATTATTTACGAAGGACGGAAATTTAAAGAATACCGCGGTATGGGCTCGTTAGGCGCTATGGCAACAGGTAGCAGCGACCGCTATTTCCAGGATGTGGAAGACGACGTGAAAAAATTTGTGCCGGAAGGGATTGAAGGCCGCGTTGCCTACAAGGGCCTTCTGCGTGAAGTAGTTTACCAGTTTGTGGGCGGTCTGCGGGCCGGTATGGGCTACTGCGGTGCAAAAAATATGGCTGAATTAAAAAATGCTGTTTTTGTAAAAATCACCAACGCGGGTATGCGGGAAAGCCATGCCCACGACGTGGAAATCACAAAAGAAGCACCAAACTACAGCCGGAAATAAAATCCAGCAGACTTTTTAATTATCAATGAATAACCGGCACGCTATGGCTGTTTTTGCAGGCATTCAGCGTGCCGTTAACATTTCGATACAGTATAAACCCGTAAACTTGTACAAATAATCCCGGTGAAAAAAATTTTCAACGCTTTCCTGGCATTGGCAGGCGGCACATTGTTATGGGCTGCCTGGCCAGTATCGCCGCTCACGTTTTTGATATTTATCGGCTGGCTACCCCTGTTGTGGATTGAAGACCATGTTCAAAACTGGAAAAAGTTTTTGGGGCTGACATATGTCCATATGCTGACCTGGAATGTATTGACCACCTGGTGGGTGGCAAACTCAACCATACCGGGCGCATTGGGTGCCTTTTTTGCCAACAGCCTTATCATGTGCGTACCATGGCTGCTTATGCACTATACAAAAAAAAGACTTGGTGAACGGATCGGCTATCTTTCACTGGTCATTTTCTGGCTTTCATTTGAGTTTATTCATCTTAACTGGGAATTAAGCTGGCCCTGGCTTACACTCGGCAACGCCTTTGCCACGCATCCCGAATGGGTACAATGGTATGAATACCTGGGTACAACGGGCGGTAGCTTATGGATCTTACTCAGCAACGTTTTATTGTACACAGCGTATAAAGAGTATAAGAAAAACGGCAGATCGGTTTCCTATTTCATGCGCCTTGCAGGCTGGCTGGTATTGCTCATTACGCCGGTATTGATATCAAGATCCCTCTTAAAAAAAAGCGATGAACAAACACAGGCATCGCTTGCCGAACCTTCCCGAAATGTTGTAATCGTTCAGCCCAATATAGACCCCTGGGATGAAAAATTTGAAGCCGGCACACAGGAAGCGCAACTGCAAAAACTGATCAGCCTCTCGGAGCAAAAAACCGATAGTAACACAGCACTGGTGGTTTGGCCGGAAACTGCCATCCCTTTCCAATCAGACGAAACGACGCTCAAATCAAACTATTTCCTGGCGCCGCTCTGGGGTTTTTTACAAAGGCATCCTTCGCTTAACCTGCTATCCGGGCTGGAAGGTGTTCGCGTTTTTCACACAAAACACAGTCGTTACTCCACCCCCATTCCGCAGGAACCTGG
>DASTSN010000071.1:0-97648 GCA_035760665.1 Chitinophagaceae bacterium | reverse complement strand
TCTTAGTCTTGATCTGGGTTAGTGTTTTCAGCTGGTTATCACCACTGTAAATATCCCCATTGATGAAGGCTGCTTTTAATACCGGCTTTTCACCGTTGCTGTCTTTCCGGAATGAACTGATGATCAGTGCTGGATCTTTCGGATTTTCGGAAAACATCAGCGCTGTAACGTTATGAAGTGCCTCGTATACACCGGCATAACGCTCAGCATCCAAAGATTCCAGGGCTTTTTTAATGAGGGTGTTTTTTGCCACCTTCATTTCCACTTTTTTGTCGAAACAGGCACGGCGCAATTTACCAACCTGCTCAACCGTCAGTGATTCTGTATCGGTCACATAGAAGTTGTTGTATTGAGAAAACTTACTTTTCAGCAACTCAATCACTTCATTTTTTTGATCTTTTGTCATGACTTATTATTTGTGCCTTCTGCCCGCAGGGAGAAGATCGTTTAACAAATGTGATTAGTGAATAAATCCTTTTGTATCGATAGCAATACCGGGACTCATTGTGCTTGCCATACTTACGCCTTTCAGGTAGGTACCTTTTGCCGTGGAGGGCTTAGCCTTAATAATTGCATTTAAAAGCTCCTGGCTGTTTTCTGCGATTTTTTCCGGGGTAAAGCTAATACGACCAATGGAGGCATGAATGATACCAGCTTTATCAACCTTAAAAGCAATCTTACCGCCTTTAACTTCATTCACTGCTGCTGCCACATCATTGCTTACCGTACCTGTTTTAGGATTGGGCATCAGGTTGCGGGGACCGAGCACTTTTCCCAGCTTACCGATTTTAGGCATAACGGAAGGAGTGGCGATGATCACATCTACATCAACCCATCCACCTTCAATTTTTTGGATGTATTCATCCAGTCCAACAAAATCAGCACCGGCAGCTTTTGCGTCGGCTTCTTTATCAGGGGTGCAAAGTACCAGTACGCGTTTCGTTTTACCGGTTCCGTGCGGTAATGTAACAGTACCGCGGATAGCCTGGTCAGCTTTTTTGGGATCTACTCCCAGACGAACGTGCAAATCAACTGATGCGTCGAATTTGCAGGTTGTAACCTCTTTTACAAGAGAGGAGGCTTCTTTCAAGGTATAAGCCTTGTTTTTATCTACTTTGGCTTCTGCCGTTTTTCTTTTCTTTGTGATGGATGCCATTTTAATTCATTTTAAGTGTCAATGGTTAATTTTCCCAGGGAGCAGTACCTTCAACGGTTAAGCCCATGCTGCGGGCTGTGCCGGCAATCATTTTCATGGCGCTTTCGATGGTAAAGCAGTTTAAGTCAGGCATCTTGTCTTTTGCGATAGCCTCTACCTGTGCCCAGGTAACTTTCCCTACTTTGTTGCGGTTGCTCTCTTTGGAACCACTTTGAATTTTAGCTGCTTCCATCAACTGAACGGCAGCAGGCGGTGTTTTGATAATGAAATCAAAACTTTTGTCTGAATATACGGTGATGAGAACGGGCAGTACTTTACCCATTTTGTCCTGCGTGCGGGCATTAAATTGCTTACAAAATTCCATGATATTAATACCCTTGGAACCAAGCGCAGGTCCGATCGGAGGTGCAGGATTGGCTTGGCCACCCTTACACTGAAGCTTCACATAGCCTGTGATTTCTTTTGCCATTTTTAAAAATTTATTGGTTCAAACGACCTGTCTGTTTCGAGACAAAGTCTCCCAAATTCCTTATTCCCAATACATTGGGAGATCAAAAGAACTAATGGGGCAGCAAAGGTACATATTGGACGCGGATTTCGGCAATTTTTTAAAAAAAAATCCTGCCATGTGGCAGGATATTCAATGACGTTTGGACATTTCCCTTAGCTGATCTTTTCCACCTGCATATAGTTCAATTCCACAGGTGTTGAGCGGCCAAAAATCTTTACAGTAACTTTTAATTTTTTCTTCTCATCATTCACTTCTTCAATTACACCGTTAAAGTCATTGAAAGGCCCTTCGATAATTTTTATTGTTTCACCAACGATGAACGGCTCAATCATATTCACTCCGCCCGCTTCGGCCATTTCGTCCATTTTACCCAGCATTTTATTCACTTCGGCTTTCCGAAGCGCGATGGGGTTATCTTTCCCAAGAAAGTGAATAACGTTGGTGGTATTTTTTATGGTGTCTCGTAAGTCGTCCCCTAATTTACCATCGAGTATTTCAATCATCACATAACCCGGATAGTAATTGCGTTCACGCATCACTTTTTTTCCATTTTGCACCTTATACACTTTTTCTACCGGCAAGAATACCTGCTTAACAATGTCTGCCCATCCGCTACGCTGGATTTCTTTATCCAGGTACTCTTTTACCTTCTTTTCTTTGCCACTCACCACACGCAGTACGTACCACTTCGTCTCCTGCTCCTGGCGTGTATCTTGGTTAGTTGTCGTTTCCATGCGTTAGAACAGTTTATAGATAAATTTTAAAACGCTGCCGCCTGCAAAATCCATGAGCCCCACTAATGCAGTAACGAGCAGAGTTGCCGCCAGTACAATCATCGTGGATTGCTGAAGTTCGGCCCAGGTTGGCCAGGTTACTTTTTCCATTAATTCCTTATAGGAATCTTTGAAATAATGAACAATTTTATTCATTGTTAATTTGATTAAGCCGCTTACGGTTGATGTATCTCAGTAATCAATCAAAAAGCTGAGCTAATTAAAAACTGCACGGGCACCTGGATTCGAACCAAGATCAACGGTTTTGGAGACCGCTATTCTACCATTGAACTATGCCCGTAAGAAAGCTAAAAGCTATTAGCAGGGTGCTAACAGCTTTTAGTTTTACTATGTAAAGATATATATTTTATCTTTTACAAAGCCTTTTGGCTAACAGCTAAAAGCTATTGGCTAAAAGCTTATTTGATGATCTCTGTCACCTGACCGGCACCTACTGTACGACCACCTTCGCGGATAGCGAATTTCAAACCTTTTTCCATGGCGATCGGAGCGATCAGTTTCACGGTTAATGCTGTGTTATCACCAGGCATTACCATTTCTGTTCCTGCCGGTAATTCTACTTCACCCGTTACGTCGGTAGTACGGAAGTAGAACTGAGGGCGATATTTATTGAAGAACGGCGTGTGACGGCCACCTTCTTCTTTGCTCAGTACATATACTTCTCCTTTAAACTCTGTGTGGGGAGTGATAGAACCGGGCTTACAAATTACCATACCGCGGCGGATATCTTTCTTTTCAATACCACGGAGCAGCAAACCGGCGTTATCACCTGCTTCACCTTCGTCGAGGAGTTTGCGGAACATTTCCACACCTGTTACTGTAGAATTGAGCGGCTGTTCCACTAATCCTACAATCTCTACAGGTTCGCCAACTTTGATACGACCTCTTTCGATACGACCGGTAGCAACAGTACCACGACCAGTGATAGAAAACACGTCTTCCACTGACATCAGGAATGGCTGATCAACTGGACGGGGCGGCAGCGGAATGTAGCTGTCAACTGCATCCATCAGTTCTTCAACGGCTTTTACCCATTTGTCTTCACCGGCTAAAGCACCAGTAGCAGATCCTTTAATGATAGGTGTATTGTCACCGTCAAAACCGTAGAAAGTCAGCAGATCGCGGATTTCCATTTCTACCAGTTCCAGCAGTTCCGGATCATCTACCAGGTCTACTTTATTCATGAATACCACCATGCGGGGTACGCCTACCTGGCGGGCCAGCAGGATGTGTTCTTTTGTTTGGGGCATGGGACCGTCTGTGGCGGCTACCACCAGGATAGCACCGTCCATCTGGGCAGCACCCGTAATCATATTTTTTACATAGTCAGCGTGACCAGGGCAATCAACGTGAGCATAGTGACGAGAGGCTGTCTGGTACTCTACGTGAGCAGTATTAATGGTAATACCACGCTCTTTTTCTTCAGGCGCAGCATCAATTTCATCATACTTTCTAGCTTCTGCCATACCTTTCTTTGCCAGAATGGTAGTGATAGCGGCAGTCAAGGTAGTCTTACCGTGGTCAATATGGCCAATGGTACCTACGTTAACGTGGGGTTTGTCCCTCTTAAAGGTCTCTTTTGACATTGTTATCGGTTTTTAGTTGCGGTTTTAGCAATTATTGTTTTCTTATTTATGTATACATTTCCCGGTACCGCCCGGAAAAAACATACAGCGTTTGTTTACCTATTCACTCAGAACCCAGTTCACATCAAGAGCCAGTTACAAGAGTTTTCCACCCGCCGGCAGCCCGAAAACTCGACTGAGAGCCGTTGGAGGGAATTGAACCCTTGACCTCTTCCTTACCAAGGAAGTGCTCTACCACTGAGCTACAACGGCTTGTTTTAGTCATTGAAGTCAGTGGGTCAAAGGAGTCAAATATTTTACCTATTTGACCAATTTGACTTTTTTGACTAATACCTGAGAGCGGGAGACGAGGCTCGAACTCGCCACCTATAGCTTGGAAGGCTATCGCTCTACCAAATGAGCTACTCCCGCATGAAATGCCTAAAAGGTTTATCAGTTAAGAAGCGTAAAGATTTATCATAAAACCTTTGAAGCTTATTAAACGTTTCAACCTGTTAAACAGTACAAAGAACTGTGGGCAAGGATGGATTCGAACCACCGAACTCCGAAGAGGACAGATTTACAGTCTGTTGCCGTTGGCCACTTGGCTACTTGCCCGTAGGAATTTATTTTCCTGAGCCACTTGTCGGAATCGAACCAACGACCTACTGATTACAAATCAGTTGCTCTACCGGCTGAGCTAAAGTGGCATTGATAGTAAGAACAATTTGTATTTTCCGTTGCTAAGATGCCGCTGCAACAGGCAATGGAAAATCACCCCCCAATTTTTGGGAAGGCAAAGGTAAAGGAATTTGGCATTTGAAAAACTTTTTAGAGATTTTTTTCTGCTGAAAATCAGAAACAAAAAAGACCTTCCGGGGAAGGTCTTTAAAAATTTTTACGCTGCTTGTTTTTGTTTTTTTCTTTTTATCTGGCTAATGAGTGATTCAAGCGCATCATCAAATGAACCCTCAAAAGACTTACTGCTGGCTTTTACAAAAAATTGATGCCGGGGTACGTGTACTCTGATTTCCGCGATTTTGTCTTTAATCGTATGAACCACATTATCGAGTTTCAGAAACACATCTACTTTAATGATGCGGTCGTGGAAGGTGTTTAATTTTGGCAATTTTTGATTAATGTAATCAACCAATTTGGTGTCCGCATCAAAACGAACAGTCTGAATGTTTACGTTCATAACAATCGCATTTTTAAACTGTAAAACAATAAATAAAAGAGCTGAGGAAAAGGGTGTTTTTTTATTGCATGGTTCGTGGTTTTGTTGAATAATGAAGTTAAGCTTTCAAGGAAGTTTTTCCAAATAAAAAAAGCTAAAATTTGGGGCTTCCGGGCTGACCAAAATCAACCACGCGGATGAGCTTTTTTATGAATATCTTTTAGCTTCTCGATGCTCGTGTGCGTATAAATTTGTGTGGCGGCCAGGCTGCTGTGGCCAAGCAATTCTTTTATTGCATTCAGGTCTGCTCCCCCATTAGAAAGATGGGTGGCAAATGTGTGCCGCAGTATATGCGGACTTTTCTTTTGGAGTGTTTTTATTTCTTTCAACGTATCCCTGACCAGCAGGTATGCATACTTGGGGTATATTTTTTTGCCCTTTTCGGTTACAAGTAGGCTGTCGGCGGGTGCTTCAAATTCCTTTTTTTTATCCTGAATATAATCCCGTACTGATTGCAGGACCTCCGGGCTGACAGGAATGATCCGCTCTTTATTGCCTTTTCCTAAAACTTTGACCTGCCTGCGTGAAAAATCAATATGGCTTTCCTTCAGGTTGATAAGCTCACTAAGCCGCATACCGGTGGCATAAAACAGTAAAACAAGCAGGGAAGCATTCAGGCTTTTCCAGTCTTCTGTGTTTGTTGACAGTAGGTTCAGGAGCGTGCCGGTATCTTCTTCATTAATAAATACAGGAAGCCGTTTCGAGATTTTTGGGGAAATGATTTTTCCCATTGGCGACTGGTCAACTGTTCCATTTTTTAAATGATATTTAAAAAATGATTTCAGAGTAGAAATTTTGCGGTTGATTGATTTAGAAGACATTTCCTGTTCCTTCAAATCGGCAAGCCAGCTCCGAATATAGGTATGCGTAATTTCTGGTAGTGCTATTTTGTTCCCAAACTGTTTTTCGAGGTAATTAAAAAACTGAACCAGGTCGTCGTGATAGGAACGAACGGTATGGACGGAATACCTTTTTTCAAATTGCAGGTAATCCAGGAAAGACTGCAGCCCGGGCCGATGGGGTAATTGCATAAAAAAGAATAGCTACAAAGCTATAAAACTTTGCAGCTATTCGTAATTATCTGTAAAAAGGGCTCTCTTACAGTTCAATCTTTCCGCTGGCAATCTTTTGCTTGTAGATTGCTTTCAACACTTCACCCCTTCTTTTAACCGAAGGCTTTGTGTAAGACTGGCGCTCACGTAATTGTAAAAGGATTTTTGATTTCTCAAATTTCTTCTTGTACTTTTTTAGCGCCTTGTCAATGTTTTCGCAATCTTTGGAATCGATAATAAGCATAATTAAATACCCCCTTTTAATTCTTTGGGAGAGCAAAGGTAAAAAAAAGTTTCAAAAAAACACAAGAGCAGGGCAAAATCTCGCCTTCCTTGCCTGCCTGCTCCAAAAAACCGGGGCTGGCCCGGGCTAAAGTTGTTAGAAAGAGATTTGGAATTTGCCCGGGGCTGGTTGAGATTTGCAGAATGTTTACCGGTATTATTGAAGCTACAGGCCTTGTAAAAGAAATTACCGCCAACGGCACAAATAAGACATTTTGGATTGAATCTCCCCTATCAGCCGGTTTTAAAGCAGACCAGAGCGTATCGCATAACGGCGTATGCCTGACTGTGGAAGAAGTTTCGGGCAACAGTCATCGGGTAACAGCCATCGAAGAGACGCTGTCCAAAACAAATCTTGGTGCCTGGCAGCCGGGCACACTGGTAAACCTCGAAAGATGTATGACCCTCAACGGAAGGCTGGATGGCCACCTGGTGCAGGGACATGTTGACTGTACCGCTGTTTGCACTGGCATACAACAAAAAGAGGGTAGCTGGGAATTCACATTTGAATTCCCCAAAAAATTTGCAGCACTGCTAATCGAAAAAGGGTCGATTTGTGTCAATGGTATTTCCCTCACGGCCTTTCAGGTTAAAAAGAAGCATTTCAGTGTGGCCATTATCCCTTTCACGTACGAGCATACCAACATCAGCCACTTAAAAGAAGGCGACCAGGTAAATCTCGAATTCGATGTAATTGGGAAATATGTAATGAGAAAGCTACTTTTGGAAGAAACTATCTAACTCATTTCTTTCTCCTGCAATGATGCCCATAAACCCCAACAGGCCTTACTACCCTGCCTTGGATGGCTTGCGCGGACTAGCGATTTTGCTGGTTGTAGGGTTTCACAACTTTGACTTTATCCGGTATTTTAGTTTTGGCTGGCTGGGTGTAGACCTGTTCTTTGTTTTATCAGGGTTTTTAATCACTGAAATACTTTTAGCCACAGTAAACGGGCCCCACTACCTGCGCAATTTTTATGGCAGAAGGATATTGCGCATTTTTCCACTCTATTATTTATTGTTGTTCACTTGTTTTCTGATTCTTCCTGCCTTTGGCTTGTTTAAGGAACAACTCGTTTATTTCACCTCTCATCAGTTATGGTTCTGGTTTTACCTTCAAAACTGGTTATACATTGTACACCCGCTGAAAGATTCCACGCTGTTGATCCATCTTTGGTCTCTTGCCGTGGAAGAACAATTTTATATTGTATGGCCGCTACTGATTCTCTGGATAAAAAAACCGGTTGTTCTGCTGAGATGTATTTCAACTGTGCTGATACTTATCGTACTTGCCAGGATTCTGCTATGGTTTTTCCACTTCACGAATATTTCAAATTTCAATGCTTATATATTTACCCGGATTGACGGTATTTGTGTAGGGGCTATTCTGGCTATCGTCAAGTCGCTGCAATATGACTTTATCCGCAGGTACACAGCACATATTGTTCTTTCACTGTCGGGTCTTAATTTTTTATTTTATTTCCTGAACAGTACACATACTTTTTCTTTTCCTTATTTTGCTTTTGTAGGCTATACCACTTTTGCCATTATGTTTGCCCTGCTGGTATATGAAGCGATTACCGGTCAAAATAAAATCATACAAATGATTTTTGGAAAAGGCCCTTTAAAATTTCTAGGCAAAGTGTCGTATGGATTTTATATTTTCTTCTGGCCGGTTTATTATCTTCTTACACCACTCCTCGAAAATCATTTGCAGCATTGGCTGGGCTGGAACGGTAATACTCTGCGCTTCAGCAGTGCTGTCATAACAACCACCTTAGGCCTGCTGATCAGTATACTAAGTTTTTATTACTTCGAAAGGCCATTTTTAAAAATAAAAGCGCATTTTAGCTAACTTTTTGATTTGTGCAAACCAGCTTTGTATTGAAAAAATTATCCATACTTATTCCCTGCTACAACGAAGAGCAATATGTCTGGCGGGTATTACAAAGAGTGCTCGACGTACCTCTTTGCTATGATATTGAGAAGGAAATCATCATTATCAACGATGGCTCCACAGACCAGACTCAGAAAGAAATTGACAATTTTATAGCAAGCCATGCGGGGTGTTGTGTTAAATCAATTGAACACCCCTCAAATAAAGGTAAAGGAGCCTGCATCAAAAGCGCCTTGCCGCGGGCTACCGGTGATATCATAGTCGTGCAGGATGCCGACCTTGAGTATGATCCAAATGATTTTAACTTAATGCTACAACCAATTATAGAGGGTCGGGCAGACGCTGTATTTGGCTCTAGATTTCGCGGAAGCGGCCCGCACAGGGGCCCTTTTATCCTGCATAAAATTGTTAATAAAGTTTATACATTTCTCTCAAATATTTTGACACAACAAAACCTGACAGATATACACACCTGTTATAAAATGTACCGCAAGGAAATTTTGCTGGGAATTACATTACGGGAAAACCGTTTTGGAATAGACCCTGAAATTGTCGCAAAGCTGGGCCATCAAAAAAATACCCGGATTGTTGAAGTTGGTATATCCTATTATGGGAGGAATTTTGCCGAAGGAAAAAAAATCAGCTGGGGGGATGGTATCCGAGCTTTGTATTGCATTATTAAGTATAATATCTTTCAAAAAAAATAACTTATTTGTGAATCCCGCTGACAATATTGGTTACAAATCTCTGCAAGTCATTGCGCATGCCGATCGATTCAATCGCTGGATGTTTGAATCGATAGCACCTTTTGCTGCTGGGAATATCCTTGAAATTGGTAGTGGTATAGGTAATTTATCCCGGTATTTTCTTGAACATAACTACCATATTACATTGTCCGATATTGATCCGGTGTATACACATATTCTACACCAGCAATTTAGCAGATTTCGCAACCTCCAAGGGATTATGCAGATTGACCTACAGCATAAAAACTTTCAATTGGAATATGCATCATTAAAAGAATCTTTCAATACTGTCTTTTATTTGAATGTCCTGGAACATTTACAGGACGACAACCTGGCTGTCAAAAACAGCCTTTATCTTCTTAAGCCTGGTGGAACATTAATCATCTTAGTACCAGCATACCCCATTTTATACTCACGTATGGATAAGGCATTACATCATGTTAAACGATACACAAAAAAGTCACTCAACAAGTTACTTTCAGATAATGGTACTACTTTAAAAAATAGTTTTTATTTTAACGCAATTGGAATTATTGCCTGGCTTTATGGCAAATTATTAAGACTGGAAACTGTGCCGAAAAAAGAAATGAACTTTTTTGACAAACTTGTTCCCACTTCTAAATTTTTAGATAGCTTACTGATGAAGAAAATGGGCTTATCAGTTATATCAATAGCCCAAAAAATGAACCGATAAATTTACCATGCTTCAACAACTCTTTCATATACTAATTGTTTCTATCGTCTGCATCATTTGGGGGATACCCATTATATTGATTGCAGGTAAATCAGCTACCGTCATTCAGCGCTGGTGGTACTCTGGTTGGTCATGTTTAGCCTTCTTATTTTTTTGCGGCTGCCTGTCGCTTAGTGTAATTAGTTCGTGGCTTTACCTGTTTATGCCCCTTCACTATTCAGTTCTAGCGGTTCTCACACTTTTATTGTTGCTAATACTTATTATTTTTTTTAAACAACATATTTTATCGTTTTTAAAAGTTCAACAGAATTTTTCATTTAGGATAAACTCTGTTTTTTTAATTTTTATTGTACCCACTTTGGTTACCTTTCTGGTTTTAAGTTCGCTTCAGCCAGTCCACGGCGATACACAGATTTACCATTTGCAAATTATCCGCTGGCAGACGGAATATAGAGTTGTCCCTGGTATTGCGAATCTATTTCCCCGCTTTGGGTTGGGGTCAAATTGGTTTAATCTTATCAGTCTTTTTTACTTTCCCTGGTTAAAAAATGAAACTTTTTCTTATTTAAATGCTGCATTAGTCGGGTGGTTTTTTATTTGGCTCTTTTCAGCCTGGCATTTTCATTTCCAAAAGATTCAGCAATCCATCGCTAACCGTATTCTGTCGCTGTTTTATTTTCTGATACTTCTTTTTTCATTATTCGATTGGCAGATCTTTCGCGATACAGCAAACTCAACAAATTATGATTTTGTAGTGAATGCATTTATTATACTTGTGTTTTCCTTTTTCCTGGAACGAATCCTACAAAATGAAATAATCAATTCGTTTTCAATTCTTGTTTATTATACAACTGAAAACCGGTAACGCCATCAAAATTATCCAACATTGAATAGAAAATTATCAAAAAAATGATTGCACAGTACGTACACTGCGATTCCCGACAATTAGCACTTTTTATTTAAATAGAGGCTCCAGTATATTCGCACAATAAATATTTCCCCTTTTATTCCAATGCTGATCACATGGCAGAAAAAAATCCCTGTTCTCACGATTTTGTGGAAACATAGACATTAAATCGACGTATTCAATTTTCAAACTGTCGCAAATTTGTTTTAGTTTAATTGAAAGGGGGGGAATCCCTTTTTCTGTGAGATGCCGTTTAAAATCACTAATAACAGGAATAGAACAGAAAATTATACGTTTATTTCTTGCTAAATTTCTAAACTTACCCAGTAAAAATGAGAGCCGGTCAATCTGCTCCGCATTAAAATCGTAGTAATAAGATAACAAACGGCCATCTTTAGTATACCGCTTTCTATACTGCTCTTTGCTGTTTTTTATGAAATCCACTATATTGAACCAATAGGTATAAGCACGCAAGAATCGTGTCAGAATATTGGGTAAAGAATTTGAATAAACCTTATAATGTTCTTTATTAAAAGTGGATTTTCCAAGTGAATCCTGGTGATATAAAAGCTGGTACCCACTATCCTTTTTTACATAATAGGGACGATATCTTTCGTCATCAGATTTGGCCAACAGCAGGTCATCATTTTCAAAATCATTAAAAGGTAAAAAACCAATAAAAATAGTTGAATGACTAAAACTGTCTGCAAGATATTTATAAACAAGGTATTCCTGTGTAGTTCCAAAATCAGCACATGAAAAATTGAGAAATGCACGGCCCGTTCTTCTTTCCAGAATATCAGAAACCCTATCTTCCACATTCACACCAAAACCCTCCATAAACGAGTCTCCCAATACAATAACACGATTAGTATCATTGGTTAATTTCGTACGCTCTTTATCTCTTGCACCGTAACTATTAATAAAATAATTAAAATATACGCATCCATTTTGGGACTGATAATGTTCCTTGTAATGCCATACCCCCCATACCGGATTTATATCTGCAACCGGTGCAGGATATTGGGGATTCTTGAAAACAAAATCAAACGTAGGTTCCTTTGCATTGATAAACCCGAAATGGATCGTCAACCAACATCCAGCCTCCAGAATAAGATAGCTTATCAGGACAATACTGAACTTAATCAATATGACCTTTTTTTTATTCGGCCTAGCACTATTGCCCATATTAGCGGAATGCACTTTAAATACTTTTACTAACCTTAGAAATCTCCTTCGCAGGATCAAAACTAGCATTTAACTTTGAAGGCATATAGAAATCCCAAGAAACAAATTACGAATTACCTAACAGCACTTAATAAAAAGAGTAAATATTTTTAAAAAAATGCTTCAACAGCTAATCTATTTTATTTACGTATCATTCGTTTGTATTACTTGGGGATTCCCTTTTATTGCACTAACGAAGAAAAACAAAACTTCGATATTTGAAATAAATCCTGAATTTATCATTTACAGTTTTTTTAGCGGTATTGTATTAACAAGTTTTATTGCAGTTTGTCTAAGTCTCATCACCCCGCTAAAATATTTCTACCTCCCAATCTTCACATTAATACCTTTAACAGCAGGTTTATTCATTCTTTCAAAATCAAGAGTCAATTTTCTTCTTTTTAAAAACACTAAACTTTCAACGCAAACAGTTTCATTAAGCATTTTTTTGCTCGCCCTTTTCTTTCTGTCATTTTCCTTAGGTAGTAATCATCCAGTCATGGAAGATATGGACTTATACCATTTACAAATTATACGCTGGAACCTGGAATACGGAACTGTACCTGGCGTTGCCAACCTGTATTTACGATACGGATTTTATTCTAACTGGCTTTTTGATATAGCCCTTTTTAAATTACCCTTCAACAATGACAATTTCCTGTATTTGAATATATCTATATGTATATGGTTTGGCCTTTTCCTAGTCAATAAAATAAAAGATCACACTGAAAAACAAAAAGAACTGAAGCACCGCTTTTTTTCTATCTTATACTTCTGCATCCTGACATTTTGCCTTTTGGAATGGAAACTTTTCAGAGGAAGCAGTAGTTCAACATCCTACGATTTCCCTGTAACTGTGTTTATGCTAATCGTGCTATTATTAATTACTGAAAATATCATTATCTCAAATTCCCAAAATCCAGAATACTTACATATTCTAATGCTGTTTTCAGCAGGAGCAGCATATTTTAAGATTTCCGGCGCCCCCATTATACTTATTTCTTTTGTTTATTTGTTAATCACAAAACAAAAACTTAAAGTTTATGCATATTTCTCTTTACTTATTTTGCTTTTTACTATACCTTTTTTTATAAAAAATTTTATCCAGTCAGGTTACTTCATTTTTCCATATACATATTTTTCCTTTTTTCATCCAGACTGGCAGGTACCTGCAGCACTAATGAAAGAACACTATCATTACATCAATCTTTATAACAAATACCTTAATACAACTGTCACTCAGTCCATGTGGCTGGCTGCTCCTAATAATAAATGGATCAGTGGCTGGCTCAGCCGCCAAACCCTATATGATTATCTTTTAATTATTGTGGTATCGCTAAGCATTCCGTTTTACTTGTTAGTAAACAGAAAAAGCATCCTGAATAAAAAGGTTTTATTGATATACCTAACCTGTTTAGCTGCATTAATAGCCTGGTTCTTTTCTTCTCCTGATCCTCGATTTGCGTACGGATTATTATTATTTACCGGCTTCATCATTCCGGCATTATTCATTTCAAAATTTTTATCATTTCCTAAATTGATCACTTTACTGTTAATTTTTAGTATTCCTGTTTTCATATACGCTTTCAAAAAAATCAAGCCTAATTTTACGATTCAACCTGCTGGCATTCTTAAACCAACATTGAATACTATCATCATAAATAATTCGAAATATTATATTCCTGAAAAACTGGAAAAAAATTGGAATTCAAGATGCTACTACTCTGAACTACCATGTATTTATGAGATAAACCCATATCTTGAACAAAGAACCGAATTGATAAAAGATGGTTTTAGAATGAAACCCATCCGTGATACAGCATTTATTGTCAACTACAGATACTAGAATTATGAGAAAGGGAATATCAATATTCTTAAAGCACCCCTTCCTCATATTGTTGCTGTTCACGGCAGTTGCATACCTGCCTGTTTTGCTCCCTTTCTTTCATCTCAAGAATGACCTGATTACACAAAACCTGCCCACCCGGTATATAATCAGCGAAAGTATTCGTTCCGGCTACTTCCCCTGGTGGAATCCCTATATCCACTACGGCATTCCGCAATACGGAGACATGAATAACGGCTTCTGGAACCCTGTACTTTGGATCATCGCAAAAACCATTGGCTACAACCTCCTGACAATTACAATTGAAGAAATTTTCTATATTTTTTTAGGTGGCTGGGGCATCTACCTGCTGGTTCGCGAATTCGGAACTAAACAAACAGCCATAGTTACTGGACTCACATACATCTGCTGTGGCTACATCGTTGGCCACCTGCAGCATTTTATCTGGATTACCGGTACAGCTTTTTTTCCCTATGTCCTGGTCTTCCTGGTCAGGACCTATAAGAAGCCCCTGGCAAAGCATTTCATAGCCACAGCCTTTGCAGTTTTCATGTTTGTTTCCTCAACACATCCGGGACTGATCATTGGGGGTATATATTTCCTTTTATTGTGTACCTTACTGATTTATGGATTCCGTAAATCGGTCTTTTCAGGCTTATACCATCCAAAATATTGGTTCATCTCCCTCATTTTACTAGCTGCCAGCTGCCTGCTGGCGTCAGTGGTGATCGTTAGCAATATTGATGTATTGCGGCATATTACCAGGGGCGAAAGCCTTTCCGGTTCAGCATTGCTGCTAAACCCAACAACCATTCAATCGTACCTGTCATTATTTGTGCCGCTGGCTGTGAATAAATCATCATTTTTTCATACTGATATTTCTATGCGAAATATTTATATAGGTATCAGCGGTCTGGTTGGACTGATTCTTTTTTTCAAATCCTGCAGTAAACCGTTCCTGGTAGCCATAGGCATATGTTTGCTTTTTTTTATATCCCTATCGGCAGGCGGGGCGTTTAAAATATTTTATGCGCATTTTTTACCAGGATTATCCTACGTAAGATTAAATGGAGAGTTCAGTTATTACACGCTATTGATTTGCTTACTTGCCGGTGCAGCCGGCTTTGATGCGTGGCTGCATAAAAAAATACCAGGACAAACATTTAACAGAATTCTGAAAATTCTGGCTGGAGTTGGCACACTTATTTTTTTGGGGGCGGCACTGCTGGTTTTGCTGAAACAATCCTCCGCTGTGTATACAAAAATGTCTCCTTCTTACGATTTCAAAATATTTATAAAGACATTCTTGGATAACCTGACCATCTGGGACTTACTGATTATTTCAGGACTTATACAAGCCATCACAGCGGTGTTATTAATAGCAACTTTAAAAAGAACCAGGCTATTCATACTCACCTGTTCAATAAATTTAATTGCATTTACCTGGCTTTGCCTGCCCTTTACAGGCCTGGGAATGAAGAGCCGGCACCAAATGCAGCAACTAATTACAACAGAACCCAAAGGCATTATGGCTCCGGAACTGATTGCAATAAAGCATACAAAATACATTGATACTACTTACCGCAACCAGTTACTTCTGCTCTCTTCTTATAGTAAAAAAATTGGCTCCCCCATTGAAGAAAGTTACCCGGTACAACTTACCAATAGCCAAAATTATTTTTCCGATACCGCTCTGCGGCAATTTATCAATCGGCAATCCTGGATTTTCTTGAACGACGATACCAGCATTGCAACCAGAACGAATTTTGACAGCAGCCGTATACAGGTCAAAGCCTTCGGTCCCGGCTTTTTAAATGCACAAATCAAAAATGATTCATTCCGCTATATTACCTTCTTGCAAAATAATTATCCCTATTGGCAAGCGAAAATAGACGGCAAACCAGTACCCCATTATACAGTGTTTAAAACATTTATCGGTTTCCCGCTGCCAACGGGCAATCACATAATCGAAATATCATTTGATCCGGTACCCATCCGCAGAGCCTTGTGGTTGTCTGGGCTGGTATCAATGATTTTTCTTGGCATTCTCTTCCATAAACGATGGCGAAATTATGTACTGCTGAAGTAAACACTCTGATCTGTATTTAACGGATATTCATGTACCAGTTTCAAATTCCGGATCACGGGAAATATTTTATCTTTCTTATTTTCACATTGCAAATCCCGGAAATTGAAGAAATTCATCAGCAGAGTTAAAGCAATTTTTTTTGGCATTTTTGTGAGCCTTCTGCTCTGCGAAATATTTTTACGTATTTATAACCCGTTCCCGTTTGCACTTAAAGAGGGAAAGCTCATACTACCAGCCAATCAGTCTAAAATTTTTGAAAATAAATGGATCAGTAAACTTGATAAACGGATTCATTACAGCCGCAATTCACTAGGATTTCGCGGACCGGAACCACCTGATTCAATTTCGCGACTTCTTTCAATAATAACCGTCGGTGGCAGTACTACAGAATGTAAATTTTTATCTGACAGTTGTACCTGGCCATCAGTTCTTTATCAAAAACTGCATGCTGTCAATTCAAAAGTATGGCTTAATAATGCCGGAATTGACGGGCATTCAACTTTTGGACACCTGCTCTTGCTGAAAGAATATTTAATCAAACTAAAACCAAAATATATTCTTTTTTTAACCGGCATTAACGATGTAGAGAATGACGCCCCAGATCAGTTTGACCTGATGAATGAAAAAAGAATCAATACGCTCTCATTCAAATCGTTTGTAAAATCTCTGCTCAATCACACAGAGCTGGGCAGAACGGCCTTCAATTTCTATGCAGTTGAGCTCGCCTATAAAAAGGGGCTGGTTCACCGGGAAATTAACCCAGCAAACCTACTTGAACACCCGCTTACAAATAACATCGCGGATAAAAGACTTTTCGCACAAAAAACCTATTTGCTGCGTTACAGTAACCGTATTGACAGCCTTATCAATTTGTGCAAACAGGCCGGTATACAACCTGTTTTCATCACGCAGCCTTCATTGTACGGATCATATACAGATCCTGCTACCGGTATTGCAATGGGAAATAAATGGAGCGATAATACCGAGCAAACCAATTGTGACCTGGAAGGAAAAATACTTGCCTTGTACAATGATGTCCTTCGTTCCCACAGCAAGGATGTTCCCGTTATTGATCTTGCAGCAGAAATGCCGAAAAACTCAGTGTATTATTACGATTTTATTCATTTCACGAACGCCGGTGCTCAAAAAGTTGCGGATATTTTATTTGACAACTTAGCACCGATTATTTTTTCTAACACATCCAAATGAACATTCTAGGAATATCTGCATTTTATCACGATTCAGCAGCAGCACTTGTGCAGGATGGGAAAATTGTTGCAGCAGCCCAGGAAGAACGATTCAGTCGTATAAAAAATGATAAAGACTTCCCGCTGATGTCGGTAAAGTACTGCCTGGCAGAAGCCGGATTACAAATAGACGAACTGGATGCCGTAGCCTTTTATGATAAACCATTTCTGAAGTTCGAACGTTTGCTTGAAACATATTATTCCTTTGCACCGCGGGGAATCCGTTCCTTTCTAACAGCCATGCCATCCTGGATTAAGGAAAAGATTTTTATCAAAAAAGTGCTTCGCAGTGAATTAAAAAAGGTCGGCAGTTACAACAGTCATCGTTTAAAACTGCTTTTCCCGGAGCATCACCTGAGTCATGCAGCCAGCAGCTATTTTGCATCTAACTTTTCAGAATCAGCCATTCTAACAATTGATGGTGTTGGTGAATGGGCCACGGCCACCATATCCAAAGGCACCGAAAACAGGATTGAGCTTCTTAAAGAACTGCATTTCCCGCATTCTGTCGGATTATTTTATTCTGCATTTACCTATTTTCTTGGTTTTACAGTCAATAGCGATGAATATAAATTAATGGGACTAGCTCCATACGGCAATCCTGATTCGATACAAACCAAAAAATTTCGGGACCTTATTCTCACTCATTTAATTTCAATAGCAAAAGACGGTTCCATTCAAATGAACCAGCAATATTTTACCTATGCTTACGGTCTTAAGATGGTGTCGGATGATAAGTTTCAGCAACTGTTTGGGTTTACAAAAAGAAAGCCCGGTGAAGAATTTGAGCAACATCATCTTGACCTGGCCCTTGCCGTTCAGTTGATAACGGAGGAAATTGTAATTAAGTTGGCAACTCATACGAAAGAACTGACGAACTGCAATAAACTCTGCCTAGCCGGAGGGGTAGCATTAAATTGTGTCGCCAATGGTAAAATTGAGCAAAGCCGGCTATTTGATGAGATTTTCATTCAGCCTGCCGCGGGTGATGCGGGCGGAGCGCTGGGAGCTGCCCTTGCTGGCTATCATATTTATTTCGCGAATGAAAACAGGCCGGCTCTTGGATTTATGGACAAACTGCAGGGAGCCTTCCTGGGACCTGCTTTTTCGGAAAATCAAGTGGAGGCAATTATCAGGCATCACTCACCGGCATCAAAAAAATATAATTCGCCAGAGGCATTATGTGAAAAAACAGCCGAACTGATTGCTCTTGGATATGTAGTTGGCTGGTTCCAGGGGCGAATGGAATTTGGCCCCAGGGCTTTGGGAAACAGAAGTATACTTGCCGATCCCAGGAATGAGGAAATGCAAAAGAAATTAAACCTGAAAATAAAATTCAGGGAAAGTTTTCGTCCTTTTGCACCGGCGGTACTGGAAGAAGACGCCAGCCATTTTTTCGAAAATGTAACAATCTCTCCTTACATGCTTATGGTGCACCCGGTAAAAAATTCATTGTGCAATGCCATGCCCGACAATTACCACCAACTTCCTTTATTCGAAAAACTTTACACCGTCAGAAGCAGTATCCCCGCTGTAACACATGTGGATTTTTCTGCAAGAATTCAGACTGTTTCTCATTTCACAAATCCGTTGTTTCACTTATTACTTCAATCCTTTAAGAAAATTACGGGTATCGGACTGCTGATCAATACAAGCTTTAATGTAAAAGACGAGCCAATTGTCTGCTCACCAGGTGATGCCTATGCCTGTTTCTTAAAAACAGGTATGGATTTCCTCGTAATAGGTAATTATATTTTGTCTAAGGGCGAAAACCGGCACCCGCTCTAAAATAGTACAAGCCGGTTTTTGCTTCACCATAGAAATGACTAATTTTATATTGAAATATTTATCACTGTGATTGAATTTTTGAAAGACTTCGGCAGGTTTTTGAAGGAAAGAAAGAAATGGTGGCTGGTGCCAATGATTATCATTCTATTCCTTTTCGCTTTATTAATTATCGCAGGGTCTTCTTCTGCATTAGCGCCTTATATCTATTCCCTGTTCTAAAATGAAAATCTCGAAAGAACGACAATCCGTTTTAGCCATTGTTGGCGGCATTGTAGTTGCAACCCTGCTCACACACAAGTATTATTTGCTGATTGCTGCCATATTCGTTGCAGGCTGTTATCCGTTTCCTGCCTTGTATGTGCCAGTACACCGGGTATGGACTAAAATTGCAGAAATGCTTGGCTGGATCACCAGTAATATACTTCTTACGATTATTTTTTTCCTGTTCCTGACTCCTATCGCTCTTTTAAAAAAATTATTCAGTAAGGATCTGAAACAATCAGGTACGTATTTTTCAGAAAGGAATAAAACGTTTGGCCCAAAAGATCTTGAAGCCCCATGGTAGTGCAATTGCATCCCACAAAATCAACATTCGCAACAATCGGTTTTATCAATAATCAAACAGTCAATTCAAGCTCACATCGCCTGTAGTGCGTTGAATGATGATTGATTTCGCATAACCCTGCAACTCTCCGCTAACCATTTAAAGGTTATTTAAGACAGCCGTTGAGTTGCCCATATCTTTTACAAATCCGCACCAGCAGAAGATTAGCGCATCAGATACATTTTTCCATAACCTTTGTTGAAGTATTTATCTGTGTTGTCGCCTTCGGCTGTGTATTTATCCAGTGACTTGCCATTTAAGTTCGTAATTACCCTGTACAGATAAATTCCATTTGCCAGTTTTTGTCCGTACTGATCAGTTCCGTCCCACTTAAATTCAGTTATATTGCGGCCAATATGCAACGGACCTAGTTCCTGTTTGGTGATTTCCCGCACAATCTTACCCGTTATGGTCATTATCTGTATCCGGATATTCTGGGGCACTTCACTGCCAGTAATGGTGAAAACAAAGGCTGTTGAAGTAGTGAAGGGATTAGGATAGTTTAGCATATTCGAAATCATCGGCTTATTGATCACCTGGAAGGCAACCCGGTACTCGAGTTTTCCGGATGAATTTTCGCTCATATCTTTCCCCGTTACAATCAGTTCATATTCGCCATCCTGAGTAAAATAGGGTGAAAAATCAATACTGGCTGTGTTATTGGGATTAGGAGCAGCGCCCGGCGCAGTGAACTTTAGTGAGTCATTTGTAAAATAAAAATTGCGCAAGCTTCCATCGGGGTATCGCACTTGTATATTTACCCGCGAGGTGTCGAGAATCAACCATTTAGATTCATCCTTCAGTTTGATAAGAATTTGCGGTTTTGCAGACACAATATCACGGTTAAGGATATGTGCCCCGTCAAAAGTTACATCCAATAATGGATTCAGACTATCCGGCTTCACGTACAAGGTTCTGAATCCGATATTGTTGAACAAATATTGTTCAGGCTGGTCCATATCCGGGTTGAAGTCAACCTTCAGAATATTAGTACCGGCAAATGCTTTTGTGTCAATCTGTGCATCAATTTTCACTGTATCCTCCGGCGCAAGAGCCTTTTGCCGTGGAATGGGAATAATGTTCTCAATATTATTCTTATCTGTTATCGACAATTTAACCTTGAGACTATCAAAAGGAATTTTGCTGATATTCTTAAATGCAATACCAAAGTTGAAAGGCTCACCCACTTCTACTGTATCTTTTGTGATAAAATATAAATTTGGCGCCAGTGCCCCTTCCGGTACCGGGTCGTAATTCAATCTCCAATATTTAAGTTGGTAGGGTGTCAGAAACACAGAATCGAGGTTTCTCATCCGTAATTGTAAATAAGGATATTGAACAGCATCCACAGATGAAATGTCATAATCCTGCTGGTTGATATCAAGCCCCGTGAATAAATTGACCTGTGAACCATCTGCCTTTATCCCGATTACATCAATAGTTGGTTCGTCGCCTGCAGCTGTATCCTGCGTGCTACCCCGCCAATGTAACTCCTTCCATCTTTTTGCCGGGCCAAATTTTGGAGAGGTAATATAGCCAAGGGTATCAGGTGTCATACAATTCACTTTTAAAGAAATCTTATCCAGGAGTCCTTGGCTGAAGAGGGACTGTGGCTTGAAATGTAACTGGTCATTTTTCTTACCTATAAACAGGTATGCTCTCGGTTTATAGAAGGAGTCCAGATCATAAAATCCAAGATTATATATCCGATGGTAAAGGGAATTACCTGATCCGTATAAAGTTGTATCTGACTTCCACACATTGGGGTACGTATTTCCTGATTGGGTGGTGGCCACATTATTTCTTACAATTACATAATAACCATCTGGTATCAAGTCAAAAAAGTCCATTGCATTTTTTCTTGATGCAGTCGTAGCCATTGAAAATTCAAAACTATACTCTTTGAAATTTCCACAAGTCAATTTATTACTTCCATACAAGCCAGTTGCGCCGGAATAATCATTCTTCCAGGGTTTCATTGTTACAGGATCAAAAACAGTAAAATCTGTAGAATTAGCATAACAGCCCTCCCCTATGTACAAACTATCATTCACAAAAATGCCAAAATCCTGGTCATAGCCTCCTGAGGTTGGGAAAACTGCGTTATGAATATCCAGTAATGTCGCAGTCGAATCAAACTGCCAGTTCCGGCTGAGGGAGTCAAGTTTTATATTGCTTAAAGTTGAATTAAGATGTTGAAAATAATGTGACTGGTTAAAGCCATCACTGCTGGCAGTAATATAGATGAAAGAAGAAGTATTCCAGGTCATGGTACCATCCGTAGACTGGGAGCCAACACGCCAATAGTAGACGGTGCTATCGGAGAAGGAAATACCCGGATTAAATTCCAAAATTCCTCCCACAGCAGAAACTGTTTGCGTTTGCTTTAATGCCGAATTGAATTTTTCTGTAGTGTCAATTTCCATCTGGTATTGCCGAACCTTACTAAATGGATCAGCAGTTGATGCTATCAGTTTAATAGCAGGATCATGAACAATGGCATATTTATACGGGAAAATCAGGTCAGCCGAATTGTCGTAGATATATACATCTTTGGTGATGGTATTATTATTTTCAAACAATTCATCCACCTCATTGTCCGCATCCACTGTTACAATAATTTTATTTAAACCTTTATCCCTGGACGCTACAATAGGTAGTTCTATTGAAACAGAATCGGCATAATGAATACCCGGAATCGTATCTCTTAGTACAATATCAGTTTTGCCATTGGGGTATTGCCGTTTTATTTCCACCACAATGTTTTTATTAATGGCTGCACCAATATTCAAAAATTTAGCATCTACCCTGAATTTTTCTGTAGACACTGAAAGATTATTGGGCGTAATTTTTACCAGCGGATCTTCCACAACATAATCCGGTTTTGAAAAATTATTCAGTTTAACTGCAGGATCGCCATTCAAACAATTTTCCTCTACATGCAGCCTTGCATAATAATCATCAACTGACGTGAGGTTATACACCTGTTTGATGGCTTCGATAATTTGTTCACCGAAGGTTTGGCCATATTTTGTTGATGACAGGGAATTATAAATTTTCGTGTTGTAAATATCCAGGTAATGCACAATTCCAAAATGGGTACTCGCCAGGTACCCGATGCTTCCGCGCTGCGGGGCTAATATAAAATTCTCAGAGGTAGTTGTTTTGATTTGAAACCTGTTTACGTCGTAGCCAAAATTATTACCGGCATTACAACCAAGCATGATCATTACCGGGTATTTTCCGGGATTGTTATAATTCAACGGATTATCTAGATTAAACTGAAGCACACTGGAAGCAGAGTGTCCAAAATAAAGCAACATGCTTAACCCTTCCTGGAACAGGTTGGCCAGTTCCACACTGGTTTGAGAGACCTGGTCTGTGGAGGCTTTGCTGAAGGTTTTAACGTTTGCCCCAAATAATGTATCAGATATAATCTGGTTATACTTATACATGTAAGCATTCAGAATATCATTCAGGTTATCGTCACTGGCTCCCACTACGTGGGCTACATTTTTCATCCAGGCTTTATCTTGTATTAACGGAGAGGGGGTTGCCTGGGCCTGTTCATATTCCTTGAGTTTCTGCAGGTAAATATTAATCTCATCTCCCGTAACGACAGACAGTCTACCAATGGGTGTTTGGGGCACAGGATTTTCAAAGGTGGATGAAAGCAGCATATCTGATGCCGGGTTACCCCAGGTAGGCACAATATTCAGCCTGTCAGCATTTACATTGCTTTCATATGCCCTGTAAAGGTTATACGTCATGCCATGGCCGATTAACAACACATCTTTTATCGGCGTTGAATAGGTTGCCCTGGCCCAACGCAAAAAATTACGAATTGACAAAGGATCTTTTTTAATACCATAAGCAAACTGATCAACCAGTTCGTTAATGTCGTATACCCTGGCGTTAAAATTTCTACCGGCCGCCGAACTTCTGTAAGCCCTATAAGCCTCCACATAGTTTGTTCCGTCCGAACTGGTGTATAAGCTGGGATGTGAAATAATCAGGTAATCTCCCTGGTTTTCCGGCAAAGCATAGTTAACGAAATTTCTTGCTTCAAGGCTGCTAATTTGTAAAACATTTGATGCGTCCTCACTTACCAAAATTAAGCGCCTGTCAACGGCTGAGGGTTGTAGTACAACTTTTACCTGGCCAGGTGTACTAATATCGGCCACATAGCGCTTGCCGTTTGTTAAATCATATAAAACTGGTGCTGTGCTGCCATAACTGAAATTGGTGATCTGTAAAAAATTACCGTTAGCATTAGCGGGTAAATAAAATTCAAAACTTTTTTGTCCCCCAAAGTTGAATGTTCGCGGATAGGTCAATTCAACTTTATGAATAACCATCCTGTCTGTATTTACCGAGCAAAGATTCGTAATATCCAGCGCCACATTTGGCGAAACGGCCAATTTGCTAACAGGAATCGTCGTGTCAATTTTAATGTAATCAAAATAGTCCATTTCCTTTCCCAGCACAGAGTCTCCATTTATCCGCACACGAACAATACGGGGGTTAATCGCATTCCCGGAAAGATTTATTTTAAGCCGTGCATCAGGCCCTGCACTGTACAACTGTATAGCATTGAACGGCACTGAACGCGGTGCATTGGGCGCCACATCTGTGGACGTCCACCCTTCCCCAATATCGTAGGATGCCGAATACACATATTCACCTACCACCGCCGCATACCCGGGGTTTATTTTATTTTTAAAATACGTACCTGCGGTGTACATAAAATAAGGCTCTGCCGGAAGTACGTTGCCGGCTACATTATTAGCCGAATTCTGCAGCCGCAGGTTTCCGCCTGCCGGATTAACGGTAAGAAAATATGCTGCTGTATCTGTTTGTAAACTCCATTGATCATTTAACTGGTAGTCGGGATTTCTATACAATGCGTTGTCAGGTTTTCCATCGTTCATTTCGCCCCAAAACTCAATGTAATCAGAAACGCCAAGGGCTCCTGATGCAGCGGAGGTATAGAGAGGTATTTGCTTCCCGTTCCTCCATAATTGAAATTGCTCCGCAGGCACTGCATCCAGTCCAAGGCCCGCCAATACAGCCTGCTGTATCCGGTAAAGCCCTGTTTTACCGACTTTGAATTTATAATAGGTTTTACTATAATCAATCCACTCATTATTGTACGTCTGCGCCTGCATATACAAGCCCGAACAAACAAACAACACAAGTAAAATTCGTTTCATGGAAATGCGTTTATTGGTACAGATTACTTTTTCTTTTTGGTTTTATCACCCACCAGGTTAAACCGGAGGGAGAACACATGGGTAAATAACGGGTTAGACTGGTTGGCAAGATTGGTAAAGGCATAATCAATGGTAACATTCGATACTTTAAATCCCGCTCCCAGGCTGGGCTGGTATATCCACACCTTCTTTTGGTTAAGCGTATCGCCGTCTGCCAATGCTTTTTGGAAATTGTTTACACCGGCCCTGAGAAAAAAAACATTATTAATATTACACTCAAGGCCAATTTTAGGATCGATACTGACCGGATCGCCGCTGATGACCGTATTGCGCCTGCCATCAAAGGTGAAATCAAAATTTGCTTCGGCCAGCAGCCCTACCTTCCTGCTTAGCTGAAAATCACGGGCCACACCCAGGATAAGCCGTGGGGCAGTCAGCTCTGTTGATTTTACTGGTATATCATTATTGGTTAAGTACAAAACCTCTTTTTCCTGGTCGGTAAAGCTGAATGACCAGGCATTAAACGTAGTCGTGATATCGCGGGCTGCCACACCAAACCGCCACTTATCCTGTATAACCTGCAAACCGGCATCAAGCCCAAACCCCCAGGCCTTGGCAAATTTGCCTACACTACGATGTATTATTTTTGCATTTAGTCCGAAGTGAATATTTTTTTTATCACTCTCTTTAAGCTTTTGGGCAAACGAAAGCAAAAAAGCATAATCAGCCGAGGAAAAAGCCTGTATATTATTATAATTTATGGATCCATCAGGCTCCACGAGAAAAAGCGTATTCATGATATCATCTACAGCAAACCGAAGCGCTGAAACACCGATTGTACGTTTATTATTAGCCGCCGGAAAAATAACACTGGCAAAATCATATTTACCAATACCGGCAAAATATTCGGCATGCATAAGGTTTACCTGGGGATGGTCTTTTACACCTACCAACCCTGCAGGATTCCAGTAACCGGCAGTCCCATCTTCTACAGAAGCTACCTGGGCGCTACCCATGGCAAGCCCCCGGGCTCCGGCGCCGATATTGAGAAATTCATTTGAATATTTACGAAACTGTGCAAAGCCATGCAACGATAGGACAGTTGTAAATAGGGTTAGGTATACGGTGGCTCTTTTCATTCTAACAATTTTCGGATAAGCAAAAACTTAGGTCTGCTTTCATATGGTGGCGGATATTGCAACGTCAAAAATAGTCGCAAAACCCCGAAAATCATAGCTTTCGGGCAATTTCAGGGTAACTACTGTAAACGAATGATTTATAAAAATATTGCATGCAACGGCAGGTCTTTCTTTTCTGCCTTACTTTTGCGCCAAACTTTTAATAAAGCAATGAACCTCATAGAAGAATTACGCTGGCGAGGCATGATCCAGGATTTGATGCCCGGCACCGAAGAACAACTGTCAAAGGAAATGACGACGGCCTATATCGGTTTTGACCCCACGGCTGACAGTTTGCATATTGGCAGTCTCGTTCCGATCCTTTTATTGGTCCACCTGCAAAAAGCAGGGCACAAACCTATTGCTTTGGTAGGTGGCGCCACCGGGATGGTCGGCGATCCAAGCGGCAAAAGCGAAGAAAGAAACCTGCTGAGTGAGGAACAACTGGAACTAAATATACGCGGCGTGAAAGCCCAGTTAGAAAAATTTCTCGATTTCGATCCCGCAAGGGAAAACGCCGCCGAAATGGCCAATAACTACGACTGGTTCAAAAGCATGTCCTTCATCGGCTTTCTTCGCGATGTTGGCAAACACCTCACCGTGAATTACATGATGGCCAAGGACAGCGTGAAAAAAAGAATTGAAGGCGAAACAGGTATCAGCTATACCGAGTTTGCTTACCAACTAATGCAAGGCTATGATTTTTACTGGCTGTACACGCATAAAAACTGCAAACTGCAAATGGGCGGTAGCGATCAATGGGGCAATATCACTACCGGTACGGAACTGATCCGCCGGATGACGAGCGGAGAAGCCTTCGCCTTTACCTGTCCGCTGATTACAAAAGCCGATGGCGGAAAATTTGGCAAAACGGAAAAAGGGAATGTATGGCTTGATCCACAAAAAACTTCACCCTACCAGTTTTACCAGTTTTGGTTAAACGCCAGCGATGCAGATGCTGAAAAATGGATTAAAATTTTTACTTTTTTAAATAAAGATGAGATTGAAAATCTCTTAGCCGAACATAAAAAAGATGCAGCACAACGAATACTGCAAAAAGCGCTGGCAAAAGAAATCACCACCTTCGTGCATGGACAGGAAGAATATGAAAAAGCTGTGGAAACCACACAAAAACTATTTGCCAACCAAAACGCACCTGCTGAAAATTTAAGCATTGAAGACCTGGAAGGAATGGAAGGCGTGGTAAAATCAGATTTCCCAATAGATAAAATTACGAACGGAATAGATGTGGTTTCATTTCTTGCCGATACCCATATTTTTCCCAGTAAAGGAGAAGCAAGGAAAATGATCCAGGGCGGTGGTGTAAGCATTAACCGGCATAAGATTGACAGTCCGCAAATGCTCATCAACACTTCACTGTTGCTGCACCAGCAATACCTCCTGGTACAAAAAGGAAAGAAAAATTATTACCTGGTGAAAATCGTTTAAAGCGATTTGATTGCCTGCCACATAGCATCGGCTACCAACTGGTTGCCGGCTGCATTCAGGTGAACGCCATCTATAGTTAAGATGCCTTTTTCTTTATTTTCAGGATTATGGCCCAGGTTGTATTCCAGCACTTTTTTTCGCAAGTCAACTAATAGAAGATTATTCTTTTTAGCAAGGCTGCGGATCATATTGCAATACTTATTCAGGTCGCCATCCTGCTCATTACTAAAATCCGTCTTTTCACCAATGGAACCCGGGGTTACCAAAATAATCCTGGCGCCCTTGGCTCTTATTTTATCAATGATAGCCTGGTAAAATTTTTCAAACTTATCAGGGTCAGTTCCTGTTCCAAAACTGCGTTTATGCCACACATCGTTTACGCCCACATAAATAAGGACGATGTCTGGATTTTTGCTCAACACATCATCTTCCATACGCAGGTAGAGATCATAAACTTTGTTGCCGCCAATGCCGGCGCCGATAAATTCATACCGGTTATCCAGTTTTTCCTGTTTACACATACTGTCTATCCGGGTAATGTATCCGCCGGGCTGCGCACCCATTTGTGTAATAGAATCTCCAAAGAAGATCACCCTTTGTTTTTTCTGTGGCATAAAAGATAACAATGCGACCATTAAAACTGGTACAATAAAAAGATGTTTTTTCATCCTTATATAATTTGATGTGTAGCAATGGGTTTGACTGATCCGGTGACTTGCCAGATAACTTTTAAAAATAATTACAATTTGCCCTACTTATCGCACTGTGCTAAATTTTTCTTTTTTATTACTAAAAAAGTATCAATTCTTATAAGCGCTGCAGGCCGCCTTTTTTCCTGATCCATCCAGTCATATAAAACACCAGCAGCCCTGTGAATGCAATGACAAGCCCCCACACGGCAAACCAGCCCGTGGAAAAAAACAGGAACAGCCAGATGGCAATGGATAAAATGACGGGCAAGGGATAAAGCCACATTTTAAACGGAAGATCTGCAGTACCAAATCGCTTGCGCAACAATACTACACCAACTGCCTGGCCAATAAACTGAACAACAATCCGCATGGCAAGTATAGCACTGATAGTTTCGCGGATCGAAAACACAAAAACAAACAGGACCGCCAGTCCGGCAATAAACAGCAGAGAGATATGTGGAAACTTTTTGGTTGGATGCAGCCTGGCAAAGAGTTTAAAAAAATTCCCATCGCTGGCAGCCGCATAAGGCACCCTGGAGTAACCGAGCAGTACGGCAAATAGTGACGCAAAAGCAATCCAGAGTACCAGGCCAGTGGCCACCTGGGCCGCCAGCACGCCATACGTTTTTTCAATAAACACACTCACAATAAAATCATTATGGCTTGCTTCCTGCCAGGGAATCACGCCGGCAATGCTAAAGTTCATGCCGAGGTACAGGACAGCAATACCAATAATAGAAACAAAGATGCTTCTCGGAATATTTTTGCCGGGATCCCTGATTTCTCCACCAAGGTGGCAAACGTTATAGTACCCCAGGTAGCTGTAAATCGTTTTCACACCACCCTGGCCCAGTGCTGCCCAAAAGGCCGCTTTGAAAAATTCGCCACTATTGTCCGGGAGAATAGAGAACGAAATTTGTTTGTGCGTGATGCCACCGAAAATAATCCAGCTGATGGTTACAATGACGCCCGCCCATAACAATACTGAAATCCTGCCGATGGACTCTATTTTTCGGTACAGTAAAACGACCAGTAACAGAATTACCAGGACCGACACCATCTTTTGTTGCAGATCGCTAACGGGTAAAAGATAGTGCAGGTATTGCGAAAAGCCGATAGCGCCAGAAGCAACTACTAACGGGGCCTGTATGCAGGTTTGCCACACAAACAGGAAACTCATCAGCCGACCTCCCTTTTCGCCGAAGGCGACACGATGAAAATTATACGTACCACCGGCAAGGGGATATTTTGCGCCCAGTTCGCTCCATATCATGCCATCAACCAGCGCAATGAACGCACCTAATATCCACGCCCAAAAGAAAAGACTGGAATTAAAAAAGCTGATTACCATCGGTATTACGACGAAGGGACCAATACCCACCATATCTATCATGTTGATGGCTGATGCCTGCAACAGGGTAATCTTGCGGTTAAATTGTGTAGTCAATGTAGTTTTGGATTACAGCTTGTCTTAAACAGTTGAATAAAAAATTGGTTCAGCCCCGGACAAATGCTGAAATACCTTCCACCAGTAAATCAAGATTTTTGGTGGTTGTATAAACATTTGGTGTGATGCGAACGCCGTGAATGTTTTCCCACTCAATACCAACGGTGTGTATTTTGTATTTATCAAAGAGAAAAGCATCCAGTTCGGCGGGTTTTCGTCCCTCCACGGCTACATTCCCAATTGCACAGCCCCATCCCGGGTGCAGGGAAGTATTCAGCCTGACTTTTGGAATAGCCTTCACTTTTTCCATCCAGTAATTTTTCAGGTAATGCAATCGTTTCTCTTTTCGTTCACTCCCGATCATATCATGGAATTCTATGGCTTTACCAATCGCCTGCTCAATGAAAAACGGCCGGGTGCCGAGGTTTTCAAATTTTCGTATATCTTCCTTCAGCGGATCATCACTGGTGGCAAATAGCGGATAAATTGTTTTGATCTTGTCCTTTTTAACATACAGCATACCGCTGCCGATAGGAGCATACAGCCATTTATGTAGGCTGCTGGCGAAATAATCACAATCAAGATCAGGAATAGTAAATTGAAAATGTGCAAAGCTGTGAGCCCCGTCAACCACCACCTCGATGCCGCGCTTATGCGCCTCCTGCGCAATTTTCTTTACTGGTAAGATCTGGCCGTTCCAGTTAATGATATGGGTAATGTGCACAACTTTGGTTCTTGGTGTAAAAGCATTCACATATTGGGCGACAAGATAATTTTCATCTTCACTCGGCAACTCCAGGTTTATCCAAACCATTTTGATCCCATCTCTTTTTTCCCGCTGCTTGTAGGCATTGATCATATTGGGATAGTCTTGCCGGGCGGCCACCACCTCATCTCCCGCTTTTAATTGTAAGCCGAAAATGATTGTTTCGAGTCCCTCCGACGAATTGCGGTTGATCGCAATTTCTTCCGGATCACAACCAGCCAGTTTCGCGATATTTTTTCGCAAAGGCTCCCGGCCCTGATCCAGGATTCGCCACATATAATAACTCGGCGCTTCATTACAGTAATCATAATATCTTTTCATGGCATCCTGCACGGTTTTGGGAGCAGGCGATACACCACCGTTATTCATATTGATTATTCCGGGTGAGGCAGTAAACGACTGCTGGATATAGTACCAGAAATCTTCCTCCCTTGCCAGGTCGGCTGCCGGTATGCCTTCCGCATCGCGAAGCGCCTTGTCAAGATTTCTTGCCCAGGCAGGTTTAGCCAGGGAAATGAAAAAGGTTGCCGCGGTAAAGGTTCCGGCTTTTTGTAAAAAAGTTCTGCGGTTACTGTTCTTCATAGGATCTATTTTGGAATGGCACTTTCAATAAAGCTGTCATAATCTTTTTTTAACTGGATCAGCGAGGGTTTATGAATATACATCATGTGTCCTGCTTCATAATAGGTAAGCCTGATATTTTGCTGTAATTCCTTTTGCAAGAACATGTGATGAATGACATAATCGGTAGCGAAATAAGGTGTCGCCATATCATAATAACCGTTACATATCCACACTTTCAGGTAAGGGTTTTGCGTCATGGCTTCCCGCAGGGTTTCAGCCACATTCAGGTATTTATCCTTGCTGAGTGTCCAGGGAAATGCCCGCCCGGTGAGTATTTCATACGGAAGATCATTTTCATATTTCAGCTCCCGGCGAATGTAATCATTGACGGCTGCGGTATAGCCACCATAAATGGCAATATTGTAACTGGGGTCGTAATCAAAGCTTTCACCGGCATTGTCATAATCGTAGCCCGTGATTCTTGCATCAAGACGACCGATCGTTTTACCTTCCGTGCGCAGCAATTCTTTGTTAAAGCGACCTACGTATAAACGCAAATTCGTTTGATCAAGATAGGCTTTTGACAAACCGGTATAATCGTGCAACTTGTCAATAATTGTATTTCGTTCAGCTTCCGTCAGCCGGTCACCTTTCATTAAGGCAGCATTGTATTCATTGAGGGAAAATTGCTGGACTTCGTGCAAAAGTGAAGAGAGATTGTTGTACCTGGCATCCAGTTTTTTATGATACCAAGCTGTGGCAGCAAAGGTGGGCAGTTGCAATGAAAACGGCAAATCATTTCCGCGGTCTGTTTCTACAGTGCCGAAATCAAGAATAGCAGAAATAAGAATGATACCGTTTACATACACACCGTACCGGTTTTGCAGATAGCCGGAGAGGCCGGCGGCCCTTGTTGTTCCGTAGCTTTCACCGGCAATAAATTTTGGCGAACTCCAGCGCTGGAATTTGCTGAGATACAGACGGATGAAATCGCCCACAAACCGGATATCATTTTCATAGCCGGTAAACTCATCTTTTTGCGATTTTCCTGCGGGCCGGGTATAACCAGTCATCATCGGGTCAATGAATACAATATCGGCTTTATCCAGCCAGCTGTATGCATTATCTGTATATTTATACGGCGGTTGCAGAGTATTACCTTCATCGGTCATCAATACACGTTTTGGACCGAGCAAACCCATGTGCAGCCACACAGAAGCGGAGCCAGGTCCGCCATTAAATGAAAACAAAACCGGCCTTTTGGACGGATCTGCCTCACCATCCTTGGTGTAAGCAATAAAAAACAGGTTGGCTTTGAGCGTATCCTTTTCATCTTTCATGGGCATATATCCCGCGGTAGCTGTGTAATTGATCACACCACTCTCTGTTTTTAGCTGGTGCTTTGTAACAGACAATTTTAATTCTTTCCAGTCGTTCTGCGCTAAAATCGAAAGAGGTAGGGCGATAAATAAAACAGCAGTGTGTAGAAACTTCATGTTCATTTCAGTTAAAAAGTTTTGGTTGGAGAGAACTGGGAAATTAAAGAATAATTGGTAAATAGTCTCAAAACCGGTCGCCGGACCCAGCCGGAACTTCTGGACTGTTGTATAAGAAATAATGAAAAGATTGCAAAAAACTTGCTGTTACCTGTATTGCTGTAATATCCATTCTTAAAAGACCCTGAAAAGCAGGTTTTCTGCAGGACTGTTTTTTGTAATAAATTGTTTTGGAACATTTTTAGGTACACCCTATTTTTGCACTCCCAATTCCGTTAGGTATTGGCACAGGATTGAGCTATGGTGTAACGGTAGCACTACAGATTTTGGTTCTGTCTGTCTAGGTTCGAATCCTAGTAGCTCAACAAAACCGGGTGAAAAGCCCGGTTTTTCTTTTCCTGTAAAACAAACTGCCAACCCGTCTTTTTACCACAAAATAGTATTGGCACAGTACAGGGCAATTGGTAACTTCCCGTTATAAAACCATTTAAACCATGAAACCCTGGATAGTATGCCTGATGGCCGGCATGGCTGTATTACAAAAACCGGCAGCTCAAAACTGTGAATCTTATTATTATCTCCAAAATAATAAGACCGTTGAAATGACCATTTACAACAAAAAAGGCGACCAGAAGGGCCGCCAGGTATACAATATATCTGATGTAAAAAATGCAGGCGGCGCTACTACCGCCACCGTAAAAAGCGAGTTTTTTGATAAAAAAGGAAAATCGGTTACCAGCGCCATAAATAATATTAAATGTGTGGGCGGAATTCTGATGATGGATATGAAAATGTTTATTTCCCCGGAACAGTCACAACAAATGAAAGCCGAAGCCCAGGCGGCGGATGTTTATCTCTCTTATCCTGCAAATATGAAAGTGGGCGATGCATTACCCGACGGAAATTTTGATATGGACATCAAACAGGACAATGGGATGAAAACAGCAGTGTCAGTTAAAATCACTGACAGGAAAGTGGAGGGACAGGAATCAGTAACTACTCCGGCCGGCACCTGGAACTGTTTTAAGATCAGCTATAAATCAAATATAAAAGTTGCAGTTATGGGAATTGGTTTTCCCGTAAAAGGCGATGTTACCGAATGGTTTGCCCCCGGATTTGGAACCGTAAAAACGCAAAGCAAATGGGGCACAACGGAAATTACTTCGGTTAAATAACTTCGGCAGTAAGTACAAATCTCATTTGGTAAAACAGGGACAGTTTACATAGCTGTCCCTGTTTTTTAGCATTTTTCCAGGGCCTGCAAAATATCATGGAGAATGTCATCAGCATATTCCAACCCCACCGAAATGCGAATTAATCCCGGCGTAATATTCACTTCCCGCCTTTCTTCCTCGGTTAGTTTGGCATGGGTTGTGCTCGCCGGGTGAGAAGCAATGCTGCGGGTATCACCAAGGTTCGCAGTGAGCGAAAGCAGCTGTAGGCTATCCAGGAATTTTTTACCACTTTCCAGGCCACCTTTCAATTCAAAACAAACAATGCCCCCACCATTTTTCATTTGCTTCATGGCAATGGCATATTGCGGGTGGCTGGGTAAAAAGGGATATTTAAGCCGTGCAATTTTAGGATGTTGTTCCAAAGCTTTGGCAATGTGCAGGGCATTAGCCGCATGACGCTCCATTCTTACATCAAGTGTTTCCAGGCTTTTGCTGAGTATCCAGGCATTAAACGGCGATAAAGAAGGTCCCGTACTTCTGCAAAACGCATAAATTTCTTTGATCAATGCCGCTTTCCCAACGACCACACCACCCAATACCCTACCCTGACCGTCAATCCATTTGGTGGCTGAATGAATAACCAGGTCGGCACCAAAATCTATGGGCCGCTGACCAATTGGCGTGGCAAAACAATTGTCTACGTTCAGGATCAGCCCATGTTTTTTTGCCAGTTTCCCGGCTGCTTCCAGGTCAATAATATCAAGGCCGGGATTGGTAGGTGTTTCCAAAAAAATCATTTTGGTAGTAGGCCTTACGGCTGCTTCCCACGCCGCAGGATTATCAGCACTTACATAGGTATGCTCAATGCCAAAGCGGCCAAGGTATTTTGAAATGAGTGTATGTGTGCTGCCGAAAATAGCATTGCAGCAAATCAAATGATCACCACTTTTCAACAAAGCCATAAACGAAGCAAAAACCGCACTCATGCCCGACGCAGTGGCATAACCGGTTTCGGCGCCTTCCAATGCTGCGATTTTATCGACAAACTCTTTCACATTGGGATTACTGAAACGACTGTAAATATTCGCTGTTTTTTCATCCGCAAACACGGCTCGCATTTCTTCAGCATTCTCATAACAAAAACTGCTGGTCAGAAATAACGGTGTGGCGTGCTCCATTTCAGCAGTGCGTGCTGTCTGGATGCGAATTGCTTTTGTAATCGGATGTTCCTGCATATACATGGTAGTTTTAAAATTACTGACTGACCTACCAACAGTTGTTTGTATTAAATCTTTGTTCTGTCAAGAAGACTGGCCCTTTGCAAAAACTTTTTACAAATGTAATTCAGACAAGCCTTTATTTTGCGTTCTTATAGCACTAAAACCCGGGATGAAATTTTTTCAATACAATCATTCATTTGCGCTGGAATGCGGGGAGTCGTTGCCCGAACTTACGATTGCTTATCACACGTTTGGCACACTCAACGCAGACAAAAGCAATGTGGTGTGGATATGCCATCACCTTACTGCCAATTCCAACGCGGTGGAATGGTGGCCGGGCATGATTGGCACCGGTGCCATTATCAACCCCGAAAAATATTTCATTGTTTGTGCCAATATTCTCGGTTCCTGCTATGGGACAACCGGGCCTTTACAGAACAACCCTGTAACAGGTAAACCCTTTTACCACGATTTTCCGTTTGTGACCATCCGTGATATGGTAAATGCGCATATCCTGTTACGTAAGCACCTGGGTATAGAAAAAATTCGGTTGTTGGTTGGCGGCAGTATGGGTGGTTACCAGGCGCTGGAATGGGCCGTAATGGAAAAAGAAGTGATCAGCCGGCTTTTTTTACTGGCCACTTCGCCCGCTGAAAGCGCCTGGGGCATTGCAGCTCATACTGCCCAGCGACTGGCTATTGAAGCTGACTGCACCTGGCTGCAACCATCGGCAAATGCTGGCAGCAAAGGCCTGAAAGCAGCCCGCGCTGTAGCAATGCTGCTCTACCGCAACTATAGTATTATGGTAAAAAACCAAACAGATGCAGACCTGCAAAAACTGGATCATTTCAGGGCGTCTTCCTACATCAATCACCAGGGTGATAAACTGGTCAACCGGTTTAATGCCTATAGCTATTGGCACCTTAGCAAATCGATGGATAGCCACAATATTGCCCGCGGCCGGGGCAAAAACATTGAATCTGTTTTGAAAACGATCTCCCAAAAGACTTTACTCATTGGTATCACCAACGATATCCTTTGCCCGTTACAGGAACAACAACATATGGCAGATCATATGCCCAGTGCAACCCTCGTTGAAATTCACTCAGATTATGGACATGATGGATTTATGGTGGAACATGAAAAAATTTCAGGTCATTTGAAAAACTGGCTGGACTAAGTACCACCAAAATCAGGGAAACACCTTTCGCAAATATTGTATTACTATTTCTTATTCTTCCTGGTATCCAGGGAATAATACAGAAACAGCCTTGCAACATGTAAAGACTTGTATCGATTACCAGCAGGAAGTTGTTGAAAGACGTTCATATAACCTGTTTGAAAAATCCAATGACAATGAAATTGATAATTGATACCACAAAAAGACCGGAGCTGATCGAAATAATTATAAACGATTTCTTTCCCGAAATTGAGCATCACCTCACTATTGAAAACCAGAGAAACCTTCTTGGCTTTTACCAGATCTCTGTTAAGTGGTACCTGTGCCAGGATACTATATCGCAGTCGATAATTAAAGTTATGCCCATCAGCAAGTATTGAATCATTCAGTATTTTCCGACGAAATCGTTCCTCAAGCCGAAAAGCTTGTGTTAGTTCAAATCCGTTATAATTATTTTTCCATTGAAATAGCTGCCACAAACGTTGCTCAGGTTGGGTAACATATTCGTGCACTTCGGCAGGATAATAATGAATAATAGCATGGCCCGCAACCAATTTTGTTTGTTCATTGATATAATAAATCATCCCATACCTGATAATACTCACGGAAAAATCGGTAAAAAAATACTCTTTTGTCCGAAGTTGAAAATCTGACCAGACGCCCCATTTATCTGAAAAGCGCACCTGGGAAAAATAGCCTACCCAACACTGTTGCTGCTGTTGAACCCTTTTTACTGACTGCGAATGTCCACTCAAATACAGTGATCCTATAATAGTGAATATGCTCGTGTATTTCAGCGACATAAACGGGAGTTCATTCATCAATTTTAAAATGGAGGGGCTATTTCAACAGTTGTATAACTGCATTCCAAAGTGTGGAACAGCTGGTCAGGATCACCAGCATGCCTACAACAATAAACATCGTTTTTAAGGGCAGCTTACCCACCAGCCTTGCAGCAAGTGGTGCTGCAATAAGTCCGCCGACTATAAGCCCTGCCACATCAAAAATGGGAATACTCCTGAGTAAAATGAAGAAAGTGATGGAGCTGGTGAGTACTACAAAAAACTCTGCCAGGCAAACAGAACCAATTACATATCGGGGCGTTCTTCTTTTTGACAACAATGTGCTGGTGACAAGCGTTCCCCAGCCACCACCAGCAAAAGCATCCAGGAAACCACCTGCTGATGCAAGCCATCCCGCCCGTTTCACTTTGGCTGATTTTTTATTAGCACTGAACGCTTTTCGCATGATGTAAAAGCCGAGATAAAATGTATAAATCGAGAGTGGCAGGCGAACCCAGGACGAATATTGCTGTGCAAAAAAAGCCAATGACGCCCCCAATATAGCACCGATGACGCCGGGTATCACCAGCGTTCTGAACAGTTTTTTATTAATATTGCCAAACCTGTGATGGGTGTAGCCGGAAAGACCACTAGAAAATACCCTGGCAGAATGCACACGACTGCTTACAATGGCCGGATTAACACCTAATGCCAGCAAAAGGGTGGTAGAAATCGTTCCATAGCCCATACCCAGCGATCCATCGGCCATTTGTGCAAGAAAACCGGTTAGCGCCATCAGCGAAAAAGATGTCACATCAATATACCTGGGTAGCGCCCTGAAACCCGCCGCAATTTTTCCGAATGGTACAAACGAAAGTATAGTGTGGCCGATGATCATAAACAAAAAGGCAAACAAACACCATTTCACAATTCGTGGCCATTTGCGCTGCTCTGGTTTATTGGCATCTTCCAGCGTAGCCTGTTTAGCTACCAGCACTTTTGTAAGATCATTTAACTGCCGCACTTTATCATCAAAATTTCCATTGATTCCATTTCGTATGGTTTGCATATTATCTAACACATTGTCCATTTCCGCCGGAATCATGTCATTCAACACTTCTTTAAGGCGTTTTGCAATGGTTGGCGATTTGCCATTCGTAGAAATGGCGATTTTCAGGTTCCCCTTTTTTACAACTGAGCCAAGATAAAAGTCACACAGGCCGGGTTTATCTGCTACATTCAGCAGTTTGCCTCTTTCTTTCGCATCCCTCCTGATTATTGCAGCCAGTTCAATATTATTGACAGCTACAATTACAAGGTCTGATTCGTCAAGATCCGAAGGATTGTATGCTCTTTCTGAAAGACAAATAGCGGGATATTCCTCTGACAGTATTTTAATTGCATCACATATGGTAATGCCAACAAGATGAATGCAGGTTTCCGGAGAATTATTGAGAACAGCCTGCAGTTTTTCCAACCCGATATGACCACCACCCACAATCAGCAGTTTTAATTGGTTCAGCTTAAAGAAAACAGGAAAGAGCTGGTTGTCTTCTTTAACCGGGGCAGCAGATGGCTGTATAAAAATTTCTGTTGGCATACAGGCCTTTATTACTTTACAATGATCGTGTTTTCGGAATCAGTCATTCAGGGTTTTTATATTGACCCATCACATGCTTTTTGTATTTAAGCCCTGCTTATTTTTTTCTTTGCACCTGTATGCTCATTGCCTGGCTTAGCAATAAATGCACCTGGTTTAAAGTATTCAGTTTTTGTCATCTGATTAGGCAGCCATGCAAATTGTTCGTGCAGGCTTACCACTTTACCAATAATTACCAGGGATGGTGAAATATACCGGCTCCCGGCTGATTCCCCAGCGTATTCGTATATATCCCGAACAATAACATTTTGCAGCGGCGTAGTTGCCTGCTCGATGACAGCCAGTTTTTTGGCAGGATCAATGTTATACTGTATCAATTGCTGCACAACCATATCCAGGGTTTCCGAAGACATATAAAATACGAGGGTATCTTCGGTTTTTGCCAGCTCCTGCCAATAGGCGGCAGATATGGTATCGGATTTATAATATGTGAGAAACCGCACAGCTGTTGAAAATCCCCTGGCGGTGAGCGGAATACCTGCATAAGCAGCCGCACCAAGGGCAGCCGTTACACCTGGTATTATTTCAAATGCAATTCTGTTGGCCACCAATACCTGCAATTCATCGAGAATATTTGAAAAAATAGAAACATCACCTCCCTTTAACCGTACAACCAGTTTACCCCGGCATGCGAAATCAACCATCAGCTCATTAATAGTTTGTTGTGGGGTGGAATTACCTTTCCGGCATTGCTTTCCTACATAAATAACCTCTGCTTCCGGTTTTACATATTCCCGTAAAATATCATCACTCACCAGGCGGTCGGTCAGCACCACATCAGCCTTTTGTAAATAGCGTACAGCTTTTAATGTTAGAAGTTCTGGATCTCCAGGACCTGCTGCAGCAAGGATAACCCTGCCTGGTTGGTTTACTGATGTCATATTTGTACGTTGAAGTTTATTGAAATAAAACCGCTGCCACAGTACTGTTACTTGTTTCGTCAATCAAAATGGCACTGCCATTTGTATTGATTTTTTCATATGGATCATATACGAGCGGTGAAGCAGTTTTAATGGTAGCTTTCACCACTTCATTTAGTTTTACAGGACCTTCCACAGCTTGCTGCTGCAGCGTGTTCACATCCAGCATATGTAAAAGATTTGTCACCACCACCCTTACCAACCGACTATTGTGCTGGAGATAATATTTATTTCCTGGCAGCAAGGGCTTTTCATCAAGCCAGCACAGAAGCAACTCCAGCTCATTGCTGATGACAGGATTATCTGTTACCGGCACAATGGAATCGCCCCTGCTGATATCAATATCATCTTCTAACTGAATCACGACACTTTTGGGTGCAGTCACCGTTTCGGTTTCTTCACCGGCAATTTCCAGTTTGCTGATAACTGACTCAATGCCGGCAGGTAATACTTTTACCCTGTCACCTTTTTGAAACCGGCCGCTAATCACTTTTCCAGCGTAACCGCGGTAATCATGCAAGTCCTCTGTTTGTGGGCGAATGACATATTGTACCTGGAATCTTGCGGCTGAAAGATTGATATCCTGCCTTATCTCAACTTCTTCCAGTTGCTGCAGGAGTGGCTTCCCTTCGAACCAGTCCATAGTCGAAGATTTATCAACGATATTATCACCCAGCAGCGCACTGATTGGTATATAGGTTACATCATGCAATCCCAGTTGTTTCGCCACTTTCGCATAATCAATAACGATATTGTTAAAAACATTTTGTGAAAAATCTACCAGGTCCATCTTATTCACCGCAACAACTACGTGCGGAATCTTTAGAAGGGAAGCGATAATGGAATGCCGGCGCGTTTGCTCTACCACTCCCTGTCTGGCATCAATGAGGACAATGATCAGGTTGGTATTGGACGCCCCGGTTATCATATTCCTGGTGTATTGAACGTGACCCGGTGCATCAGCAATTATGAATTTCCGGCGTGGTGTGGAAAAATAGCGATAGGCCACATCTATTGTAATGCCCTGTTCACGCTCAGCCCGTAACCCATCGGTTAACAAAGCGAGGTCAATAGTTCCGGCTTCCTTGTTTTTAGTTTGTTTTTCCAAAGCCTCCAGCTGATCCACCAGTATATTTTTACTATCATATAATAAACGTCCAATCAGGGTACTTTTCCCATCATCCACACTGCCAGCTGTTATAAAACGAAGTAAATCCATGTATACTAATTTGAAGTTTTGTAAGAGTTTACATTATCAAGGAATCATTTTAAAAATAGCCGTTCTTCTTCCTGTCTTCCATAGCCGCTTCCGTTACTTTATCATCAATGCGTGTTTCCCCCCGTTCGCTGATGCGGGTGGAAACAATTTCATGAATCACCTGGTCAAGTGTAGCGGCAGACGATTCAACTGCAGCGGTACAGGTCATATCGCCAACGGTACGGTAACGAACTTTCTTTTTACTGATCACATCTGTATCATCTATATTGATAAAATCAGAGACGGCAATCAGCTGACCTTCATGTTCGATCACTTCCCGCTCATGAGCAAAATAAATCGATGGCAGGTCAATCTGTTCTTTTTTGATATAATTCCAGATATCCAGTTCTGTCCAGTTACTGATCGGAAATACACGTACATTTTCGCCCTTATGAATCCGGCCGTTATAAATATTCCAGAGTTCAGGCCTTTGCAATTTGGGATTCCACTGTCCAAATTCATCCCGCACTGAAAAAATTCGTTCTTTGGCCCGGGCCTTTTCTTCATCCCGGCGGGCTCCGCCGATACAGGCATCAAAATGAAATTCTTCAATGGTGTCCAGCAGCGTGTATGTTTGCAACCAGTTTCTGCTGGCAAATTTTCCTTTTGGTTCAGTAAGATTTCGTTGCCGGATTGTATCCTCCACTTTTCTTACAACCAGTTGCGCATTCACTTTAGCAGCCAGAGCATCGCGAAACGCCAGTGCTTCTGGAAAATTATGGCCCGTATCAATATGCACTAAGGGGAAAGGAATTTTACCAGGAGCAAAAGCTTTTCGCGCCAGGTGAACCATTGTTATTGAATCTTTGCCGCCACTGAAGAGCAGGGCTGGCTTTTCAAACTGCGCGGCCACCTCCCGCATAATATGTATACTTTCCGATTCAAGTTGCTCCAGGTAATCCCACTGATGAATACTCATATTCAGAATTATTAGTCTACTTTTTTGATAGGTTTAAATCGCAAAAAAATTTTCTATCCCTTTTCGGCTACATGTATATGTAAGCCACATTCCTTTTTACTATTGTCTTCCCACCACCAGCGGCCGGCCCTGAAATCTTCTCCAGGTTTCACTGCTCTTGTGCAGGGTGCACAGCCAATGCTGATAAAACCACGGTCATGCAAAGGGTTGTATGGAACTTCGTTCTCACTTATAAAATCCATCACTTTTTTCGTATCCCAGTGTAACAAAGGATGGTATTTTACAATCTGGTTACCTTCGTCCCATTCCACTTGCATCTTGTCGTGCCGGTTAGCGGAATGTTCTGCCCGAATACCCGTAATCCAGATTTTTCTTCCTTTCAACGCCCGTTGCAATGGTTCAACTTTACGAATGCGGCAACATTGCCTGCGATTGTCCACAGATTCGTAAAAACAGTTCGGACCTTTTTCGTGGATAAACGTCTGCAAATGATTTGCATCCGGATAATAGGGAATTATTTTCTGTCCGTATTTTTCCATTGTTCTGCTCCATGTCGAATACGTTTCCGGAAACAATCTGCCTGTATCAAGTGTAAACACGTCTATTTGCAACCGATTACTGAAAATTAAATGGCTGATCACCTGGTCTTCCCAGCTAAAACTGGTGGAAAAAACCACTTGCCCGGGATATAACCCCGCCAGCAAACGCAAAGATTCAACCTCGGTAAGTCTACTAATTTTGTCGGAAATATTTGCACTGATTTTTTCTGACATCTTAATCATATTCTTATTTCGTACAGGGATAGGTTCAGCTTCTTTTCAACTTTGCTTTATTAATTCATTTCGCAAGCTGCACAGGTAAACAAATGTATTTTCTAAAAGTCTACTAAACAGATAGACAAAAGTAAGCCAGAATACGGGAATTCCAAATTTTTGCAGGGATATTTACAGGCAAAAAATTAACCTTTCATCCGATGCGAATGATTGTACGTATGGTAAGAGATTCAATTTCAGAGCAAATTAAGTGAGCTGTTGCAAGCAGCGTTGAAGGCTCTCACGCCAGTTCCGCAGCGGGATATGATAAACAGTTTTGATTTTTGTTGTATCGAGTGCAGAATAACCAGGTCTTTTTGCAGGCGTTGGATAAGCCTGGGTGGGTATAGGATTGATTTTGCAGGTCAATCCAGCGAATTCACGGATAGCTTTGGCAAAATCGAACCAACTGATGATACCTTGATTACAATAATGATAAATGCCAGGCGTCCACTGCTCACCCGCAATAATATGCATGGTGGTATTCGCCAGATCAGCAGCATAGGTGGGTGAACCGAACTGATCGTTCACTACATTAATATCCGTTTTTTGCTTCAATAACGACAGCATGGTCTTAACAAAATTTCTTCCAAACGCTGAGTATACCCATGAAGTACGGAGAATGATCACCGGTGAATGTATTGCGAGGGCCTGTTGCTCACCAGCCAGTTTAGATGCGCCATATGCGTTTACAGGGTTCGTGGCAGCATCTTCAGTATAGGGTTCTGTTGCAGTGCCATCAAAAACATAATCTGTAGAAAAATGAATGAGCTTGCTGCCATATGTCTCGCATGCTTTTGCGAGTATTCCTACCGCTTTTGCATTAATTAGAAAAGCTTGCTCTTTGTCCTCTTCTGCTTTATCAACAGCTGTGTAAGCAGCGCAGTTAATACAATAGTCAGGGCGATGCAATCGAAATACCTGATCGACTGATTGTTCGTTTTCAATAGTTAATTCATCCCTGGTAAGAAATACAAAAGTAAACTCGGGGGATGACTTGACTAACTGGCGAAATTCTGAACCAAGCTGGCCGGCAGCGCCTGTTACCAGTATTTTCGGGAAATTGTTCATAGTTTGCCAAAGAAAAAATTAGTGCGGGCATCCGTAAAATACGGGAGGTGGCTGTCTTTCTCTGATACAATTTCCTTACCTGCTGGTATTTGCCAGTCGATATTGAGCTCCGGGTCATCAAACCGGATACCGGCTTCGCATTCTTTATTATAAAAAGCATCACACTTATAAAGTATCACTGCGCTTTCACTAAGCACAGAAAATCCATGTGCGAAGCCCTCCGGGATAAATAACTGCTTTTTATTTTCACTGGACATTTCCAGGCAATACACCTTTCCGTACGTAGGAGATTCTTTGCGAATATCAACTGTAACATCTAAAATTACGCCATGAAGCACCCTCACCAGTTTTGCCTGTGCATACGGTGCTAACTGGTAATGTAATCCGCGAATAACACCGTAGGCAGAACAGGATTGATTATCCTGAACAAACCGATTAGTGATGCCTGCCTCAATAAAAACCTTTTCGTTGTAAGATTCAAAAAAATAACCTCGGTTGTCTTCAAAAACACGTGGTTCAAAAATGAGCAAACCCGGGATATCAGTGGTTTTAAAATTCATTGCTATAAACTCCAATAAAAGCGATTTGTAATCTTATTACGGTAAATTCCTTTAATATCGACAACAAGGGCCGATGGCTTAGAAACGGAACTGAAATAGTCATCATCCAGCGACAGGTAGGGTTCATGCGGCACCGCAACAATGACGGCATCATAGTTATTTGCGACTTTTTCAGCCAGTGAAAAACCGTATTCATGCTGCAGTTCGGAAGAATCGGCAAAAGGGTCTTCAACATCAATATGCAAGCAAAACTCTTTGAGCTCCCGGATGATATCTGCCACTTTTGAATTACGAATGTCACTTACATTTTCCTTAAAAGTGGCACCTTTCACCAGAATTTTTGCCATCCGCACATCACCAACGTTCCTTATCAGGTGCATCAGCACTTTGCGGGCTATATGCCCGGCCATATTATCATTGATACTTCTGCCAGCCAGAATGACCTGGGGATTGTACCCCAGTTTTTGTGCCTTATAAGTGAGGTAATAAGGATCTACACCAATACAATGTCCTCCAACCAGTCCCGGATAAAACTTCAGGAAATTCCATTTAGTACCAGCCGCCTCCAACACTTCAAAAGTATTGATGTTCATTCTGTCGAATATAATCGACAATTCATTCATCAGGGCAATATTCAAATCCCGCTGGGTGTTTTCAATAATCTTAGCGGCTTCTGCAACTTTGATAGAAGACGCTTTGTGCACGCCGGCCTCAACCACCAATTCATACACTCTGGCAATTGTATCCAGCGCTTCCTGGTCGCAACCGGACACGACTTTTACAATTTTTGCCAGTGTGTGTGTTTTGTCACCAGGGTTAATTCGTTCGGGTGAATACCCCAATTTAAAATCGACCCCCATTTTCAATCCCGATATCCGTTCAATCACCGGCAGGCAATCCTCCTCTGTACAGCCTGGATACACCGTGGACTCGAACACCACGTAATCGCCCTGTTTAATTACTTTTCCAATCGTCTCCGATGCTTTTTGAACCGGCGTCAGATCCGGCACGTTATATTCATCTACGGGAGTCGGTACGGCAACGATAAAAAATTTGGCTTGCCGTAAAATATCCAGTGAATTTGTAAATTCAATATCACAATTTTCAAATGCCTTTTTGTCCAGTTCATTACTTGGATCAATCCCGTTTTTCATGAGTTCGATCCGGTTTGCATTAATATCAAAGCCAATAACAGCTATTTTTTTGGCAAATTCCAGAGCAATGGGTAGCCCAACATAACCAAGGCCAATAACTGCCAGCTTCTCTTTTTTATCAATTAATTGTTGATACATAGTTTAGTGTTTAATATTAAAACGAGGTTTTGGTACTAAAATTCTTTTGGCGCCGCCATTAAATCTTCCTTATTCAAGGTTTTGAAATATTCAAGCGTCTTTTTCAGCCCTTCCTTTCTTGCAACAGAGGGCTGCCATTTTAAGATTGATTTTGCCTTGCTGATATCTGGTTGCCTTTGTTTAGGATCGTCGACAGGCAAGGGTTTGAAGCTAATCTTTACTTGATTCCCTGTCAGTTCCAATACTTCTTTAGCAAAATCAAGCAGTGATATTTCATCCGGATTTCCAATATTTACCGGCAAATGATAATCGCTCAAAAGTAACCGGTAAATACCTTCGATCAGGTCATCCACATAACAAAAACTCCTTGTTTGGGATCCATCGCCGAAAACCGTCAAATCTTCCCCTCTTAATGCCTGACCGATAAATGCAGGTAATGCCCGGCCATCATTCAGTCGCATACGAGGCCCATAGGTATTGAAAATGCGAACGATCCTGGTTTCCAGTCCATGAAAGTTATGGTACGCCATAGTAATAGATTCCATGTATCGTTTTGCCTCGTCATATACGCCACGGGGACCTACTGGATTCACATTTCCCCAATATTCTTCCGGCTGCGGATGCACCAGTGGATCACCGTAAACTTCGCTGGTGGATGCCACGAGTATCCGCGCCCCTTTGGATTTGGCAAGTCCAAGGCAGTTATGTGTCCCCATGGCTCCTACCTTCAGTGTGGGTATCGGGATTTTTAAATAATCGATCGGGCTGGCCGGCGAAGCAAAATGTAAAATATAATCGAGTCGGCCGGGCACATGAATGAACTTGGTGACATCATGGTGGTAAAACTCAAACTCCTTTAACTTGAAAAGGTGTTCGATATTGCGAAGGTCCCCGGTGATAAGATTATCCATGGCAACCACCCGATACCCTTCTTTAATAAATTTATCGCAAAGGTGAGATCCCAGGAATCCTGCCCCTCCGGTGATAAGTACTCTTTTTTGCTCCATAGTATTATTCAGTTAATGACCGACAGCAAGGCTATTCAGGCTTCAATCGTTTTTCTGCCGATACTTTCATAATAAAAACCCATGCTCTCCATTTTTGAGAGGTCAAATAAATTACGGCCATCAAAAATCACTTTACTCTTTAATAACGTTGCCACCTTGTCAAAATCAGGTGTCCGGAATTCATTCCATTCAGTGGCAATAATTAATGCATCCGCGTTTTCCAGCGTAGCATATTGGTTCGCGGCATAATGAATTTTATCTCCCAGTAAACGCTTAACATTGGTCATAGCTTCCGGATCAAAAGCATGAATTGTGGCACCCTCTTTTAGTAGTGCATCAATCATATACAGTGCCGGCGCTTCACGTATGTCGTCTGTATTTGGTTTAAAAGCCAGCCCCCAGAAAGCGAAACGCTTTCCCTTTAAATCATTATTGAAGTATTTTTTTACACGTGGAATAAGGGCGAGTTTTTGCTTTTCATTGACATCCATCACGGCTTTCAATATCTGGAAATCATAATCGGCTTGCCTGGCGGAATGCACCAGCGCTTTCACATCTTTGGGAAAACAGCTACCACCATAACCAATGCCTGGAAATAAAAAACGTTTTCCAATCCGTTCATCGCTTCCCATTCCCCGGCGCACCATATCTACATCGGCTCCCAGCAACTCGCAGAGCCGGGCAATTTCATTCATAAAGGTTATTTTGGTTGCCAGGAAAGAATTCGCAGCATATTTTGTTAACTCAGCCGAACGTTCATCCATAAATATAACTGGGTTTCCCTGCCTGACAAAAGGCGCAAATAAATCATTCATGATTTTTTTTGCTTTTTCTGAGCTGGTGCCTACTACCACCCTGTTTGGCTTCATAAAATCCTCTACGGCAAGCCCTTCCCGTAAAAATTCTGGATTGGAAACTACATCAAATTCACCTTTATAGTTTGCTGCAATAGCAGCCCGTACTTTTTCGGCGGTGCCTACCGGTACTGTGCTTTTATCGATGATTATTTTATACTCCTTCATGATTTTGCCTAAATCATCGGCTACTTTCAGCACATAAGAGAGATCTGCCGAACCATCTTCATCAGGCGGAGTAGGCAATGCCAGCAGGACTAACAAAGCATCTTTGACACCCTCTTCGAGACTGGTCGTAAACTTTAATCGCTCCTCCCGAAGGTTTCGGAGAAATAATTTTTCCAAACCCGGTTCATAAATGGTAATCTCACCGTTACTGAGCTTTTTGACTTTCTCTATATCTACATCCACACAGGTGACGGAATTACCTGTTTCAGCAAAACAGGTTCCTGTTACAAGTCCTACATAGCCTGTTCCAACAACAGCAATTTTCATTCGAGAATAAGATTATTGATTGATAAAATTTAATACATGATCAGCGATATAATTCAATTGTTCCTCGTCAAGTTCTGTATGCATAGGCAGGGAAATCACCCGTTCAGTCAGCCAGTCCGTAACCTGCAACGGTAATGATGCGACATTAAATTTTTCAAACATTTTTTGTTTGTGCCCCGGCACAGGATAATAAATCATGGAAGGTATTTTTTGTTGCTCCAGGTACTCCTTGAGCTTGTCGCGGTCTGCGCCCTCCAGCACCAATGTGTACTGGTGAAATACATGATAGGAATAGGGCGCCCGATAAGGTGTTTTTATGTTGGGATGACCGGCAAATTGTTGATCATAAAAATCAGCGGCTTTACGTCTTGCAGCAATATAATCATCCAGGTATTTGAGTTTTATATCCAAAATACCTGCCTGTATACTATCGAGCCGGCTGTTGCAACCGACCATTTCATGATAATATCGCTTTTGCTGGCCGTGGTTAGCAATCATCCGCATGCGTTCCGCTAATTGATCATCATTTGTAAATAATGCACCCCCATCGCCAAACGCACCCAGGTTTTTTGAAGGATAAAATGAGGTAGCCCCAATATGACCAATCGTTCCGGTTTTCATTTTTTTCCCGTTCGCGAACTGATAGTCACAGCCAATGGCTTGGGCGTTATCTTCAATTACAGCAAGATTATATTTTTTAGCTATCGCCATAATTTGATCCATCGGGGCAGCATGACCGTAAAGGTGCACGGGAACAATCGCCCTGGTTTTGGGAGTAATCGCTTTTTCCAGTGCAACAGGATCCATACAAAACGTAGCGGAATCCACCTCTACAAAAACCGGGGTAAGGCGTAACAAAGCAATGACTTCCGTTGTGGCAATATAGGTAAACGATGGCGTGATCACTTCGTCACCAGGCTCCAGGCCCAGCGCCATCATGGCAATTTGAAGAGCATCTGTACCATTGGCACAAGGAATGGTATGTTTTACACCAAGGTAAGCCGACAAATGAGTGGCAAAATCCTGCACAGGCTTGCCATTGATAAAGGCGGAACTGTCCATTACCTGTTGCACGGCCGCATCAATTTCAGATTTGATTTTCAGGTACTGGGTCTTTGTATCCACCATTTGGATAGGACGCATTCGAAAGATTTTAATGATTCAAGGTGGCGCAAAAATAATAAAATAAAGCCGCCCGCCTAATACAAAGAAACTTTACGGCAACTTGCTTAATTTGCCCCATTTATGAGCCTTCTTTTTTATACCATTTTTCTTCGACTCTACCTGCTTGGCATTCGCCTTGCAGCGCTCAAAAATGAAAAGGCCAGGCTATGGCTGAAAGGCAGGAAAAATATTTGGAACCGTTTAGGTACCCTGGTTGGCAGTGATAACAAAATCATCTGGTTTCATTGCGCTTCCCTGGGTGAGTTTGAACAAGGGCGACCCGTGATGGAAGAATTAAAAAAACTATACCCCCAGTATAAACTTCTACTAACATTCTTTTCCCCTTCCGGCTACGAAGTGCGGAAAAACTATCCCCTGGCAGACTGGGTTTTTTACCTACCGCCCGACAGCCCCTCAAATGCCAAAAAGTTTCTCGAAACGGTACGGCCGTCTTTGGTTGTTTTTGTAAAATATGAATTCTGGTATCATTACCTGTCTGCCATTTCCCGGCGAATGATTCCGCTTTTGCTGGTTTCAGCAGTTTTCAGACCCGGCCAGCCATTTTTCCGCTGGTATGGCGCTTTTCACCGGTATATGCTTTCCTGCTTTACACATATTTTCGTTCAGAATGCTGCCGCCGAAGAATTACTGAAAAAAGCTGGTTTTGAACAAACCACGTCCATTGCCGGCGATACCCGTTTTGACAGGGTGCTGGAAATCGCCAACCAGCCTAAACCCATTGCAGCCGCAGCAGCCTTTATAAATGGCATGAATTGTATTGTAGCCGGCAGTACATGGGAACAGGATGAAAATGCTTTACGGGAAGCATTGGCAGCCATAAAAGACCCTTCGTTAAAATTAATCATTGCCCCTCACGAGATTAATGAAAACCGCTTAGCCAAACTGAGAAAAGTCTTCCCGGATGCAGTATTGTATTCTGCCATCGCTGCAGATGAACGGCCCTGCGTATCGGCTGGCACGCTGATTATTGACAATATCGGCATGCTCGCCAGCCTTTATCAATACAGTTATATCAGCTATGTGGGTGGTGGTTTTACAAAAGATGGTGTACATAATGTTTTAGAAGCAGCCGTTTACGGCAAACCGGTTTTGATAGGCCCAAACTACCAAAAGTATCGTGAAGCAACCGAACTGATTCAGGTGAAAGGTGCAGATAGTTTTTCCACCGCGAAAGAACTTGAAAATATAATTATTACCTTATTAAAAGATCGTGCGTTGTACCAGCAAAAAAGTCAGGCAGCTAAGGAATATGTGGTATCACAGGCGGGCGCCTGCAAAATCATTATCGATTTTATTCAGGAAAACCGCCTTTTAACTAACAGGTAAAAATGGCGAACGATTTCATTTTCCTCATCCCAGCCAAGCTTCACAATCAATTCCCTGTTGATCCAATATTCAGCCTCAGCAAAAATATGGAAGCTGTTGATGGTTTTGATGCTCCGTTCATACATCGGCTCATCGCCGCGAAAGAGGTCGTTGATAAAAACAAACCGGTCGTTGATGCCAATCGCTTTGCGCAAATCTTTTATAGGACTTTCTTTTAATACTTCTCCCAGTTCTGTTTTTTGTTGTTTCAGCCTGTCATTCAGCGAAAGCTGTTTATCAGCAGCCAGTTCATTTACTTCTTTAACCATTTGCTGGGATAAAGTAGGAATTTCCAGCATTGGATCAAATAACAGGTTTTCGGGACGCTGCTTTTTCACCTGAGGTCCTTTGCCAGAAACTGGTTGAACTTCTTTAATTTCTTCCACTGGCTGATCGTCAGCAACTTTGGGCGCATATTTTTCTATATCAGCTGAAGCATAGGCCGGAACAGCTGCAGGTTTTGGTAAAACAACCGCTACTTTTGAAGTACCCAGTATTTGTTTACCCTCAGTCTGCTGACGGGACAATTCGGCCTGCAGCATTTGCACAGTAAGGAGCATTTGCGCGGCACCGGCTTGTTGTTCCAACTGTTCATTTAATTTTCGGATCAGAACCTGAATGCGTTCCATTAGAATATGGTACTTTTGTCAACTTTTTAAAAAATGTCATTTAAAGTTACAAACAGTTTGCCACATAAGCCAATGTGCATAATTTCCCAGGAAGAATATTAACAATGTTTATCGAACCAGACATAAGAGGCGAACGCAGGGGGTGGATTGAAGTGATTTGCGGATCCATGTTTAGCGGAAAAACAGAGGAATTAATCCGCCGGCTGAAACGAGCCAAAATCGCCAACTTGAAAGTTGAAATTTTTAAGCCCGGTATAGATACAAGGTATGATGAAATTAAAATCGTATCGCATGATGAGAATGCCATTCACTCAACCCCGATTGATAATTCGCAGAAAATACTGCTGATGGCGCAGGATGTGGACGTAATTGGTATTGACGAGGCGCAGTTTTTTGATAATGAATTACCCAATGTGTGTGACGAACTTGCCTACAGGGGCACACGGGTAATTGTGGCCGGGCTGGATATGGATTTTTTAGGAAAACCTTTTGGTCAAATGCCTTTTTTAATGGCGAAAGCCGATTACGTAACAAAACTGCATGCCATCTGTGTTAAATGCGGGAATATTGCCAATTATTCTTATCGAAAAGTGCCGAATGAAGATACCATTATGCTGGGCGAAAAAGATGTGTACGAGCCCCGGTGCCGCAAATGCTACTACGAGGAAACAAAGTGAAATCCCTACACCACATATACGCTCTTTTTAAAAAAGATTTATTGCTGGAAATTCGCCAGCAATACACGTTTTATGGCGTGTTACTGTACATTGGCGCCACCATCTTTGTGTTATTTATGGCCATAGAAGAGCCCGACACCAATGTATGGAATGGCCTGTTTTGGGTTACACAATTATTCATTTGTATCAATGCAGTCGCCAAGAGTTTTTTGCAGGAAAGCAAAGGCAGGATGCTCTATTTCTATTCAATTGCTGGTCCACGGGATTTTATCCTGGCAAAACTCTTTTTCAATTCCCTGCTCATGTTGTTTATGAGTTTACTGAGCCTGCTGCTGTTTTCCATGTTTCTGGGCAATCCCCTGCAAAAGCTGGCAACATTTACCGGGTTAGTATTACTGGGTGGCTGGAGCCTCAGCCTGGTATTTACCTTTCTTGCGGCCATTGCAGCCAAAGCGCAGCAAAATGCGGCCATCATGGCAATCCTTGGTTTTCCAATCATTTTACCGCAACTATTATTATTAATGCGCTTATCCCGTGCTGTTTTTACGGATATGCTTACCATTCCTGTAGCGTCGGTCTTATTATTAGTCGCATTAGATCTTATGATCATATTACTGGCTGTTATTCTTTTTCCTTTTTTGTGGAAGGATTAGCTCATTGTCACCACCGGGTATTCCAAATTTTATTTACCATTAATTTTTGCCACCTTATTTTTGCTGCCTGAAAGCCGGCACATGGGGTTGCTTGCCAGTAAACACCTCCCCTGATAACAGCCGCACTAAGAAAGTATGCACAAATCCTGGTGGAAGATATTAGCAGTTTTGTTATTGGTTTACACATTTACGGCTGGTCTTTTACTGGATGTACCACATTTACCAGCCTTGCAGGAAACCATCCGCAATCTTTATTTTCATGTATGCATGTGGTTTTGCATGATGATCCTTTTCACTGTGTCGGTAGTATATGCTGTAAAATACCTGCGCACCAATAATATACGGCACGACATTTATGCCCGCCAGTACGCCACCGTCGGTATTGTGTTTGGCGTGCTGGGCTATGCCACTGGAACCATCTGGATGAGTTACACCTGGGCCGATCCTAACAACCCGGCAGCAGCTTCCTTCAGCGCCATTGCCAGGGAACCAAAATTAATCGGCGCAGCGATCGCCTTGCTGATTTACCTCGCCTACCACGTATTGAGGGATTCCATACCAGACATCGACAAAAGAGCAAGGGTTAGCGCTGTGTACAACATTTTCGCATATGCCATGCTGTTTCCCACCATTTGGATATTGCCGAGGCTTTTACCAAGCCTGCACCCGGGCCGCGAAGGAAACCCTGCCCTGAATTTCAGCGATATTGATAACAGGATGCGGGTGGTTTTCTATCCCGCCATCATCGGCTGGACCTTGCTGGGCGTTTGGCTGACGACATTAAAAATCCGACTGAACTTATTAAAAGAACAAACTTTACTAAAATGATTGGTGTTAAGAAAATAATTTACACCCTGTTAAGCGTTATAATAACTGCAGCAGCCATGGCACAGGAATCCGCCGGCAAAGAGGTGGAAATGGCCGATCAGATGAGAAGTAACGGCCGGATTTATGTGGTCATCGCTGTGATGCTCACTATCCTTGCAGGATTGATTTTATATGTTGTTCGACTCGACAAAAAAATAAGTAAATGGGAAAAACAGGAAGGCAAATTATAAGCAATTCCGTTGTTTTGTCCTTCTTCAAATCCACTAAACCGATCATGTAACAAGATTTAGCAACTATTCATTTCAAAGCAACTACTTTTAATTTTTCAATTCATTAACGAACGTTTATAAAACAAAATTTATGTCAGACAGTACTTATAGTTTTTTTGGAGCAGTGGAACAAAGCTTTGACAAAGCAGCAAAGTTTACCAACTGGGATCCGGGCATCCTGGAACAAATTAAACAGTGCAACAGCGTTTACCGCATGCATTTTCCTGTCAAAATTGGCGATAAAATAGAGGTGATAAAAGCTTACCGTGTACAACATTCTCACCATAAAACACCCTGTAAAGGCGGGATCCGATTTGCCACAACCGTAAACCTTGACGAGGTGATGGCCCTGGCCGCACTGATGACCTACAAATGTGCCATTGTGAATGTTCCTTTCGGCGGCGCCAAAGGAGGTATTGCGATTGATCCCAAAAAGTATTCTGCTTACGACCTCGAAAAAATTACCCGCCGCTACACCTCTGAATTGATTAAAAAGAATTTTATCGGACCTGGCACCGATGTTCCTGCACCTGATTACGGCACCGGCGAACGGGAAATGGCCTGGATCCTGGATACCTACACAAGCATGAGACCGGGAGAGATTGATGCGCTCGGCTGCGTTACCGGTAAGCCAGTTACACAAGGGGGTGTACGTGGTCGTCGGGAAGCCACAGGACTGGGTGTCTTTTACGGGCTGAGAGAGGTTTGTAACATGCCGGACGTGATGGAAAAACTCGGTATGACCGTGGGTGTGGAAGGGAAAAAAGTGGTGGTGCAGGGATTGGGGAATGTAGGCTATCATTCCGCTAAATTTTTCCAGCAGGCTGGCGCTAAAGTTATTGCGCTGGCGGAATATGAAGGAGCCATCCGCAGCGACAACGGGCTGGATGTTGATGCTGTATTTAAACACAGGAAAGCAACCGGTTCTATATTGAATTTCCCCGGTGCAACGAATATTACCAATACCTCCGATGCACTGGAACTTGAATGTGACATTCTGATTCCTGCGGCACTCGAAAATGTCATTAACGGCGAAAATGCATCCCGCGTGAAAGCCAAATTGATTGGCGAAGCTGCTAATGGCCCGCTTACACCGGAAGCCGATGAAATACTTATCAAAAATGGCGTATTGGTGGTCCCGGACATGTATCTCAACGCTGGTGGTGTAACAGTTTCTTATTTTGAATGGCTGAAGAACCTGAGCCATGTGCGCTACGGAAGAATGGAAAAACGCTTTACCGAAAATTTGAATACTCATATAATAGGACAAATCGAGGAACTGACCGGTAAGCAGGTAAGCAAGCATGAGCGGGAATTTATCATGCACGGACCGGAAGAAGCAGACCTGGTTTATAGCGGACTGGAAGAAACAATGATTGCAGCAACACGTGAAATCATGGAAATGTGGAAATCAAATCCCGCCATTCCTGATATGCGTACAGCCGCATACGTTGTTGCTATTAACAAAGTCGGCACAGCCTATGCTGAACTGGGTATTTTCCCATAAACAAAATACAAATGCCTATTGCAAAAATCCTGCTCATCCCGGCAGGATTTTTTGTTGGGCATCAAAAATCAGGTACTACCCCATGCCGGCAAACCATCAATGCCCACCAGCTGACCGTTAATTTTTCGCCAGCCAAATGTGACATCGCCATTTGTAATGACAATAACCGCTGCAGGAATACTGATGTGATATCGCAGGGCCTGCTCGAGTACTGTATCGCCAGCTGGCACGTCCTGCCGCTTGCACTCCACCAGCATCCAGGGCTGATGCGACCGGTTATACACCAGAATATCAAACCGCTTTTTTAGATCGCCTAACGTAATTTCCTTTTCGATCGCGATCATGGAAGCCGGGTACTGCAATACCCGCACCAGGTATGCAATAAAATTTTGCCGCACCCATTCTTCCTCCGTCAGCCTGATCCATTGTTTGCGGATGGTATCGAAGATAAATTCCTTGCCGTCTTCCTTCTTCAGCCGGAAATCCGGTTCGGGATATTTCACGATTATCATATCCACGAAAATAATTGTTTTAAATTAGCAGCATTTAACAGATAAGGATATGAAGACGAAAGAAGAAATTGTTCTAAACTGGCTACCCCGTTACACCGGGGAGAAGCTTGAAAATTTTGGGAAATACATCCTGCTGACCAACTTTGGCAATTACGTTAATCTTTTTGCCGAATGGAACAACGTAGTGATTAAAGGTGAAGACAGACCCATGCAATGTGCCACGTCGGAAGATATCACTATTATCAATTTTGGCATGGGCAGTCCCACTGCTGCCACCATCATGGATCTGCTCACTGCTATTGAACCCAAAGCAGTCCTATTCCTGGGAAAATGCGGCGGTTTGAAAAAGAGGAATAAAATCGGTGACCTGATTTTACCTATTGCTGCAATCAGGGGCGAAGGAACTTCGAATGATTATTTCCCTTCGGAAGTACCGGCATTGCCGGCATTTGCCCTGCAAAAAGCCGTTTCCACCACTATTCGCGATTACAGGGTAGATTACTGGACCGGTACTGTTTATACCACCAACCGTCGGGTATGGGAACACGATGAAGATTTTAAGCAGTACCTGCAAAAAATCAGGGCTTACGCCATCGATATGGAAACTGCCACCATCTTCACAGTGGGATTTTATAATAAAATACCCACCGGAGCTTTGTTACTGGTAAGTGATCAGCCCATGGTGGCCGAAGGTGTAAAAACAGAAGCCAGCGATAAAAAAGTAACCGAAAAATATGTGGAAAACCATTTAAAAATCGGCATTGACTCGCTGAAACAACTCATCAATGACGGACTAACCGTACGACATCTCCGCTTTTGATGATAACACAAATGCAGCCTCTCTTAGAAATAAAAAATCTGTCCGTCGATTTTGTAACGGAAAAAAAATCGGTTACAGCTCTCCGTAATGTTTCATTTTCAGTGAACAGGGGAGAAATTGTGGCCCTTGTAGGTGAATCCGGATCTGGTAAATCCGTAACCTCTCTATCTATCCTGCAACTGTTACCAGCACCACCGGCGAAATTCACGAAGGGGGAAATCCTTTTTTCAGAAGACCAACGAAACTGTATCAACCTGCTGCAACTGAAAGACAAGGAGCTGCAGCAGATCCGGGGCAACAAAATTGCGATGGTTTTCCAGGAACCAATGACCTCTCTCAACCCGGTCATGACCTGCGGAGACCAGGTGGCTGAAACAATTCGTCTCCACAAAAACGTTTCCCGAAAAAAAGCAGCCCGGGAGACCATTAGCTGGTTTGAAAAAGTTCAACTGCCCGATCCGGCAAAAATTTTTTACCGCTACCCTCACCAGCTAAGCGGCGGCCAAAAACAACGAGTCATGATTGCTATGGCAATGGCCTGCGAACCGGCTTTACTGATCTGTGATGAACCGACCACAGCCCTGGATGTAACGGTACAAAAAACAATTCTGACCCTCATCAAAGATTTACAAAAACAGGTGAACATGGGTGTTATTTTCATCACCCACGACCTGGGCGTGGTGGCAGAAATAGCCGACCGAGCCGTTGTTATGTATAAAGGGGAAATACTCGAACACAATACTGTAGATAAAATCTTTCGGCAGCCTGCACATGCATACACAAAAGCGCTGCTGACCTGCCGGCCGGTTTTACATAAAAAAGGAGATCGCTTACCTGTTGTAAGTGATTTTCTTGACCACGCAACTCCGCCACCCAACAACACAGGCTCTGCAATTGCCAAGAATAAAAATCAGCAACCAAGTACCGTACTCCTGCAGGCAGAACATCTCAGTGTGTTATATCCATCCCGTAATAATATATTTGGAAAGCCTGTCAGTTTTACTGCCGCGGTTGATGATGTAAATTTTGTTGTTTACAAAGACGAAATACTGGGACTGGTGGGAGAATCTGGCTGCGGGAAAACAACACTTGGCAGAACACTGCTGCGACTGGTAGAACCAACCCACGGAACAATTTATTACAACGGGCAAAACTTGACGGCACAAAATGAAAAAGCCTTAAAACCTCTGAGGAAAGACCTCCAACTGGTGTTCCAGGATCCGTATTCCTCGTTAAACCCACGCCTGACTATTGGTGAAGCCATTACAGAACCTATGCGGGTTCACGGGCTACTATCCAGAAAAGAACGTAAAGAAAAAGCTATTGCCTTATTAGAAAAAGTGAACCTGACAGCCGATTTTTTTAATCGTTACCCACATGAATTTTCCGGTGGTCAGCGGCAGCGGATTGTGATTGCCAGGGCCCTGGCATTAAACCCGTCATTCTTGGTGTGCGATGAATCCGTTTCCGCCCTGGATGTGAGCGTGCAGGCACAGGTGCTTAACCTGCTGAATGATTTAAAAAACGAGTTTGGCTTTACCGTTATCTTTATCTCCCACGATCTTGCAGTGGTTCGCTACATCAGCGACAGAATAATGGTGATGCAAAAAGGAAAGATTATTGAATCTGGTAATCCGGATACTATTTATTTTAATCCCGCGCATGACTACACGAAAAACCTGATCGCCTCTATTCCCAAAGGCATATCAGCCTAATAGTGTTGCGAAAAAATCAGGCTGTTTCGGTCATTCCGGTCATAAAACGCACGGGCACTTTTTTGGGTTGAATACAGCAGCATTTTTAAAAATCGCTGCAGCTGGGTATTGACCGGTTCCTCACCAGTCAACTGCGCATCACTGAAATCTGTAAACGGATCGGCTGCTGCGGTGAGAAATTGTGCATACGAATTAACATTTTGCAGTTCGCTTTTGTCATCAAACGAAAAAACAGATGGTTTTTCCGGCACCAGGCCAACAGAAGCAATCCGCCAGATATCATCATCTTTCTTTTGTTTATAGCGGAAAAAATACACATAGCCGTGGTAGCCTTCATATGTTGCCGGCAGCCGGTTAATATAGAGAAGAGAATCTGGTTTATCCCCTTGTTTCAACCAGATAAGCTTGCTGCGGGCAAGCTCAATATGTGTATTATACCGGGCCGGAAATTTTTCTAGTTGATTCGACTCCTTCAAATCCGTATACAACTCGTACCGGTAATCATCATTACTGGCAAAATAATTTAACAGGCTATCTGGTACTGATTTATTTTTCCTGAGTAACAATGCGGTGACGGAATACCGGAGCCGGTTATCTGCTGATTCAAGTATTTTTTTAATCACCGGCGGCACGTCTTTATTAATATCGTAAAAAGGCAAGAGCAACGTAGCATACAAAGTAAGATTTTCATTCCCGGTATCCTCTTCTTTATCGCGAGATGTATTACCTGCTGCCATTGCGTCCTTCCCGGCCATGTCGATCGCTTTTTTCTTTTCTGCAATCACCTGCTTTTTTAGCTCCAGCCTTGTTTCAAGCCATATTTTTTTAAAATAATCATCATAATCAGACGCTGTAACTACACCGCTGTCCGCCATAGTTCCCAGCAATTTCAGAACCGGCCATTTATAATCATCCAGTTGCATCAGTGGTAGCAACTGCGGTAAAATTGTTTTGGTTAATTGCAAGGAATCATACAATTCATCCCAAAAACTTCTATTTGAATAAGCATTGTTGCCGGTGTAATTTTTCAGATAAAACGAAGAAGGATAATCTGCCCAGTTACTGTTCCTGGCTACATCAAACACGGGCGGTTCCTCGGCAACAATACGGCCAAAAACCTGCATGGCATAAGTTGTTTGCTGCTCCAGCAGAGTTTTCAGCGCCGCGTACTGCAGTTCAATGGTATCTTCAGCAGCGTAATAAAGTTCTTTCAGGAAATCAGCTGATTCATTAGTGGTAACACTGGCCAGCCGGCTAATAAATATTTTTTTGATATCCATGTATTTCCGTTCCTGCCAGGAAAGGGAATGAATGGCTTTTTTTATCATCGGTAAATCGGTCGCCGTAATATTGATCTGGCGCACATTTTTTACCGCCAGTTTATGTGCCGCTGAATCCTTACTGAAAAAATCAGCAAAAAACACATCCGATTTACGCACAAATGGATTCACTGCTGGCAGCGAATCAGCTACTGTGAAAGTTTCAAAAAACCGGCTTACAAAAATACTTGGCTGCGAAACAGTGTCGGTTTCTGTGGCAACGGAATAGCTGATTCCATTGCGATAATATTCCCGGTTATGTATCTGCCGGCTGCTGCCGGTATCCGATAAGAAATAATCCCACACCAGAGTACCATCCGGCAATGCAGAACTGCTGCATCGCCGGATAATCCAGGAAGAATCACCACCGAAATGACTCACTGCCTCTTTTCGCCGGAGGTAGCTGCTGTCAGCTATGTAACGGTAACGACCGGATTTATAAAAGGAAACAAAAATTTCTTCACCTGTAGAATCATTGGCAACTACCATGTTCCTGTATACGCCTTTTTCAAGCGCATCTTTTTCAATCGTGTCGGCATCTTCTTCGTCATCCATACCGGCAGTGTTGTACGAATAGTTTCCCGGCATGCTGATTTTCTCTTTTTTTATTTCCCGGGAAACGGGTTGCAATGCAGCATAATACATAGCCGAATCGCTCACCCGCTGCAGCGGGCCGTACACGAATGGTAGCAGCCTGAATGAGTTCAGGAAGGATGTCATGACCGGTAATATTTTTTTACCATGTGCCACCAGTGTGTAATAATGAGGTCCCTGTATGATAAAGCGAACCAGGAAGAGAGAGCCATCCTTATCACGGTAGCGGCAGTCGAGTGCCGGGTAACCGTTATATGTAAACAACCGCCGCTGCAGGATCTTGTCAATATATACCGAACTGGCAAAGCTTTCCTGCAGTAACCGCAGATCAAACGTGTCTGTTCCGGCAAAATGATAGTTATGAATATCCGTGCGGACAACCCGGTAAAATGTGTTGGTTACCTGGTCAGCTGCGTCAAACAACCAGCTTCCATCGTTACCGATAATCGCCTGGTGTGGCAGGCGAACGGAAAAGCCGCCAAAAGATGGCGTATAATCAATCCAGCCGGTGTTTGAAAATTGCTCCAGGCGTATGCTGTTAAAAAAATGATCCGCCTCATCACCTACTTTTACGTAATCACTATTACCGCTCATTTTAAAAAACAACAGTTCAAATGAGGTGATGAAAATATGATACCGCTGCAAATCGCCCCGCCTGGTGCGGTTGATAATATCAAGCCCTTTGTATCCATCCCGTTCAATAACTTTTTTTGAAAGGATTTTTCCGGGAATATTTTCGTACAAAAGGCTGTCGAGTTTTTTATACAATATGTCAGGTGTATGCCCCCACATTACATTATTGGTTTTAACGCGGGTGACCATGTAATAACTACCGTTTGCCATATCAGCATACTGCGCCTGGTATACCATCCCATTGTTGTTGTCCGACGGGTAGAGTTTTCCGGGAACATCCACGCTAAAAAAATGATCCGCAGATTGTACAGTATAAAATGATACAGGCACCCTGATCTTTTCAACCATATCTTTCAGCCGGCTGTTCTCTTTGCTGCTCATCAGCACCGGCCTGAGCGTATAGCCTTTTTGGCGCAGTAATTCTATCACACCCCTGGCGCCTGGTAAATGGGCAGCCCCAACACCGACAAACAATGACGACCCTGTTTTTAAAATTGAGTCCATAGAATGGGCCTGGATTTCATTCCGCCGGTACAAAAATTTTTCATCAAATGCAGCCGAAAAACTTTGCAGCTTATTCAGCGAATCCAGCAAATCCAGATTGCCGGTGCGGTAAGCCTCCTGCATTTTATCGGCACTGTACCCATTGTCCAGATCATAGCTTTTTTCTTTACGGCTTTGGTCTTTGGCTGCATCGTTATAGGCTTCTGCCATCAGGCGCATGCTTTCCCCGTAATTTTCAACGCCGGCTACTCGCTTGCCCATTTTTTTTCCCACCTGGTAGATATACATATCAAGATATGTGTCCTCTTCAAAATCAGCAGAATTATCGCCATAGGTTCGGTACAAAAGATTATTAATGGTGGAAGGATTACTATACAGGGCTTGCGCAAGCTGTTTCTCGTATTTACCAAACTCCAGCGTGTGAATGCTCAGGTAATCATTCGGCATACGGTTAAATTGTTCATACAGGGCATACCGTGATGAATTGTGCCATTCCCCCGTGCTGAAGTCGAATTGACTCATGTCTTCCTGCCACGATTCCGGGTTGGTTTCCAGCGCCACCACATCGGCCTGCCGAATAGCTAAGTAAAAAGAATCAGCCAGGTGAAAGACCAGTTTACTGCTCACGTGCATCGTTCCAAACAGGTAAGAGGGCTTTTGCAGGCCATTACCGCTAATTTCCCACAGGAGTCCCTGGTAGTTTTTGTCCTTTCCTTTTACCTGGGCATGCGTAGACAAAAAAGCCGTAAAAATGAATAGCCAAACAGTCAATCGTTTTATCATGCAGACGAGTATTATGATTTCATGTATTCAAATGTATGATGCCTGAAAGCCCGGAAGCTATATAGAATCTTATTTGTTTTGCAGCCGGCAAGACAACGTGAAAATAATGTGCACATTAAAACGCTATTTCCATCCGAAATGTTATACCTTTGCCGACTTTAAAAGCAGCCATTTTGACCCAGCCCGGTGCCGTAAGACCGGATTCGGATCATCTCCTTGCCGGTTTCTTTCTTCACGGATTGTGTCAATGGCCGATAATAATTACCCAAAAGGCTAAATAGATCATTCTTAAAGAACAGGTTATCCATATACCTTTTATTTGATAGATTGACTATGGCCGGCAAAAACAAAAAGCAGTAATACATGAAGCTCTCTCAATTCCGGTTTGATCTGCCCCTGAACTTAATTGCTCAGCACCCTACGAAAAGACGCGAAGATGCCCGGATGATGGTGGTCCACCGCCATACCGGCCAGATTGAAAACAAGCATTTTCGTGACATCCTGGATTACTTCGATGACAAGGATGTTTTCATTGTAAACAACACAAAAGTATTTCCAGCCAGGATGTACGGCCGCAAGGAAAAAACCGGCGCCAAAATCGAAGTATTTCTGCTGCGGGAACTGAACAAACCCAACCGTCTTTGGGATGTAATCGTTGATCCCGCCCGTAAGATTCGTGTAGGCAATAAATTATATTTTGGCGATGGTGAAGAACTGGTTGCAGAAGTTATTGACAACACTACCAGCCGCGGACGTACCATTCGTTTCCTCTGGGAAAACAGCGAAGAAGAATTTCGGGCCATGCTGGAAAAACTGGGAGAAACGCCGCTGCCCAAATACATTAAACGCAAACCCGAAGAGGAAGATAAAGAACGTTACCAGACTGTATATGCAAAGCACGAGGGCGCCGTGGCCGCACCCACAGCCGGTCTTCACTTCAGCCGGGAACTGATCAAGCGGCTGGAAATTAAAGGAATTCGCTTTGCAGAAGTTACGCTTCACACCGGGCTGGGCACTTTTCGCCCGATAGAAGTAGAAGATCTCAGCAAACATAAAATGGATGCCGAGTATTACCGGATCGATGAAACAGCCTGTAAGATTGTGAACAAAGCAAAGGAACACGGGCACCGCATCTGCTCCATCGGCACCACCACCATGCGGGCCGTTGAATCATCTTTTACAGCTCAAAAACTCTTAAAACCCTCCGAAGGCTGGACCAATATGTTCATTCACCCGCCTTACGATTTTAATATTGCCGATGCACTGGTGACCAACTTTCATTTGCCAAAAACCAGCCTGCTCATCATGGCTTGCGCCTTTGCCGGGTATGAACTGACGATGGAAGCTTATAAAAAAGCTATCAAAGATAAATACCGCTTCTTCAGCTACGGAGATGCCATGCTGATTGTTTAACAGCAATAACTAAAAATAATGAATACCAAAGCCTTGTTTTATACAAGGCTTTTTATTTTTTCATAGTAGATTTGAAGGAAACGCATCGCTACAATGAAATATACAGTATTGCTATTCCCTATTATTTTTTCATGTTTTATGGCCTCAGCACAACAAGTAATACCGCTTTACCCCGGAAAAATTCCCAATGCAAAACCCAAGCCCAACGAAGAGTATGCAGATACCACTTCTTATGGAATGCTCCTCGTTCATAAAATCAGCCGTCCCACTCTCACCATTTTTCTGCCACCCAAAGAAAAAGCAACCGGAACAGCTGTTGTCATATGCCCCGGCGGCGGATACTGGATTGTTGCAGCAGGCCATGAAGGATATGATGTTGCCAGGCGGTTTAACGAAATGGGTGTGGCTGCATTTGTTTTGAAATATCGCTTACCCGATACCGCTACCATGATCAATCCCGAAATTGGCCCCCTGCAGGATGCGCAGCAGGCAATAAAACTAGTAAGGGAAAATGCCGGGCAATGGGGTATTAATAAGCACCGTGTGGGGATCGTGGGCTTTTCTGCCGGTGGTCATCTTGCCTCCACAGCAGGAACACATTTTTCCAGGTCCTACATTGCCAATCCCAAACATACCAGCCTGCGACCCGACTTTATGATACTGGCTTATCCCGTAATCAGCTTTACCGATAGTATCGGGCACATCGGCTCCCGCGATAACCTGCTTGGTAAAAACCCCTCTGAAGAGAAAATAAAAGAATACAGCAATGAATGGCAGGTTACTGCTAAAACTCCTCCCAGCTTTCTTGTGCATGCGAAAGACGATGAAACAGTAAACGTAAAAAATACACTGCTCTTTGCCGCAGCATTAACCCGCCACCATGTTAAAAACCAGGTGTATCTCTACGAAAAGGGGAAGCATGGTTTTGGTTTAAACAATAAAACCAGCACCGTTAAATGGATGGACCTGGTACAGGCATGGATGCAAAAAAACGGATGGATTCAGTAAACCAATAAAATCTATCTACCGGTAACTGCAATATCAGCATATAACATATCCGGGATACAGCTGCTTTATTAAAATACAACCAACTAAAATGCCGGAACCATTAACGCTCCGGCATTTTAGCAAAAGTTTACAACCAGGTCATTCCAGTCCAAACATTCCTTTATTCAGCTGTTGAAGAATCTTGGCTTTATTTTCAGCAGCTACCAGCAGTGAAATATTATGCGGACTTCCGCCATAAGAAACCATCCGGATGGGGATATTGACAATGGAGCCAAAGAGTTTTTTGACAATATCCTGTGTTTGGGAAATTTCGTGGCCCACCACAGAAATGATCACCTGGTTCTCATCAATCTCCACAGACCCGAAAGGCTCCAGTTCTTTTAAAATACTTTTCAAATGGCCCGGGCTATCGATTGTAAGTGATACTGCCACTTCAGAAGTGGTAATCATATCAATGGGTGTCCGGTATTTCTCAAATACTTCAAATATTTTTCTTAAAAATCCGTAAGCCAGCAGCATGCGGCTGCTTTTTATGCGGATGGCGATGATATTGTCTTTAGCAGCAACGGCTTTTACACCTACGGCGCCGGGTTCTTCGGTGATCAGCGTTCCGCGTGCATCTGGTTGCATTGTATTCAGCAGCTTTACAGGCACTTTATACAACTGCGCCGGCCAGATAGAAGCCGGGTGCAGGATTTTTGCACCGAAATAAGCCAGCTCGGCAGCTTCGTCAAAACTCAGCTGGTGAATCGGCACGGTTTTTTTTACCACCCGCGGGTCATTGTTGTGCATACCATCAATATCCGTCCAAATTTCACAAACACTGGCATTGACAGCAGCCGCAATGAGTGAGGCGGTATAATCACTTCCACCACGTTTCAGGTTATCAACTTCACCTTTCGCATTGCGGCAGATATACCCCTGCGTTACAAACAGCTTTTTATCGTGGTGCTTCTTTAGCAGTTGTCCAAGTTTGATACTGATTTGACCAACCTGTGGTTCATCATTGCTGTCGATGCTCATAAATTCAAGGGCGGGAAGCAGCACATGATCAATGCCCTGTTCTTCCAGGTAGGTACAAAATAATTTGGTGGAAAGTAATTCACCCTGTGCCAGGATGTCTTTGCTCAGCGCTTCGCTGAAAGATATTTTTAAAATGATATTGAGAAACTCAAAATGTTCATCTACGATGGCCTTTGCTTTGTGCAGGGCTTCCGGTTTCGCTACCAGTTTTGAAATAAAATCCTGGTAATGCGCTGCCAGCTTATCAATGCTTTGTTTGGCAGCCTGGCGGTCGCCTTTCGCAATATGCTCACCAATGTCTACCAAAGCGTTGGTAGTGCCCGACAAGGCGGATAACACCACAATCGCCGGCTCTGTCTCTTTCGTTACGAGCGACACAATGTGATGCATGCGTTCCGGCTTTCCCACACTGGTGCCGCCGAACTTCATTACTTTCATTTTTTGTTCCCCGATTTTAGATGTTTAAAAATTGGGTGCAAAGATAACACGCCGGGCAAATAACGATTGTTAGGAATATTAAAAGTCTTGGCTTCGATAAGACAAACCAACTCATAAAGGTGCAAAACCAAACCGTTCCGCCAGTGTATTTAAATCCTCAACTACAGCAGGCAGCAGCGGTACCCCGATCTTTCTTCGCTCCTGCTCCATTTGCCGTTCCGGATCGCCGGGAATCAGGACAGCCTTTTGTCCCTCCACAGTTTTAGCAGACCGAAAACGGCGTATCCACTTATCCATATCCTGCTTAAACGCTGCCGCCGGCCGGAACGCATCAATGCGCATAGCACCGAAAAAATGACCGATTCCCTTGCCAGGCTGTTCCTCCGGCATAGGGACATAGGCAGGGAATGGCGGCACCCAGGGTCCATAGTTAGCCCCGCTGAGTACGGCCGAAAAAATATCAACGATGGCACCCAGGGCATATCCCTTATGGCTGCCATGTTCGCGGTCGCCGCCCAAAGGCAGTAACGCCCCGCCAGATTTCAGTTCATGCGGATTGACGGTGGGCCGCCCGTTTTTATCTTGAATCCAGCCAGCCGGTGCCTCTTCGTTTTTCCGTTGTAATATTTCCAGCTTGCCGTTAGCAGCCGTCGTTGTTGCCATATCAGCTACAAAGGCCGGCTCTTCGCCGGCTGGTATGGCCACACAAATAGGGTTGGTACCCAGTAACCGCTCCACTGAAAAGGTGGGAGCAACCAACGGACTGGCGTTGGTAAAAGCAATACCAATCATATCATGTTCGAGCGCCATCATAGCATGATAGCCGGCAATGCCAAAATGATTGCTGTTCTGAACACTCACCCATCCGGTTCCTGCATTGTTTGCCTTGTCTATGGCCACCTGCATCGCCCTTGGTGCCACCACCAGCCCAAGGCCTTTATCGCCATCCACTACAGCCGTAGACGGTGTTTCGTAAAGTACATTAATATCCGGTATGGTATTCACACGGCCGGCTTCCCACAACCTTACATAGCCGCTTAACCGGGCGACTCCGTGCGAATCAACTCCCCGCAAATCGGCAGACAGCAGCACTGTCGTAGCAAGGGTTGCCTCTTCGGGAGAACAGCCTATTTTTTCAAATATATTTTGGGTAAAAGAAAATAACTGCTCGTAGGGAAATAACTTGTTGCTCATATGCAAAAATAAGGGATGCCCCGCAAGTAAGCGAGGCATCCCGTGCAGCAGTTGGTATTGGTAGTCATCCTTATTTCAGCTTCATATTCACCGGATCCCAGTTGATAATCCTGCGTTCAAAATAACTCGCATTCGCAGCGAGGCATGGCGCAGCAGCCCTGAACCCGACAACAGGATCTTCAATAACCGGTGTACCATTGCGGATAGCAGAAAAGAAATTTGCAAAATGATCCACATGTGCATCATATCCCTGCGGGGTTTTATACTGTATGGGTGGCTTACCTGGCGCCTGCTGGTCAGCGGCTGACCACTTGGCATTGTAGCGTTTCATCAACTCATCCTGCATCGCTTTCGGATAAGTGCTGAGTGCATCCCACCCACCGATACCTGGTGCTTTTGGCATCAGGCTGTGAGTGATCTTTACCCCGTCCCAGCCTTTTTCCATAACACCCTCGCTGCCAATAAACCGCACCATGCCCTCATCGCCCGCACCACTAATGAAGTTTACCCGCAACATTACCTGGAAAGCCGGGTGTTCATTGGATTCCGGGTAATCCATAATGGCCGTCATCACATCCGGAACATCACGGCCATCCTTCCAGTAGCAAAGCTGGCCGGAAGAAAATATTTTCTGCGGTCCCTTTGAGTCAGTCACATAATGAATTCCCGTGAGCAGGTGCACAAAAAGATCGCCGGACATGCCAGTGCCAAAATCACGGTAATTCCGCCACCAGAAAAACTTTTTGGCATCATACCGAGGTTTAGGATTTATACCGGCAACATAACGATCCCAGTCAACTGTCTCTGGCGATTCATCAGTTGGGAAAGTATATTCCCAGGCGCCCAGTGCACTTTGCCGGTCATAGGTAGCTTCAATACAATTGAGCTGCCCGATTTCTCCGGCTTTGTACAACTCTTTGGCCTTGGCGTAATCTATACCACTGATACCCTGGCTGCCCACCTGCATCACCTTCCCGGATGCCCGGTGCGCCTGGATGACACCCCAGCCCTGCTCAAATTTGTGAACCATGGGCTTTTCGCAATACACATGCTTTCCTTTCTGCAGTGCATCAATGGTAATCCGCGAATGCCAGTAATCAGCCGTAGCAATAATCACAGCATCCACATCTTTACGTTCCAGTATTTCGCGGTAATCCTTTGTTGTAAATAAATCGTTACCATACAGCTCTTTCATCCGTTCCAGTCTTCCGGTGTACAAATCACAGGCTGCGGCCAGTTCCACACCCGGCACTTTTAGCGCAGCTTCCAGATCGCTGTGCCCCTGGATGCCGGTGCCGATGACCGCAATACGAATAGTATCATTGGCTGTAAACGTTTTCTCCCAGGGAAGAATCCTGGTTTCGTATTCCTGCTCAGCCATCAGTTTTGAAAATACACCACTGCCCAGGAACAGGGCCGAGCCACCGAGATGCTGCAGGAATTTGCGGCGGGATGATTGTCGGGACATAACTGAATGCTTTAAATAATGTTTTGTAATATTTATTTCAGTTTAGCCACCTGGTCATGAAAAAACTTCACCTCCTGAATGACATCCGGCACATTGTTTTGCCAGTTATTTTCACGCTCTATAGAAAACAGCCCGGTAAAGCCCTGGCGTTTCAATTCTGCAAAGATGGCCGGGAAATTATTCACTCCGGTACCGGTGATCACGTCTTCCGCATCGGTTTTATTGAACTCTTTGACATCTTTAAAATGAACACCGAAAATATGCCCCTCCAGTTTCTTCAGACACTCCACAACATCCAGCCCGCTTCTTGACCAGTGACCAACATCGGCGCAGGAACCAAGATTCGGATGCCCTTTGGCTGCTGCGAGCACAGAGTCCGGACTCCAGTAATGACTAGGACGCGGATGATCATGTATAGCGACTTTGATGCCATAAGCACCGGCCAGGCTGTCGGCCAGGTCCCAATGTTCATCTTTAGGTTCTGCGGTAATATATTGCAATCCCATGTCTTTTGCGAACGCAAAAGTCTTTTCCCACTCGTCGGCATTTTGCGGAACAACCACACCCATAGCCACCATCGTGATACCTTTTGATTGAAGCAACTGTTTGACCTTTGCGCGGTCATCTGCAGAAAGATCATATCCAAATACAGCATCTTTTCCAAAGTCGCCGCCCATTTTCTGGCCGGGAAAGGCCTCAATGTATTTTACACCGGCACTGTCAGCTTTATCGATGGCTGTAACAAAAGGAAACTCATGAAAGGTCCACAACTGCACGCCAATTTTCCATTGACTGGTAACATCTGTTGAATCTTGTTTTGTTTCTGCAGTCGCTTCTGTTGAAGATGGTTGATTATTACAACTCAAAAAAAACGTGATTGCTAAAGAAAAACATACACTGGTAATGAAACTTTTTTTCATGTGGCAAACTCATTTAAGAAGTTAAAAAATGGTCGTTGAAGATAAGGATAAATGATGTTTAACCGGTAATTTTCTGGCGCACGAACGATCACTCATTTTCTTCCAGCACATTCCCATTCCAATCTACCTCTTTTAATATCCAGGGAAGACAAAAATGATCAAGCAACACGGCAATTTCTTTTTTCGTCAGCACCCGGTTACCAACCAGTGGAGGCAGCTGCATAGACTGAAACAACCGGGCAGCCTGCGCGGTAAAAGCGTCAGTACTGTGCTCCTCATGGTTAACCTGCCCGATAACAGCGGCAAGGTATAGCCAGTCTGTTGTATTACTTGTATAGTGCCCGGGCAGGCTGAGTGTGGCATCAAAACTCAACAGGGATTTTTTGAAGTCCTCAACCGGCAAGGTTGAATCGGGGTAAAACAACATTTTATTGGCCCAGCCTTCAGGCTTACCGGTGCCTTGCAAAATTCCGGTTACACCTACCCGTTGTACAGCTTTCCACGAGGGGTCAGTCCGGTTCACATCTGAAAACGGCAGCAGGTAGCAGGAATCATCCAGCAACTCCTGCTGCAGAAACCGAACAGGAACATTGCGGGGATCTTCCTCCCCTTTCACGCTCAGCGCCGCCAGTGTGCCGGCAGCCTGCCCGGTTAATAACACTACGGGTTGCAACCTGGTGCAGCCATTGACAATATTAGTCACAGAAATCCCTTTTTCACAAACAATCAGCCCTTCTATGTTGCGGGGTACCAGGCAGCCAAGTGGGATGGCAAACGAAGGGATAGACGGGAAATGGATTACCGGTACCTTACCCGGAAATTGCGCATGGTGGTGGTCAACCGGATAATCGCCTACAGCAATGCCTGTACGGTATAAAGTATAAGCGTATGGATTTTTAATATGATTCATAGTTAACCTGGCAACTCCCTTCACCCGCCGGCCTTCGCGGTTGTACGGTATCAGGGCCAGTCCATGATCCAGTTCGTCATCTGCCAGCCCGATCGTTTTCATGCCAAGCTTCGTTTGAATGAAATACAGGAAACCCAGCGTTTGCTGCCTGGCTAATGCATAGTTTTTCATGCGGGTGGCATAATCATCTTCTACTACATTCAAATACATATCATTGCCGTGATAGGGCCAGTTCAGCATGTATTTATTGTTAGGCAGCCTGGCGTAGTCCAGCATTTTCTGCGTATTACCATTCCAGGGCTTGCCCTTGCAGGACGCATCGGTATTGCAGCAATAATATCTTTTTGCATCATACCCGGCCGGGCGGGGTATTGTTTTATCAGTCCCCGGGCCGTAATCTTTTAGAATAGCCGACCAGGTCATGTCCTGTATGATGTCATTTTTTTGTACAGCCTCCTCTTCACCGGTTTCTGCCGGGTCGTCCATACCAAGGTCGTAGTCGGCGCCGGCGTCAGCAAAAACATCGCCTAATTCGGTAGCATCAATGACAATTTTTGCTTTCACATCCAGTCGTTCATTATCGGCATTGTTAAATACAGCACCGGTCACTCGGTTATTTTCTTTTATTACATGATCAAAATGATAGCCATAAAAAACAGTCAATGTTTCTTCGCGGGCAGCCCAGGCTTTAAAAATACTGTCGGCCACATGCGGTTCGAAACAGGTATTACTTACCCAGCCGGTGGATAATTGGTTCGTTCCGTAATGCTTATACAAGGCCTGGCGGAAAGCTTCCCACAAACCGCTGGGCAGTTCATCATTACCATCCGTGCAGCTAACACCCGCTGCGCTTAACATACCCCCCAGCATAGTGGTCGGTTCTACAATGACGGTTTTAACATGCCGGCGGGCACACTGAATCCCGGCCGCTGTACCTCCGGTACCACCGCCAACCACCAGCACGTCAGTTTCCAGTGATTTTGTAACCGGCTGAGCCATCAGGGTTTTTGCCGTGAGCAAAAAAACAAGGATGAAAACGGGAATATTGCGTCTGCCATTCATCATCATTCATTTATTACTATAGAACAGGTTACTGATACCCAAGGTAATGATTCGTGTTAGTAAAACAACAAGCCCCGCGAAAAATCGCGGGGCTGTTTCTGTATGAATAAAATACATTCAATCAGAAAGGTAAGTCGTCAATCGGCTCGGTGACTTCGCTGGCCGATGGAATAGACCCGGACATTGCGGATGAGGAAGTCTGCATGGAAGCTACGCCGCCATTTTCACCGCGACCACCCAGCAATTGTACTTCGCGTACACGAAGCGAGAGAGAGGCGCCAGAAGTGCCATCCTGCCGGGTAAAGCTTCTTACTTCGGGTGTACCTTCTACATACACTTGTTTCCCTTTGGTAAGATATGGTGAAATACCGGTACGATCAGTCCAGTAAGCGCAATCCACCCAGGTTGTTTTTTCCTGGTTATTGCCCTGGCTGTCACGGTACCGCTCCGTGTGGGCAACGGTAAAATTGATGACATTTTTACCATTGACTGTGTTCACAATACAGTCTTTCCCAAGGTTGCCGATAACTTGCATCTTAATCATAGTGCTCAAATTTAAAAGTGCGTAAATATTGTTGAACAGGCAAGGTAAGGTAATTTAGGCATTCCGGGCAATACCATTTTGCGGTAATTTTTTGACTAAAATGGACTCTTGATTTGACTGCGTCCTGGTAATAAAATTTATACAGCAGCAAATAGAAAACTGATACCCATTCGGGAATCCAATCGAAAATTTTCAACCCACTTTAATTTTAAAACCAAGAATATATATATTCAAATTATACAGAATCCTGCTCTCGTAATGCAATCATTTTTTGCCCGGATTATTTACACCGATTGTCAGTATCTTTAAGAACACCAAAACTGATTGCTATATGCGCCGCAGAGATTTTATCCGCCAGGCCTCAGCAGCCACCGCCGGTATTACAATCCTGAATTTTCCTGTTTTTGGCAAGCAGGCCCCCAGTAATAAAGTGGTTGTGGCCGTGATGGGCGTTAATAGCAGGGGAGCTTACCTGGCACAATGCTACTCGCAACTCGAAAACGTGGAAGTGGCCTATATCTGCGATGTGGAAGCCGGCGCCATCAAAAACGGGCTGGATGCCTTGACACAAGCCAGGCGCCAGCCAACCGTCATCAAAGACATCCGCGAGTTGGTAAAGAAAAATGATTTTGACGCCTTGCTGATTGCAGCACCTGATCACTGGCATACGCCTGCTGCCATCCTTGGCGCTTCGCACGGCAAACACGTGTATGTGGAAAAACCATGCAGCCAGAACCCTTGGGAGGGAGAACTGATTGTACAGGCCTATCACCAATACGGCCGGCTGATACAAATGGGCAACCAGCGACGCTCTTTTCCAACCCTTATTCAGGCAGTGCAGGAAGTGAAAAATGGTATCATCGGCCATACCTATTTTGCAAAAGCCTGGTATACTAATAACCGCCCGTCAATTGGTATTGGCAAAAAAATACCGGTACCCGCCACACTGGATTTTGAATTGTGGCAGGGGCCAGCACCGCGCAAAGCCTACCAGGATAACCTAGTGCATTACAACTGGCACTGGTTTTGGCACTGGGGCACCGGCGAAGTATGCAACAACGGCACGCATGAAATCGACTGCTGCCGCTGGTTTCTGGATGTGAATTTCCCTTCCAAAGTCACTTCAAGTGGTGGCCGTTATGCATTTAAAGACGACTGGCAAACAACCGACACACAGGTTACCGGGTTCGAATTTGCCGAAGGAAAAGCGATAACCTGGGAAGGCAGAAGTTGTAACAACTTTCCCGTGGAAGGCGCCGGCCGGGGCTTTATTATCTACGGCGATAAAGGCACACTAGTGAATGACGGCGGCGGTGATTATAAACTATTTGATGCCGGCAATAAATTAATAAAAGAAGTGAAAGCGAATGCGAAGGCTGAAGCCGGCAATACCGTCAGCTCAACCGGTAACCTCGACTTTTATCATTTCCAAAATTTTATCAACAGCATCCGGGGAAATGCAACACTTACCTCTCCTGTAACGGAGGGGCATAAAAGTGTTTTGCTTTGTCACCTCGCCAACATCGCACAGCGCACCGGTCATACGCTGCACTGCGACCCAAAAAATGGCCATATCCTGAACGATAATGAAGCCACACAACTCTGGAAAAGAACATACCAGCCCGGCTGGGAACCAAAGTTGTAGATATACAATATATCAGTAAAAGTGAGAAAGGCCTGTTGAGCAGAATTTCGTTCTTACGCGGGGTGTACAACACTTCGCGTAAAAGCTCAGCAATCTGTACACGATTGTTCTCCGGTTCCAGGCTTTTCCTGTGACCATATTGCACAGACCGCAAAAAACTACTTCAGCACCTTGATTTTAATACTGCGGAAACTGACTTCGTTACCATGATCCTGCAACAGGATATGACCTTGCCTGGCCTCGCCAAAATGATCCCACACCTTGTATTTACTGATGGCCACCAGGTCGCGGAAAGCCTGCGAGCCTCTTTCGTAATCCAGCACTTTTACTCCATTGAGATAATGCTCCACGTGATTATTGGGATATACCACAATCCGCCCCGTATTCCACTGGCCTGGCGGATGCACAAAACGGTCCTGCTTTTGTGCCGGAATCAGGTCATATAAAGAGGCCAGTGTACGGTCGCCGTCACGGCCAAGTTTGGCATCCGGGTGCAGTTTATCATCAAGGACCTGGTATTCCAGCCCGATCGCAGATCCTGGATTATGTTCATCCAGCGTGACAAAATATTTGACGCCGCTGTTGGCACCGGGTGTAATGTTGAATTGAAAAGAAAGATCAAATGCACGGTACTTCTCCTTCGTCACAATATCGCCGCCATTAGCAGCCTCCCTGCCTTCGGATGCCAGTACTGTAATTGTCCCGTTTTTAATTTCCCACCCTTTTTCGGGAAATGTATTTTTATAAGCCCCTGTCCACCCCGCTGAGGTTTTTCCATCGAAAAGCAGTTGCCAGCCGTCATTCCTTTCATAATCCGTCAGTGCATTTGGCACCAGGTTTACGACATACGTACCACCAGTAAAAGCAGCTGGGTGAATATTTTTCGTTCTGACACGAATATTTTTAAAATACACTTTTTCCCCCGCCAGCGAAGCATTACCAATTGCATGTACCTGCAGAGCGATCAGTCCCTGGTTCTTCAAAAGTGTATCCACAAAATAGGCAACAGGTATTCCGTTAAGCCATGTTTTTATGGTGTTACCAAAACATTCTACCCGTATTTTATTATACTCGCCCAGCCGGAAAGCTCTTTGTGCGGCAGGATGTAACGAAACGGGGTACAACCAATCTCTTCTGCCCTCATCGTATATACCACCACTCCAAGCCCTTGATGAAGGATCGAGCTCGAATTGGTAACCATAGACTTTACCCTCCCCTGTATTACCTGTGGGGTCGTAATTGCTGCGGAACTGCACCCCGGAATTCATGGTGGTATCACTCACTTTAGCTTCCAGTTCCAGCACAAAATCACCGCTGAAATGCCGTTCGCTCACCAGGAAGGAGTTAGGCGAACCAGGAACCGTTGTTCCCACAATAGCACCATCTGCTACCGTATAGGTAGCATGACCGGTGAGTTGTTTCCAGCCTTTGAGCGTTTTCCCGTCAAAAAGATTTTGGATATCACTGTTTTTTTCCTGGGCAGATAAAAACAGAGTAGACAGCAGCAGGCAGATAAAAACAGAATACGTTTCTTTCATCAGTTGATAGTTTCGTTCGCCGAGTTTTTGCAGCTGATCGTTTTGCCAGCAGTGAGCTTTTTTTCGATTTCAAGCAACTCACAACAGTCAATGCCATATCAGTGATATAAAAATATTGAGATAATCAATATAGGCGGCCGGCAGTCAGCATGACGGTTCTGTAACTGAAAACAATGGTCCGCTGGACGGAATTAATAGGTTTTCAGCTGCGCTTCAATGATACTGTCTTTCTGTGCTGGCTGTAATCCGTAGCGATAGTCAAATAAGGCGCCTTCCCAATCCCCGTACATAACATTCGGTAGCACAATAAAACGATTGCCGAATACAGCGGCATTGTCAGTAACCAGCTGGCCGCGGGTGGATGTCGTTTGTTTATCAAAGATGCTGCTAAAGTCACTTAAATTATCACCCATCAACAAAAGAATATCGTATTGCTTTGCTACCGTCTGCCGCCTTTCTTCTTTACCTGAAGTGGTTTGCTTCAGTAATAAATGGTCATTGTCGGCATCAGGGAAATTCCAGCGTTGCAGGTTTTGCAGGGTGGCTGTCCGTTCTGCTTCGAGCCTGTTGCTGATATAAAAAACCTGCACCTTCCGGGCGGCTGCAAACTGCAAAAAAGATAAAGCCCCCGGAACCGTATCACAGGCACTGCGGGCTGTCCATGCCAGCCAGGCAGCTTCTGAATACCCCGAATCCAACAAGGCGCGGTGCAACGTGTAGGGGCTGTTGTCAAGCACTGTTTCGTCAATATCCGTCACCACGGCCAGTGGTTTATCGTGCGGCTGTGTCAACAACCGATCCAGTTGTAACCGGGCCGTGTTATACGCCTGGAAACACAAAGCCTTGTATTCCGCCGCCCGCTGCTGCCATACGGCCCCCCACACAGGACCTCGCGTATCCAGCGAATAAGAAGGCGTCCCAGCTTTGGTTACAGACTGTTTTGACACCCGGCAGCCGGCGCCGGCAGTGAAAACCAGTAGTACAGCGGCATATAAAATATTACGTACAGACATAGACGAAATTTAGTGATTTGTTTTCAACAGCACCCATCGGTTCAGCCAGTTAGAGGGTGTCTCAATAACAATTTTATAAATTGAAGAAGGCCGGTCCCGCACATCCACAACCGTCTCCTCTTTTGACAAAGCTACAGTTTTCACCAGTTTATAATCATCTCGCCCGCCAGTTTTAAAATGGTTACTGGTGGCCAGCCATATTTTGGCCATCCCGGTTTTTTGCAGCGCTTTCCAGCGAACCGTTATTTGCCCATTTTCAAAAACCGCCTGCGGCTCCACTGCTGAAAGTTTCCCCGTCAGTGGTATACCATCAATCTCCATCGCTTCTTCGCGTGGAATAATTATACCCAAATGCCCGGCAAGGGAGGGCATGATATCCACAATACCCGGCGGATGCCGGATAAACCAGGGATTCACATCTTGGGCATTCGTTACAATCCAGGTGGTTCGTTCACGTTCCGATTGCCCGCCATGATTTCTTCCCGTTTTTGCATCCCTGCCGTGATCAGTGGTGATGTATATTTCCCAGTCTTCCTGAAACTTTTGTTGCCGGAAAGCAATGGCTTCGAAAAGCCTGCCCAGTTGTGTATCCATCATGGCAACTGCATCATAAAACTGTTTGCTGTCGCCGTATTTATGGCCCATATCATCAGTGTTTCCAGGTAAACCCAGGTGAGGTCAGGCGAGAACTTGCGGATTCCTTCGGCTGCCTTAGTTACTACGGCTTCATCAATCTGGTGCATGTAATCACCATTTTTATCGTGCGGAAATTGGAGGGTATCCAGCTCAAGTCCGTCATAATAATCATTTACTTTAAAGGATCCCGTTTGCGGCAAGCCATCCCCAATGAGCTTTGTGCGATTATCTAACCAGGAAGAATAGACGGCGGTTTTCCCGCCGGGGAATTGTTCTTGAAAAAGTCGGAATATGCTGTGGTAATAGTAATTTGGATCGGCAATCGCATTATCCCAGACGTTGTGCTTATTCACCCAGGTTCCGGTCAGCAGGCTGTTGTAGCCCACTGCAGAAATGGTTGGGGTTTGGCTGTAGGCATCTTTTTCACCACCCACGTAAGCTTGTAAAAATGCACCAACCCGGCCAAGTGAATCCAGGTGCGGGGTCGGCACTTTTTTAATCACGTCGTAGGGAATCCCGTCGGCAATCACAAAAAGAGCTTTCTTCTTTCCAGGCTGGGCACACAATAAGCCCAGAGAAAACAAACTGGTGCAAAACAGTAAAATACGTTTCATGCAAATGTGTTAATCCTGCAAAATAATCATTCACCCGGCATGGGCTCCTGCGCAAATCTTAAAAAATTATTACGAATACCTTACAAGTGTAATTTCCTGCAGGGGTTAACCGGAATACCTACTTAGGTTTGATTAAATTCACGATTGGTTTTAGAATCCGAACAGTAAGGCATACACCATAGTGTACTGCTCCTATTTCTGTGATATGATCGTATTTTCAAAGGCATTCAGCTATTTGAAAGCTGTTTGTTAATCTTCCTACCCAATACATAAAAACAGTTCCCCGGCAATTGTCCGGGGAACTCTTTAATCCGGTATGGCGAATCTATTTAGCTGCAGGCATATCCGTATTCCAGATATCCCTGTACATTTTCCACTGGCCGTTTTCGTTTTTCCAGGCTACAACATACTTGCCTTTATCAATACTTTTATTGCCTTCGGCAAACAGTTCATAATTGCCTGTCTCAATCAACCAATCCTGGTTTCCCTGTAAATCAGTGGTGGACAATTTTGCATCTTTGACACCCATGTGTAAAACAGCGCCCCAAAAAGCTGCAATACCGCTTCCCGGAATAGCTGGACTGTTCGAGGGCATAACAGCCGCATCACTGGAATAAGAAGCTGCCAGCGCAGTAGAGTCGGCAGCTCTCACAGCCGCTTCAAAGCGGCGATTGGATTCATCAACCGCCTTACGGGCTGTATCCAGGTTAAAAACAGTTTGAGAGTTTTCTGACGCGTTGTTCGCCGCATTGGTGGCAGCATTGTTGCAGGCTGCCAGCAATATGGTTCCTGCAAAAAATAGCATGATAGTTTTGGTCATGATGCTTTTTATTTTAAATATAAAAAGTTTTTTTTAACAAACGTATAGTAAAAGAGCGTTATAAAATTATTCCGATTGACTTCACAAACTAAGGCGAGCCCGTTAATTTTTTTCTTTACTTACCTGAGTAGTTGTATGGTATCAGGAACTATTCAAAAAGAAACCGATACAGCTGAATAGTTTGCCGAGGAATACTTTTAAATATAAAATGAACTAAAAATTTGAGAACCGGTGCCGACTGCTTACTGAACAGCGAATACATTTTTCAGCAAGGCAATAACGCCATGCCAGGCATGGAAATGTTACCGGAAAAGTATCCCAAGAGCAGAAAAATAGACAGTTCTGTAAGCAAAGGATTGAACAGCTTTCACATCATTGCAAAAAAAGAGAGACGGCCTCAAATGGAGCTTTCGGCAGTGTGAATAGAACGTGATTATGAATTAAAAACAGGCGTAGGACTTCCTGAGATCGGGCATTTGTCAAGTTGAAGAGTTGTTACGTTAATGAAATCCATCCTGATATACTATTTCCCATTTCTAAAACCTGGTTTTAAGAAATAGCAAATGGCTTATCTTTAATTTTACTGACTGAACACAATATGACTGTAAACTGCTTATTTCATGAAGTATACACTGAGGCACAAAAACTAAAAGGCCATTATTACCATGATGATAATTCATTTTTTGACATATTCCATGTGACGAAATAAAAAATAAAACTTACACATGAAAAAAATCATCTCACTGCCGCTTGTCGCAATTCCTTTTTTAACCATGGCACAAATCAACTATCCTGTTACCCGCAAAGTAGACACCGTTACGGATTACTTCGGCACCAAAGTACCTGACCCCTACCGCTGGCTGGAAGATGACAACAGCCCGGAAACCAAAGAATGGGTAATAGCCCAAAACAAAGTAACCCAGGACTACTTATCACAAATTCCTTACAGGCCGCAGGTAAAAAAACGGCTGGAAGAGCTTTGGAACTATGCCCGGTATTCTTCTCCCTTTAAAGAAGGAGCCTATTATTACTTCTCCAAAAATGACGGCCTGCAAAATCAAAGTATCATTTACCGGCAGAAAGGTTTAACAGGCGAACCAGAGCTGTTTCTGGACCCCAATAAATTATCAGACGATGGAACTGCTGCTTTGGGAACCATGAGTTTTTCCAGGAACAGTAAATATATGGCTTATGCGGTGGCACAATCCGGCAGCGACTGGCAGAAAGGATATGTGATAGATGTGGCGACTAAAACAAAAATCAGTGACGAACTGGATTGGCTTAAATTCACCGGCTTTAGCTGGAAAGGCGATGAAGGTTTTTACTACAGCCGCTACCCGCAACCCAAAGAAGGCGACCAGTTGAAAGGCAAAAACGAACTGCAACAGGTGTACTATCATAAAATAGGCACTCCGCAATCAGCGGATATTCTGATTTATGAAGACAAAGATCATCCGCTTCGCTTTGCTGGCGTTGGACTCACGGAAGATGAGCGTTTCCTTATTCTTACCACATCCGAAGGCACCAGTGGCAATGAGATATGGGTAAGAGATGTTCAAAATCCGTCTCAGAAAAAATTTTCCTTACTTATTCCCGGCTTCGCCACCGAAGCAAGTATTGTAGATAATGTGGGCGATAAATTATTATTGCTGACCAATGACGGCGCTCCCAATTATCATTTGGTACTCGTAGACCCGCTGAAACCTGCTAAAGAAAACTGGCAAGAAATTATTCCCCAAAAAAAAGAAGTGCTGGAATCTGTCAGCACAGGTGGCGGTTATTTATTTGCATCATATCTCAAAGATGCCGCTACCAGGGTATACCAGTACACCTATGATGGCAAACTGGTACGTGAAATTGAGCTACCGGGTATTGGCACTGCCGGCGGTTTTGGGGGTAAACAGAAAGACAAGGAATTCTTTTACGTGTTTACTTCTTTTAACTACCCTCCTACTATTTTTCATTATGATATTACCACGGGTAAATCACAGTTGTTCAGAAAAACAGAAACCAAATTCAATCCTGCTGACTATGAAACCAAACAGGTTTTCTTCAGCAGCAAGGATGGTACAAGGGTACCCATGTTTCTTACGTATAAAAAAGGAATGAAGATGGACGGCAACAATCCGGTGTTGCTCTATGGCTATGGTGGTTTTAATATCCCAATGACGCCGGCCTTTAGTATTTCCAATGCCTTCTTCATGGAACAGGGCGGTATTTATGCACAGGTGAGTTTGCGTGGGGGAAATGAGTACGGCGAAGACTGGCATAAAGCCGGTATGTTGCACAACAAACAAAATGTGTTTGATGATTTTATCGGGGCTGCGGAATACCTGATCAACGAAAAATATACGAGTAAAGATAAACTAGCCATACGGGGTGGCAGCAATGGCGGCTTATTGATTGGCGCGGTAATGACACAACGTCCTGACCTGTTTAAAGTAGCCATACCCCAGGTTGGCGTGATGGATATGCTCCGTTATCACAAATTTACCATTGGCTATGCATGGGCCGTGGAGTATGGCAGCAGTGATAAGAAGAATGATTTTGAATACCTGTATAAATATTCACCGCTGCATAATTTAAAAGATGGGGTGCACTATCCGGCCACCCTGGTAACCACCGCCGATCATGATGACCGGGTGGTACCGGCACACTCATTTAAGTTTGCCGCCCGCTTGCAGGCAGCCAACGGAGGCACCAACCCCACGCTGATACGTATTGAAAGTAAAGCCGGCCATGGCGCAGGAAAACCGACCAGCAAGCAAATTGATGAAGCCACCGATATATGGAGTTTTATCATGTATAATCTGAATATGCCATTTAAAGATAAAAACGGAGCACGCATGCCGGCTGGCAAAGAAAAAGCGTTCTGATCAGTTTTTTAAAACAAAGGCTTGCAGGTTGCAGGCCTTTTTAATAGAAAGGCGAATTAGCTAATGATTAGGATGTTTTTGATGCCGATGCGAAACAGCTGTCGCAATATAAAGTGTTAAATAGCACCACCATAGACTGGCAGCCCGGCAGGAACACTGCTTCGGCATAATGGCAAGAATTGTTGCACGAACAGAAAACCGGGATTGTTAGAAATACTGTGACGAAAGGGCAAACCCTCAAATGCGTTACCTTTAAGTAGAAACATATTTTAAAACAGCAGGCATCTCTATTGGATAGGATTGATCAACTAAAAATTCAGCAGTGGCAAAAATTACCTTAAAAGAACGGTTTTCAGCACTGGGGAATCTTCCCTCCTTTTTCAGGCTGGTTTGGAAAACAAGTCCTTCGCTAACTGTTGCAACTGCACTGATCCGTATTATTCGCTCCGCTATACCGGTAAGTAGCTTGTACGTAGGAAAATTAATCATTGACCAGGTCGTACAGCTTAGCCGCCAAACCAATAACGATCATACCTATTTGTGGGAATTGGTAGCCCTAGAGCTGGGTTTGGCTGTTTTATCAGATGCGCTGGGAAGAGCAACAACTTTACTCGACAGTCTGCTGGGAAATTTATTCTCCAACTATACATCCATTAAAATCATGGAGCATGCAGCCCGACTGGATCTTGAGCAGTTCGAGGACTCTAGCTTTTATGATAAGCTGGAACGGGCCAGGCAACAAACCATTGGCAGAACCATTCTGCTTTCACAGGTCCTGAGCCAGTTGCAGGATTTAATTACCATGGGCTTTTTAGCTGCCGGGCTCATGGTATTTAATCCCTGGCTCATGGCACTGCTTTTTATCACCGTGCTGCCGGCATTTATGGGCGAGGTATATTTTAATGATCAAACCTATTCACTCAGCCGGCGACAAACGCCGGAAAGAAGGGAGCTGGACTATGTCCGCTACATCGGGGCAAGTGATGAAACGGCGAAAGAAGTCAAGCTGTTCAACCTTTCTGGCTTTTTAATTGACCGCTTCAAGATACTATCGCAAAAATTTTACCTGGACAATAAAAGGATTGCGATGAAAAGATCGCTTTGGGGAACAGCCTTTTCATTGTTTGGAACACTGGGCTATTATGGCGCTTATGTATTCATCATCTATAAAACAATTGGCGGTAAAATTTCGATTGGCGACCTGGTCTTTCTTTCCGGGTCATTTCGCCAGCTAAGATCCCTGCTCGATGGAATTTTAACCCGCTTTACTGCTGTATCGCAAGGCGCCATTTACCTCAAAGACTTCTTTGATTTTTTTGAAATTCAACCCTCCATAGTTCCCTCCGCCAATGCTTTGCCGTTTCCCAACCCGGTTAAGCAGGGTTTTGTTTTTGAACAGGTAGGTTTCAGGTATGCAAATGCAGAAAACTGGGCCATCCGTGGTGTTAGTTTCACATTGCAGGCGGGGGAAAAACTGGCACTCGTGGGCGAAAACGGTGCTGGAAAAACAACACTGGTAAAATTGCTTGCCCGCCTCTACGACCCCACCGAAGGAAGAATACTGCTAGATGGCCATGACCTGCGGGACTACAACCTGGCTGAGTTACGGAAAAATATCGGCGTCATATTCCAGGATTACATCCGCTACCAGATGACCGTGTCGCAAAATATTGCCGTAGGCAATATTGATGAAAAAGAAAACCGGGAATTAATCGTCCAGGCAGCAAAAAAAAGTTTGGCTGACCGTCTGGTGCAAAAACTGGCAGGCAGGTATGAGCAGGCACTCGGCAAACGTTTTAACCAGGGGGTGGAGCTCTCCGGCGGCGAGTGGCAAAAAATTGCTTTGGCAAGAGCGTACATGAAAGAAGCTCAACTCCTGATTTTAGACGAACCAACGTCGGCTCTTGATGCCAGGGCAGAATTTGAAGTATTCCAGCGCTTTGCTGAGTTGACGCAAGGAAAAACCGCTGTACTCATCTCCCATCGCTTTTCAACAGTGCGGATGGCAGACCGGATTTTAGTATTGGACAAAGGAACCGTTCTGGAAATCGGAAGCCACTACGAACTATTACAAAAAGAGGGGCGTTATGCCGAGTTATTTAATCTCCAGGCCATGGGATATCAATAATTGAAGACAACTGGCAGGATTTCATCTTTACAAAATCGCATAAGGATGATCGAAAAAATCATCGTCATTATGCTGCTTGCATTTGCGAAACAGTGTCCTGGCAAAGGACACTAATTTTTGCATGACTGTTCGCAGTAACATTTTATTCATACCCATACTTTTTACGTTCCAAGAAATCGGGAAATACAAAAGCCCCCGCATGGCTGCAAGGGGCTTTTATGATATGCGGAAAAAGTGTTACCCTTTTCCCGGAAAATTAATAATCCATTCCACCCATACCCGGAGCACCGGCACCGTGTACATGCGGCTCTTCTTTCTTCGGCTTGTCAGAAACTACGCACTCGGTAGTCAGTAACATACCTGCGATAGAAGCGGCATTTTCGAGGGCGATACGGGCCACTTTTGTTGGATCAATTACACCGGCTTTGAACATGTTTTCATATTCTTCCGTGCGGGCATTGAAACCGTAATCACCTTTCCCTTCTTTCAGTTTTTGTACAACGATCGAACCTTCCAGTCCTGCGTTGCCAACAATCTGGCGGATCGGCTCTTCGAGTGCCCGTTTTACAATGGCTATACCGGTTGTTTCATCTTCGTTGCTGCCTTTCAGTTTTTCCAGCGCTTCAATTGTGCGGATGTACGCCACACCACCGCCGGGAACAATTCCTTCCTCTACAGCAGCACGAGTGGCATGCAGGGCATCATCCACGCGGTCTTTCTTCTCTTTCATTTCCACTTCGGTAGCAGCTCCTACATTTAATACAGCCACACCACCGCTCAATTTAGCCAGGCGTTCCTGTAATTTTTCTTTATCGTAGTCGGAAGTAGTGGTTTCAATCTGGGCTTTGATCTGGTTGATGCGGGCTGTGATGTCATCTTTTTTGCCTTTACCGCCAACGATCGTGGTATTGTCTTTATCAATCACCACCCGTTCAGCGCGGCCGAGGTAGGAAAGATCCGCATTTTCAAGTTTGTAACCCTGCTCTTCGCTGATAACAAGACCTTTTGTAAGAATGGCAATATCCTGCAGCATTTCTTTACGACGATCGCCGAAACCGGGAGCTTTTACAGCCGCCACTTTCAGGGTGCCGCGCAGTTTGTTAACAACCAGTGTGGCCAGTGCCTCACCTTCCAGGTCTTCAGAAATGATCAGCAGCGGTGCACCTTGCTGAGCAATCTTTTCCAGGATATGAAGAATATCCTTCATGGCGCTGACCTTCTTATCGTAGATCAGGATGTAGGGCTTCTCCAGTTCGGCTTCCATTTTTTCACTGTTGGTAACGAAGTAAGGAGAAATGTAGCCGCGGTCAAACTGCATACCTTCCACCACTTCAATGCCTGTTTCAGTACCCCTGGCTTCTTCAACAGTGATCACACCATCTTTACCCACTTTTGAGAAAGCTTCGGCAATCAGCTTACCGATATTTTCATCATTGTTGGCAGAAATAGTAGCGACCTGCTGAATCTTCTTAGCGTCTGTACCTACTGTTTGTGACTGTCCTTTCAGGTGCTGAATAACTTTTTCTACAGCTTTGTCAATACCGCGCTTCAAATCCATGGGATTAGCGCCGGCTGCTACGTTTTTCAATCCTTCGCCAATAATGCTTTGGGCCAAAACTGTAGCAGTCGTGGTACCATCGCCGGCAATATCGGCGGTTTTAGAAGCCACTTCTTTTACCATCTGGGCGCCCATGTTTTCAATGGGATCTTCCAGTTCAATTTCTTTTGCTACAGTAACACCATCTTTTGTTACAGACGGAGCGCCAAATTTCTTTTCAATAACCACATTGCGTCCTTTAGGACCCAGAGTTACTTTCACTGCATTGGCAAGCGTATCAACGCCTTTTTTCATTTTATTTCTTGCTTCTGTATCGAAGAAGATTTGTTTTGCCATATTTTTAAATTTGAGATTTTACGAATTGATTATCTAAAACTTGTCTGAGAATAAAACGGCACTGAGCCAGATACCTGTCACACTAGTCAATTTATACAATTGCCAATATGTCGCTTTCGCGCATGATCAGGTAATCTTCGCCGTCAATTGTGATTTCAGAACCGGCATATTTACCGTACAGTACAGTGTTCCCTTCTTTTACGACGGGGGGATTTCCGTCTTCATCTTTGGAGCTTACTGCCATAACAGTTCCGCGCTGAGGCTTTTCTTTAGCGGTGTCAGGAATAATAATGCCGCCGGCAGTTTTTTCTTCGGCTGGGGCCGCTTTCACAATTACCCTGTTTTTGGTACCTGCTACAGGTGTAATGCTTAACTTTTTAGCCATAGTTGTATTAGTTTTTAATTTTTTGAAATGAAAACAACTTGAATTTCATGCCCGGGCCCGCTCATAAGCAGGTTTCCGGAATGGGCGTCAAAGATATACGAAATACCGTGCCGCCCGCGGATAACCGGAAATTTTTTCAGTTTGTCATATGAACGAATTGCAAAAGCCATCGTAATGTGCATTTTTTTCGGGTCAGCAATGCCAAATTTTCACATCAAGACTGTAAGCGGTTATCCAGGCAGTCAGTAATATAAATTAATAGATAGCCAGCTGACGAGCGTCATCCAAGGCTGACAGACTTTCCGGGAAAGTGGGTATACACCGAAGAAGTAAAACGCTTATCTTCGCTGCCTCAAACAGCTCATTGGAAGATGATCAGCAGAAGAAATATCAGGGTTAAAGTGATGCAGACACTGTACAACGTATCCCTGCTGGAGACTACCTTAAAACCCGGCGAACCCGAACGAATTTTACAAAAACATTTTGACCAGACCAGCGAATTATTTTTCTTTCTTACCCATTTCCTGATAGAAGTGGCCCGCTATGCCGAAACTGACGCCCGGCTGCGTGCTGCCAAACACCTACCTACCTACGAAGACCTGCACGTAAACACGAAACTGGCTGGGAATGATATCATTTGGAAACTGCGTGAAGATGCCTGGCTGAAAAAACAATTTGACCAGTATAAACCCGAACAACGCACTGATAAAGAACTGGTGCGCAAAATTTACCTGCAACTGGTGGAAACGCAGGAATATAAAAGTTATATTGTCAAGCAGGACAGGAACAAGAAAGACGAAAAAGAAATTCTTGAATTTATCCTCAACGACCTGTTGCTCGCCAACGAATTGTTTACAGCCTACCTGGAAGAAAATTTCAGTAACTGGAACGATGATGGTGAAATGCTGGTGCAACTATTGGTGGCGCTGCTGGCAAAGCCCGAGTCTGACGCCGGCACAGAAATGATCAGCAGTGATAAAATCGAATTTGCCAAAAACCTGCTGAAAACTGTGCTTGAAAAAACCGAACACCTCCAGTCGCTAATTATTCCCAAATTAAAAAACTGGGATCCCGAGCGTATCGCTCTGCTTGATATGATCCTGATGAAAATGGGGGTTGCCGAATTCCTGTATTTTGAAACCATTCCGCCCAAAGTAACCATTAACGAATACATTGACCTGGCAAAAGAATACAGCACCCCGCAAAGCGGACAGTTTGTAAACGGCATCCTGGATAATATACATAAGGAACTGCTGCAGCAGGGAAAGATGCACAAAGTAGATTTCAAAAAAGCCTGATTACTTGCCAATTTACTGCTACATTTGCCACCCGGACAGCTGGAAAATCATTCGCTGATTGAACTGAATGATCTCCCGGCCAGTTTTTTAAATGTTCACGGTTTATGAAAAACGTTTTACCCATTTTTGTAGTGGCGCTCGCTTTCCTGGCTTGTAATAACGAAGATCAGAAAACACCCTTGCCCGGTACTGTAAATACAGAAGCCCTGAAAGATTCTGCCAATTTTACCAGCATTCAATGGATAGACAGCACCTACAGGGACCTTGGAAAAGTCACTGAAGGAGAACAGGTGGAAGTAACCTACCGCTTTAAAAATACGGGCACCAAACCATTAATCATCTCCCGGGTATCTGCCAGTTGCGGTTGTACAGTACCGGAAACCCCGCAGGAACCTTTTGCACCGGGCGCAGAGGGTGTGATCAAGGCAAAATTTAACAGTAGTGGACGCGTGGGTACAAACCATAAAGAGGTATACGTGATGGCCAATACAAAACCCAGTACACTCAACCAGCTGGAGTTCAGCATACAGGTAGAACCCAAAGATCAATAACGCAACGTTTCAATTCTCAATAAATCAATAAACAGTCAAGAATGAATCAGTATTTTGTTTTGTTACAACAGGCACAGGCTCCCGGTTTCGGCGGTTTCCAGTTCATCTTTTTAGGTTTGATGATTGTGGTGTTCTGGTTATTCTTTATCCGCCCGCAGGCAAAAAAAGCCAAGCAGCAAAAGTCGTTTATCGAAAACCTGCAAAAAGGAGACAAAGTAGTAACCATTGCCGGTATCCACGGCAGCATTAATAAAGTAAACGAAGATGGCACCCTGAACCTGGAAGTGAGCCCTGGCAGCTATATCAAAATAGAAAAAAGCGCTATCAGCCTGGAGTGGACCAACCAGTTAAACAAGGTTGGCACACCGGAAAAAAAATAATTCTCTAACAGCTTACCCAATCCCGGCTTCCGTGATACTCTTTTTCCCGGAAGCCGGGATTTGTACTTTTACTATATGATCCGTGTTGGTTTAACAGGAGGTATTGGCAGCGGTAAAAGCACCGTTGCAAAAATCTTTGAAATACTGGGTATTCCTGTCTATTATGCAGACGACGCTGCAAAAAACCTGATGAACACCGATCCGGAACTGGTAGCTGCCGTGATACAAAAATTCGGGCAAGACGCATATACGAATGGTCACCTGAACCGCACTTATATTGCCTCCATCGTTTTTCAGCAACCGGATAAGCTGGCGCTCCTCAACGCCCTGGTTCATCCTGCTGTAAAAAAAGATGCGGAAACCTGGATGCACAGGCAGGTATCAGCCTATGCAATTCATGAAGCAGCCTTGATTTTCGAAGCGCAGGTACATACCCGGCTCGACTATGTAATTGGTGTTTATGCCCCGCAAGAACTACGGATTGCCAGGGTAATAAAGAGAGATCACAGCCACCGGGAAGATATTTTAAACAGGATGAACCAGCAAATGGATGAAGATGAAAAAATGAAAAAATGCGACTTCATCATTACAAATGATGAGCAATGCCTGTTGATACCACAGGTACTGGAGCTCCACCAAAAGCTATTGTCCTTCGCCGGGAATGCATGAATTCCTGAAATCCCCCAACCAAATTCCGTATAGGATTACTTCAGTTTTGCCAGCGCTTCCTTGATCCTGGCGTATGCCGTTTCAATCTTGGGAAGACTGTTTGCAAATGATAAGCGGATGCAATCAGGCGACCCAAAGGCCCGGCCGGTAACAGTGGATACGTGTGCGGTATTCAGCAGGTACATGCACAGGTCATCGGCGTTCGCGATGGTTTGCTGGCCATCTGACTTGCCAAAATAGCTGTCCACTTTTGGGAAAACATAGAAAGCGCCGTCAGGCTCAGCACATTGCCAGCCCGGTATTTCGCTAAGCAGCTGCATCACCCGCTTTTTCCGGCGTTCAAATTCTTTGGTCATTTCAAATGACGGTTTCAGGTCTGCCGTAAGTGCAGTAATAGCAGCCCGTTGTGTTACGGAGTTGGTACCGCTGGTAAACTGCCCCTGTAATTTCTCGCAGCCTTTAGCAACTGTTGGATGTGCCGCGATGTATCCAAGCCGGTACCCTGTCATGGCAAAGCCTTTACTCAACCCATTCACAATAATCACCCGGTCTTTCAGGTAATCAAATTGTGCAATGCTTTCGTGCCTGCCGATGAAATTGATATACTCATAAATCTCATCAGAAATAATAAAGATACCGGGGTATTTCCGGAACACTGCTGCCAACGCTTCCAGCTCCTCGCGGCTGTAGACAGATCCTGAAGGGTTGCACGGCGAAGAAAACAGGAACAGTTTTGATTTATCGGTGATGTTCTCTTCTAATTGCTGCGGGGTGATCTTGTATTTACTTTCCATGCTGGTGGACACAATCACCGGGATACCACCGGCAATTTTTACCAGCTCGGAATAGGTCACCCAAAAGGGTGCGGGAATGATGACTTCGTCACCTTCATCCACGATGGCAAGGATCACGTTTGCCAGGCTTTGCTTGGCGCCGGTGGAAACGACAATATTTTCAGGTTTATAATCAAGATTGTTATCACGCTTAAATTTGGTGCAAACAGCTTCTCGCAGTTCCGGGTAGCCGGCAACCGGCGTATAGTGACTCCAGTTATCATCAATCGCTTTTTTAGCCGCTTCTTTAATATGTTGAGGCGTATCAAAATCAGGTTCACCCAGGCTCAGGTCAATTACATCCACGCCCTTTGCCCTGAGTTCGCGGCCCAGTTTCGCCATTTTAAGTGTTTCCGGCTCACTGAATTTTTGTAACAAAGAAGATAACTGCATGCTGTCGGCTGTTGTTTGCATAATGTATAAGTTAATTGCGCCGCAAAGGTATCAAATCAACAATTACAAATTTTAAAAGAGCAACTAAAAAACAGGAATAATAAATGAACAATTGTACGTTGATCAGGCGGCCGGTTTATAATTTAATTGAAAAGCGAACCTTTTTTTAGAAAATTTCTAACGACGCTGATCACGAAGCTGTACCCGCTTGCTGATGCCGCCTAGCAAAATGACCTGTAGAATAGTTACCAGCCGGGAGTTCGTTTTTGACCCCGCCCCGTCACGCCTGTTTCCATGCAGTAAGAAGCTAAAAATCAGGGCAAAACAAGGCCATCAGAAAAAGTTCAAATTTGCCCGAAAAAGCTATCTTTGCACCTCTTTAAAAATTACCAAATTGTCTTCCACTGCGTTGTATAACGCCATGGAAATGAAAAATGTAAATTCACAAACGTATGCAACTGAAAGGTTTGGTTCGGTTTTTCACGATCCTCTTGATTTTATACTCCGTTTACGAACTCTCCTACACGTGGTTTGTCCGCAAGCACGAAAACAAGATGGAAGCCCGTGCAAAAAATTTCGTTAAGCTCAATTACACGCCTGCCGAACAAAAGTACCCCGGCAACAAAGAATTGCAGGCCTTATACCAGGACACGCTGGACAAAATTTATGCAGACCGCCTGAAGCGCCTGCTGGACAGCACAAAGGACCAAACCGTCACGTATAATTTTACCGGGGCCGTTAGTTATCAAAAAGCAAAGGAAGAAGAACTCAATCTCGGCCTTGATCTACAGGGTGGTATTAACGTAACTATGGAGGTAGAGTTGGTGGGTTTATTAAAATCCATGGCGAATAATTCCAAAGACCCTTCCTTTTTAAAAGCTCTGGACAATGCCAACCAGCGAAAAGCTAATAGCAATGCCGACTTTATTACATTATTTGCCGAGGAGTATAAAAAGATCAATCCCAATGGCCGGCTGGCAGCGATTTTTGCCACTGCCAACCAGGATAAAATTAAAGTAGGCGACAGCGATTCAAAAGTGCTGGCCGCCATCCGTGCCGAAGCAAAAGACGCCTTTAACCGCACATTCCGTGTTTTGCAAACGCGTATTGACCAGTTTGGTGTGGCTCAGCCTAATATCAATCCCGATCCCGACCGCCAGATCATCACCGTGGAATTACCGGGTATCCAGGACCGTGAGCGGGTGCGCAAATACCTGCAATCATCCGCCAACCTGCAGTTCTGGGAAGTTTACAATATTGGTGAACTGCAAGCGGCTATTACCCGCGCCGACAATGCGTTTAAAGCAATGATGGGCGGTACACAAAAAGATAGTACAGCAAAAACTGATACCACGGCACCAAAGAACACCACGGTACAGGCAGATACCACCAAACCCTCGACCGACCTGCTGACAAAAGCGCAGCAAGCCGACACCGGTAAAAAACAATCGGCGGAAGAACTAAGCAAAACAACCGAGCAGGCATCCCTGACAAAATACATTCAGTTTATACCACCGTTCCAGGACCCGCGCGGCGGCATTTCATATTCTGCAGCAATTGGTACGGTAGCGGCTACCGATACATCACTGGTGCGTGGTTACCTGCAGGCAGAACAGATTGCCGGTAATTTCCCGGCCGATCTGGTTTGGATGTACGGTGTGCCGGTTAGTAAGGAAGCCAAAGCCAGCGAACGACTGCCCCTATATGCCATTAAAACTTTTGGCCGCGAAAAAGCTAAACTGGAAGGTGAGGTTATTACCGATGCCAGCCAGGACTACGATCCTACTACCGGTGAAGTGCAGGTGGAAATGAAAATGAATACCACAGGTACGCGAATCTGGGGTGAAATGACAAAAGCCAATGTAGGAAAGCCTATAGCTATTGCGCTTGATAATCTTGTATACTCCGCCCCCAACGTACGCCAGCCCATTGAAAACGGAGTGTCCAGTATTTCCGGTGGCTTTACCGTTGAAGAGGCCAATGACCTGGCCAATATTTTAAAAGCTGGTAAACTGCCAGCTCCTGCTAAAATTGTACAGGAACAGCAGGTAGGTCCCACCCTTGGCGCCGATGCCATTAATGGTGGCTTAAAAGCCTTCGCTATTTCATTTGTCGTGATCTTTTTGCTGATGCTGGTCTATTACAATACCAGTGGCTGGATTGCAAATATTGCCCTTATCCTCAACCTGCTGTTTACCGTAGGTGTACTAACGGGCCTTGGCGCCACGTTAACCGCCCCGGGTATTGCCGGTTTAGTATTGACAATTGGTATGGCGGTGGATACAAACGTAATTATTTACGAACGTATTAAAGAAGAACTGACAAAGGGTAAAGGTTATATACCGGCTATTAATGAAGGCTATAAACGTTCCTTACCGCCTGTTCTGGATGCCCACGTAACCACACTTTTAACAGCCATCATCCTGTTTTATTTCGGATTGGGACCTGTTAAAGGTTTTGCCACTACGCAAATACTGGGTATTCTCCTTTCGCTTTTCTGCGGTATCCTTGTAAGCCGCTGGATCAGCGACTGGTTTACCAGCAAGAAACGTCACTTGGAATATTTCACCCCAATCAGCCGTAAAATTTTCAAACACGCCAGTTTTAAATTCATCGAATACCGTAAAATCGCCTATGGTATCTCTGTAGTCGTGCTGGTGCTGGGTATTGGCTCTTATTTCCATGGATTTGACGAAGGTGTAGAGTTTAAAGGTGGCCGTAGCTATATCGTTCGTTTTGATAACCCCATCAATGCCGACCAGGTACGCGATGATCTGAAAACTGCTTTTGAAGGTGATAACCCCATCATCAAAACAATTGGTGATAACAAAACACTTGATATCACCACAGCTTACCTGATTGATAATACACAGCAAAATGCAGACTCGCTGGTGGAGACCCGTCTTATTTCGGGATTAAAGAATCATTTACCAGCCGGCATCTCGTACGAAAAATTTGACAAGGAATACAAACTCCAGTCAAAAACGGTATTGCCATCCATTTCGGACGACCTGAAAAAAGGTGCGGTAAAAGCTACCATTTTTGCCATCATCATTATTTTCATATATATCTTTATCCGCTTCCGCGACTGGCGTTATTCGCTCGGAACAATTGTTGCCTTGTTGCACGACGTCTTTGTGACATTGATTATCTTCTCGTTTGCCAGGAGTATCGTACCATTCCCGCTGGAAATTGACCAGCACTTTATTGCTGCCATCCTGACGGTAATCGGTTTCTCCATGAATGATACCGTAATTGTGTTCGACCGGATCAGGGAAGACAGCCGCCTGTTAAAAGGTGTGCCAAAAGAAAGCATCATCAATAAAGCAATCAATGAAACCCTGAGTCGTACTATCATGACTTCACTTACCGTGTTCCTCACCATCCTGATCCTGTTCCTGGTAGGTGGTGAAGTAACCCGGGGCTTTGCTTTCGCCATGTTGATTGGTGTTATTACCGGTACTTATTCATCCATCTTTGTGGCAGCGCCTATTTTAGTTGACCTGGGTGGTAAACGCGGGCTTGGCAGTAAGGCCGGCGAAAAAGAAACACAGGCCGCATCGGTAAAACCGGCAACAGCAAAATCATAAAACGAACAAATGCAGATATAAAAAGCCTGTTGAAAAGAATCAACAGGCTTTTTTAGTTTAATCTGGTTGGAAAAATATTTATCGCTTATACGGCAAAGGACGTTCCGCAGCCGCAGGTTTTGCTGGCGTTTGGGTTGTTAAAGGTAAACCCGCGGTTATTCAAACCCTCACTCCAGTCAATCTCCATTCCGTAGAGGTATAATTCGTGGGCCTTATCCATGATACAGGGTATACCTGCGATAGTAAACGTAAAGTCTTTTTCTTTCTTGTCATCAAATTCCAGCACATAGGAAAGTCCGGAACAGCCGCCTCCTTTTACGCCCACCCGCAGGAATTGCCGGTGATCAAAGTTTTCCTGGCTCATCAGCCGATTAATTTCCCGGATTGCTCCTGTTGTAAAAGTCACGGGAATTGATACGTCGGTTGTTTGCATCATGCCGCAAAATTACACATATTACCGCGAAAAGCTTTTTATCAAAAATGGCTTGTGAAATTTTGCGATATTTAACAATAGAATTTCCGGTAACGCCGGTACTCACAATCTTCTGACTATTTTTGCCCTTATTACTAAACTAAACTATTATGACCGAAAGCCAGCTAAGCCTGATCATTTCCATTGTTGCCCTGCTTGTAGCACTTGTCACGTTCTTTCTCAGCAACCGCCGTCAGGAACCACCACCAAAAACGGATGATCAATACAGCAGCCGCCCCTTGCAGTTGCAGGCTTACGAGCGGTTGGCATTGCTGGCTGAGCGCATTGCTATTCCGAATATTATCGGACGGGTGAACCAACCGGGGGTATCAGCAAGGGAAATGCAACTCTTATTGCTCGAAAGCATAAAACAGGAATTTGAGTACAACTCATCACAGCAGATCTATGTAAGCCCGGTAGCCTGGGAAGCCATAAAAAACCTGAAGGACCAGAACATGCTCATCATAAACCAGGTGGCAGCTACGCTACCCGAAGATGCTAAAGGCATTGACCTGAATAAACGATTGCTGGAATTTATGATGAATCAGCCGAAAGGACAGCTGCATACAATTGTGCTCGAAGCACTGAGTTACGAAGCCAAAAAGCTGATGAAATAAATCACCAGGTTGTTTATGCTCATGCAGAAACACCATCCGTACCAGATTTAAAAAAACGACAGGCATGAATGATCATAAGCGATATACAGACAGTGGGATTGAAATAAAAAAAGTGTATACCCCAAATGACCTGAAAGGGAAAGCACCCGCTGAAGCGGATGCTGAACCAGGCCAGTTCCCTTTTACACGCGGCATTCAACCAGATATGTACAGGGGTAAATTATGGACAATGCGACAGTACGCCGGTTTTTCCACGGCAGAAGAAAGTAACAAACGGTATCATTACCTGCTAAGCCAGGGTGTTAATGGGTTAAGTGTGGCTTTCGATTTACCCACGCAAATCGGGTACGACAGTGATCACCCGCTTGCAGAAGGCGAAGTGGGAAAGGTAGGCGTGGCCATCGACAGCCTTGCTGACATGCAAATACTTTTTAACGGTATAAGATTGGAGGAGGTGAGCACATCCATGACCATTAATGCTACAGGCTTTATTTTACTTGCCTTTTACGTGGCGCTGGCGAAACAGCAGGGTGCCGACTTGAAAAAAATCACCGGAACGATCCAGAACGATATCCTGAAAGAATATGCTGCCCGGGGCACTTACATTTATCCGCCTCAACCTTCCATGCGCATTATAACCGACATCTTTGAATGGTGCGGGCAGGAATTACCAAAATGGAATACCATTTCCATTTCAGGCTATCATATCCGGGAGGCCGGCAGCACCGCTGTGCAGGAAATTGCATTTACACTCAGCAATGGAAAGGCCTATGTAAAAGCCGCGATGGCAAAAGGACTGGATATAAACAGTTTTGGAAAACGGCTTTCCTTTTTCTTTAACGCCCATAATAATTTATTTGAAGAGGTGGCCAAGTTCAGGGCTGCCCGTAAAATGTGGGCGCATATCATGCGGGACCTTGGCGCTACAGATCCCAAGGCAATGATGCTGCGCTTTCATACACAAACCGGTGGCAGCACACTGACGGCACAACAACCTTTGAATAATATTTCAAGGGTTACCATCCAGGCGCTTGCCGCTGTGCTGGGCGGTACTCAATCGCTTCATACTAACGGATATGATGAAGCGCTGAGCCTGCCTACCGAGCAAGCGGCAACATTAGCCCTTCGGTCACAGCAAATTTTAGCGTATGAAAGCGGTGTGGCAGATACTGCCGATCCGCTGGCCGGCTCTTTTTTTGTAGAAACTCTCACCAATGAATTGCAGGAAAAAGCAGAACAGCTGATTAGTAAAATAGATGCTATGGGTGGCAGTGTATCCGCCATTGAGCAGGGATTTATCCAGGATGAAATTGCCCGCAGTGCTTACGAATACCAGCGGGGTATTGAAACCGGTGAGAAAATTATTGTTGGCCTTAATAAGTTTCAGTCGGCAGAAAATGAAGTCATACCGGTTCTAAAAATTGATGATTCCATCCGGCTTGTACAAATAGAAAAATTAAAAGCGTTACGTCAGCATAGAAACCCGGCCAAATGCGATGCACTGCTGCAGGGATTGAATGATAAGGCCGCGGGAGGAGAAAATATAATGCCGGCAGTAATTGAAGCCGTTGAAAATGCCTGCACTCTTGGTGAAATCGCTGATACGCTGCGGGAGGTTTTTGGAGAGTACAAATAACCTGCTGCTAAATTGACAATATAAATCATACATCGTGTGATGTTATCCCGAGATTTGTTTGCCGTAATTTAATTGCAAAATGAATCAGTTTGCCTGGCTACTTTAGATTGTTGGAGACGTACGCAAAAAACAGTGTAGACAAGGTTTTAGAAAAACATTCTTACTTTCAATAAACAATTTATGATTATGCGTTTCTCAGTATTTCTTACACGCTTCATACTGGTATTGCTGCCAGCGGGCGTTTTTTGTCAAAGCCCTTCTTTTATCAAAGACAGTCTCGACAGCTACATTGAAAGAGGCATGAAGCAATGGCAAATACCGGGCCTGGCCATAGCAATTGTAAAGGATGATAAAGTGGTTGTGATGAAAGGCTATGGTGTTCGGGAAATAGGAAAACCAGATAAAGTGGATGAAAACACCCTATTCATCATTGCATCCAATTCAAAGCTTTTTACCGGCACCTCGCTTGCCAAACTGGAGTACGAAAAAAAGCTCTCGCTCAATGATAAGGTAACTCAATACATTCCATGGTTCCGGCTGTACGACAGCAACGCCACCAGAATGGTGAACGTACGGGACTTGATGTCGCACCGGCTGGGTACCAAAACGTTCCAGGGAGATTTCAGTTTTTGGGACTCTAACCTGCCTAAAGATTCTATTATCTGGAAAATGCGCTATCTGAAACCACCACTTCAGTTCCGGCAAGATTTTGGTTATTGCAATTCAGCATTTCTTGTAGCCGGGAAAGTATTGAATGTCATCACAGGTGAAAGCTGGGAGAATTATGTAAAAGAAAATATACTATCGCCGCTGGAGATGACAAACACGTATATGAATACAGAAGGAATTGCCCAAAGACAAAATGTTGCCAGCCCGCATAACAACTTATACAGCAATCTGACTGTAATACCTTACGACCAGGTGGATAATTTAGGACCGGCAACCAGCATGGTAAGTTGCGTAAAAGATCTTAGCAAATGGCTGATGTTTCAATTAGATAGCGGACGCTATGAAGGCCGCCAGGTAATGCCCTGGGCTGTTTTACAAAAAACCAGGGACGGCAATACCGTCATTAGCAGCCGGAAATCCCCAGCCTTCCCGATGCACATGCGCATGTATGGCCTTGGGGTTTTCATGACAGATTATGCAGGTCGCCAGGTATACTGGCATACCGGTGGCGCCTTTGGGATGGTTACCAACGTGTGCTTTATACCGGAAGAAAACCTGGGTATTACCATTCTCACCAATAACGATAATCAAAGTTTCTTTGAAGCCTTACGCTACCAAATCATAGATGCTTACCTGGGTGTGCCTTATACAGACCGGAGTAGTTACCAATACAATTTCTTTTTACAAGGCAAGAAGCAAACAGACCAGGAACTCACCGCATTGAAAAAAAGGGTTGAGAAAAAAAATCAACCGGAACTCAAACTGGAAGATTACACCGGTGAATATGTAAATACGGTATACGGTAAAATAAATATTGCCAAAAGCGGCAATATGCTGGTTTGCCATTTCGAACACCATCCCAACCTGCTGGGCTATATGGAATACATGGATAATAATACATTCAGGATTACCTATTCAAACATTGCTTATGGTATTTACCCGGCAAAATTTATCATTACCGATGGTAAGCCAACAGGCGTTGAACTGCAGGTGAATGAATTTGTAGACCCCGATGTATATTTATTTGTAAAAGATCCAAATGGATTGGTAGTGCATTAATGTTATGTTTCAATTCCCGGAATCATTTTTTGGAAGATTCATTTGTACCGGGTTAGCATCAGCTTCAATAATTGCTTCCCGTAAAAAAGAGACCGCTATAAATAGCGGTCTCTTTTTTGTGAAAAATCGTAAAAGCCACACAGGCTATAAAAAAAAGAACCCCCGATGTAATCGGGGGACCCTAATCAAAAACCATTAACCATTAAACCTTATCCTATGAAAATTCGATACTAATGTCGTTAATAATTGTTTAACATCCAAGCTCAAAAAAGATTTTTTTTTGATTATATCGGGTAATTTCTGCGTT
>DASTSN010000070.1:0-25605 GCA_035760665.1 Chitinophagaceae bacterium | reverse complement strand
ATGAAAGCCAAAACAATTACTCCCATGGGGGCATTACACCCGGTTTTGTTCTTTGCTGGTGTTTATGTAGTGGCCCTTTTACTCTCTATTTTTATTTGTTCTTCTATTTTTTACAGTATCAATGGTACTTCCTCCAACGATGAGGCAGTTGTAAAAAAACAAGAACAGCCTGTTGCCACCCAGCCGGCAGTATCGGCCTACAGCAGCAGTATGGCTTCGCTGCGCTAATAAATTTTTACATATACCAACCGGGAGGATATTTTTTCTTTCTGGCAGATGTGAATGGCGGCTAATTAATATCTTCGCCGCACATTTAACATCCATGCATTCTACCGCTAAGATTTTCTCCGGAAACGGGTCCCAGGAACTGGCCCAGCAGATCTGCAAAAAATATGGAACGCAGCTGGGAAAAGTGAATATCCAGTATTTCAGCGATGGTGAAATATGCCCGATTTTCACTGAAAGTGTCCGTGGTGATTACGTATTCCTGGTTCAAAGTACGTTCGCTCCCTCCGATAACCTGATGGAATTGCTCCTGATGATTGACGCAGCCAGGAGGGCTTCAGCTTATAAGGTCATTGCCGTAATTCCCTACTATGGCTATGCCCGCCAGGACCGGAAGGACCGTCCCCGGGTTGCCATCGGTAGTAAACTAGTTGCCAATATGTTAGTGGCTGCCGGTGCGGACCGCATTATTACAATGGATTTGCATGCGCCGCAAATCCAGGGCTATTTTGATATTCCTGTGGATCATTTGGATAGTTCAGCAGTTTTTATTCCCTACATTGAACATCTGCACCTGGAAAACCTTACCTTTGCGGCCCCCGACGTGGGAAGTACCAACCGGGTCAGAGAAATCGCCAGCTATTTCAATGCAGAAATGGTGATTTGCGATAAGCACCGCAAACGTGCCAATGAAATTGCCAGCATGGTTGTGATTGGGGATGTAACGGACCGGGATGTTGTTATCATTGATGACATTTGCGATACCGGTGGAACGCTTGCAAAAAGTGCAGCTCTTTTAAAAGAAAAAGGTGCCCGGAGTGTGCGGGCTATGATTACACACCCGGTGCTCAGCGGTAAAGCATACGATAATATTAATAACAGTGTGCTGGAAGAACTGATTGTATGTGACACGATTCCGCTGAAGCAGCAGTCGCCCAAAATAAAAGTGTTAAGTGTGGCCGATTTGTTTGCAGTGGCCATCCGCAATGCATTTGAAAATAAAAGTATCACCAGCCTGTTCATTCATTCCCAGCGAAGGGAAAAATAAACAGGCGCTGCGGTCTGATTATGACTGATCGCATATAGCCAGTAAATTTTTAAATACTATAAACAATGAAGACAATTACAATCGAAGGACAACTGAGGACCGAACTCGGCAAAAAAGCCACCCGCGAGCTTCGCTCTCAGAAAAATGTGCCTGGTGTAATTTACGGGGGTGCAGCAGAGATCAGCTTTTATGCTTCTGCTATGGCGTTTAAGCCATTAATTTATACACCGGAATTCCAAATTGCTGAAGTAAAACTGGATGGAAAAACCTACAGGTGCATCCTGAAAGACCTGCAATTTGACAAAGTGACCGATGAACTGATTCATGTCGATTTATTGGAACTGGTAGAAGACAAAAAAGTGATTGCAACCATTCCGCTGAAATTCGTCGGTGCATCCATTGGTGTGAAAGAAGGCGGTAAATTGGTTACTAAAATGAAGTCACTGAAGGTAAAGACTTATCCAAAATACCTCCAGGAGCACATTGAGGTAAACATTGAAAACCTTGAATTAAATGGAAATATCAGGGTGGAAGATGTACAAGTGGAACATTACGAAATCCTGAATTCGCCACGTATTCCTATTGCATCCGTCGTACTGACAAGGCAATTAAAGCAGGAAGAAGCCGCTGCGCCGGCCGCTGCTGGTGCCACAGGTGCTGCTGCAGCCCCTGCAAAAGCGAAATAATTTTCATTACAGCATGTATAAAAACCTTCCGCTTTAACGGAAGGTTTTTTGTTTGCTTCGCCCGATATTTGATGTGATAATTCCGCAGAAGCAAGCTGCACACGAAGGCTCTAAGCCGGGTGGCTGAATACCTTGTTTGTAAAATTGTTACTCATGAAGTTTTTAATTGCAGGCCTTGGTAATGTAGGCAATGAATATGCGCATACCCGGCACAATATCGGTTTTGATGTAGCGTATGCGTTTGTTCATAAACACGGCGGCGCCTTTCGTACCGATCGGCTGGCGTATGTGGCAGAAGTAAAATGGAAAGGCAGAATCTTTGTGGTGATCTGTCCCACCACCTATATGAACCTGAGCGGGAAGGCAGTGAAATACTGGATGGAAAAAGAAAAAATACAAGCCGAAAATGTACTGGTGATTGTAGATGAGCTAGCACTGCCGCTCACAAAACTACGCCTGCGGTCACAAGGCAGTGACGGCGGACACAATGGACTGAAAAGTATCCAGGACTCAATTGGAACCACCCAGTATCCCCGGCTTCGGTTTGGCATCGGCAATCACTATCCAAAAGGCTTGCAGGCCGATTACGTATTGGGAAAATGGAAAAAAGAGGAGGATCCGGTCGTGCAGTATAAAATTCAAAAATCAGTCGAGGTCATTGAGAATTTTGCAACGATAGGTATCACAGCTACCATGAACAGTATAAACAACAAAGAGTTTGTGCCCGGCGAACCCGGCGCTGCCGAGTGAAGAAGGAGCCTGCCCGTTTATGCAGTTGTCTGTCTTCATTTGAAACTGATTTTCTTCTGGTTTTGTTATGATTAATGATAGGGAATACTTATTTTAGCATCCCATCTCTATTTTTAATCCAATAGACAATTGACAAACCGTAAATATTTGGGATAAAAGACCTATGAATTGTATATCCCTGTTATTTAAAAACACATAACAAGCCTGTTTATGAAGATATTCTGTGTAGGCCGTAACTATGCAGCGCACGCCAGGGAACTGGGAAATGAAATACCGGAAGAGCCGGTTATTTTTATGAAGCCTAAGAGTGCTTTACTGCAGCAGCATACTCCCTTTTATTATCCAGAGTTTACCAACGAATTACACTACGAGTGCGAATTGGTGTTGCGCATCAGTAAAAATGGAAAATACATCCAGGAAAAATTTGCCAGTAAATATTATGATGCGGTAACCGTTGGTCTCGATTTTACCGCCCGCGATATTCAGAATGAGTTAAAAGCAAAAGGGCTTCCCTGGGAAAAGGCCAAAGCATGGGATAACTCTGCAGCCATTGGTAAGTGGATTCCGCTCGCCAATCTCAAAAACAAAAAAGATATTAACTTCTGCCTTTATAAGAATAAGGAACTGGTGCAGCAAGGTAATTCCAGTTTGATGATTCATAATTTCGACAGCATCGTTTCTTACATTTCTAATTATTTTTCGGTGAATATTGGCGACCTGATCTTCACGGGCACGCCGGCCGGTGTGGGCGAATTGGTTGTCGGTGATGAACTGGAGGCCTTCATCGAAGATGACAGCCTGCTTACTTTAGAAGTAAAATAGCCGCGAGGATTTTTTACCATAAACAAAACCAACTGCTACAGAAACCATTCCCCTGGGAATGGTTTTCTTTTAGGGTCTTATTGCTGAAACCGTAATTTTGCACTTTTTATTGCTTGCTATACATGACAGATCACTCAATATTGCTTAAAGCGTACCGCCTGATGTGTGCCGTGCAGGAAATGGCCCGTACTTATGAGGCTAACCGTACCGTATGTAAATATGTGCACTCCACTTCCCGCGGGCACGAAGCCATCCAGCTGGCAGCAGCATTTCAGCTGCAGCCGCAGGATTATGCCAGTCCCTATTACCGCGATGAAAGCCTGTTACTGGGGCTGGGTTTTACTCCCTACCAGCTGATACTGCAACTACTGGCAAAAAGGGATGATATTTTCACCGGCGGCCGCGAGTATTATGCGCATCCCAACTACAAAGGAGCTGATAAGCCGACGATCATCCATCAAAGTAGTGCCACGGGTATGCAGGCTATTCCTGCCACCGGCATTGCACACGGCCTGCAACTTCTGGAAAAAATGCGTTCACCGAAACGGAAGGCGGGTGCTAATGGCGAAAAACCGCTGGTGTTGTGTTCGCTGGGTGATGCCAGCGTTACCGAAGGTGAAGTGAGCGAAGCTTTCCAGGTGGCTGTATTAAAACAGCTTCCGATTATTTACCTGGTGCAGGATAATAACTGGGGCATCAGCGTTACGGCCTCAGAAGCAAGAGCGATGAATGCTTTTGAATTTGCCGCTGGCTTTAAAGGTATGAGCCGGGTACAGGTTGATGGCAGTGATTTTGAAGCCTCATACCTGGTCATGAAAAATGTATGCGACTACGTGCGAAAAGAAGGAAAACCCTTCCTGGTGCATGCGCAAGTGCCTTTATTGGGTCACCACACCAGTGGTGTACGAAAAGAGTTTTACAGGGACCGGGAAGATTGGTCCCTGCATGAAGCGCATGACCCGTATCATAAACTCAGGAAAAGATTATTGGAAATGGGTGTGAGTGAGGCTGAAATTTCACAAGCTGACGAGGATGCGGCGATAATGATAAAAACTGACTTTGAGAGAGCCATGGCCGCCCCGGAGCCAGATCCCCTGTCGGTGGATGCCCATGTATTTACCGCCACACCTGTGGTTGCAGAAAAAGGTACCCGCACTCCTCCGGGAGCAGCAGCGGTACCCATGGTAGATGCCGCATTGTACGCTATCAGGGAGATAATGGAAGATTGCCCTGAAGCGGTTTTGTATGGACAAGACGTTGGGCGCCGGCTGGGAGGCGTTTTCAGGGAAGCAGCCACACTGGCACAGCAGTTTGGTGATGACCGGGTGTTCAACACAGCCATACAGGAAGCTTATATCATTGGCTCAACAGTGGGCATGTCAGCAGCTGGCATAAAACCGATAGTAGAGGTGCAATTTGGCGATTATATTTTTCCCGGATTTAACCAACTGGTATCCGAGGTGTCAAAAAGCTGCTATCTCAGTTGCGGTAAGTTTCCCGTGCAGATGGTATTACGGGTGCCGGTTGGCGCCTATGGTGGTGGCGGACCCTATCACAGCGGGAGTGTGGAATCTGCTGTCTTATCTGTCAAAGGTATAAAAGTGGTATACCCCTCCAATGCAGCCGATATGAAAGGATTGATGAAAGCGGCTTTTTATGATCCTAACCCTGTAGTCATGCTGGAACATAAAGGCCTGTACTGGAGTAAGCTGGCCGGTACTGAAGCGGCTAAAACCCCGGAGCCTTCAAGAGATTATATTGTTCCGCTTGGTAAGGCATCGCTTGTACAGCAAGCCAGCAGCCAGTTTATCGATAACGGTCAGACTTGCGTGGTGATTACGTATGGAATGGGAGTTTATTGGGCAAAAGAAGCGGCAGCACAACTAAAGGGCCAGGTAGAGATCGTGGATCTGCGTTCTTTGTATCCGCTGGATGAAGCATTGGTTTTTGAACGGGTGAAACTGCACGGGAAATGTCTTGTACTCACGGAAGAACAGCAGCAAAACTCATTTGCAGAAGCACTCGCGGGCAGAATCTCCAATGCCTGTTTCCGTTTCCTCGACGCACCCGTGGAAGTATTCGGAGCCAAAAACCTCCCGGCTGTTCCTATGAATAACCTGCTGGAACAGGCTATGTTACCCAATGCCCAAAAAACTGTGTTACGGCTTAAAAACCTCCTTGATTACTGACGGTTGAATAGTCGAAATCTTTTATCTTTGCCGCCCCAACGGCGGGATAGCTCAGGTGGTTAGAGCGTTGGATTCATAACCCAAAGGTCTCGGGTTCAACTCCCGATCCCGCTACTCAAAAGTCCTGAACTTTGTTCAGGGCTTTTTTCTTTGCTTATGATCCTGTAATGATAACATTAATTTTTGCCGGTATGCTTTCGGGCTGCAGCCGGTTATTTCTTTAAACAATTTATTAAAGTTAGATACGGTTTTGTAGCCACAGGCATAAGCCACTTCTGAAATGCTCCAGTCAGTATCGAGCAGGTATTTACAGGCATTGGAAATACGGATTTCGTTGAGGTACTCTACAAAATGTTTGTTGGTTCTTTTTTTAAATAGCCTGCAGAAAGACTGGGGCGTTAAATTGGCAATACCGGCCACCTTTGTAAGATCCACATCTTCTTTGAAGTTATTCTGTACATACCTGTACACCTCAGCCAGCCGGTCGGCCTCCGGGTTTTTCAGCAGGGGCGAATAGCCATCGCTGGTGATAAAACTGATGTCTTTTGAATGGGAAAGAATATTCAGGATGTCAAAGAGTGCAATGATTTTATCAAAACCTTTTTTGGAAAGCATTTTTTCCAGTTTATCGGCAACAATCGTCCGTGTTTTATTTTCAATACGCAACCCCCTGGATGCTTTCTGGAAAAATTCGTTCACTTTTGCGGCTTCCTGCATATCATAAAAAACCGGACCGAGAACATCTTTGTTAAAATATAGCACAATTGACCGTGCCCGCAGGTTGCTGATGCCGCTGTAAAAAATTTCGTCATTCAGCCACACATGGGGCAAATTGCTACCAATGAAAACCATGTCACCGGCTTCAAAGGGTTCAATCTTATCGCCGATGATGCGTTTGCCATAACTTTCCTTCACATATACGAGCTCCAGTTCCGGGTGGTAATGAAATGGCGAGCGGAAGAATGAATCGTCCCGCTCCAGCAGGGAGATATAGCTGTTAAGGCTTGGGGTGATTTCGGTTTGAAGGATTTTCATGTTGTTGAAAAGCGTAAAGATAAAACACTACACGGCATGTAAGGCAACTGCCCAAAAAATCAGCTTTGACAATCTTTACCCCATTGTTTTTGACAATCCAGGTGCCCGATTACAGCTTGTGTTGTATATTTCTTGCATGAAATCAATCCGACAGGCGACCGAACAGGATGCGCCGGCCATTCTTGCCATTTACCGGCCATATATTCTCAACACTTCGATCACATTCGAAACGGTGGTTCCGTCGGAAGAAGCGTTTGCCGGGCGCATAAAAACATATCTCGAAAACTGGCCCTGGCTGGTGTGTGAAATTGATGGACAAATCGCCGGCTATGCCTATGGCTCCCGATACCGGGAACGGACTGGCTACCAGTGGTGCGTGGAATCATCGGTGTATGTACAGGAGACTTTCCAGCGTTCGCGGGCGGGCAAAGCTTTATATACCGCTTTACTGGATATATTGAAAATGCAGGGGTACCGGAATATATATGCCGTTATTAATTTACCCAATGAAAAAAGCGTGGCTTTTCATGAAAGTATGGGATATAAATGGATCGCCTCTTACGAAAACGTAGGCTATAAGTTAGGTCGATGGAAAACGGTGGGCTGGTGGCAATTGATCATTAATGCATATGTGCATAAGCCTGCTGCACCTGTACCCTTTTCGGAAATATCATTTGATGCCCTGGCGCCAATTCTGGACTCGGCATCTTTACTGATACGATAAAAAACCCGGATCAACTGAAAGGCTAATCCGGGGTGAAAAGATGGTGTAAACGATGATTTTTACTGGTGATTGGCCATTGCAACAGCTTCTTTTGCCTGCACACGTTCGGGATACTCTTCAAGCGCCTTTTCCAGGCAATCCATTGCTGCATCAAGGGATGTAAGATTTAATACATAGGCGAGGCGCACCTCGTTTTTCCCTAAACCGGGGGTACTGTAAAAGCCTGTGGCCGGCGCCAGCATGACGGTTTGATTTTTATACGAGAAATGCTCCAGCAGCCATTGGCAAAATTTGTCAGCATCGTCTATCGGCAGCCTGGCGATTGCATAAAATGCGCCGCCGGGATTGGGACAAAAAACGCCCGGTATTGCATTAAGCCTTGCAACCAGGAGATTGCGCCGCGACAAATATTCCTGTTTTGGCACATCAAAATAATGATCTGGTAAGTCGATGGCAGCTTCGCCCATAATTTGTGCAAGTCCCGGTGGACTAAGGCGGGCTTGTGCAAATTTCATAGCGGCATCATAAACTGCTTTGTTTTTTGTGACCAATGCTCCAAGCCGTGCCCCACAGGCACTGTACCGCTTGCTGATGGTATCCATCAACACAACGTGTTCTTCCAATCCTTCCAGTTGCATAGCGCTGATGTATTCGCCGGCATAGCAAAATTCGCGGTAGGCTTCATCGCTGAAAAGGTATAAATTATATTCCAGGCAGATATTTTTCAACGCTTCCATTTCTGTGCGGCTATACAAATAGCCTGTCGGGTTATTGGGATTACAGATCAGGATGGCCTTCGTTTTTGGCGTAATGGCTTTTTTGAATTCATCAATCGGTGGCAGGGCAAACCCGTTTTCAATGGTTGAAGTGATCGGTACAATTTTTACACCGGCAGCTACCGCAAAGCCATTATAGTTAGCATAAAACGGTTCGGGAATGATTACTTCCTCACCGGGATTCAGGCAGGTGAGGAAACCAAATAAGATGGCTTCACTGCCGCCGGTTGTAACCAGGATTTGCTCATGCGAAACGGAGATGCCTGCTTTTTTATAGTACTGCACCAGTTTTCGGCGGTAACTTTCATTGCCGGCACTATGGCTGTATTCGAGTACTTTAATATCTGCCTTGCGCACCGCTTCCAATATGGCAGCCGGTGTTTCAATGTCGGGCTGACCGATATTCAGGTGGTAGACAGTGATGCCTTTTTTTTTGGCCTGCTCGGCAAAAGGCACCAGTTTCCGGATGGGAGAAGGCGGCATCAGCCGGCCTCTTTCTGAGATAGTTAACATGGGGGCAAAGGTAGTAAACGAATATTCACCGAAGTTTTTTTCTGCCTGAAAAATCAGGCTTGCAAGGATCAGTCAGCAGCAAAAAACCTTCCCGGTAACAGGAAGGTTTTAATAAAAGAGTTTGATTGAAAAATTAATTTGATTTGCTTTTATCACCTTTGCTTTTTGTGTAGGCATCGTAGGCTGCAGCATCCAGGACTTCGCCGGTAATTTTTACCGTTTTGGGCAAATCAACTCCCGCCAGTTTGATATACACATCTTTGTCAAAATGATTCAGTGCTGCTGCGTTATACTGCACTTTCAGTTTGGCTGTCTGGCCGGGCTGAATAGGTTCTGTGGGTTTTTCCGGGGTGGTACATCCGCAGGAGCCCCAGGAATTTTCCACCACTACTGGTTTGTCACTGATGTTTTTTATTTCAAAATAATAAGTTACAGGCACTCCCTGCTTAATTTTACCAAAGTCATATTTTTCAGTGTTCATTTTGATAACATCTTCAGCCTTTGTTTGGGCCATAACTGCTATGCTAAAGAAAAATGCGGTGGCTGCTAACAAAATACTTTTCATGCGCTTAGAGGTTTTGTTGTTTTAAAAATTGTATAGCCGCATTAGCGGGGGCCGAACCAGCCGGCACTTTCCACACCATGCCTTTAATTATTATTTGTTTGGATTGATTTCCGTTGTAAGTGATCGTAATGTATTTTTCAAAGTTTCCTTCGGCTGCAGCATTGTAACCCACTTTTATCTTGGCGGTAGCGCCGGCGGCAATCGGTTCATGATCCCACTCGGGTGTCGTGCAGCCACAACTGGCTTGCACTTTATCGAGGTTCAGTGGTTGATCACCTGTATTTACAATTTCGAAATAGTGGTAAACCGGCTTTCCCTGGGGTATTTTTCCAAAATCAAATTCGCTTTCTTTCAATTTCAGCAGATCCCCGTGATTTGCTGAAATTGTGGAGGTTGTTTGGGCATTAGTAATAACAATGACCAGCAAACAGGTAAAAAGGGTCGCGAATTTTTTCATCGTTATAGGATTGTAAAGAGTTCAAAATTAAACCAAAGATGGCAGACTTTCCACTATGGTTGCAGCCATATTTAGTTTTTTTTAACAGGGGAAAAAGCAGGGGGTAATCCTGCTATCTTTGCCCTATGGATACTACAACTCCTTTAACGATGGCTGCAGGTGAAAAATTGTCGTTTGATAAGTTTAGGGAAGAAGTATTGAAGGATTACAGGATTGCCTGTATCAGCCGTGAAACCAGTCTTTTAGGTAGAAAAGAAGTATTAACTGGCAAGGCCAAATTCGGCATTTTTGGGGATGGGAAGGAAGTGGCGCAGGTGGCGGCCGCCAAGTTTTTTCAACCGGGTGATTTTCTATCCGGTTATTACCGCGATCAGACCTTTGCCTTTGCGCTGGGCGTTACCAATGTGGAGCAATATTTTGCCCAGCTTTATGCCGACCCGGATTTTACACATGACCCCTTTAGTGCCGGCCGTCAAATGAATGCGCATTTTGCCACACCCTTTACGGATAAAAACGGTAAATGGGTTGACCTGGTAAACCGGAGAAATATTGCATCAAATCTTGCCCCTACAGCCGGGCAAACCCCGCGGTCATTAGGCTTAGCCCTGGCCTCAAAAGCCTTCAGGAATATTGAACAACTCAAGCAATTCCGGCATTTGTCCAACAACGGTAATGAGGTCTGTTTTTCCACCATTGGCGATGCCTCAACCAGCGAGGGTGTTTTTTGGGAAACCATCAACGCTGCGGGTGTGTTACAGGTGCCACTGGTAACGTTTGTTTGGGATGATGGTTACGGCATTTCTGTGCCCAAAAAGTACCAGACTACCAAAGAATCCATTTCAGCTGTGTTAAGTGGTTTTCAAAAACAACCCGGAACCAATGGCATTAATTTATACCGGGTAAAAGGTTGGGATTACGCAGGCATGTGCGAAGTATTTGAAGAGGGTATCCGCCTGGCAAGGGAAACACATACGCCGGCGGTTTTTCACGTGGAAGAGCTTACGCAACCACAGGGACACTCCACTTCGGGCAGCCATGAGCGGTATAAAAGCAGCGAACGGCTGGAGTGGGAACGGCAATGGGATGCCAACCGAAAAATGCGGGAGTGGATTCTTGAAAATTCGCTGGCGGACGAAAATGAACTGGAGGAAATTGAAGCAAATGCAAAAGAGGAGGTTAAGGATGGAAAAAATCGGTCATGGCTAAATTACATAACTCCCATAAAAAACCAGGTTGCCAGGGTGGCTGAATTATTGAATACATTAGCCAACGCGATACCCGGACAATCTGCGATGATCAAAAAACTGGTGGCCGATCTGACAGCAAACCGCGAGCCGCAGCGCAGGGAAGTATTGCAAACGCTTAATGCTGCCATTGACCTGGCTGGCACACACGATGCTGCTTTCTGGGTAAAAGATTACTATAACGATTTACTGAAAGAAAATAAATCTCTCTACAATACACACCTGTATAACGAAGGAGCAAAAAGTGTGTTACACGCCAGGAATGTGAAACCAATCATTTCTAACGATGCACCGCTGGTGAATGGATTTGAAGTGCTGAATAAGTATTTTGACGAGTTGTTTGCTGCCAATCCCAAAGTGATAGCCTTTGGTGAAGACCTGGGTTTTATTGGTGATGTGAACCAGGGCTTTAACGGCTTGCAAGCCAAGCATGGAGAAGAACGCATCTTTGATACAGGCATTCGCGAGCTAACAATCATGGGCCAGGGAATTGGTTTAGCCATGCGTGGATTGCGACCGATTGCAGAAATACAATACATCGATTACCTCTTATACGGGCTGCAGCCGCTAAGTGATGACGCAGCAACCCTGCATTTTAGAACACGGGGCTTGCAGAGCTGCCCGCTGATTGTGCGCACCCGCGGCCACCGGCTGGAAGGTATCTGGCACAGCGGTTCACCGATGGGCGTGATCATCAATGCCCTGCGTGGCTTTGTAGTGTGTGTACCGCGAAATATGGTACAGGCTGTTGGTATGTATAATACTTTGCTCCAGGCCAACGATCCGGCACTGATGGTGGAATGCCTGAATGGTTACCGCCTGAAAGAGAAATTGCCTGCCAACCTGCTGGAGTATACCGTTCCGGTAGGTGTGCCGGAGGTTATTAAAGAAGGTACGGATGTTACGATTGTTTCGTATGGTTCTACGTTGCGCATTATTCTGGAGGCAGTGGCCGCACTGGAACGGCTGACTATCAGCTGCGAGGTGATTGATGTGCAAACCTTATTACCATTTGATATTAATCATGAAATACTGAAATCACTCAAAAAAACCAACCGGATTGTATTTGTGGATGAAGATGTTCCCGGTGGTGCGGCGGGTTATATGTTTAATAAGGTAATGGAAGAACAGGGAGGATACCGTTATCTTGATGTGGCACCCCGGACAATTACCGGAAAGGCGCATCGCCCCGCATATGGAAGTGATGGGGATTATTTCAGCAAGCCAAATGCAGAAGAAATCGAGTCTGTCATTAAAGAAATGATGAGGGAATAAAAATAATAGTCGTATATTATAAGAGATAAACCAATCTCTCAACCAAAATTTTTCATCATGGCTATTGTAAAAGTTATTGAAGTGATTGCTTCTTCTGAAAAGAGTTTTGACGATGCAATTAAAAACGGTGTTGCGGAAGTTTCCAAAACGGTTCGGAATATTGATTCTGTATATGTAAAAGACCTGAAAGTGCATGTGAAAGACGGAAACATTATTTCGTATGGCGTGATCTGTAAAGTTTCTTTCAGGGTTGACTAACGCTGATAAGCTGACTGGCTAACCCGCTGCGGCGGGTTTTTTAATGAGAAATAGTATGAATCTTAGCTTTCTGCAGATAATTGACTTCCTGGGAACATTTGCTTTTGCTGTCTCCGGCGCTTTTTCTGCGATGGCAAAAAAGCTGGATCCGTTTGGTGTGCTGGTACTGGCCTTTGTCACTGCCATAGGAGGCGGTACTTTACGGGACATCCTGATTGGCGATTTGCCGGTCAGCTGGCTGAAGGATGAAACGGCCACCATCCTGATTGTTATTTCTGCCATCAGTGCCATGTTTTTTGCAGGTTTTTTAAGGCGCTTCCCGATTACATTGTTTGTATTTGATGCGCTGGGTTTGGGCTTGTTTACTGTTTATGGAATTGGGAAAGGAATCCAGCTTCATTTTAGCACTGGTATTTGTATTGCGCTTGGTACGATCACTGCCTGTTTTGGCGGTGTGATACGTGATGTGCTGCTGAATAATGTGCCGTTATTGTTTCGAAAAGAAATCTATGCCATGGCTTGTGTTACCGGGGGCATCGTTTATTTTTTATTTAAAGCGTCTGGCATCAATCCTGACCTTTCAAAAATATTTTGCATTCTGCTCATTGTTGCAATTCGTATCATTGCTGTCCAGTTCAAACTATCATTACCATTGTTTTATTTACAAAAAAGAAACGAATGAAATACATGATTTACCAGGTGGATGCATTTGCCAGTAAATTATTTGCCGGCAACCCGGCTGCGGTTATTCCGCTGGAAAAATGGATTGATGAGGATCTGATGCAAAACCTGGCGATGGAAAATAACCTGGCCGAAACAGTGTTCTTTGTTCCCAGCGGGCAAGACTATGATATCCGGTGGTTTACCCCGGTGTCGGAAATAAACCTTTGTGGGCACGCTACTCTGGCCTCAGCCTTTGTCTTGTACACTTTTCTTGGCTATAAGGGCAGCACGTTAACTTTTCATTCCAAAAGCGGACCGCTGCTGATCGAAAAAAGCGGGAACCGGTTTTTAATGGATTTTCCTTCCTGGAAACCTGAAAAATTAACGGATTATCCTGCTGAACTGGCTGCAGCGCTTGCTGTAAAAGAAATCGTGGGGGTGTACAAATATCGAGACTTGCTGGTGGAACTGAATAGTGAAGATGATGTACGAGAGGCGCAGCCTGACTTTTCAGCCATTAAAAATATGGGTGAAAAAATAATTATTACCGCCCCGGGCAGGCAGGTGGATTTTGTATCGCGGTTTTTTGCACCCACGGTTGGCGTGGATGAAGACCCAGTAACCGGGTCTGCCCACTCGCAACTGATTCCTTTCTGGAGTGAAAAACTGCATAAAAAAGTGATGAATGCCAAGCAGCTTTCCCGCAGGGGTGGTGATATTTATTGCGAACATAAAGGTGACCGGGTGATTATGGGGGGCGAATGTGTGTTTTACATGAAAGGGGAGATTGAACTTTAGTCTAAAAACTTTGCTTCCAGGCCCGGCGCTGGAATCATACAGGTTTCTTTTTTGCCAAACCAGCGGTAACGGTTACGGGCAACAAAGTTGTACACTGCATCCCTGATAAATTTGGGTATAATGATCAGGCCATATAATAACGACCAGCCGCCACCGAGATGTTTGAGCATTCGCAACGCAGCAGTGCTCCGCGTATACAGGTTTGTTCCTTCCAGTAACATAAAGGATCGAAAGTGATCGGCCGGTAAATTAAACGTTTTTAACAGCTGTTGGCCATACTGGCCTTGCAACGATCCGAAAAGGAACTGGTCCTTTTTGTCTCTTTTCAAAATGAACTGAACACTTTTTGTACAGAGATTACAAACTCCGTCAAATAGTACGATTTTCTTTTCCCGGGGATTGATCACCCTGTAAAATTAATTAAAAGAGTGTTTTGAACAGGTTGTTCCCCGGCAGCGTGTATCAATATTTGTAAAAAGATTTCATACGGCTGAGGAACAGCTCTTTCTTTCTCCGGCTAACTTCCACCTCTGTACTGTTGGAAAGTATCACAGAACCGCCTTCACCGCGGATATATTCTTTGATGTGCAGCAGGTTGACAAGGTACGATTTGTGAATACGAACGAAACCTGCATCCGACAATAATTCTTCATATTCATAAATCGGTTTTGCTGAACAGATACTGTTATGATTGGTGAAATGAAAATTGGTATAACTTCCGGATGCTTCGCAGTATAAGATCTGCTTCAGGTCTACCACCTGAAAACCCTTAAGCGAAGGAATGCACAGTTTCGATTCCTGGCTGTAGTGCGGTTTTTGAATATTATGCAGCAATGCGCTGATATTGTTATTGACGGATGCTGCCGAAATTCTTTTGAAAGCTCTTTTGACTGCACTTATTAACAGGTCCTCATCAATCGGCTTTACCAAATAATCGATAGCGCTATAGCGAAATGCCTGCAGTGTATACTCATTATGCGCTGTAACAAATATGATCTCGAAATCTGTACGTTCCATTTCTGTGAGCATTTCAAAACTCGATTTTTCCGGGAGGGAAATGTCAAGAAAAACCAGTTGCGGCTCCAGCAATTCAATTTTTTCTTTTGCCGTATCGGCATTACCACATTCTGCTATTATTTTCAGCTCAGGACAATATTCCTGCAGCAGCTTTTTCAGGGTGTTTAGTCCTCTTGGCTCATCATCAACCAAAATTGTTCGTATACAATCAGCGTTATTCACTGCAGTGAAATTTAAATGGTTAATTGTAAAACCGCAATAGTGCCGCTACCATTTTTTGCAGGCAAGTCGGCTTTATCATGAATACTCAACGAACATTTCATATGATATTTTTCATTGAGTAGTGCGAGCCTTTCCCGGATGTTAGTAATGCCAAGCGTACGGTGGGGGGGTATTGCCGGTGGTTTTCTTTTTAAGGTTTGACGAATGCCCACACCGTTGTCTTCGATTTGGCAAATCACCTGGTTGCCTTCTTTTAAAAATCGTATAAACAGGTTCCTGTCATGCTCTTTGCTACGTAAACCGTGCCAAATGGCGTTTTCCACCAATGGTTGCACAAGCATCGGAGCTATTTGTATTTCGCCGGCGTCCAGTTTATCGTCTATTTCAATTTTGTAAGAAAAATCATTAAAGCGTAGTTTTTCCATTTCCAGGTACTGCTCCAGGTGATCTACACATTGTTTAATGCTGATGAATGCCTGGCGTGATTGTTCCAGGCTGGTGCGGATCAGCTGTGCAAATTTGCTGAGGTATCGACTTGCGTTTTGTTTTTGGTCATCCAGGATCATTTCTTTGATGCTGTTTAGCGAATTGAAAATGAAATGCGGGTTCATTTGTGCATGTAAACCTTTTATTTCCAGTTCGGCTAACTGCTGTTTCAGGGCAGCTTCATATTGGATTTTTTTAATGCGCCGGGTGATGAGAAATGTAATCACCGAAACCAGCGCAATAAAAGCCAGGCTGATAAACCACCAGGTTTGCCACCAGGGCGGTAAAATAGTAATTGACAGGCTGCGTATTGCATTGCTCCACTTGCCGTCACTGTTTTCCGAGCGCAGTTCAAATTCATAATTTCCCGGGGGCAAACTGGTGAAAGTGGCCAGGTTATTTGTACTGGCAGTTGTCCAGGTGTCTGTTAATCCTTTAAGCCGGTAGCTGAACGTATTATTGGCTTCGTTGGAAAAATTATTGACGGCAAATTGGATGCTGATAAAATTTTCTTTATAGCTAAAACGGAGAGAATGAATAAGGTTCGGATTTCTCTGTAGCGGCCACCATTTATCATTCACTTTAATAGCGGTTATGATTGGCGCCGGGCTGTAAGTATTTTGCTGCAGTCCCAGGGGATTGAAATGTGTGATTCCACCTACGCCACCAAAATAAAGATCACCGGATGAGTCTTTGAGTGTGCAGGCAGTATTGTATTCTAAAAATGCAAGACCGTTGCCGGTATTGTATTTTTGTACCAGCTCGCAGTCGTGATTGAATTTGTAAATTCCCAGGTTGGTGCTTACCCAGAAAAAACCTTCACGGTCTTTTTGTATGGCATAGCATACATTGGAAGCTCCGTTTGCGTTTAACAAAGCGTGTTTGATCACTTTGTTTTGTTGCCAGTTGTAAACCACCAGGCCATTATCTGTTGCTATCCAAAATAGTGGTCCGTTGGCCATTAAATGCCTGACAAACAGGGAAATTTTTTTCACCGGTTCAATGGGTTCGAAATCATTCGTTAAATAACGATAGCGGACCAACCCTGAGCCCTCTGTGCACAGCCAAAGGGTGTTGTTATCGTCTTCGAAAATATACCGGGACGTATATACATAAAGCCCCCCGATAAAGGTGGTGAGTTTGGCATTTTCCGGCAGCCTATGCCATTGTTTATCCCTGAGCGAAAAAAAGCGTAAGCCGTTTTCAGAGGCTATCAGTAAACTGTCCTTCTTTTTCAATTTTATGAGTGCATACATTTTATTAAGCTCGGGCAGTTTCTTTTCCGGATAGTATTTTACCTGTTTTGTTTTCCGGTCTACATGCATCAGCCCGCCGCAGCTTGCCGCCCAAATATTTCCGGTCTGGTCTTCTGTAATATCATAAATCACATTGTTGGCATTTCCATATACTTCGGATGCCGGGTAGCGAATGAACGCATTGTTTTGCCGGTTCCATTGTAAAATGCCTTTGTTGAGTGTTCCCACAAATGCCGTCCCGTCTTTTGACACATACATTCGTACAATCATCTTATCCGGCAACGAGCCGTTGAATGAAGACATTTCATCAATATTCCGGAACTGAAACCGTAATGGATCATATTTGGTGATTCCGTCAAAAAACCCGCACCAGACGATTCCCTGGCGGTCTGTGAAAATAGACAGAGAATAATTGGAACATGGTGATGTGGGATCATATTGTTTGTTGACGGCTCTTGTGATACTATTGTTTTTTGTATCGTACCGGTACAGACCACTGCCTCGTGTTCCGATCCAGAGGTTGTTATTTTTATCGGTGGTGAAACCGCCAATACCACCTAAGAATTGTTTGGCGGCTATTATGTTTTCTTTTTTCTCTACCGGATCGTTTATATAATAACAACCTTCGGCCATGGTTCCGATCCACAACGCATGATTGTAGGAATACAATTCTCTTATTTGCGGAAAAGGATAGTTCTGGTGAAACGGCCGGATGGAGTAGGACTGAGTGTCCGGCACCATTTCATACATGCTATACAGTAATGAAACATAGATTTTACTATCATGCTGTACGATACTGGTAACATTTGCCTTATCCTCTTCGCTGTTAAAAAATGTGTTGATTTTTCCCAACTCAGTATTCAGGTAAATCAATCCATTATTAAACGTGATAATCCAGTATTCATTTTTTTGGAAAGAGATGATCTTCTTGATTGGAACATTATCAAGCCGGGACGCCAGCGGGTAGTATTCGGCTATTTTCATTAACGAATCACCTGCGGGATGATAAATACAGGCCCCCTGAACAGTACCGATCCAAAGCAGGCTTTTGACTGTATCATAAAAAAGCGAAGTGATGATATTTGAGGGAAGTTTCTGCCCAATCTCGTTTTGTTGCGAATAGATTTTAAACTGCCGTCCGTCATAGCGGTTCAGTCCGTCCTGCGTGCCAAACCACATAAAGCCATTACCGTCCTGCGAAATAGCAAAGCAACTGTTTTGGGAAAGCCCGTTTTTGGAAGTGTAATTCTCAAACAGCAATGGCTGACCGTGAAGTTGCCATGATAATACCAACGATATAAATACTGCGACGAGGCGCATGCTGTGATATTTTTTATGGCGGGTAAAGGATGCTGCGGCTGATCAAACGGGTGATGGATCTACCTAAAATTACTCTTTTGAACGTAAATAATGATGCGGGCTGAACCCGTTTTTGTACTCCCAGCCGATAATACGATGATACAGGCCATTCATTGGCTGATGACTGCCTTATAACAAACGGGCATTTAAAATAAAAGATAATAGCGGTTGCCGGAAAAAAAGCAGAACCCGCCTTTGCTAAAATGGAGGTTGACACCGGCTATCATGATGGATAATTTTATAACAAGCTTCTATGGAAATAATCAATAGATCATTTTCAAACAAAAGAACTTTTTATTAAACTAAACAATCCATCATGAAATCCTTAAATTTTTACCTGACTGTTGTTTTTTTTGCGGCAGCCTGCACAAGCAATAATGCCAGGCAAACTGCTGATCAAACGGCTGCTACTGAAAAGAAAGATCCGCAGCAAGCATCGTATTATATAGATGTGCACAACCTTGAGCCCGGTAAAGTCAGTTTTGCAGATGTGGCAGCGGCCCACCAGAAAGACCTGGCTACGGAGGGCAAGTACGGTGTAAGTTTTATTAAATATTGGGTAGATGAGCAAAAAGGCAAAGTGTATTGTCTTTCAAAAGCTGCTAATGAAGAGGCGATTATCAACACGCATAAGGAAGCACACGGTTTAATTCCAGCATCGGTTTATAAAGTGACTGACGGGCCGGAAGCAGTCATCAAAGGAAATGAACCCATGTTTCTTGATGTGCACCAACTGACGCCGGGTTCGGTAACTGCGAAAGATGTGGCAGCAGCCCATGAAAAAGACCTGGCAGTGGAGAAAAAATATGGTGTAAACTTTATTAATTATTGGGTGGATGAAAAAAACGGCGTGATCATGTGTTTGTCAGAAGCTCCTGATTCCGGCGCTGTTAAGCAAACACACAAAGAGGCGCATGGGTTGTTGCCGGCGTTTGTATTGGAAGTCAAACAGGGGCAGTGATTGTTGTTGTGACTCTTTGGGATTTCCTCCTGGCACAGCTGCACACAATAAAAGCGGAAGCATGCTTCCGCTTTTATTGTGAATTGGATAACGATGCCGGTTTTCAACCCTGCTATCCCATGTTGTGAAACACTTTCTGCACGTCGTCATCCTGTTCCAGCCGCTCAATAAGTTTACTGATTTCCTCTGCCTGGGCATCGGTAACCGGTACAGTGGTGGTGGGGATCCACTCCACTTCGGCACTGATTGGTGTAATATTTTTTTCTTCCAGGGCTTTTTGCATATTGCCAAAATCAGTAAAACCGCATCGCAGCACCAGCAGTTCTTCCCCGTTTTCTCCCGTGGCTTCACCCATTTCTTCCAGCCCGTTGTCGATCAGTTCCAGTTCCAGTTCTTCTGTATTCAATCCCTGGGGTTTTAATTTAAATACTCCCATTTTTTTAAACTGGAAACTGACGCTGCCGCTGTTTCCCAAAGCGCCACCGCCTTTATTAAAATGGCTTTTCACATTGGCAACAGTGCGAACATGATTATCAGTGGCTGTTTCCACTAAAATGGCTACACCATGCGGTCCGTATCCTTCGTAGAGAATTTCTTCATAATTCTCCATTTCTTTACCCATAGCCCGTTTAATAGCGGCTTCCACCCGGTCTTTGGGCATATTCACCGCTTTGGCATTTTGTATGCAACGGCGCAGGGCAGGATTAGTGGCTGGGTCAGGTCCGCCTGCTTTTACCGCAATCGCTATCTCTTTTCCAATACGTGTAAATTGTTTTGCCATCCGGTCCCAGCGGGCAAACATGGTAGCTTTTCGAACTTCAAATATCCTTCCCATGGTTTCTTGATAATTTTAATTTAATTGAATACCGGCTTTTGTTTCCTGCTCATCAACTGTTGCGTCGCAATCACTTCATCGTTCAGGAATTCTATTTGGCCAAAGCCGGTACGTTACCGTCTTTTCGGGCCTCATTCTTAGGGCTGCAAATTTAGGCCAATAGCGGTAAACAAAAAACCGTCCCGCTCAAGGCGGGACGGCAGGAATTTATTCAAAATCTGATGCCTTCGGCAAAATTTCTCCTGGCGATCGCAGTTTACTTCTCTTACGGCTGTAGGCAAAGTAAACGATTAAGCCTATGGCCATCCAGAGGAAGGCCACCTCCAGCGTACGTTTATCTAGGGCGATGATCATACCGGCACAAATCACCACACCCAGTGTGGATACAATGGGCACCAGCGGCGTGCGGAAGGGTCGTTCAATTTTAGGTGCTTTCACCCGCATAATCCATACTCCGGCACTCACCAGCACGAAGGCGAACAGTGTACCGAAGGAGGTTAAGTCACCTGCCACATCACCTGGCACAAAGGCGGCGAAAATGCCAACAAACAGGAACAATATCCAGTTGGCTTTATACGGGGTTTTAAATTTTGGGTGCAATTCACCAAATGCTTTTGGTATCAGGCCATCATTACTCATGGTATAGAATATGCGGCTTTGTCCCATCAGCATCACCAATATTACGGATGAAAAACCAGCCAGGATAGCAATCGTGACGGCTGTGGCCAGCCAGCCATAGCCATGCATATAATTGGAAATGGCATAGGCAACAGATGCTTCTTTACCGGCTGTTTTAAATTCTGCGTAGTTGGCTACGCCTGTGAGTACGTGACCGAAAAGGATATATAAAATGGTACATACAACCAGGGAGCCAAGAATGCCAATAGGCATATCGCGTTTAGGATTTTTGGCTTCCTGTGCCGCCGTACTTACTGCATCAAAACCGATGAAGGCAAAGAATACAATGGCAGCGCCACCGATCACACCCCCCCAGCCGTGCTTAAAGAAGCCTTCATGTCCCGGCATATTGTCTGGTATAAGGAAAGGCGTATGATTTTCGGGTTTGATAAACTGCCAGCCGATGGCTATAAAAATGATCACGATGGTCACTTTGATAAATACTATGACAGCGTTTACCATGGCCGACTCCTGCATACCTTTTATCAACAGCAGTGTAAGAATCAGCAGAATTACAAGTGCCGGGATATTTAAAATGCCGCTATGCGTGGCAACCAGGCTTTTTAAATCAGCCGATAAGCCAGTGACCTGCTGGTCGGTCAGTAACAACACACCTTCTTTGGCCATTTTGGTAAGGTCGGCGGGAAACTGGCTGATGGCGCTACCGGTTACTGCATTAATATGCTCAAACGGCGAGTGGCACCATTCATAAGGTACTGCACCTCCGAACAGCTTATTTAAATATTCACTCCAGGCAATTGATACAGTGGCGGCTCCCAGTGCATATTCCATGATCAGAGCCCAGCCAATAATCCAGGCGATTAACTCACCCATAGTTACATACGAATAAGCGTAGGCGCTACCGGCAATGGGAATCATGGCAGCAAATTCTGCATAGCATAACCCGGCAAATGCACAGCCAACAGCAGCTACAACAAAAGAAAGTGTGACGGCCGGACCGGATGCTTCCGCAGCGGCAGCGGCCGTGCGCACAAACAAACCGGCGCCGATTATGGCTCCGATACCAAGGGCGATGAGATTACCAGCGCCAAGGGTACGCTTTAACCCCTTCTCATTATCTGCAGACTGCGCCAGTAATTGTTCAAGTGGTTTCTTGACAAAAAGACTCATAGATTTGGTTGATTATAGTTTACAATGGGTCGTAAAATAAGCAATAATTCTTTTCGCCCGCTAATTCTTTCAGTAAGACTTATTTAAAAGGTCAAATGTTTTTACCGATGCATATTTTTTCCGATTTTCGGCATTCCTTACCAAACGAGTAAATTCATGAAGGGTAACCGGCTTACTGCTTACATATTGATTGCAATGCTGTTGGGGGTGGTTGTAGGATATATTGTTCATGAAAATAGTTCTGCTGCGTTTGTCCAAAAATTCAGTGTCAATATAAAATTGCTGACAACTATTTTTCTGCGCCTTGTGCAAATGATTATTGCTCCGCTCGTATTTTGTACGCTGGTGGTGGGTATTGCCAAGTTGGGCGACCTAAAAACCGTAGGACGAGTAGGAGGGAAAGCACTCACCTGGTTTATTTCTGCTTCATTAGCCAGCCTGCTGCTGGGGATGCTGTTGGTTAATATTTTTAAGCCCGGTTCGGTGATTAGCCTTAGTGCAGCCGATACGGCCGGTGCGAAAGACCTGATCGGGAAAACCCAGGAGTTTTCGCTTGCCAAATTTGTGGAGCATGTATTTCCCAAGAGTGTTTTTGAAGCCATGGCCACCAATGAAATTCTGCAACTAGTTGTCTTCAGTATTTTTTTCGGCGTGGCAGCTACGGCGCTGCGGGAATATGCCAAACCGGTTATTAAAGCTTTGGATGCTGCTTCACATATAATACTTAAGATGGTAGGCTACGTGATGAATTTTGCCCCGCTGGGTGTATTTGGCGCTATTGCAGGTGTTATTGCAACCGAGGGATTAAAAGTGTTTAACTTCTACGGGCAATACCTGCTCTATTTTCTTGTGGGAATTGTTTTGTTGTGGATTGTGTTGCTGGGTGTGGGTTTCCTGATACTTCGCAACAGGATACCAGCATTGCTGAGAAGAATTATGCAACCGTTATTAATAGCCTTTAGCACTACCAGCAGCGAAGCGGTTTTCCCAAAACTAACGGAAGAGTTGGAACGGTTTGGCTGTAAGGACAAGATCGTGTCATTCATTTTGCCATTGGGATACTCATTTAATCTTGATGGCAGTATGATGTATATGACTTTTGCCAGCATTGCTATAGCGCAGGCATACGGTATTCATATGGATTTGGGTACCCAGCTTACCATGCTCCTGGTGCTGATGCTGACGAGTAAAGGAATTGCCGGTGTGCCAAGGGCTTCCCTGGTGGTGGTGACGGCCACGTGTGCTATGTTTAAGATACCGCCGGAGGGAATTGCACTGATTTTACCGATTGATCATTTTTGCGACATGTTTCGTACGGCTACCAATGTTGTGGGAAATGCGCTGGCCACAAGTGTTGTAAGCAAATGGGAAGGGGATCTGGCGCCGGTTTCGGTTACCCAAACTGACGAGTTTAACACATAACTATAATAATCACATACCATGGGAGGAGACAAGGGCTTTATTCAGCAGTTTATAGAATGGATCATTCACAATGGCGGATTGTATTTTCTTCTCTTTGTCGTGTTTGCCGAAACAGGCTTGTTCGTAGGTTTCTTTTTACCAGGCGATTCGTTGTTATTCGCAGCCGGTATTTATATTGAAGAGCTGACACGGGAGTTTTTTGGACTGCATTATGTTTTTATCATTGTGTTGATCATTATTGCATCGGTGCTGGGAAATATTGCCGGCTATTGGTTTGGGTACAAAGCCGGTCCTTTATTATTTGAGCGAAAAGACACGCTGCTGTTTAAAAAAAAGCATTTATACCGGGCAAAAGAATTCTATGACCGCTATGGGAAAGCCACCATTTTTCTCGCAAAATTTCTTCCCATTATCCGCACGTTTGCCCCAATTGTGGCGGGCATTGTGAAAATGAACAGGGCTACTTTCATTTTCTATAATATAACAGGCAGCATTTGCTGGGTGTCTTCTATGGTGTTGGGCGGTCATTTCCTTCAGTCATGGGTAGAGGCACGGTTTGGCTTCAGCCTTAAGGATCATATAGAAGGAATCACCATTGTTATTATTTTGGTAACAACGCTCCCGGTTTTGTATAAGTTATTTTTTGGCCATAAAAAAGATGAGTCTGCAGGGACATAAAAATTTTTCTATGGAAAAAAAACAATACGGCGTATTGTCGCTGCCGGTGATTGTGGCAGCGCTCGGATACTTTGTAGATATCTACGATTTGCTGCTGTTTAGTATTATCCGGATTCCTTCGCTCAAATCGTTTGGACTGAATGATGAAGCTATTGCGAAAGACGGGTTGCTTATCATCAACGTACAGATGATCGGTTTGCTGATCGGCGGCATTATCTGGGGGGTATTGGGAGATAAGAAAGGGCGACTGAAAGTTTTGTACGCTTCTATAATACTTTATTCCGTTGGCAATATTGCCAACGGTTTTGTTCATACCATACCTCAATATGCCCTGGTGCGTTTTATCACAGGCGTTGGGCTGGCCGGGGAACTGGGAGCCGGTATTACGCTGGTGACTGAAATTTTACCAAAAGAAAAAAGAGGTATTGGCACTTCGCTGGTCGCTGGCATCGGTCTTACTGGCGCAGTGTTTGCTTTTTTTCTCAAAGAAGTGTTTGTCAACAATCCCGAAGGCTGGCGAATTTGTTATTTCATTGGTGGCGGACTTGGTTTAGTATTGTTACTGCTGCGGGTAGGTGTGCTTGAAAGTGCCATGTTTAAAAGTATTGAAGAAAGCAGCGTAAGCCGCGGAAACTTTTTCATGTTGTTTACAAATGGGCGTCGGCTCAGAAAATACATCCTGGCCATTTTGATTGGGTTGCCTACCTGGTATGTCATTGGAATCCTGATTACTTTTTCGAAAGAGTTTGGAAGCCGCATGAATATACAGGGGACTATTGATCCGGGAAAGGCAGTGATGTTTGCATACGCTGCCATTTCCATTGGGGATGTGTTAATAGGTTTTGTAAGCCAGGGCTTTAAAAGCCGCAAGAAAGCTTTGTATGTTTTTTATGCGATCACGGCCATCGGCATCGCCTGGTTTTTCAACCTGCACCATGCCACGGCCAGTCATTTATACCTGGTATGTGCAATCCTTGGCTTTGGTACGGGATTTTGGGCCATTTTTGTTACAATGGCAGCTGAGCAGTTCGGTACCAACATCCGTGCTACGGTTGCTACCACTGTGCCTAATATGGTTCGCGGGTCTTTAACGCTCGTAACATTATTATTCACCGGTTTACAGGGCAGCCTGGGGTATCTCAGCAGCGGCTGGGTTACCGGTATGGTGGTGATGGTGGTGGGTTTGCTTTCTGTCATTTTCACGGAGGAGACTTTTCATAAAGATCTCAATTACCTGGAAGAAGAAGTGCCGGCCACCGTGTAATGCCTGCAAATGGTTATTTGATGCTATTATTGCATCGCTACATACCTTGCGGGCAAACAACAGAACCTGGTAAATCACCAGCCGCAATAAGCGGCGATTTAAATTATGTAACTGATGAAATTCCTGATTATACGGTTTTCATCCATTGGCGATATAGTTCTCACTACACCGGTTATTCGCTGTTTAAAAAAACAGGTGCCGGGTGCAGCAGTGCATTTTTTGACAAAAGAGTCGTTCCGGTCTGTTGTGGAACATAATCCCTATATTG
>DASTSN010000069.1:0-96303 GCA_035760665.1 Chitinophagaceae bacterium | reverse complement strand
TTATAAGAATTTTTCTCAAGCATTTCAACCAAATCAACAACAGGGAGTAAAAATCTAGAGAAACATAAAACGAAAAAAAAACCAGATGGCAGGAAAAAGTTTCCGCTCGTGCAAATAGGATAAAATCATAATTCTCATTGTTCGCAGCTTGAGATACCTGCGCTGTCTGCCCGTTGTTTTTTCTTTAAATGATTTGGTGACCAATTTATAAAAATTCACATACCCCTCCTCTAGCCCCCTGAGGTTGCTCATAGCCGAACCGGCTCTTCGCCTGATCCGATAAACAGGAAGGGAAACGAAATCATATTTGCTTTTTTTATCAGCACTAATACTAAGATAAAAGGCAATATCCTCACTATGTGACCAGCCGGTAAAAAACGAATAATTAACCCCCGGCTTACGCCTGACCATCCAACTGACTGCACACAGGCAATTTGACCGCAATGCCACTACTTGGTCAAAAGGATTACCTGTAAATGACGGTTTACATACTTTTATGAGCTGGTTAAAGTTTTCATCGTACGTTTCTACAATACCGTCAACAAAATCAATTTGGGGGTTATTGTCAAATTTTTGGACCCTGCAAAAAATTCCATTCTCCGGAAAAGAATCATCAGCATCCAGGAAACAAAAAAAATCTCCTTTCATTTCAGCAAGCCCTTTGTTCCTGGCTACACTCACCCCGGAGTTTTCTTGGTAATAATACCTGATCCTTATGTCATGATAGCCAAATACGATTGTCTTCGTTTCATCAGTACTGCCATCATCAATGATCAAAAGCTCCCAGTTTGTATATGTCTGCCGGATCACGGAATCTATTGCTGCTGAAATATAAGCGGCAGCATTATAAGTGGGCATAATGATGCTTACAAGTGGTAAATTCATAATAACAAATCAATGCTTGCTATTGATAGTAAATAAGAATTCTACTCTGCTATATTCAATTGTACTAATCTCTCCACAATTCTCTCACCGGCCTTGCCGTCCCAGTAATCGGGAATACTTCCTTTTTTCCAGGCTCTCTGTTCAATTTGCGCCAGTGAACGATTCAAAAGCCCCATATCATCCCCGATCAGGAGATTGGTGCCCTGGTGAATCGTCTCCGGACGCTCAGTATTGGCACGCAGCGTAAGGCAGGGTACGCCGAGATAGGTGGTTTCCTCCTGTATACCACCCGAATCGGTTATAACGGCCCGGGCATGCTGCACCAGGTATAAAAACTCGAGGTACCGCAGGGGATCACACAGCAAGATGGAGGGAGGCCATTGAAAAGCCAGCTCTTCCAGTTTCTTCCGGGTACGCGGGTGTACCGGGAAAACCAGCGGCATGTTCCCGATGGCTTGTATGATCTGTTCCAGCAAGGACTGTAAGACTGCAGCATCATCCACATTCGATGGACGGTGAAGCGTCATCAGGTAATAATCGCCGGCAGTTAAATTTTTTTTGTCAAAAACAGCAGGTGCCGTAAACCGTTCCCGGTTACGCACCAGGGAATCAATCATCGTGTTCCCCACGAGGTGAACTTGCCGTTCGTTCTTACCTTCTCGCAGTAAATGCTGGTTCGCATAAATGCTGGTTGTAAAAAACAAATCTGCAATCGAATCTGTAACCAGCCGGTTTATCTCCTCCGGCATAGATTGATCGCCGGAACGAATACCGGCCTCAACATGCGCCACAGGGATACCCAGTTTTTTAGCTACAATCGTGCAGGCCAGGGTGGAGTTGACATCACCCACCACGATCACCCAGTCTGTCGGGTTAGCCCGGATAAAATCTTCAAACCGGATCATGATCTCAGCCGTTTGCCGGGCATGGCTCCCGGAGCCCACTTCTAAATTCACATCAGGCAGGGGTATTTGTAAGTCCTCGAAAAATACATCACTCAGCTTACTGTCGTAGTGCTGGCCGGTATGAACAAGCGTATAGGCGATGGCACAGCCTGCCTGTTGCTTTTGCTTGATAGCATGTACCAGGGATGCAATCTTCATGAAGTTTGGCCGGGCACCGGCAATCAGTGTAAGATGTAATGGTTTTTCGATTGTCATGCTGTCAATTGCTTTACTACCATAATAAATTTATTTCCCAGCTGGTCCATTTTAAAACCGCTGATAAATTCCTTGTCGGGATGAACAGGAAATGCACCTGTTACAATAGACTTCAATAATGCAAGGCCTTCATCAGCCTTGTCAGGATCAATAATGCAGGCTATACCACTGGCCGACAGTAAATCTTTTTGTGCTCCCTCGCATACAAGAGCGATTATCGGTTTACGCAGGCTCAGGTACTCAAAAGTTTTTCCGGCAATGCTGTAATCCCGGCCATTGATAACTTTTGCCGATGTGATGAGCAGCCAGTCACAGGAGGCCTGGAAGGCAATAGAATCCTGCTGGCTGACAGGACCGTGATGCGTGATGATATCCGCAAGACCGTAAGCAGCTGCCATTTCATCAAACCAGGCAGGTTTTTTCCCGGCAAAATGCAGTTCGATAGATGAATACAACTCGGGGTATGCCTGCCGGAACTTGCTCAATAACCGGAAAAAATAAAGCGGGCTGCGGTACCGCCAGTTTTCCTTTCGTGGAATATACTGAAGCCACTGGTAAGGCTTTTTTTTGTACCAGGGCTTTTCCATCATCTCTTGCGTGGCAGGGTTATAATAAAAACTGCCCACGTACCCAATGCGGATTTTATTACCGGAATGTTTTGGAATGTTCGCTGTATCAATAAAATCTGTAAACCCGTTAGGCAGGTAGTGAAACTTTGCAGCATCCAGCTTGGGATGCAGCTGTAAAAAGTCAGTCAATGTTTGACGGGATGTCACCAGCACCCTGTCGGCAAGCTGGAGAAGTTGATATTCTTGTCGCTTAACTTGCCGGTAGTGAAAACGGCTGGCATAGGGACTGATGACCCAATAACTCCAGGCATCCCGCATGTCCACGATCAAAGGAATGCTGGTATACTCTTTCTTCAGCCAGCCCGCCAGCTTGTATAAACTAAACGGCGGGCAGGTAAGGTATATGGCAGCTGGCTGATGCTCGCTGATTACTGCGGGTAACTCTTTCAATAACGAATCCTTCCACCGGCGCCAGGCAATATCCGGTACAAAACCATACCCTTTCACCAGGAACCGGTCCATTGTGTTTTCGGGTCGCAGGCCGGAGCGGATCACCTTGATTGATGGATGCAGGCCATTGACCAGGCTGGTATCGGGGCGGGCACTGTTTGGAGAACTGTTATTATCAGCTGTCAGTACAATCGCCTGCCAGCCTTTTTTGGCAATAGCATTCGCCAGCTTAAAGGGTCGGTGAGATCCTCCGGAATTAACAGGGGGAAATTCGTACGCTACAAAAAGAATACAATTGAGCTGCATCAAAAAGTGTTAAGAAGACACCTTAATTTCGGGATGAAAAGTAATCACGCCTAACAATCCAATAATATTAAAAAACTTTGAAAGGAGTTTACTGAATATATCCTCATGCTTAAAAAATGCCTATTAAAATATCTATACATATGAACTTAATAAGTATGTGCAAGCAGCTTTCTGATAAAACGTTATAAATTGAACGACCGAAATATGCCGGGAAAAGAGTGTACGTAAAGTATCGTTTGGGTTTATTTTTTTACCACCATAAGCTCAACCTGACTGGAAGTAAAGCTTAGAAAGTAGTCTTCAATATGATGCATATTATTAACAAGACAGTATATTAAGGCATCTTTAATGTCGTAAGCTGAATAATATTTTCCATAATAGTGCATTTCCGAGGTAAACATTAAAGGGAGATTAAAATAATCGCTTAGATTATTAAATCGACGAACAAGATTTTGAATAAACGACTTTTTGAAATTACTCTGATGCTTGTCCACAAAAAAGAATTTTGAGCAAGATCCGTTTGGAGTCGACAACAAAACCTCTGAAAAAATAAAGGGAATTGCCATTTCTGGCAATTCTGATAAGTCAGTGATTTTAAAAATTCTAATGTCTTTTTGTAAAATCTTTCTATTTGAATCTGTATATACCTTCCCCCAGCCTTCTTTATTACGGACAAGAACCTGACTATTGGTTTCCATATAATGTCGAATAAATTTCCCCCAGCCTAAAGGAATCCTAGATCTGGTCCTTTTGACAGAAGAAGGATGCCACTGGTGATAAATTGGAACCTCTTTCAATGGTAACCACTTCGTTTGTAAACCAGTCAATGCAAGACGTAAATTGAGATCTGTATCTTCAGCCCCATAAATTTGATAAAATTCATCAAACCCATGCAATTCCTCCAACACGTCTCGTTTCACACCCTGAACTAATCCTAAAGCGGTCAAGTCCCGTTCTTTAAATCGAAACTGCTTTTTGAAAAGCAATTCATATTGTCTAAAATTTTTTGGAAGTGCATAAGCGTTGCAATGCAGCTCAGTTCCATTTTCAAGATGTTCAAGCATCTTATTGATAAAGTTATCAGGAAAAATCAGGTCAACATCTGATGTAATAACGAAATCTGTATCAGCAATTCTGATTCCGGTATTCAAAGCATGCGACCGGTTCCACAGCATTCCACGGGTATTATTGTAAATGTATAAATACCCCATATCAAAAACAAAATCTTTGACTAGCTTACTGTTTTCTGGTTCAGAACCATAATCGACAACAATAACTTTAAATTCTTTATTTTTTTGCTTCTTTAATGATGTAATACAATTAAACAAACGCTGGAATTCACGGTTTCTATATCCAAAAACTATCGTGATCATATAATAATGATTCGCATATTGATTGTTATTGTAAATAAGAAAACGAAGTAGTTTCTAATTACAGGATAATATCTTTTCAAGAAACTTACTATAGTTTTGTGCAACAACAGGCAAACTAAATTGAATTACCTTTTTCTTAGCATTTTTGGCATATGAATCATACAAATTGCTGTCTTGCATCAGGTTTAATAAGGCCTGAGAATATAAACTAATTCGCCTTTCAATTGGAAATTCGTTAGGAATCACTGTTCCGCAAACCAAATCTTCACACAAGATAGATCCTGATTCACCTGCATTGGAAGATACAAAAGGAATACCATATTTTAAATATTCAAGTATAACCATCGGAAATGATTCTGATTCTGAAGGAAGAATTCCAAGATAACTATTTGAAATCATCATTTCAGGATTCTCTACCCAACCGGTAAACTCAATGTTTTTGAAATTTGAATATTTCTCTTTAAGAGTTTGTAAATAAGGACCATCTCCAATCAAACGCAATAAGATTTTTTGTCCCGGCAATAACTGCTGCAATTGTAAAAAAGCCTGAATAGCGATATCCCACCCTTTTTCTTTTACGCATCTTGCTGCCATTGATATTATTCTAAAATTTTCATTCATACTAACAGCAGATGTATGTTGCAGATCAATACCGTTTGGCAACTTAATTTTGGGGATTTGATCAACTTGGGGATATACATACCTTATTGGTAATAAATTCTTGTCTGTTAGATATACAATCCCATTAATCCGTTTACCAATTTCCTCTATTTTTTTTCCATATATATTTTTATTAAGAGCAAATTTTTCTTCATAACAACCATGTAATGAAATTACAATTGGTATCTTTTTTGTTTTGGAAGTTGAGACAATATAATCAGATAAAAACATGTGACTGCCGACAACTTGAATTGCATACTTTTTAATAATCCATTGAAATTTCAACTTATTGATTTTGCCAAAAAAGTCGTTCTCGATACCTAGTTTGTTAAATAGTGCATTAATTTTCCATAAAACAGCCCTTACAAACTTGTTTTCAGAAATAGAAAATAAAGCAATTCGGTTATCTAAGTTTTGTAAAACAAATCCTTCATTTCTTATGTCAGGAAAATGATCATAAATAAAAACTTCATGACTAATGGACAACTCTCTTGCCAAAGTCAGTACTACTTTTTGAGCACCTCCAATTTTTAAATTTGCAATGGATAATAATATTCTCATTATTTTGGCCTGGGGTTATGAATCATGAATTCAATTGCATTTTTCCAGTTATCAACCAGCACATCATTTCCTAATATTTTTAAATAGTCCCCCCTTATCCTCTCAGCCATTGAAAACAAAAGCTCCCTGTCGTCAAATAACTTGCAAATACTTTCTACAAAATACCGGACTGTTCGTTCTTTTACAATAATACCATTCTTGCCATCTTGAATGACCATCCTTGGAAATCCGACCTTTGTTGAAATCGCGGGTATCCCACTTAAACTCGCCTCTGAAAACATGAAGGGGCCCGTATCTGCTTCTGAAGCTATGACAACCAATGCAACATCAGTATAGAAATCAATCAGGCTATCATATGTTCCTGAAAACTGCGTTTTTAGCACAATATCGCGTCCTGAATCTTTTACCAGCTTAATTGCAGGCAATATAATATCTTCAAAACCTTTAAATCCCCGCTTCGGATTTCCCGTCCAACCAATTACTAACTGTTTATTAAAGAATTTTGAAGCATCAGTCCATACTTTAAATGCATTTTCTTTAAATACAGCATTTAAAAAAAAAGTTTTTTTTCCGAACTTATCATATTGATCTTCTAATCCCTTTGAACCCACCACCAAACAGTCATAATGCCGGATGTATTCATTAAAAAAAGACTCTATAGAAAGTGTATCAACCTCGCGACGCCTTTTAAAATCGTAATTAATACCATTATGCGGAAAACCCTCTGTGTAGATGCCCACAGCTTTTTTCTTAGCTTTGTATGGAAGCATGGATGCATATTGATAAAAATAATCCATTTCAAAAATCGCATCGTAGCTAAAAGAATATGGTTTGACTTCCCTTTGAAAAAGAAATGACTCATCAGCCACCTGTTTCAACCAAGACGGAGTATAATACCGGATAACAGTTCTACTTTTTGATATAAATCCAAGTGGGGAAATATTATTTCTGAAAAAAAAAGAAAAGATCAGTCTCAGTGCAGACTTAATATTTTGTTGCAAAAAAATTCTAAAAGACACTTTCTCGATTTTCCTGATCCTAAAGAGATAGGAATAATCAATGTACACATTGTAATATGCTTGAAGAGCGGGGATCATGGCCCTTACCATATTATCAAATGCCCAATTTGGCAAATCAACAATAAAGAGGATATTTTTTTTTTTCATTTACGTTGTATGGCGTCTTGTCGCTTTATAACAAACTAAACAAAAATTAAATTCCAATATTGGAGTTTAAAGAAGTAATTCTAAAATTGAGAATACCATGTAAGAATAATCAAACATTAATAGGCATTAAGCTTACTATTTAAGAATCTTTCTACTGTTTAAAACAAAAGCATTCCGTAAAGTTTGATATACATCAATACTTAAAACTCTTGCAAATTATTCAGCCTTTTTTAATATTAATTCAACAAATATTTTCTCTCCGTTGCTTTCTGTAAAGTAAGCATTTTGATAAGGGGGATGAGTCAATGCACGCAAATAATCGATAAACTCCTTAAATGTTCCTTGTTTCGACAAATCTAACTGCAACAACTTGTTGTAATCTTTTTTTAGTGAAAGAAATCCCGGACTGTTATCTATTACGGTTTTATACTCCCCTTTTAAAATTGAGTCTATATTTTTTGAGAATAGTTCTATCTCTTTTTCAACTACGCGGTCATATGCAGTTTTCGAAGTATCCCATTCATATAGATCAACGACTTCCCTAGCTATAATAGGCCCATTATCTAGTTCCTCTGATATTTCATGCAAAGTAGCTCCCAGAATCGTGTGATGCAAGATTGCAAAGACCTGGGGATACCAACCGCGATTGGCAGGATTGAATCCCGGATGGAGATTTATACATTTTACAGCATTTATCAGTTGATTAGGAAATAATTGCTTACAATGCAAAGAAATAACAAGATCGTATTGGCCAACAATTAAAGAAACAGTATTTGCATCTTTTAAATCAATGCAATCGTTTATTGGATCTTCAGATTTAGTCAGACTGAGTAAATAACCAATTGGACTACCTGGTGAATGTGCATAACGAACATGTACCGGGTACTCATTTAAAATTGATGCTACATGTTGACACATATACAGGTTGTCGGAAATAACCAACAAGTTTCGAAATTTCATATTAATTATTTTGAACTCGTAATAGAATCCTCGCAATCATTTCCTGTTCCTCGTATCCCAGGTCATTGTAAAGTGGCAGGCAAAGCACCCGTGACGAAATACGCTCAGATACAGGACAGTCCATTCGTTCCACGTAATTGAGCGTATTCAACGATGGATAGAAATACCGGCGGCAAATCACGTTCTGCAGCTGCAAGGCCTGATAGCTCTTTACCAGGATTTCTTCGCTGAGAAATACCACGGGGAAATAGGCATGGTTATAAATCACATCGCCGGGCGTAACAGTGAGAAAATCGGCCTGCAGGTTTTTGAGCAGGTCCCGGTACTGCAGCCATTGCTGCCTGCGCTTCGCCAGGATGCCATCCATATACTTCAGCACACACAAACCCATGGCTGCATGAAACTCCGAATTCTTGGCATTGATACCCACCCCGTCAAAATCCACAGCACTGGTATGGCCAAAGTTTCGCAGTAAAGACATCTTTCGCAGCAGTTGTGGGTCTTTGGTAACAACAGCCCCTCCCTCAGTGGTATGAAACAGCTTGGTAGCATGAAAACTGGCAGTACTGATATCACCATATTCATACACACTTTTACCCTGGTACTTTGTACCAAAACAATGCGCCGCATCATAAATTACTTTTAATCCATGTCGTTGGGCTATTTCACTAATGGCAGCTATATCACAGGGATTGCCAAATACATGGGTAGCCAGGATGGCAGAAGTATGGGGGCTGATAGCAGCCTCAATTTTGCTGGCATCAATATTAAATGTTTGCGCGTCAATATCCACAAATTTGGGCACACACTGTTCCCACACAATGGAAGATGTGGTAGCCACATAACTGAACGGGGTGGTGATCACTTCCCCGGAAAGGTTCAGGGCCTTAATGGCAAGTTGCAGGGCCAGTGTACCATTCGATACGAACAATAAATGGTCCAGCTGCAAATATTCCTTGAGTTTTAACTCCAGGTCATTGACGAGGGGGCCGTTATTGGTAAGCCATTCCCGTTGCCAGATCTCTTTTACATAGCGGCTATATTCGTCCTGGGGTGGTAAAAAGGGTTTGGTAACAGGTATAATCATGATAACTGTTTTTGCTTAAAAAATTGATGGTAAAAATTATAAGCAGCCTCCTGCCGGGTAAGCAGGCTGATACCAAGGTAAAAAGCAGCCCCGGCGGCACTGCCGCAAATAAGCCGGATACTATACGATTGATCCTGCAAAAGCCTCTCGGTGAAATAACAAATGCATCCCATAAGTATTGACAGTAATAACGAACCGGCAATAGCTTTTATTTGCTGCAGCAGGGGAAAACCAATGAATTTACCTGAATAATGCGAATTAATAAACAATGCGATAACGCTAAACAGCACCTGGAAAAATAAAAGTCCATAAATGCCAAAAGAAAGGGATACCAAAACACCTGCCCCAATAATGATTTTTTTTATCACTTCTATCTTAAAAAACAGATCACTCCGCCCCTTTACTTTTAAAATATCAAGGTTGTAAGCATGAATAGGATATAAAATACCCGCAACTGCCAGGATCTGGAAATAAGGCACGGCAGGCAGCCATTTATCGGTGAACAATAAACCAAATAAAGGCCTAGCCAATACGGCCATTCCTATTAATGCAGGTGCTATCCAGAAAATAATTTGCTGCATCAGTTGCCGGTAGGCGGATCTCAGCTTCTCATTATCATTCTGAATACTGGCAAAAAGTGGAAAGGCAACTTTATCCACTGCTGCGGCAACATTGGTAACAGGTAGTTGCTGAAGTGTTAGCGACCTTGTATAATACCCCAGCTGTGTGGCGTTGTAAAAACGACCAATGACTACATTATAAATATTATCAAAAACCGTATTCAATATTCCGGACCCGGCTAGGTGCATACCATACTTAACATGATGCCGGAATCGTTCGCTACTGAACAAGAGGGAAGGTCTCCACCTGGATGATATCCACAAAAAAACACCCCCAAAAATCCCTGAAATCAATTGCATAAAAACAAGACTCCAGACCCCATATCCTTGGTATGCCATAGAGATACCTGCGGCAACACCGGCTAAGTTGGCCGGCAATTGTGTCATCATCAGTTTTCGAAAGGCCATACTTTTAACAAGATGTGTATACTGGATGCTGGTCACCGCACGAATCATTATGACCAGGCATAATGTTCGAATGATGGAGGTTAATAAGGGCTGGTTATAAAACCTGGCAATGAAAGGTGCTGACAAAAAAATCAGGCAATAAATTACGCTACTGAAAACCAGGTTAGCAACGAAAACAGTGGAATAATCCAGCTTATCAGGATTGTGTGTCCGGATCAATGAGGATGTTAGGCCTGCATCCATGAGGGTTTGGCCAAGCGAAATAAAAATTGTGATCATTCCTATCAAGCCGAACTCGGCTGGTTGAAGTAGCCTGGCAAGTACAATGGAGGCTATAAAACTTATACCCTGCAAACTGAACCGCTCAACCAGGGTCCACTTTAGTCCGGACACTGCTGTTTTTCGTAAGGATGTCATGAAAACAGAAGGTAAAGTTTACTGCGCTTAAAAAATTTCATCTTAAAATCGGTATTGCATGCTTCGTCATTTCCATTTTTTTGAAACAGTGAGGCCGTTCCATTATTGTAGAAAACCCGGGATATGAATGGTATCAATATGGGGTTACCCTGCCTGCTCACCGTGGTTTACTTTTTTAACCCCAGCGTACACTGAGTACAATCTTTTATTGTGCTCTCCGTGTCTCTCCGTGCCCTCTGTGGTTTGTCATTTTACCACAGTCAAAACAACCTTTGTGCTGATAAAGAGGCGCCGGCATGCTTATTTCACCAGCTGCCGCAGGTAAGCGCCGTAACCGCTCTTGGCTAATTCGTCGGCAAGGGCCAACAGTTGCTCCCGGCTGATAAAACCGCCGCGGTAGGCGACTTCCTCGATACAGCCGATCTTGGTGGCCTGCCGTTTCTCAATCACTCGCACAAACTCGCTGGCGTCGCTGAGCGAGTCAAAAGTGCCGGTATCCAGCCAGGTGATGCCCCGGCCCAGCACTTCCACCTGCAGCTCGCCCATGGCTAAGTAGGCCTTGTTAACATCCGTGATCTCGTATTCCCCGCGGGCGCTGGGCTGCAGGTTTTTGGCAATGTCCACTACCCGGTTGTCATAAAAATACAGGCCCGGAACAGCATAGTTCGATTTGGGCACCTTCGGTTTTTCCTCCAGCGACAAGGCCTTCATATTGGCATCAAACTCCACCACCCCGTAGCGTTCGGGGTCCATCACCTCGTAGGCAAACACGCAGCCGCCGGTCACATCGGCCTGGTTACGCAGCTGTTGCACCAACCCCGTACCGTGAAAAATATTATCGCCCAGCACCAGCGCCACTTTATCCCTGCCGATAAAGTCTTCGCCGATCACGAATGCCTGCGCCAGCCCGTTGGGCACCGCCTGCACGGCATAGGCAAATCGGCAGCCCACCTGCGAGCCATCGCCCAGCAGCCGCTGGAACTGGGCGCTGTCTTCCGGCGTGGTGATAATCAGGATTTCACGAATGCCCGCCAGCATCAGGATCGACAGCGGGTAATAGATCATCGGCTTGTCATAAATGGGCATCAGTTGCTTGGAGATGGCCTTGGTAATGGGGTACAGGCGGGTGCCGCTGCCCCCGGCCAGGATAATTCCTTTCATAGAAAATGCAGAGGTTTAAAGAATATGAATAGTTTTAAAAACGAAAAACTTGTGGAATCAGTACATAAACTAAGTACCTAAACTGTATATTCCCTCTTCTCCGTGCTCCCCGTGGTTTGTTTTTTTTACCACAACAGTGATTGAATGTAAACCGTGCTCGCTGTGTCTCTTCGTGCTACCCGTGGTTTGTTTTACCACAGAGAACACAGTTGATGAATGCTCACCGTTCTCGCTGTGTCTCTCCGTGCCCTCTGTGGTTGGTTTTACCACAGAGAACACAGTTGATGAATGCTCACCGTTCTCGCTGTGTCTCTTCGTGCTACCCGTGGTTTGTTTTTTTACCACTGAGTACACAGTGTTGAATGCAAACTGTGCTCGCTGTGTCTCTCCGTGCCCTCTGTGGTTTATCTTTTAACCTCAGAGAACACAGTTGATGAATGCTCACCGTGCTCGCTGTGTCTCTTCGTGCTCTCCGTGGTTTATCTTTCAACCACAGAATACAGAGTCGTTAACCTTACACAGTACTCTCCGGGATTTATGGATCATTGAGTCGTTTTAAATGACTGCTTCGCCATGTTAGTTTGTCAATCCCTCAAACAGCGCCAGGTATTTTGCTTGCCAGGCCTCCACGGAATATTTTTCTTCCACCGTTTTGCGCCCCTGGAGGCCAATCGACTTCCGCAGCGATGCATTCTCAACAAGCATCGACAGCACATCCACCCATTCCCCGGTGCTGCCGGCTAAAAAGCCGTTTTCCCCATGCGTGATGATTGTTGTATTAACACCTACCGGCGACAAAACCGCGGGTATACCCAGCGACATGTACAAAAGGCCTTTAAAGCCGCACTTGCCCTTACTCCATTCGTCGTCGGGCAGGGGCATAATACCAATGTCTATTTCAGCCAGCTCCTCTAACTCCCGCTCTGCCGACCAGGCGATGCCCTGTATGCCCAACTGGTTATTCACGTACCGGCTGTCGCCGATTACTTTAAAATAAACCTTTTCTCCGTATTGCTTTTGAAGAATCTCCAAAGCTGGGATAGCCAGTTCAAAATGAGGAACCGTACTAAAGCTGCCACTCCACCCGATACAAACGCGTTCTGTTGGCGACTTGTTTACCAGTTTGTGTTTGACTGTATCCAGCGTGGTGGGAATGATAACAACATTGGGATTGTATTGCTTCGCGTAAGCAGCTAAGTAGGCGTTCCCGGCAAAAACCAAGGCAGCACATCGAACCAGCTCAGCCGTTTTTGCGGCATTTTTCAGGAAAGCCAGTTTTTTATTCCCTTCAGACACCACGGGCATCCAGATAGCATCGTCAAAATCGTAAATCAGGGGGATACGGGCGGCGATGGCCCGTTCAAAAAAAGAAGTGCCCAGCATATACGCTTCCCGCTGCACAAATGCCAGATCATACCGGCGTGCCCGGAAAACATTCAGGAGCCGTTTCCAGGTACTTTTGGCAACAATGCAAAACTTTTGAAAATAATGTCCGGGCTGATAAAATATGCGGTCATCCTGTTCATTCAGTAAATAAGAAAATTCAAATACATAGCCGTGCTGCTCCAGGTACGGAAGATATTCCTCAAACCTGTACCGCTGCGAAGGAGACCGGTTGGGCCGGTGCAGGCAAAGAATCAGAACATTTCTCATCAAACTGTAGATTATTTTGTTAGCCATAAGGCTAGCTGCATACCGGTATTCGAATATTTCATATACTTTCTAAGTACTGGATGAATTATTTTGGGAAAATGATCAATCCGGCATATATAATAGTCATGAAACAGAATTTTAAACCCGACTCTTTTAGATAACTCCTGAAAAGATTTCAGATCAAATTCATATAGATGAAAAGGTTCGTGCATAGGACTTAGATTCGTAACATAATTTGTGCCGATAATCTTGTAATAAAAATTAATAAGTTTTGCAATAAAATGTTTAGAGGAGGGAACCTCAATATGTATGATCCCGCCTGGCTTTAACCAGTTTAACGCTTTTTCTAAACTCTGAGCAGGATGGTATAGATGTTCAAGAACCACCCCAAATGTAATAAAATTAAAAAAGTTTTCAGGGTAGTCCACTTCTTCTATCATTCCCAACTTCAACTTTTCTTTATCTATACCCATTTTGGAAATAGCCCTCTCAAAAAATGGCTCGGAAGGTTCAAAACCATACGTATCAAATCCTGCATTGTTTAATGCGATCATGCATTTACCAATCCCTGCTCCAACATCCAATGCTTTCATTCCAGGATGAATTGTTATAAATTTTTTTAACTGGGAAATTTCATTAGAAAAGTAATCAGGACTTAAATTAAAATATTCCTCTCTCCAATAATTTTCAGGCGGTATTCCATAATGATCTTGAATACTAAACGGAACTGGCTGTGGTGAGGAATAATGTAAACCACATTTCGAACATTTCTTTACAGTAACCGAAATACCAGCAAGTCTTTTGGGCCTAAACCCTTGAGACTTATTCAATCTTTGACCAATAACTTTATGATTAGAAGTATTATCACCACACATTTCACAACTCAATACGTCATGAAAATAATATCGCAAAGGAGTCTCGTTGTGCATATATTATAAAATTAAAATTCCACTATTGATCTATATGAATTTCAGAAAATGTATACCAATATTTAAATTAATAAAGATATCCTTGATACAACTCTCCTTTATTAGTTAATGATTTAAAAATTACAAAACACAAATTATTTATGCTTGTGCTATAGCATCATTTCATAACAAAATAATTCAATTCGTTTTCTGTAGTTATGCTTATTACATCAGAAACAGAGATTACTTCTGCCAGCTAGCAACCTTTCACATTTTGTTATTTACCCTCAGTGAAATGAGTGTCTGAAGCTTAACCAATACTTTCCCCGCCCTCAGTGGTTTATTTACCACAGTGTACACAGTGCATGACCACTAAACTGTGCTCACCGTGCCTCTCCGTGACCTCCGTGGTTTTTTTCCACAGTGCACACAGTACATGACCCTAACCTGTGCTCGCTGTATCTCTCCGTGTTCTCCGTAGTTTAAATATCAAAAAGAACGAAATGATTAAACGCTACCCTATTCGCTATAGTATGTTCGCAGGCAAAGCGGGCTATCCTTCCCCGCCGTACTGCTTGGCATAATACTGCTGGTATTCCCCGCTGGTCACATGCTGCAGCCAATCGGTATTAGCCAAATACCAGTCGATCGTCTGGCTGAGGCCTTCCTCAAAGGTCACGCTGGGATGCCAGCCCAGTTCCCGGTTGATCTTGCTGGCGTCAATCGCATACCGCCGGTCATGTCCAGGGCGGTCCTTGACGTAGGTAATCAGCTGCGCACTCTCCCCCGGCTGCCGGCCCAGCTTTTCATCCATCAGGCGGCAGAGCAGTTTCACCAGGTCAATATTTTTCCATTCATTAAACCCGCCGATATTGTAGGTATCCCCCGTTTTACCCTGGTGAAACACCAGGTCGATGGCAGCAGCATGGTCTTTGACAAACAGCCAGTCGCGGGTGTAAAGGCCGTCGCCGTATACCGGCAAGGGCTTTTTGTGAATAATATTATTGATAAATAACGGGATCAGCTTTTCGGGGAAATGATTGGGACCATAGTTATTGGAACAGTTGCTCACCACCACGGGCAGGCCATAGGTATCGCCGTAGGCACGGACAAAATGATCAGAGGCCGCCTTGGAAGCGCTGTAAGGCGAGTGGGGATCGTAGCGGGTTTCCTCGGTGAAAAAACCGGTCTCGCCCAGGGCGCCGAACACTTCGTCGGTAGACACATGGTAAAACCGCTTGCCGGCATACTGCCCGTTCCAGTGCTTTTTGGCAGCATTCAGCAGGTTCACCGTGCCGATCACGTTGGTATACACAAAATCCAGCGGCGACACAATGGAGCGGTCCACGTGGCTTTCCGCCGCTAAATGAATAATGCCGGTGGGCTGGTAGCGGGCAAAAAGGCTGTCGAGTTGGTCAGTCTGCAATATATCAGCTTTGACAAACTGGTAATTCGGCGATTGCTCAATATCCCGCAGGTTCTCGAGGTTGCCGGCATAGGTCAGCGCATCCAGGTTCACGATACGGTAACCGGGATAAGCCGTCACAAAGCGGCGCACCACATGCGAGCCGATGAAACCGGCCCCGCCGGTAATCAGGATGGTTTGTTGATCCATATAAATAGGAAAAAGTTTACAGGATGATGAACTGGAAACGGTGAAGGCAGCCACCCGGAAAAGAACAATGGCAACCGGCCCGGTTTCAAGTACGAATTCAGCACAACGAAGACGTGATTCAACTTAAACCGTAGCCTCTGTGCTTCCCTGTGTTCTCCGTGGTTTATTTTACCACAGTGAACACAGCAAGTAAATGCTAACCGGGTTGTCTGTGTTCCGCTGGCCCTCCGTGCTTCTCTGTGCTCGCCGTGGTTTATTTTACTGCAGTGAACACAGCAAGTGCATGCTAACCGGGTTGTCTGTGTTCCGCTGGCCCTCTGTGCTTCTCTGTGCTCTCTGTGGTTTATTTTATTGCAGTGAACAAAACAAGTGCATACTAACCGGGTTGTCTGTGTTCCGCTGGCCCTCTGTGCTTCTCTGTGCTCTCTGTGGTTTATTTTCTACCTCACAGAAAAGAGTATACGAACGTACTTTGTTTTTGCTCAGTTCCTCCTTCCCGCAGACCCTCAGATCCCGTTTGCCCGGTACCAGTCGAAAGTGCGGCGCAGCCCTTCCTGTATCGGCACTTTCACCGTATAGCCCAGCAACTGGCTGGCTTTGGAAATATCCGCCAGGCTGTGCTTCACATCCCCCACACGTTCCGGCCCGAATACCGGTTCTGGCTTGTTGTCCGATGCCGCCTGTAAAAAACGGTACAGTTCCAGCAACGAGGTTTGCTCCCCGCAGGCAATATTATACACCTGGTTCACCGCCGCAGGATTGCTGGTAAAAAGCGCCAGGATATTCGCCTGCACGGCGTTATCCACGTACGTAAAATCGCGGCTGTGACTGCCGTCACCGTTGATGGTGGGCGACGCATTTTCCAGCAGGGCTTTTACAAACAGGGGAATTACAGCGGCATAAGGCCCCTGCGGGTTCTGCCTTGGGCCGAAAATATTAAAATACCGCAGCCCGATCGGCTCCAGCCCGTACAGGCGGGCATATACAGCGGCATACAATTCATTGACATACTTCGTAACGGCATAGGGCGAGAGGGGACGGCCGATCTGGTCCTCCACTTTCGGCAGCCCGGGATGATCGCCATAAGTCGACGAACTGGCGGCATACACCACCCGTTTAATCCCGGCTTCTTTGGCAGCTGTGAAAATGTGCAAGGTGCCGGTGATGTTAACATCGTTGGAAGTCAGCGGGTCGTTGACAGACCTTGGCACAGATCCCAGGGCCGCCTGGTGGGTAACCAGGTCGATACCCCGGCAGGCTTGCTGGCAGATCGCATAATCACGGATATCGCCTTCCAAAAATTCAAACCGCTGGTCGGCCAGGAACGGTTCGATATTTTTTCGGGAACCGGTAGCGAAATTATCCAGTACCCGCACAGCCGTCACCCGGCTGTCAGCCAATAGTTGCTCAACGAGGTTGGAGCCGATAAAACCCGCCCCGCCTGTAACCAGTATACGCATAGAATAAGTTTAGAGAATGATTTCACCGCAATCATGAACCCCTTTTCAATGCCGCGAAGAAATTCCAATGAAAAATAAAATGATTCGAAAGATCAGTAGCGTTCCCAAAGCATTTCACTACAGTAGTAAAAAAGTTTAATCAAGGCGCTCCGAAATCGGGCGTACATCGATTTCGGGCTCCTTTTCTTTGCTCCTTTCTTTTGGAGAAGCAAAAGAAAGGAGAGAAAGCCCAGACCACTCCGCTCGTTTTGCTTTGCCACAAAAACTTTTCAAGACCCTTAGGAAATTCCACAAAAGAAAATAAAAAGATTTCAAAGATCAGTAGCGTTCCCAAAGCATTTCACTACAGTAGTAAAAAAGTTTAATCAAGGCAATCCGAAATCGGGTCGTACATCGATTTCGGGCTCCTTTTCTTTGCTCCTTTCTTTTGGAGAAGCAAAAGAAAGGAGAGAAAGGCCAGACCACTCCGCTCGACTTGTTTTGCCACAAAAACTTTTCAAGGCCATTATGAAAACTTCAAAAAGAATGAAAAGTGATTCTGCCGATCAGTAGCATTATTGCAGTTATTCACTACAGTAGCACCAAAGCCACATCAAGGCGCTCCGAAATCGGGTCGTACATCGATTTCGGGCTCCTTTTCTTTGCTCCTTTCTTTTGGAGAAGCAAAAGAAAGGAGAGAAAGGCCAGACCACTCCGCTCGTTTTGCTTTGCCACAAAAACTTTTCAAGGCCATTATGAAAACACCTTACATAAAACAAATAATCAATTCTGAAGATGAGCAGTGTTACTGCAGTCTTTCATTACAGTAGCACCAAAGCCACATCAAGGCAATCCGAAATCGGCCGTACATCGATTTCGGGCTCCTTTTCTTTGCTCCTTTCTTTTGGAGAAGCAAAAGAAAGGAGAGAAAACTAACCATCAGTGTATTCATTTTTGCCTTTTTGATTCTTTTTGCACAAGCAAGAAAGAACAATATCTCTTTTGGAGAAGCAAAAGAAAGGAGAAGAATGAACTGCTTACGATTATCTCCGCTTCTTCTTCCGCCCAAACGGATTGAGCCAGCCAAACAGGCGCTGCCGGAAAGAAGGCAGGGGCGTTTCTTCCGCATAATAGCTCTCCCCGTAACCATACCCGTAACCATAGCGGCCATAGCCGTAATAACCATAGCCGGCCTTCAGCTTGACATCATTGATAATGACCGATAATTTCGGGAGTTTCTGCTGAACATACAGTTCATCAATCAGGCCCACCTGTTTTTTAAAAGTATGGCCCTGGCGCACAATATAGAGCGTGGCATCGGCAAACTGGGCCAGCGTCAGGGCATCGCTCACCATCCCCACCGGCGCCGTATCAATCAGAATGACATCAAAGTGCTCTTTCAGCCAGGCGAACAGTTCAGCCACCCGTTTTTCCAGCAGCAATTCTGCCGGGTTGGGCGGCACCGGTCCGCAGGCAATTACGTAAAAATTTTCATACCCGGGGACGGCCACCGGCAAATCAGCCGCCTGGGCCCGGCCCAGCAGGTACTGTGTGATACCGGTGTGCTGCTGCAGGCCAAGACCTGCCATGATCTTGGGCTTGCGGATGTCAAACTCCAGCACCACCGTTTTTTTGCCCGCCAGCGCCATCACGGCCCCGATATTGGTGGAAATAAATGATTTGCCCTCACCGCTGAACGAGGACGTGGTGAGGATCGTGGGCTTGGCCAGGCTGCCGATAATATACTGCAGGTTGGAACGGATAATGCGGAACTGCTCCGCTACCATGCCCCGGCTGGTGGAGGTTGCCACCAGGGTTTCCCCGGAAAAAGAGTGCCCCACCTCGCCCAGGATGGGAGCCGCCGTAATGCGCTCAATATCGCTGCGGGTGGTAACCTTGTCATTACTGATTTCAATGATAAAGATCACCAGGGCAGGAATCGCCAGGCCGATCAACACGGCAAACAACTGCACTGTGCGGCGGTTAGGCTTCACCGGGATGCTGTTCACGTCCGCCTCTTCGAGTATTTTGGAATTGGAGATCGTGGAAGCTTTGGAAATCGCTGTTTCCTCCCGTTTCTCCATCAGGTAATTGGCCAAAGTCAGTTTACTGTCGGCCTGCCGCTGGATCTCCAGCATCTCGCGGGCTTTCTTGGGCAGCGAACGAAATTCCGATTGGGCAAAAGAACTTTTCTTTTCCAGTTCCGAGATCGCCTGTTGGTAAGCCCCGCGGATATTCTTTAAATTTTCCAGCAGGCTGCTGCGCAACTTTTCCAGTTGCTCCTCCTTCTGCTTCACCACCAGGTTCCCCGGCGGCGTGCCGCCGTCCAGCAGGGCTTTGCGTTCAAACTCCAGTGTGTTGTACGACTGGATCAGCGCATTCAGGGTGGGGTCCTGCAGCCCCAGGGAAGAAGGCACCAGCGAGTATTTCTTTTGTGCATCCCGCAGGTACTGGTCAACCAGGTTCACCAAATCCAGTTGCAGGTTTTGCTGGTTGATCTGGTCGTCTACAGCGGTCGTCTGGGTAAAATAAGCGGTCGACTGGGTGGGCACATCAATCAGGTTATTCTGCTCGCGGTAGGTCAGCAGGGCTTTCTGGATACTGTCCAGTTCATGGTTCAGGGTATCCAGCCGCACATCAATAAACGAAAGGATATTGCTGACATTCGTGTTCTTATCTTCTATCGTGGCTACTTCATATTCCCGCATCAGCCCGTTGATCACATCGGCAGCCAGGCGCGGGTTAGTGGCTTCCATCGAGATGAGCAAAATACCGGTGCCCGGTGTTTTCAAACCCACCACCAGCGAATTCGCCAGGCCCGCTGCAACGGACCGGGCTGGCTGCCAGCTGACGACATATTCCTTGCCGCCGCCTTCGGCGATCTTGCTGAGGCGGAAAACGCCATTACTGTTTTCAAATAAGGCCCCGTATTTGAAATGCTGATCGCCGCCATTCACCGTAAAAGTGCTGTCGCTGTCAAACACGATATCCAGTGAAAAGGCCCGGGACGAATCGGCGATTTCAAAAATATCCAGCTGGAAGGGCACCTGCTTGTACACGTTCGACGAACGGATGCTGCCCTGGGCCATATAGCCCGTTTCCAGGTGCAGTTTCCTGACCACCCGCTCCAGCAGCCCCCGCGAACGCAGCACTTCCATTTCATTCTGGATGTTCTGGTTTTCATCTGTCAGGAACAACTGCTGCAATTTTTCATCCGAAGTGCTGGGCTCATCGGTTTTAATCAGCAGGGTACCAGCAGAACTGTATACCGGCGTGGCATAACGGAGGTATGTATATGCCACAATTAAGGCTAACGCCAGTGAAATAATAAACCAGGGAATGAACCGGATATATTTAAAAAAGAGATCCTTAACGCTCAGGCTGTTAAGTTCACTTTTTTCCGTCTGTAATTGTTCCTCCATGAGAAGGTATTGGGGATGATGAAGAAGCGGTTATTTAAAAATATTGTATAAAAGCGCGGCAGCGGTAATGATACTCAAGGTCAGGCTGACTTTTCGGAAAGCCGCCTGCTGCTCCTCCTGTTTTTCCCGCAGGCCCGAAGAGGCCACAACCACCACATCATTTTGCCGCAGTACATAGTACGGTGATTCAAACAGTTTTCCCGAGGTGAGGTCAATGGTGCCGATTTCCCGGTTGCCATTGGTTTCCCGGATCACTTTGACATTTGTTTTGATCCCTTCCGGCGTAATATCACCGGCCATGCCCAACGCATCAAAAATCGTCACCCGCTCACCGGGTATGTTAAAAGAACTGGGACGGGCCACTTCGCCCAATACCGTGATCTTGTAATTCAGGAACCGTATGATCACGGAAGGCTGGTTCAGCTGGCCTTCAAATTTTTGTTTGATCAGGGCGGCCAGTTGCTGTTTCGTCAACCCCTCTACGTGAATCGTACCGATCCGGGGGTACTCAATATTACCCGACTGGTCAACCAGGAAACCGCTGACAGGGGCGCCCGAACTGCTGCCGGTGCTGCCGGCAGCACCGCCCAGGTTGGGCAGGTTATACGGCACATCCGTTTGCGGGTCCACGCTGGCGCTGTACACCTGTATCGACAGCAAATCATTTTTCTGGATCAGGGGCTCCGGGTAATTCACCACACCCTTGCCCGTGGTATCCTGCACGCCCTGCAGGTAGGCCGGCATGAGCTTTTTGGAACTGCTGCAGGAAGCCAGCAGCAGAACGATCGCACAGGCACTAACGGCAAAAAATAATTTCATGAAAATATCTTTAAGAAAAGACAGGCAGCAGCTTTTAGGCTGTACGTGCCGAAGATAATTTACTTCTGTCAATATGGGCCACTAAAACATACCCCAGGCTGTCAATTGCCACCTTGACCTGTTTATGGCGGATATCCATGACCTGGCCCTCCAGGTCCATCAGGGCGCCCTGCAGGATTTTCACCCGCTGGTTGACGGCAATATCGGCCGGCCGTACTTCCACGTTTTCATATTCATCCAAAAATCGGCGGATAGCCTGGATCTCCCGCTCCTTGATCACAGCCGGACGACCATTCCAGTACAGGAAATTGATAACGCCGGGGGTCATGCGAATGGCTGTACGAAGGCTGTCATCCGTTTTGACAAATACATAGGATTTAAACAGGGGCTCTTCGACCAGTTTCACCCGGTCGCTCCAGCGGCGACGCACTTTGTTCAGCGGGCAATAACTGTCAATGCCCTGCTCCTGTAAAAGCTGGTCTACTTTTTTCTCCCAGCGGGGCTTGGTATATATCGCCAGCCATTTTTGACTCACAACAGAATTGCGTTTTTCAGATGGCTTCGCCACCTCAGTCACATGAGAAATTTTTCACATGACCGGTTAAACAAAGGATACATCCCGCACCGGGCGGGCATGATTTCCTGCAAATATAGGGGGAACAATGGGAGTGACAAGAGAATAAAATAGCCGGATTTTGAGGAGGTTATCCCCAACGGTTGATAAGATTCAGGACGGGAAAACACAGTCATTTTGTAAATAATATGTTTCCCCGGTTTCGGGGCAGGTTGCCCGGCCACTCCTGTCGAACTGCAGTTTGCGACCCGCCCTGCTCACCCAGCCCCGCCGGCGGGCAGGATTGCCGGTCACCAGTGCGTAGGCAGGCACATCCCTGGTCACCACCGCCCCGGCGCCCACCAGCGCATAAGCCCCCACTGACACACCACACACAAGCGTGGCATTGGCCCCGATGCTCGCCCCTTTTTGTACCACCGTTTGTCGAAAAGCATGTTTGCGCTCAATAAAACTGCGGGGATTGATCACGTTCGTAAACACCACCGAAGGCCCGATAAACACATCATCTTCCAGCAGCACTCCATGATACAACGATACATTGTTCTGGATCTTCACCCGGTTGCCAATACGGGTATGATTATCAATAAAGACATTCTGGCCAATCGTGCAATGACTGCCGACCACACAACCCGGCATCAGGTGACAAAAATGCCAGATGCGGGTGCCCGCTCCCACCACGGCGCCCTCGTCAATCACCGCTGTCGGGTGGGCAAAAAAATGAACCGGTTCCATACCCGCAATTTACAAACCGGCCGGCAGAGTAGGTCTGCAGGCTTGTAAAAGTTCAGGAAATTGCCACAGTATAAAAATGAACTGACGGCAGCATGCCCTCACCCCCGTCCTGAAAATTCAAGCATGTTGTCATGCACCCTGCTCCTCCGTACTCTCCGTAGTTTTTGTTAACCACAGTGTACACAGGGTATGATCTCAAACTGTGCTCTCTGTGTTCCTCCGTGTTCTCTGTGATTTTTTCCACCACAACGAACATAACGTACAGCCTTACCCGTGTTCGCTGAGCTCCTCCGTGTACTCCGTGGTTTATCTTTACCCTAGGCGTATGCAGTGCATGATTGCTAACCGTGCTCTCTTTGTTCCTCCGTGCTCTACGTGGTTTGTCTTTTAACTACAGGATACACAGGGTATGATTGCTAACTGTGCTCTCTGTGAACCTCCGTGCCCTCCGTGGTTTTTTCTTCCACAACATAAACGACTGCAAAAAATAACGAACATACACGAATCATAAACCTGCCCGGATCGGCAACCAACCCTGCTGGAACCGCTTGCCGGCAACTTCAGCAGGCTGCAGCCAGCCAATTCCCTTTCGCCCCAATCATTTCCGCAAGAGTACAGCACGGCAACAGTACCGGCAAGTCAAATGACCGATTTGACCCGTTTTGGCACAGTTTGGTACAAATCGTCCGTTTTGACCGGGTTTGACCGGTTTTGGCCGCTTTGGCCGGGTTTGACCGCCCGGGTGAAAGCCACGCAAAGCCCACTCAAAGCCCACTCTAAAGCCACTTTAATGCCACCCGGGTTGCACCCCGGTATAACAGGCAATCTGTAAGGGTCTGAAAACGAAAAAACGTAAGCCTGGCCACGGTTCACTATCTCCACCCTGTCCGCTGTGTTCCTCCGTGCTCGCTGTGGTTCATCCCAACCAAAATGACTGAACGTCTGTTGCTAAAATCCCCTTAGTCTCCGTGGTTAGTTTAAAAAAGTACTTGTAAGCGTTTACAAGTGTTCTTTCCACCCGGGATGTCCTGGAAGGCGCTTTCGCCTCCCCACAAAATCCTCTTTCTTATATTTATCCTTTAATTGCCGCCACATGAACCAACGCTTTTATTCGCTGGATGTTTTTCGCGGGGCCACCGTCTGCCTCATGATCCTTGTCAATAACCCCGGCAGCTGGGCTCATATCTACCCACCGCTGGAACATGCCCCCTGGCATGGCCTGACCCCCACCGACCTCGTCTTCCCCTTTTTCCTGTTTGCCGTGGGTAACGCCCTGTCCTTTGTGATGCCCCGCCTGCGGGCTGGCGGCGATACCGCCTTCTGGAAAAAAGTCACCCGCCGCAGCTTGCTCATTTTTGGAATCGGTCTCTTCCTCACCTGGTACCCCTTTATACAATACAAAGGCGGGCAGCTGACCCTCCGCCACTGGGTGGACCCGCAAAACCCCGAAAACGGGGTCCGTATCCTGGGCGTACTGGCCCGCATCGCCCTTTGCTATTTCTTTGCCTCCCTCATACTTTACTACCTCAGGCCCGGCGCCGCTTTTTATACCGGCCTGGTATTGCTGTTGCTTTACTGGGCACTCTGCTTTACCCTCGGTAACCCGCAGGACCCCTACAGCATGACCGGCTGGTTTGGCAACCAGGTGGACAAAGCTATCCTGCACATTCCCCACATGTACAAGGGCGAAGGCATCCCCTTTGATCCCGAAGGCATCATGAGCACCCTGCCGGCTATCGTAAACGTGATTTTCGGCTACCTGGTGGGCGACTACATCCAAAAAAAAGGCAGGAATTTCGAAATGCTGGCTGGCCTCTTTGTAGCGGGTATCGCCCTCATGGTCACCGGCTTTTGCTGGGATATGGTATTCCCCATCAATAAAAAAATCTGGACCAGCTCCTTTACCGTGTATACCTCCGGGCTCGCCACCATCACCATTGCCACCATGATTTACCTGGTGGAATTCAAAAACCTGCGCGGTGGCTGGAGCCGCTTCTTTGATGTATTTGGCAAAAACGCCCTCTTTGTTTTTGCCCTCAGCGCTTTTCTCCCCAAAACGCTCTGGCTCATCCGCATACCCGGCCATACAAACGCAAAAGGTCAAATGCAGTACAGCAACCCCTGGAACTGGCTCTACGATAAGGTATTGTCGCAACTCCCCGGCGACCCCCGCATTGGCTCCCTGCTCTATGCCATCTGCGTGATCCTGCTGATGTGGAGCATTTGTTACTGGCTGGACAAAAAGAAGATATATATCAAAGTATAAGGCCCCGGCGAGAGCGGCATACGATCGAATTAATGCACCCGGCGAAGTAATAGCGGATCCATGGCTTTTCACAAAGATAGCAGCAAGGTCAGCTCAGCCAGGCTGAAAAAAAGGAAAAAAGATATGGCAGGGAAAAATTTTCAATAAATCCTGCATTACGCCGCAAGTAGGTTTGAGCAGTTATAAAGTCTAGTTAGCATCTCAGTAATCATAAATTCATAATAAGCCGGATGACGAAATTTCTCATTTTACACCACATTTCTGTTTGAACTTTTTTTGTGGGAATATTTTTCTAAATTCGAATATCCTTTAATTTAAACCTTCATTTTATGAGAAAAGCAATCCCCTTTCTACTATTCAGTTTTTTCTTGCTGAGTTGTTCAAAGCAATCTTTCGACGTTGCGTCAGGCACCTCAAATCAAATCCAACAAACGAAAGAGCTTTCCGTCTTTATTCAATTGGCAAAGAATAGTGATTTCTGAAGCCTTGTTAACATGTACAATCTACTGGATTCGAAATCAAAATATTTTTTTTGGAGTAATCATTTTCTTACTGCAAGTGCTAATACGAATACGCTGCAGAAAAAAGCAAAGATTGATGAATTACGTACATTTTTAACCCCATAATTATTCAACGAATCTTCAAGACAAGCTGCAATTTTTACAAATTATTTAATCCCGGCATGGGCAGAAAAAGCAAAGGCTATTTTTTCGGAAACGGAACTATTCCAATTACTGTATGAAAACAATCAAATCAAAGCAAATCTTAGAAAATCAGCTAACCAAGCAGGAAACGATGAGCAAAAAGTTGAAGCCGATTGTTTTTGTCATGCCGGCACAAGCGGTTATTCTTGCCAAAAAGTAACCGTAGGCTTCCCCTCTGGCATAACGATAGAAAATGGGATTTGTGAGCAATCGCAAATTAGTTGTAACAGTAGTTCAGAAGGATGCGGGTTTCTATGGCTTCAATCATGCAGTGGTAATCATTGTCAATTCTGATTTTTAATTTACAGCAGTTAAGATTGCTCCTTTAATCACAGCAATCTATATTCAATCTGAATGGTTTTAAGACAGAAATCGATAGTATTACTTTTATCAGTTGTGCACCTACTTGTATGTATTCTGGCAGGTGCACTTGGCTGGTATAACCAACTACTCGTAGTTTTGATAATCGGTCCTGCGATTCTCTGTTGGTCGTACTACAATGGCATTTTGAAAACGTACCAACTTCTGCTGATAGTTGCTCCATTTTATCTTATTTACATCCCGGCAAGCATATATCTGAAGTCTTATCAAACATTCCCTATGTGGTTTATGGGGCTATTAGCGTGCCTGCTAATCATACGTTTCTTAAAAAAAAGAGTCAAAATAGGGTATATAGCGTCTTCGGAAATGCTACTACTATTTCTAGGGTATTTCATCGTCATGCCCAACTACTCCATGATTTTAGACGCCAATGATTCGTTTAGAGAAATCGATTTTAAGAAAATTTCTGTTATTAAAGAAGATGGCTCACAGTTGAAGCTCGAAGAATTGAAAGGAAATGTCATTTTATTGGATTTGTGGAATAGCACATGCATTAATTGTATCGAAGGTTTTCCTAAACTTGAGGAGTTAAAAGAAACTTACAAGGGAATTAATGATATAAGAATTGCAGCAGTAAATATTCCAATACCCATAGATTCCCTAAAGAACATTTCGAAGCTTACCAAAAAGTTCACGTTTAATAAATGGAAGCTAAACTCCAGTAGAGAAGCAGAAGACATGGGGATTACTAGTGTTCCAATAACAATTATTCTTGATAAAAATCTGAGGTGCGTTTATGCTGGATCATTCAATTTCGGCTGGAATATTTTTTATGGAAATGCAAAGAGAATCATAAACAGATTAAGATGAAACTTTTTATTTTTTGTGTAATAATTACTTTATTGATAAATACGTCTTGCTCAGAAATTGATAGAAGCTCAAATCTGGTATTTAAAAGTTATGAACTCGAACTTGGCACAATAAAATTTGACAGTACCTACTATGTAAGATATACGGCTTACAACTTCAGTAGGAAAAAAATTAATATTGATACAATTACAGCCTCTTGTGGCTGTACAGTAGTCTCAACAAACAAAAAAGAAATCGCCCCTGGCGACTCTTCGATCATTTCAATTCAATTTAGTCCGATTGATACCGGTAACTTTCGTAAAAATATAGTAATAAAATCTGACGGAGATAGTATTTTTTCAGTTGTCTATTTCGCAGGCCACGTTTGCAAGTAACTATTCAAATAAGGACAAGTCCATACAAGTGCAGATTCAGAAATTGTACTTTTTAAAAATTATAAATCGTTTACTTTCTGTAATTTTTTAACCTACAACAGGAACTAAGCATCATCAAAACGGCTCATAATTAACAGTTTTAAAGTTCAACTTCATTAAAAAGAATTGCGAATCTGGTAATATAGCCGAAGACCCTGCTACTCTTCAGGACCCTGGCACAACAGCCACATCAGGGCAATCCGAAATCGGGCTGTACATCGATTTCGGACTCCTTTTCTTTGCTCCTTTCTTTTGGAGAAGCAAAAGAAAGGAGGGGAAATCCATACCACTCCGCTCGACTTGCTTTGCAACAAAACCCTTTCAAGGCCAATAGGAAATTCCACAAAAGAAAAGAAAAAGATTCCGAAGTTCAGTAGCATTCCCAAAGCATTTCATGACAGTAGTAAAAAAGCTTAATCAAGGCGATCCGAAATCGGGCCGTATATCGATTTCGGGCTCCTTTTCTTTGCTCCTTTCTTTTGGAGAAGCAAAAGAAAGGAGGGGAAAACACTGACTACTCCGCTCGTTTTGTTTTGCTACAAAACCCTTTCAAGGTCCTTAGGAAATTCCACAAAAGAAAAGAAAAAGATGCCGAAGTTCAGTAGCATTACTGCAGTTATTCATTACAGTAGCACCAAAGCCACATCAAGGCGTTCCGAAATCGGGCCGTACATCGATTTCGGGCTCCTTTTCTTTACTCCTTTCTTTTGGAGAAGCAAAAGAAAGGAGGGAAAATCCATACCCCTTCGCTCGCCTTGCTTTGCCACAAAACCCTTTCAAGGTCCTTAGGAAAAAAATCAATAAGAAGAAAAAAAAATTCTGTTGATTATTAGCATTCCTGTCGCCATTCCCTACAGTAACACAACAGCCACATCAGGGCGATCCGGAATTTGGCTGTACATAAATTTCGGGCTCCCTTTCTTTGCTCCTTTCTTTTGGAGAAGCAAAAGAAAGGAGGGGAAAGACCAACGCAACAAAGCATTAGTTTGTATCTTACTATACTGCCGCCGAGCGGACAGGCAGGCTGTCAAAAGCAGCTTAACAAATAATTAGCACAGCAGGCACCGATCGCCGAATGCAATCACAGCCTGTAATGCATCTATTCACCAAAATATAAATACATGAAAACAAGCACATGGCAGATCATAACAGCTATTTTCATTATCACCACGGCCTATGCTGCTGCAAAACCAGCTGCCGGTCAGCCCTCGCTTTTTCAAACCAAATGGGTCCTGAAAAAAATCATCCGGGGCGACTCCGTGACAACTGTGAACACAAAAGCATTTATCCGGTTTGACAACAAAAAAAACAGTGCCGGGGGCAACGGCAGCTGCAACTCGTTCGGCGGAACCCTGCTGGTAAAAAACGACTCCATCAGCATTACGCATATCTTCTCCACCCAGATGTACTGCGAAGCTGTACAAACCGTTGAGAACGCCTTCTTCCATCAGCTGGAAAACGTAAATCGCTACGTGGTAAAAGGGAAAAAACTATGCCTTTACAACTACTCGGCATTGCTGCTGGAGTTCCGGGCGGAATAACCCGGAGCTCCCGGCACGAAGGTCGCTGCTGTTCTTGGCTTCCAGGATACCTGCCCTGTCAAAACAACCGCCCCTGCTCACCGGGCCGCCGGAACAAACGCCTGTCGAGGCTCCACTCCTCCGCATTCATGCCATACAGCCGGCCATACTTTTTGTATTGCTGGGCCACCAGCTGCGCAATCGCACCCTCCCCCCGCATGCGTACGCCCCAGCGGCTGTCGTTCACTTTGCCATCGTGGCTTTGCTCTATAAGATGCCACACCTTATCGGCGCGGTCAGGAAAATTCTTATACAGCCAGTCGTGGAATAAAAACTTGATCGCACCGTTCAGCCGGATAAAGGTGTAAGCCGTAAAGGTTGCCCCGTGATCCCTCGCTGCTTGCATGATGCGCTGCATCTCGTGATCGTTCAGGCCCGGGATCATGGGCCCCATCATAATACCCATCCGCACCCCGGCGTTGCTCAGCTCCCGGATAACCCGCAGTTTTTGCATGGCCGTCGTGGTGCGGGGTTCCATCACCCGCCGAAGGTCTTCATGAAAAGAGGTAATCGACACCATGGCCGATACGATATTCTTTTTCCCCATTTCCTGTAAAATGTCCTTGTCTTTTAAAATCCATGCATTTTTGGTGAGGATACCCACCGGCTGGTTAAAAGCATTACACACCTCCAGCAGGCTCCTGGTCAGCCGGTATTTCTGTTCGGCAGGCTGGTAGCAATCAGTGTTCCCGCTGAGCATGATGGGTGTGGCATCCCATTGGGGGTGCATCAGGAATTTGCGCAGCAGCTGGGGTGCATTTTTTTTCACAATGATTTTTTGTTCAAAATCCAGCCCGGCGCTGTAACCCCAGTATTCATGCACATTGCGGGCATAACAGTATATACAGCCATGCTCGCAGCCGGCATAGGGGTTCATGCTGTAACGCATACCCACATCCGCGCTTTCCACCTTGTTCACGATCGTTTTGCTTTCCTGTTCGATATACTGGGTGGGCAGGGCCGCTTCTTCCCAGTCGTCAATCCCTTCCGCATGTTCTTTGGTTTTCTCCTGCTGCTGAAACCGGTTATGGGTATTAAACTGTGCGCCGCGGCCCGCAAGGTAAGGGCCTTTTCCGGGCGCAGCTTGTTCTTCCGGCCCCTTTCCCGCGGCAGGTTTTGACTGGTAATGATCTTGTTTTAATGAGTCAGCCATAACTATGAGCACAGGAACAATGAATAATATCTGCATACACAACCCTGTCCCCGTGCATCTTGTGATAGAGGGGCTGTGTGCAAAAAAGATGAGTAAATGACCACACGTACAAGCGAGTGACACAACGAAAGCCAAATAAAGGACCGGCAGTTGGCTACCCGAATAATAGCCCCTGCTTCGTCAGCACCGGCAGGTTCAAAAAATCAAAGCGTCGTACCACCTGGTAGCCCTGCTCACCTGCGGGGCGTTTTAGCAGCAGCATCGCATCGGCAATAAAGCGGCCGGTAAAATGCTTTTGACGGTATGCCAGCCAGCCCTTTTCGTATTGCCACGGTTGTAATTTACGGGCAATGGCCAGGTAGGGCTCCAGGATAAAATGCGGCTTGTTGTCATCGTTGAGTTTCATCAGCCGCTGCGCTTCTGCCCGGATAGTCTTCACCAGGTTTTGTACCGGCAGTTTTGATGCGACATTGATAAAAATGGTATGCGAGGGAAAACTGCCGAAGTCCCTGAGCTCCACTTTAAAGGGATGATAACCCATGGCCACCGCCTGCAGCCGGCCGATCAGCCGCTCTTCCAGCATTTCGTATTGCAGGAAATTCGCCAGCGTGATATGCGGCCGTCCGGCCAGGGCCGTCTCTGCCCGGTACGCCTCAGAAAAGGCTTTTTTCACTTCCCGTATCTTGTCCCGTAATACGTCAGGCGGACTGATCACCAGCAGGTACTCCTGCACCCGGTAGCCGGGAATCGTTGTTGTACTAATTGATTGTAGATGCATAACCCCTCCGTGTTTAGAATGACTGTTTTATTTACTGATGCAATCAACTGCTGCTCCCACCCGCTGAACGCTTGCTACACCGGCCTGCCAGGCGATCGCGTGCACCCGGGCGCCGTAACAAGTCACTTCAACAAAATTTGGAGCAACCAATTTATTTAGTATAAATTTACTAAATAATTTAGCTAACCAATTTTTTCTGTACACTTTATTTTTTAAACAATGTTTTATGGATGGGGATACATTTTTTGGCAGCGCCTATAAAGGCTCCAAAGACTTTACACAGCACGAGGTACGCACCGCCAACGCCACGGGTTTTGGTGCTGCTGCCGACGATTATGCCGAACGCGGCATTGACCTGAACGAACAACTGGTACGCAACAAACCTGCCACTTTTTTTTTCCGCATGAAAGGAGATGCCATGCAGGAGGCCGGCATCTTCGACGGCGACATCCTGGTGGTGGACCGCTCCCTCAAACTGGCCAATGGCAAAGTGATCGTGGCTATTCTTAACGGGGAGCTGCTGGTGCGGCGCTTTCATAAAAACTTTACATCCGCATTCCTGGTGCCGGAGAACCAGCGCTACAAGCCTATCAACCTCTCGGAATTCAGCGATTTTGCCGTTTGGGGTGTGGTCACCTACACCATTCATACGGTATAACAGCCAATCCCGTCAACGGTGAAAGACCCTGACGGCGGTTAATGTAATACAGACATAACAGGAATCGTCAACCAGTCACAACCGGCCGCGGACGGGATCTTGGATCCCCGCCGGGCTTTCTTCTGAAAAATGTACGCGATAGTCGACTGTAACAGCTTTTATTGTTCCTGCGAGCGGCTCTTCCGGCCCGACCTCGCCACGCAGCCCGTTGTGGTACTCAGCAACAACGATGGCTGTATCATCTCCCGCAGCGATGAAGCCAAAAAGCTGGGAGTGGAAATGGCCGGCCCGTATTTTAAAGCCAAACCACTGATCGAAAAATACAGCGTGGCCACCTTTTCATCGAATTACCATTTATACGGCGACCTGAGCATGCGGGTGATGGATACCCTGCGGCACCTCGTGGGCAGGCACCGCGTGGAAGTCTATTCCGTGGATGAAGCCTTCCTGAACATAGACATGATACCCGCCAGCCACCTGGCAGCCGCCGCACTGCAGATCCGGGAGACCGTGGAGCGATGGACCGGGATTTCTGTCTCCATCGGCGTGGCGCCGACAAAAGTACTGGCCAAAGCAGCGAACCGGCTGGCAAAAAAAAACAAACAGCAAACCCGCTGCGTGATGGTACTGGACACAGAAGAAAAAATAATGGCCGCCCTGAAAAAAACACCCGTTGGCGACATCTGGGGCATCGGTAACCAATATGCGAAAAAACTGAACGAGTGCTGGAGCATTTACGATGCCCTGCAGCTGCGCAACATGCACGAAGAATGGGCCCGCAAAAACCTGGGTGGCGTGGTGGGTGTACGGCTGGTACGTGAACTGAAAGGCATCCCGGCCATTGACCTGGAAGACGAACGGGTTAGTAAAAAAATGATCGCCACCACGCGAATGTTCGGCACACCGGTGACAGATATCCGGGATGTAAAAGAAGCCGTGGCCACCTATACCGCCAGGGCTGCCGAAAAATTGCGCCGGCAGTACAGCGCCGCCCGCATCATCAGCGTATTTGTTGTGCCGAAAGATGATGCCCCGTCCCCGCACTTTCGCCATGGGCCCACCGTGAGTACACAAATCGTATTGCCCAGGGCTACCTCCATGACCAACGAACTGATTAAACCCGCAGTGGCACTGGTAGACCGGGTATTTACCAAAGGCAAGCTGTATAAAAAAGCCGGCGTGATGCTGAGCGGGCTGGTACCCGATGAGTCCATCCAGGGCAACCTGTTTATACCCGAAGCCCAAAATAAAAGCCGGCTGCTGATGGAAATGATCGACAATGTAAACTTCAGCCAGCGGGACGATGTTGTAAAATTTGCCACATCGGGTACACGACGCGACTGGAAAATGCGGCAGGAACTGCGCAGCAGACGCTATACCACCCGGTGGAATGAACTATTGGAAGTGCACTGATCAGAATAATTTTTTCTGCAGCCCGCCGGCATCGACGCTGCTGATAAATACCGGTTTCACCAGGTTCAGATGCATGGCAGCATTCATTTGATCAACCAGGTAAACTGTCAGCTCCGGTGAAGTGGCTTCATCGTGCATGTGCATAAAGAAATAAAGTTCTTCCAGCCCCTGGTCCAGCCAGTAGTGCATTCGCTGCACCCAGGCATCGCAGCGGGTAAAATCGGTTGCGTGCAGGCTGTTCCCCACGTACCGGATAAAGGCCCTGGGCACCGTAAGATGCATATGTGCACAATCCCGCCGGCCGGCAGTATCCGTTATCACCGCACCAATCTTATGATTGGCAAGAAAACTGAACAGGTCGTTCCGCTCGCTCTCCTTCGCAAACCAGTCGCGATGCCTGACTTCCAGGAAAAAGTCGAGGTCTGTTGGCAGGGACGACAGGTAGTCAAATAATTCCTGTTTCCGCTTGGGCGAGAATGTTTCACCCAACTGCACAAGGATGGGCCCGAGATGCTCTCCAAACGCCAGGACACCCCGCAGGAATTCGCTGGTAATAAAATCTTTGCCTTTCAAATACCCGCGGTGCGTAACGCCCTGGTACATCTTGGGACAAAACATAAAATCCTGTCCCCGGGCCTTAGCGGCCCACCGGGCAATTGCGGCCTCCCCGTAAATCTTATAGTGCGTGGCATTCAGCTCAATACTGTTGTAATGCTGCACATAATGCTGCAGGAAGTCTTTTTCTTTGGTCCCCGGCGGGTAAATTTTGCCCACCCACTCCTTCCGGCCCCACTTGGCACAACCCAGGTAAACACGTGGCTGCTTGGCAGGCTTTCCGGTCAATACGTTTTTATTGAAGGCCGGCTCAGCAGCCAGGCTGAAGTCAACCGCCGGTAATTCCTGTTCAGGTATCCTGCCAAAATGCATACGAAAAATTTAACGATACAAAATATACATACAAGTAACGGTGGTGCCGTTTGTGTAACAGAAGCGGCTGCCTTACACTGCTGCGTGATCCGGATTGGCAGGCGGCGCATCGGTGCTGTCGCCGGCACCTGTTTTACTGCCGTACTCACTGATCAGTTCGGCCACCAGGGCTGTCCAGCCGGTTTGGTGACTGGCGCCTAACCCGCGGCCATTGTCGCCATGAAAATACTCGTGAAACAAAACAAGATGCTCGTTGCCGGGTTGCTGGTAAAACCAGTTGTAATCGCCGTACAGGCGTCGCCTGCCAGCCTGATCTTTTTCAAACAAACTGATCACGCGGCGGGTCAGTTCATTCGCCACCTCCTGCAGGTTCAGTAGCTTACCGGAACCCGTGGGATATTCTACTTGCAAATCATCTTTATAAAACGCACCGTATTTGCGGATCGACTGGATAACAAGGTAATTGATCGGCATCCACACAGGGCCGCGCCAGTTGCTGTTACCACCAAACATGTCCGAGGTGGAATCACCCGGGTCATACCGGATCGTATACGTATTGCCATCCACCTTCACCGAATAGGGATGCTGATCGTGATACTTTGACAAAGCCCGGATACCGCCGGGCGACAAGAACCCTTCTTCATCCAGCAGGCGCTGCAGCAGGAATACCAGCCTTTCTTTTTTCACCAGTGACACCAGGATTTCCTCACTGTCGCTCGTTTCTTCATTGGGCCAGAACCTGCCGTTCTTTTTGCGGTAATGCTCAAACCAGCTGATGCGCTTTTTAAAATCACTTAATTTATCAATCACCTTTTTCTCGATCGTGGAAACAGCAAACAAACTGGTGAGTCCCACAATGGACTGTATTCGCAGCGGCATGGGATCCAGGCCCTGCACACACAGCACGTCATAAAAAAACTTGTCCTCCTCGTTCCAGAGACCGTGCTCATTCAGCGCTTCTGCAATCAGGACAAAGTGTTCGAAAAACTTGGTGGCCGTGTCTTCAAACGACTGATCATGCATTGCAATCTCAATGGCCATATCCATCATACTCAGCGCATACATGCCCATCCAGCTGGTGCCATCGGCCTGTTCTAACTGCATCTCGCCGGGAAAATGAAAACTGCGGTTAAACACACCAATATTATCCAGGCCCAGGAAACCACCCTCAAAGATATTGTTACCATTCACGTCCTTCCGGTTGATCCACCAGGTAAAATTGATCAGCAGCTTTTGGAAGATCCTCTTTAAGAACGGTATATCGCCCACGCCTTTTTGCTTCTTTTCAATCATGTACACCTGCAGGGCCGCCCAGGCCTGCACCGGGGGGTTTACATCACTGAAATTCCACTCATAAGCCGGTAACTGCCCGTCAGGTTTCATGTACCACTCCCGCATCACCAGCAGCAACTGGTGCTTGGCAAAGGTAGGATCGGCCACGGCCATGGATATACACTGGAAAGCCAGGTCCCAGGCGGCATACCAGGGATATTCCCATTTGTCGGGCATGGAAATAATATCCTGGTTCTTTAAATGCTTCCAGTCGCTGTTTCGCCCGTACATCTTACTGCTGCTGACCGGGGTAATACCATCTGTGGTTGACAGCCACCGCTCCACGTCAAAATGATAGTATTGCTTACTCCACAATAAACCGGCAAGTGCCTGCCGTTGTAATTGCGCCATGTCTTCACTCATCCCGCGGGGAAGAATGGCCGCATAATATTCATCTGCTTCTTTTTTTCGGGTGGTAAAAATGTCGCCAAACCCGTTCACAAAAGGTTTGTCCATTGCCTTACTGCTGATGCGGCAATACAAAGTTTTTGTTTCACCGGCAGCCAGCTCCAGTGTATACACCGGGGAAAATTTGGTGCCGCTTTTTTTAGAACGCAAAGCCGCCCGGTTTGCACCGGTAATGATGGCATCATGAAAAGCATCTTTTACAAATACCGATGCATTGGAAGTGCCGTTCAGCTTTACGAGGTTGGTTTCGTTTTCGGTAAACAATAAATCATCGGCCGGCTGAAAATAAAAATAATACGTGCCCAGGCGTTCGTGATCGGCTTTTACCGACGTTTTATTTTTCAGGGAAATGACCGGCTTCGTCATATCCGGTGTGTAGCTCCACCGGTTATAAAACCAGAGAGTAGGCAAAACGGTGAGCTCTGCCGATTCCTTGTACCGGTTGGTAATTTCTATTTTTATAAAAATATCCTGGGCCGATTGCTTGGCGTAGGTCACCAGCACATCAAAGTACCGGTTGTCATTAAACACACCGGTATCCAGGATTTCAAATTCCGGTTGTGATTTATCCCGTGCCGCATTCTCGTTCCGCAATTGGTCGTAGGGAAATTCCTGCTGGGGATATTTGTATAAATATTCCATGTAGTAATGCGTAGGAATATTATCGAGATAGTAATACAGTTCTTTCACGTCTTCCCCATGATTGCCCTGGCTGTTCCCCAGGCCAAACAGCCGTTCTTTCAAGATCGGATCTTTCCCATTCCAGAGAGCCACACAAAAGCAAAGGTTTTGAAAGAAATCTGATATCCCTGCCAGGCCATCTTCTCCCCAGCGATAAACCCGGAAATGCGCATGGTCGAAGGGGAAATAATGCCAGGCATCCCCATTAGAGCTGTAATCTTCCCGAACGGTCCCCCATTGACGTTCACTCAGGTAAGGACCCCATTGCACCAGGGGTACGGCTTTGGTAGCATTCACGGCCAGTCGTTGGTGTTCCGCAGTCATCATAATTAATTTATTAGTTGGCAATTCGCAAAAGGCAGGTCAACCGTTGAGCATCAGCGCCGGCAAACACGCATACTTCAGCCTGTGAAAATAAAACATTGATCGCAAATACCCCCGGATGGAAACAGTGTAAGTCCCGTCAATACCTGTTTAACGAACCATTACCTGAATTTGTTGACCAACTGCAGCAGCACTTTACATTGTTCTTCATCCAGGCCGGCCGTAGTATCCTGCAACCAGTGACGTTTAAAGGCAATCTCAGCAGCGGTTGTATCCCGCATATCATAACCAATAATGCGTAAAGCCTGCAGGTGGTCAAAATTGGCCGGTACCTGCACATTGGTTGTATCATCATACCAGGCGCCAAATCCATGGTCGGCCAGTAATTTCCAGGGGAAGCGCCAGTTCGGGTCATTTTTACGGGCGGGAGCAATATCACCATGTCCAATAAAATTGGCGGCAGGAATATGATATTCTTTTTTCAACCGTGCCAGCAGGCGCAGCAGGCTGTTGATTTGCGGGTCGGTAAATGGTTCAAACCCGTTATTATCCAGTTCAATGCCAATGCTGCTGCTGTTGATATCTGTATTGTTTCCCCAGCGGCTGACGCCGGCCTGCCAGGCACGCAGGTAATCATTCAGCATGTGGTGGATGGTGCCGTCTTTACAGATGACATAATGGGCACTCACCTGTGTTCGCGGCAACGTAAATGTTTTCAGCGTTTGTGCACAACTGTTTTGCGCCGTATGATGAATGATGACAAAATCCGGCTTGCGCATATTGAAGTTCGTTGTACCCACCCAGTACGCACTATTATCCAGTGTATCACGCAGCGGATAGGTCCGTAACTGCCGGGCAAAGGCTTTCGCCTGCTTTTTATAACTACGGTTTGTTTGACGGTAGGGATTGTAAGCGCAACCGGCAACCAGTATAAGAATCACCCCTGCAGCAAAAAATACTTTCATAGTCTATCTTTTTGAAAAAGCCTGCAATCTACTGAATCCCGACAATACAGGTTGCATCAAAACAACACAACACGATCTGAATTATCTCTGCAGAATGGAAAATAAACAAACGGAAAAATCGTTTAACAGGCATATTGCAGTAACATCATGAAAAAACTTCTCCTGATTCTTGGCCTCTCCCCACTGGTGGCTGCCGCGCAAAATCTGCACTTGACTGTACGGGCTGGCTTTTCCGCCTACAAAGGGGACCTGAAACCAAAATCATCTGTTTTTTCACAGGGTGGTTTTATCGGGTCTGTCGGCCTGCGGTACGACCTGAATGACCATATCGCTGCCAGGACCTATTTTTCCCTGACATCCCTTCATGCCGATGATAAAAAAGGATCAGCCGATATGAAACGCCGCAACCTGAATTTCAAATCGGCCGTTTTTGACTGGGAAGGCGGATTACAATATAATTTCTTTAGCCTAAATGATCGCTGGTGGACACCGTATGTGTACGCAGGTATCGGGATTTTTCATTTCAATCCCTATACGAAAGACACGACAGGTGCGAAAACATTTTTAAAACCATTAAGCACAGAGGGAGAAGGTTTTTTACCTGCTGTGAAAGACTACAAACTTACACAGTTTTGCATACCATTTGGCATTGGTGCAGAACGGGCTTTGAATGAAGACATGCGGCTGGGTCTTGAAATTGGTTACCGTAAAACATTTACGGATTATATCGACGATGTCAGCACTAACTATGTTGATGAAACAACCTTACGGAATGCCCGCGGGGACAAAGCGGTAGAACTGGCATACCGGGGGGATGAAGTGGGTGCTGGGCCTTATCCGCCGGGCGGACTTACAAGAGGCCTTGCGAAAAAGAAAGATGGTTATTACTATATCGCTCTTACGTTCACTATCCGCCTGGTTGATCAATACAGAAAAACGAACGGGCTGCCGGCCTACAAACGGGATAAACGGGTAGGCTGCCCGGCAACCCGGTATTAATTCTAACGTTCCATACTGTATGCACCGTAGTAAGCAGCACCCAGCAACGCTGTTTTAGCATTTAATAGTACCCGTACCGGCACCTGCTGCAACAGGGGCTGCATGCGGTCACTGTCAAAAAATCGTTCCAGCCAGGCCGGGGTTTGCAATAGCGGCAGTATTTTGGGCGGTATGCCCCCGCCGATAAAAATGCCGCCGGTAGCTTTATATTTCAATGCCAGGCAATTGGCTTCGGTTGCCAGGTAACCAGTGAACAGTTCCATCGTTTTAGTGCATACCACACAATCGCCCGCCAGTGCATGTTCGCTGATGACAGCCGACGGATCATCCGTTTCCATTTGCTGCAGAATATTCGCTGCCACTTTCATCTGTTTGGCTTCCGTCAAAAAAAGAAAAATGGAATGAATGCCAGGGCCGCATACCAAGCGTTCCCAGCTGATGTTATCAAATTTATTTTTTAACCACTGGTACAATTCAAAGTCGAGCTGAGTCTGGCTTGCAAACACACAATGGCCGCCTTCACACGCAAAGGGATGATAGCGGGTTCCATCCCAGAAAAGACCGGCTTCACCAAGGCCGGTACCCGGAGCAATGATACCGATATTCCCTTTGAGCGCCAGGTTTCCTTCATTCAGGATACAGAGTTCATCTGCATGCAAGCCGGCCAGGCCATAAGCTGTTGCTTCCAGGTCATTGATAAAAACAACATTTGCGTCTTGCAGCTCTTTGCTTAAAGCGTTACTGTCGCAATGCCAGGGCAGGTTCGTGATGTCAACTTTTCCGTCCATAACGGGCCCGGCCACCGCCATACAAATCCTTTCGGGGATAGCTTCATTGCCGATAAAGGACCGCACAATTTCATTTAATGATTTGTATTCGTCCGAATGAAATTTTTTTTGCCGAACAGCGTGAAGACCAGTATGATCCGCTCTGTACAAAGCCATATTCACTTTTGTACCACCCACATCGCCGGCCAGCAGCCACAATGGTTTATCAATTGTTTGGCGTTTGAAAGCAAGAGGAACAAGCATGACAATTTCTTTGTAACGGTTTAATAATTGAGCAGCTAAACGATTGGGGATAAACCTGTCATTTATTCCATCATCTGCTCGATATGTGCCAGCCGGCCGTCCCTTGTCATTCCCTCGATAATAACACGGAACGACTCAGTAACATCATTGTTGTAGAATGTAAGGGTCACCTGATTTCTTTGCGGCGTTGTAATTACCCGGGGATTCCAGTAGATGGTTGTCCGTACATCTCTTTGCTCATTGCGCGGATCAAAGCGGTCGTAATTGGGTGAATAAAATTCCCGTACCGGCGTATAGCCGGTCACCACATTATAGTTCAACCCTTTGCCGGGTGGCAATTTTACATCGCCGCCTTTTCTTGTATAAATGGCAATAGCGCCATTGCCGCCACCAAAACCGCCCATAAACGGCGGACGAAAAACTTTTATATAAGCTATATCACTCACGTTTACGGAAGATACCATGTCCACATCAGCCTGCATCTCGTTCAGGTACAATTGCGGTGTGCCGCCCTGCCATTGCATATTTACATTGCTGCCGTTAACACTCACCTGCAAGCCGGCCACTTTACCCTGCAGGTAATAAAAAATATTGTTATAGCCTTTGGCGATGGGGTCATTAACAATGTCAAACTGGTAAGCGTCGCCTCCTTCAAATAAGCCGGTCGCATACTTTTCGTCCATCTGCTCCAGGGGTGATTTCTTTTTGGCAGTAACCGTTACATTTTCCAGCACTTTCACACGCTGCAACTCTTCCAGGCCCACAGCTTCTTCCGCCAGCCTGAAATGGCGCAGTGTAGCAGTTGCATTATAGAAAGCATTCGCAAACGGCAGGTTTTGCGGTGGCCGGTAGCCCAGTGGCGGTAAGCGGTCCAGCATAAACTTTACAGCGGCATCAGAAAGGCCCGATGATTTAGGAAGCTGGTAATACACGCGGGCCGAATCGAAAAAGACAGCGGACGGATCACTGAAAAGACCCTTTCGGTCAATGGGCGCCATCAGCATTTTATTGGTGGAATCTTTTTGTTTCAGAATCATCACAATGGTGCCCGCACTGGCTAACTGCGAAGGCAATGCGCCGTAAATCTGTCCCGACAATGATAAATACGAAGTGTCTCTTGAATACGTGATCACTGGCAGTTTACCTTTCACCACATCTTCCCATTTAAAACGGCGCCATCCGTGTGTCAGCATCACTAAATCTAATTGTTGTTGTAAAGAATCGCTGTTATTAGAAAAATAATAAGCGGGGTTGTGCACATAGCCTCGCAGGTCACTGGTCAGGCTCAGGCGCGAAAGAATCGTTTCACTGCTGTCGGTTTCAATAGCAGCATCGGTAATAGCTACGGAAAGGTCGGCCACCAGGCTATCGGGAACCGTTATGCGGATTTCATTTCTTGCCCGCTTACTAAGCCCCCAGTGGTCAACCTCCATTTGAGGCTGGAAAAAATAATCTTCATTGCGTATGTACGTAATCCGTTCCGCCAGGGCATTCCAGTTGTTATCAAAAACGGTAATGGTCAGGATGCCCGCAGGAAGGTTTTCCGTTGGAATGATCGCCGCCGCACTCCCTGATGAAATATCCTTTACGATCTTAAACACTTCATGCTGCTGCATGGTGCCAATAATATGCAGTGTTTGTAACTGGGTGGCTGCGTCGATGGTAGCATGGATGGCAAAGATGCGCTTGGTACCAGACACGGTTACCTGCATGCTAATCCCCGAAGGCTTTACCAACGGTAAAGCTGTGGTATGAGCACCGCCCTTTTCATCTTTCCATTTCGCTGTATAAACCATGCCCGGCTGCGGCACCAGGAAGCAATACCCCATACCATCGTGCAGGGTTTTCAGGCTGTCGATCATTTTCCCTTTAGCATCAGTAATCACACCTTTTGCAGCTACAGGTTTCCCCCACTGGTCAGTTACCATAAAGGCCAGCCTGTTAGGGATCCCCGCAACGGCATCTCCCCCTTCTGGGAAAAACCGCAGCGTAGGCATAATAGCAACTTTCGGTGCTACGACAGGATTTTGTGCTATAACGCGGATGTCTTTTTCATATAGAAAAGCCGAATCAAAATTCAGCATCCAGCGTGTATAGGCCTTGACATGAATATAATTTCCTTTATAAGCAGCAGGAATATCAAACTGGCCATAGGTGCTGGCATCTACCAGCGGGCAAACCGTATGTGACAATAATAGCCCATGATCATCAAACCAGTCGATATAAAAAGTCTTGCTTTCATCTGCAGGGAAAATATCTTCCATCAGGTAGGCTTTAAACCAGATCGTTTCGCCCGGCGCATAAGCCGCCTTGTCATATTGAAGGTAGGCCCGTTCATGCGGGTACTGATCCGCATACACTGCAAGTGTGGAATCGATGTTTTGTGCCCGGCCGGCAACTGAAAGCTTCATCAATACTAAAAAGAACAAAATGTACCGGATCCGCTGATGCAATAACTTTTCCATGCAGTAAGTAATAGTGGCCGTAAGTTACAGCAGGTTCAGAAACCAAACAAAGCCTTAACAGTTTTTCAACAATTGCAGGCTGTTGCGTATTACATATTCCGCCTGTATTGACCGCCTACCTCGTACAGAGCATGCGTAATTTGTCCCAGCGAGCAATATTTCACGGTCTCCATCAACTGGGCAAATAAGTTACCGTTGCTGATCGCAACCTGCTGCAGCTTTGTTAAAGCTCCGGCAGCCCTTTTTGCATTCCGCTGATGAAATAACCGAAGGTTTTGAATTTGCTGTTCCTTTTCTTCCTTCGCACTCCGGATCACTTCGTTGGGAATGGTGGTAGGCGATCCTTTTTTGTTTAAAAAAGTATTCACGCCCACAATCGGTAATTCACCCGTATGCTTAAGGTGTTCGTAATGCAGGCTTTCCTCCTGGATTTTATTACGCTGGTACATTCGCTCCATGGCGCCCAATACCCCCCCGCGTTCAGACAGGCGGTCAAATTCAAGAAGCACGGCTTCCTCAACGAGGTCTGTAAGTTCCTCAATAATAAATGAGCCCTGGATAAAATTTTCCGTTTTGGCAGATCCCAGTTCGCGGTTGATGATCAGTTGTATCGCCATGGCCCTGCGTACACTTTCTTCAGTGGGTGTTGTAATCGCTTCGTCATACGCATTGGTGTGAAGGCTGTTACAGTTATCATAAATTGCGTATAAAGCCTGGAGCGTTGTACGAATATCATTGAAATCAATTTCCTGGGCGTGCAGGCTGCGGCCCGAAGTCTGGATATGATATTTCAGCATCTGGCTGCGCTTGTTTGCCTTGTATTTGTACTTCATGGCTTTGGCCCAGATGCGCCGTGCCACGCGGCCGATCACACTGTATTCAGGGTCCATACCGTTGCTGAAAAAGAAAGAGAGGTTCGGTGCAAAATCATCTATAGGCATACCGCGACTGAGGTAATACTCCACGTAGGTAAACCCGTTAGCCAGCGTAAAGGCAAGCTGTGTAATGGGATTGGCGCCGGCTTCAGCAATATGATACCCGCTGATACTGACACTGTAAAAATTCTTTACCTGTTGTTGAATAAAGTATTCCTGCACGTCCCCCATCAGTTTCAGAGCAAACTCAGTGGAAAAAATGCAGGTATTCTGTGCCTGGTCTTCTTTTAAAATATCTGCCTGCACGGTACCCCGCACCTGTTGCAGGGCAACCCGCCGGCATTGATCGTATACAGCCGCAGGAATCACTTCATCGCCACTCAGGCCCAGTAGCTTTAAGCCAAGGCCGTTGTGCCCTTCAGGCAGCCGCTCGGGTGCCGCCGGATTATAATACAGCGGCCGAGGTATTGTTTTAAATTTCTCCTTTGCTTTTGCATCAACAGCCGGCCAGTGGTTGTTCTGTTCAATCCATTTTTCGCATTGCTGATCAATAGCCGCATTCAGGAAAAAAGCCAGTATCACTGGCGCCGGGCCATTGATGGTCATACTCACCGATGTTCTCGGATCACAGAGATCAAAACCACTGTAGAGTTTCTTGGCATCATCCAGTGTGGCAATGCTGACGCCGCTGTTACCGACTTTTCCATAAATATCAGGCCGGTAATCCGGGTCTTCGCCATACAGCGTGACCGAATCAAACGCGGTGGACAACCGTTTAGCCGGCTGCCCGAACGAGAGGTAATGAAACCGCTTATTGGTACGTTCAGGTCCGCCTTCACCGGCAAACATCCGCGTGGGGTCTTCGCCTTCCCGCTTCAGCGGAAAAACACCGGCCGTAAAAGGAAAATGTCCCGGTGCATTCTCCTGTGCCTGCCAACGCAAAATATCACCCCAGTCCCTGTATTTGGGTAATACTACCTTGGGAATCCTGTTACCGGACAGGCTCATCGTAAACATATCCTGCCGGATGACTTTATCGCGAACATGGTATTCATAATAATCCTGCTGGTAAGCCTTCCATTTCTCCGGCCATTTTGCCAGCAGTTTCCGGCTGACTGGTGTCAATTGTTCTTCCAGTAAATGCACCTGGCTTTCAAGGGCTGCTTTCAGGGCAGCATCATTGGCAACAACAGTTTCTTGTAAAGCGCCCTGCAACCTGTAGAGGCGGCTTGCAAGACCGGCCTGCTCATTGACCAGCCGGTCGTAATCCCGGATTGTCAGGGTGATTTCACTTAAATAACGGGCACGGCTAGCTGGAATGATGACAGCCCCTCCCAGTCCTTCTGCATTGGGCAGCGTGTCCACTGGTCCAAACCGGGCGCCGCTCTTTTCACCGATTTTTTCCAGCAACAGGGAAAACAACCTGTTGATTCCTTCGTCACCAAATTTGCTGGCCATGGTACCAATCACCGGCAACTCATCATCTTTGGCTGTAAACAGCTGGTGATTTCTTTTATATTGTTTGCGTACATCCGCCAGGGCATCTAACGCACCAGCCTTATCAAATTTGTTGATGGCAATCACGTCGGCATAATCCAGCATATTAATTTTTTCGAGCTGGGAAGCTGCGCCATATTCCGGAGTCATTACATATAAGCTGACATCACAAAAATTCAGAATCGAAGCGTCACTCTGGCCTACACCTGCGCTTTCCAGGATAATGAGATCAAAACCTGCCGTTTTACAAATATCAATCACTTCCTGCATGTGTTCGCTGAGCGCTTTATCACTTTCCCGGGTAGCCAGCGACCGCATATAGGCCCGCGGGTGGGCAATGGCATTCATACGGATGCGGTCGCCCAGCAAGGCGCCGCCGGTTTTTTTCTTTGAGGGGTCAACAGAAATAACGGCAATTGTTTTATCGGTAAAATTGGCCAGGTAGCGGCGTACCAGTTCATCGGTAACAGAAGATTTACCCGCACCGCCGGTACCGGTAATGCCCAGCACCGGAATAGCATGTTTTCCGGTTGCCGTATGCCCGTTTTGTTTTTTTATATCCCCCAGCAAAACTGAATAGTCCTGTCCATTTTCAGCCAGTGAAATGGCCCTGGCAATACGCCGCACATCTTTCACTTCGTCCAGCGGCAGTCTTCCATTCCAGTTAGCGGCAGGCAATACTTCCTTGCATTTGCTGATTACATCTTCAATCATGCCTTCCAGGCCCATCGTTCTGCCATCATCGGGCGAATAAATCCTGGTGATGCCATATTGATGCAGTTCCAGCATTTCGTGGGGTAAAATAGTACCGCCTCCGCCGCCAAATATTTTTATATAGCCGCAGCCGTTTTCATCCAACAGATCTTTTATGTATTTAAAAAACTCCACATGCCCGCCCTGGTAGGAAGTAATGGCAATGCCCTGAGCGTCTTCTTCAATCGCCGCTTCCACTATTTCTTTGGCACTCCGGTTATGACCCAGGTGAATGATTTCTGCGCCTTTACTTTGTAAAATGCGGCGCATGATATTAATCGCTGCATCATGCCCGTCGAAGAGGCTCGCTGCAGTAACAATTCGGATTTTATGGAATGACTGGTTGTGCATAATAAACCTATGTTTGAACCCGTTAGTAACGGGAAATGGCAAAGGTAAATGATTTCGGCGCAAAGGATAACAGGTGTTAGTTTTTGAAGCAGCACCATTTTTTGGTACCTTTAATGCTCCCGCATACGAATCAGCCGGATCTATTTAATTAAGCAGATTGTAAGAAAACTAGTTGAAAAACCATGTCTTTACGTCAATTTATTTCTGGAAGGTACTTTTTACGGTCACTGAATTTTGTCAAAGAAAACACAATCGACACGGTCATTTATGGCTGGAAGGAAGTAGCCCGGATGTTTGGGCTCGAAGAAAATCTTTTTTTCAACCCGCTGCATAAAAAACTTGCCCGGCCCGTTACAGCCATCCTCATTGGCGCCGGCCACCGCGGAACCATTTATGCCGATTACGCTTTGAAGAGTCCTGATGAATTTAAAATTGTAGGTGTTGCCGATCCCAATCAGTTACGTACAGAAAAAATGGCCCGCCAGCATAAAATCAGTCCACAAAACTGTTTTAAAAACTGGGAAGAGGTCTTTCAGCGGGAGAAATTTGCCGATGCCGTGATTATCGCCACTCCCGACCAGCTGCACGTAGCGCCCTGCCTGAAAGCGCTTGATATGGGCTACGATGTACTGCTGGAAAAACCCATTGCACCAACCGAACAGCAATGCCGGGAAATTTTAGAAAAAGCACAACAAACGGGTCGTATTGTCGGCGTATGCCACGTACTGCGCTATACGCCGTATTTCCGGGAACTGAAAGAGATCATCGATTCCGGTATGATTGGTGAAATCATCAGCATACAACACCTGGAGCCGATTGAATACGTGCACATGAGCCATTCGTATGTGCGGGGCAACTGGCGCAACAGCCAGTCCGCCACACCCATCATACTGGCTAAGTCCTGCCACGATACCGATATCATCCGCTGGCTGGTAAATGATACCTCGGAAAATGTGCATTGCTTTGGAAACCTGAAATGGTTCACCAACCGCAATGCCCCCGAAGGCAGTACTGAGCGCTGCATGGATGGCTGCCGGGTGGAAAGCACCTGCCCGTATTCGGCACTGCAGATTTATTTCCGCGACCGTAAACGATTATATGTTTTCGACCTGCCGGAAAACAAAAGCAAATGGGATGAGGTGATTTTGCATAACCTGAAAACCACGGACTATGGGCGCTGCGTGTACCGTATGGACAATGACCAGCCCGACCATTTAACAGTCAATATTCTCTTCAAAAATGGCGTAACAGCTGCCTTTTCCATGGAAGCACACGTGTCATACGAAGGAAGAAGAACCAGGATCATGGGTTCCAAAGGCGATATCGTAGGCGATATGGAAACCTTCATCATGACCGATTTCAGAACCGGCAGAAAAACCACTTGGCACATGAAAACCGACGCGCATGGCGATGGTGACCACCGGTTGATGAAAGACTGGGTGCAGGCAGTGGGCCAGCGAAATCCGGCGTTGCTTACCTCGGGTGTGGATGTTTCCGTAGAAAGTCATCTTATTGCTTTTGCAGCTGAAAAAAGCAGGCAAAGCAGAACGATAGAAGACGTGATCCTGTAAAATTTCTTTGCTTCGTTCACCAGTTTTTGAAAATACATTCTCCCTCTTTTTTCAAGTATTTTTGCCGGATGCAGCAAACCATTGAATCGCTAAAACAACTCTATGCCGGCTGGAGGCATGTAGCGCCAGTGTCTATTGATGTATTGCAGCAGAGCGGCAGCGAAAGACGGTATTTCCGTATTCATGGAAACGACGATACCGTCATTGGCACACATGGAGAGAATATAAAAGAAAACGAAACCTTCCTGTATTTCACCCGTCATTTCCGTCAGCACGGACTGCCGGTTCCGGAAGTGTACTGCATCAGCCAGGACAAAACCCTTTACCTGCAGCAGGACCTCGGCGATGTATCGCTGCTGAACCGGCTGGAAGCTGAGGGTTTTAGCGATACGGTATATGCACTTTTTAAAAAAAGCCTTGAAGCCCTGGCTGCCCTGCAAATCACCGGCGACAAAAACCTTGATTACAATTATTGCCTGACAAACAAAGTTTTTGGTAAGCAGGCCATCATGGCAGACCTGCTCTATTTTAAATACTATTTTCTCGATGCGCTGCGTAAGCCCTACGACAAGCAAAAACTGATTGATGACTTTGAGGCACTGAGCACCTATCTTACCCATACGGAATACAAATACTTTATGTTCCGTGATTTTCAAAGCCGCAATATTTTAGTCGGCGATCAGGGTACAGTTCATTTTATCGATTACCAGGGGGGAATGAAAGGCGCTCCGCAGTATGATGTGGCCAGCATGCTCTGGCAGGCCAGGGCCAACCTGCCCGATACCTGGAAAGAGAACCTGCTCGAAGATTACATGAATGCCTTTGAAACACTGATTGGTAACCCGCTGGACAAAACAATCTTCCGCAGCCAGTACAACGGCTATGTATTGATACGGCTGCTGCAGGTGCTCGGGGCTTATGGTTTTCGCGGTCTGTTTGAACGCAAAGCCCAGTTTTTAACCAGCATCCCTATGGCCCTTCGCAATCTGAAAACTTTTTTCGAAAACCAAAGCCTCGGCATTGCTGTGCCGGAATTCAGAAAAGTGCTTGATATCTGCGTATCAGACGACATTATCCGGCATTTTACACCAACACAGGCCACCCCTGATACACCGCTCCTGGTGAAGATTACCAGCTTTTCCTACAAAGCCGGTATTCCGCAGGATGACAGCGGTAACGGGGGAGGGTTTGTTTTTGATTGCCGCGGCATACTAAATCCTGGCCGTATTGAAACCCTGAAAGCCTTTCACGGCCGCGATAAAGTGGTGAAAGATTACCTGGAACAACAGACACAAATGCCTGAGTTTCTCAACAGTGTTTTTGACATCGTGGATATCACCGTAGAAGATTATATTAAAAGAGGATTTGAAAGCCTGATGATCAGCTTTGGCTGTACCGGAGGCCAACACCGCAGCGTGTATGCTGCCGATGCACTGGCCCGGCACCTGCGTAATAAGTTTAAAGTAAAAATTGAACTCAAGCACCTGGTCCAGGATGCCAAAAACTGGAACAACAGTCCATCATCATAAATTGTATTCACCAGCATGAAAGCAATGATTTTTGCCGCCGGCCTTGGCACCCGTTTTAAACCGTGGACAGACAAACATCCCAAAGCACTGGCCCTGGTAAATGGCAAATCTTTATTACAACGAAATGTTGAATACCTCCAGCAGTTCGGGATCCGCGATATTGTGGTCAATGTGCATCACTTTGCCGGCCAACTCGTGGAAGAAATTAAAAAATACAACGGCTGGGGCAGTAAAATATTGATCAGCGATGAGCGGGATGAACTGTTGGAGACCGGAGGTGGCCTGCTAAAGGCGATGCCTTTTTTTACAAAGGGAGAACGCTTTATGACCTGCAATGCAGATATTTTAACGAACCTGGACATCACAAAGTTGATCAGCTTTCACGAAAAGCACCAACCGCTGATTACCATGGCCGTGATGGACCGGAAGACATCCCGCTATCTCTTATTTGATGAACAGAACCGCCTTTGTGGCTGGCGAAATACAAAAACCGGCGAGGAAAGAATGTCCATTCCAAAGGCCTCGCTACAAGAAAAAGCCTATTCATGTGTTGTTTTGTTTGAATATGAAATTTTTTCATTGATCCGGCAAAAAGGAAAATTCTCCATTATTGAAACTTACCTGGATCTTGCCGCTGATCATGTTATACTGGGTTACGATCACAGCGGTGATAAACTGGCAGATGTGGGCAAACCGGAAAGTGTACCAATCGCCGAATCGCTGTTTCCATAAAAAATGTGAAATAACGGACAGGCGGCAGGCGCTGAAGCCGCCTTTTGTCTATATTAGCCCTCTTTTAAATTGTTTACCATGAAGAAAATTGTTCTAAGTCTTATCGGTGTATTCACACTGATCATCTCCTACTCCCAGCAGCAATCTGTTTACAACAACCGGGAGGCATTTAATCCGCAATTCTATCCCTATCCCGGTAATGATTTTCGCAGTGCAGATGGTGAGCCCGGACCCCGTTACTGGCAGAACCATGCTGACTACACGATCAATTGCAGTATCGATACCAGCAGCCACTCCATCAACGGCAGTGCAGAAATTACCTATACCAATAACAGCCCGGATAAAATGAAATTTCTGTGGTTGCAACTCGATCAGAATATTTATAAAAAAGATTCCCGTGCCTCTGCAACAACCACGGAAACCGGCGGACGCTGGGCAAACGCCCAGTTTACCAATGGCGATGTTATCAAATCAATTTCGGTTGAGTATGAGGGCAAGACCTATACCCCAAAATTTACGATCACAGATACCCGTATGCAGGTGTGGCTGGACCAGCCTTTAAATGCCAACGGCAGTAAAATAAAATTATCCGTTCAGTTTGGATTTACAGTACCCGAATACGGAACAGACCGCATGGGACGCCTGAATACCAGGAACGGATGGATTTACGAAATTGCCCAGTGGTTCCCACGGATGTGTGTGTATGACGATATCCAGGGATGGAACACGCTGCCGTACCTTGGTGCCGGAGAGTTTTATCTTGAATACGGCAATTTTGATTACAGTATAACGGCGCCGGCTAATATGATTGTTGTGGGCTCGGGTGAATTGCAAAACCCAAAAGAGTGCCTCACGGCCGAACAGCTAAAGCGCTACAATGAAGCCTGGGAAAGCGACAAAACCGTTGTGATTAGAAGCGAAAAAGAGGTAACAGATAAAAACGCTCGTCCCAAAACTGCCACCTGTACCTGGCATTTCAAAATTGACAATGCGAGGGATGTGGCCTGGGCAGCTTCCAGGGCTTTTGTATGGGATGCAGCCCGTATGAATTTACCCAGTGGTAAGAAATGCCTGGCTGCCAGTGTCTATCCTATAGAAAGCATTAAGAAGAATGGCTGGCAGCGCAGTACCGAAATGGTTAAAGGCTCTATTGAATTTAACTCAAAAACCTGGTACGAGTTTCCGTACCCGGTCGCTACTAACGTAGCAGGGATTGTTGGCGGTATGGAATACCCGGGTATTGTTTTCTGCAGTTCCGGTTCTTCTGACAAAGGACTGTGGGGCGTTACCGATCACGAATTTGGTCATACCTGGTTCCCTATGATTGTGGGCAGTAACGAACGCAAATATGCCTGGATGGATGAAGGCTTTAATACATTTATTAATGATCTGTCCACGGAAAACTTCAATCATGGCGAATTCAAAGACCAGAGCTTTTTCTCTGATCCTAACTCGCCCTATATGATCAAATATGTTTTTGGAGATAAAATGGATGGGCTGTATAATATACCTGAAGTAATCCAACAGGAAAACCTGGGTGTGGCCGCATACCTGAAACCTTCCATGATGCTGCACCAGTTGCGGGAAAACGTGCTGGGACCTGAGCGCTTTGATGCGGCCTTTCGTGAATATATTAACCGCTGGGCCTTTAAGCATCCTACACCCTGGGATTTTTTCCACAGCATCGAAAACGTAAGTGGTGAAGATCTTTCCTGGTTCTGGCGCAGCTGGGTACTGAATACCTGGAAACTGGACCAGTCAGTAAAAACTGTAAAATATGTAAAAGACAAGCCGGAAAACGGCGCGGAGATCACCATTGAAAACCTGGAACAAATGCCCATGCCGGTCACCGTGCTGGTGAAAGAAACGAACGGCAAAGAGCACCTGATCAACCTGCCGGTGGAAGTATGGCAGCGCGGTGCACAGTGGACATTTGGTGTAGCCAGCACCAGCGAAATAAAAGAGGTGGTACTGGATCCCGACAAAAAACTGCCGGACTGGAACCGGGATAACAACAGCTGGAAAAAAGCCTTCTGATTGATCAATGCATGTTCAAAAAGCCGCCTTCAATAACAGGGCGGCTTTTTTCTGCATTTCCCTACATCATGATACCTCAAATTAACAAGTGGTAATGCAGTAAAAAATTTATTGGGAAGGCTTTGATTTTTTCAATGAAACAGCTGCAATTTTTTCTTGCGAAAGCCTGATTGTTCACAGGAATATGATGCAGGGAGTATACAGCTTCTTCCCGGCACAATGGTTTTGAAAATACTTACAACAGCTATAAAGCGTTCAAGTTATATTCACCGCTATTCCGCAGCCGGCACGGCCAGGAGTTCTGCCTGGCTGAAGCCATATTTTTTCATACAGGCCAGCAACACCCCGTTTGTCCAGCCAAACCCATCCTGTGATGGATATTCACCGCCACCTGCCTCCAGGTGGGTATCTACAACATTATATTTCTCCATCAGCTTACCTGTATTTTCAAAAACTTTGATGTTCAGCGTTGCCCATCGCCTGGCAATTTCTTTCGCCAGGGCTGACTGATCATAGTTTTCTAGACCTGCTATCGTAATCCATTCCAGCGGCGCCCAGCCGTTGGGTGCATCCCATTGCTGGCCCGTGTTTTTTAAAGTAGTGATCACCCCGCCGTTTTTCAAAAATTTTTTTTCCAGCACAGCCGCAGCGACAGCCATGCGTTTCCCGGGCGCAACATTTAAGAAGAAGGGTGACATACCCGCCAATGTCATTTCCGGAGAGAGCATTTTCGTCTCTATGTTATAATCCATATACCAGTTGTTTGTGGCGGACCAGCAATACTTGTTAATTGTCTTTCTCCTGCGTTCAGCTATGTTATCGTAATATTTAGCCTTCAGCAAATTGCCGCTCTCACGATAAGCCCTTGCCATCACTTTTTCCAGGTGGTATAACAAACAATTCAGATCCACCGGTACGATACTGGTTGTTTGAATACTGGAAAGGCTTTTCCCGTCGGCAAACCAGCGGCTGCTGAAATCCCACCCGCTTTCTGCGCAACTGCGCAGGTTGCGCAACAGTGTGAGTTTATCAGTCTTTGATTTTTCCGCCAGTTCGTAATCTTCTGCATAAGCCTCCTGCCGCGGAATGGCATCCTGGTCATAATACCGGTTCAGGATACTGCCATCCGGCATTTTTACAACGTGCTTAGTTGGAGCGGACTGATCCATCCAGTAATTGTATTCGTTTGTCAGAGCCGGTAAAAAAGTGGCATATACATAATTGCCTTTAACCGATGCAAGCAGATCCAGCATGAGTGCAAAAAATGGAGGCTGCGAACGGCTTAAGTAGTAACTGCGGTTACCATTGGGGATATGGCCATACTGCGACAGCAGGTAAGCAAAGTTATTTACCATGTTTTCGACCATTTCATTTTCACCACTTTCCTTCAGGCCCAGCATGGTAAAATAAGAATCCCAGTAATAAATTTCGCGGAACCGCCCTCCCGGTACGATGTATGGATTGGGCAATGGTAACAAGGTACTGCCCTTTACCACCTGGTCTTGCTGGCGTTTTAAAACACTCCAAAGATTTTTGATGTGCATCACCACATCTTTTTCACGGGTGATGTAATTTAGTTGTGGTGTTTTAGGTAATTCAAAATTATCCTCAACAAAAAGTTTCAGGCTGAATTTTACGGAAGGATTATCTTTTGCTTTCAGGTAATCACTTACAATCTCCTGCGGATCTCGCTTGGGAATACAATCCACAAATGTTTTACTGTCCGGGAAAATACGTGCAAGTTGCACGTCTTTAAACAATTGTCCGTAAATGCTGTCAGGCGTTAAGACATCCTGCGAGAAGAGATTTGTGCAGGCAACAGCGGCGAGTAAATACAGAAATAATTTCCTCATACGATCCGTTTATCCTTCGAATGTAAGAAATAAAAAAGCATCCTGTAGAAACAGAATGCTTTGCTTTCCAAAACGTGACTAATGCTTATATTTTAACACCCATTGAAATATAAAACGTTCGGCCATCTGCCGGCAAGATACCCGGCCCCGGGTACATATTAATCCTTCTTGAAAAATACGTTGCATTTCCCAGGTTGTTTACACCGCCTGAAATGCTGTACCGTTGTAAAAACCGCCAGGTAATTGTATAATCCCAAACATGGTAAGCCGGCACCATACCGGTAGCACCTGTTGGATTGTACACGGTATTGTTAGCATCGCTGAAACTTTTACTCACATAACTGAACTGCAATGAACTGGTCAAGGTTTTGTATTGAAAAGTAATACCGGCCCGTTCGATCCATTCCGGTGTTCCTTCGAGTAAATTATTCTTTAAGCTCACATTTGTACCTCCTTTGTTGATGGCTCCGTTGACATACCGGCCATGATTATACGCAAGTGAATTGAACAGCCGTATATCATAATCAGCGAAATGAAACTGCAACAACCGGGGTACAGAAATCCCAGCGTAAAGTTCCACGCCTTTGGTCACTGCAGTTCCCACATTGGTGGTCAAAAGATAATTCGCATTGTTTCCATCCTGCAGGGTTAGCTGGCCTACCCGGTTTCCGTACGATACATAAAAAGCATTTACATCAAAATGCAGGACATTATTAATATTACCCCTGTACCCCAGATCAATATCATAACCTTTACTGTCTTTTAAATTGGCGTCAACGCTGTCTATCCTGTCGGCTGGTGTTACATTGGCATATAAATAAGGCCGGTAAGCCTGTGATATATTTCCATAAACCTGCGTGGATGCATTTGCCTGGTATTGAATACCGGTACCAAACAAAGGAAAACTCCGGTTGCCGGTATACAAAACGGGTACGGAAGCATGGTTTATAACACCGGATAATGTCGTGCGAATGATCTCATACCGTACGCCCGGGGTGACAGATAATTTTGGCGTCAGCTGAAAAATGTTTTCTACAAAGGCTGCATAATTGTGTGTGCGGAAACGAAGATCAACACCGTAAGGACCGATGAGATGTAAATCAAAATCAGCTCCCGTTGTGCCTTCGCCTTTTTGTCTTCGTTTCGTCATTTCATTAAAATAGCGAAGCCCGCCACTAAGCGTGCCCGTGACCTTTCCGATCCTGTATATATGCAGTACCCGTGCTTCCGTGGCAAAAGCGCCATAAAAATCCCGGTCTACCTGCCTTGGATTATACGTACCCGTAGAAGCATTGATTGTGTCGAATATGTTGGGTGTATTGATGAACTGTACACTGCTGCGCTCACCAAACAGGTAGTGGCTGGTAATTTGCAGCCGGGTTTGGGGAGAAAAATTGTAATGAAGAACAATGGCGGGGATATTGATCTTAGGACTGAAATAATTACGGGACCGGAAGGACTGGCGGGGATTTTCGGCAAATTGGCCATCAGTGAGCCCGCCTGCAATTTGCTGCCGGTAATCCATACGCGAAAACTGAAAACTGACGGAGCCCTTGTTGTTAAACTGGTAATCAGCATCGGCGTAATAGGCGTGATATTCGAAAGCTGAATTAGGCCGCCAGCCATCACCGTGCCGGTTATCGTAGTAGGCATAATACCGCCACTTTCCCTGGCTGCCACCCACTGAATTAAATGAATTGAACAGATTGTTGGAACCCACTGTTTGTTCACTCTGGATAGTAAACGCAGCAGTCGTGTCGCCCTGTTTCATTACATAATTCAGCATACCGCCAAACTGGCTGCCGTACTGGAGTGCTGCAGAACCACGCACCAGTTGCACCCGCTGAATGCCCTGCATCGGCGGGTTGTAGTGGTTTTCCGGGTAACCAAAAATATCAGAGTTGGTATTGTACCCGTTTTGCCGCATATTCATTTCAATAGACCGGTGGGCATCTGTACCGCGGAATCCGATATTGACCTGCGTTCCGGCACCATCCATATCCCAGGTATTTAACCCGGGTACCTTGGCAAAAAGTGTTCGCACTACATTTTGCGACATGTTGCCCATACCGGGATCGAGTACAACAACATTTGTCTTTTTCCCTGCAAAAATATCCACCCCTTCTGCATCGGGCAGGTAAGGAATATTTTGTTTGTACGCATTCAGGACAACACTATCCAATGCCTTTACAACGCCGGCTTCTTTCTTTTCTGTTTTTTTTACCTGTGCCTGTGCACCAGCAACTACAAAAAGTAGGAAACAAGCAGGCAGTGTACTTTTCAAATCCATCATGTTTGTTCTTTTTTCAAATACATATTGAATGATTAATTAACGAAAATCCTTGGCTTCATTTTCATTTAGCAAGACAACCGTAATGGCGCTGGCAATCAATACCAGATTTTTCATGATATACTGACCCGTTAGCGTTAGCACAAAAGATTGCTGCCATGTTTCGGCAGGCAAAAAAATCATTGGCATAAACGTAGTTGTCATCTGGAGGAGGAATAACGTAAATGCCAGTTTTGTAGATTTGGGAAAGAGCCACAGCAGCCCGATCGAGCATTCAACAACCCCCAATACAACCATGAACTCCTGAATCGGAATAAACCGGGCCATAGTTACATCATGCAGATGCATGACGAGCGTTTCTGCGGGAGAGAGCTGAAAAATTTTCAACACCCCAAACCAGCAAAACACAACGGCAAGGGCGATACGGTTTGACCAGGTAATGACGGCAACGGCATTAAACCGGGCGGGGTAAATTCGCCCGGTCGCTGCTTTCAGTAAATAAGCTTTCGACATACAATAGATTTTTTTGACACGTAATAATGAATCATGGTTTTATGCTGGTCAGGTAGAAGCAATATTTTTATTAAAGTAGAAATGCAGCTGTGACTTCGTTGTTCCGGCTGCACACATAACTATCCATAAGGCCAATAATATTCCGTAGCTGCCGCCCCTCTCTATCCATTCAAATAAGCTATAAGATGGATAAAAAACTTCACTCGTTATTTTCCATATTAGCAGCAGAAGTACAAGGCACCTGGCTGGCCTCAGCAATACAAGTAACCCACCGGTTATTTCTGCAAAGCCAATTATAGCAGCTATTTTATCCGGTTCCCGGAATCCAATTGACGCATACTGATCCAGTAACGACGCTTTTCCGGCCAGGTTTAACGAGCCATGTCCCAGTAGTAAAAGAAAAGCCACAAGTCGCAAGCATATTTGCAAGTGCAGCATTTGTTGTGCCCCAGGCGGCCGCTGGTCAACTGGCATAAACCAGCTCTTCCAGCTATCCGCGTTTCCGGTAAGAATCAGGAAGGCCAACGGGCTGCCATAGTTGCCTGCTCGCTCAAAAAACTCAGCGACGGGCTCTCCCGACAGCGGACGAAGAAGCGCTGTAACCAGGCCCCAGATCACCAGCCAGCCAGGAATAATTCTGGCCGGATAAACCAGCATCATCAGTCCCAGTAAAATATCTATCGTTCCTACAACGGGCATTAATGTATAAGCCATATCATGACCAATACCAAAAACGCCAAAGTAGTTGCACCAAATGGATTTTGTGATAATACCAAAACAACCGTGCCCTATATAACACATTGCAATTGCAAATCGCAGTGCATAATGTATTAAGCGATGGTATCTGTTTAAAGACATTGCTTGGCTTTTTCGTTCAAAAAATACCCTGCCAGGACTAGCAGCGTCTGATTGCTTATGTCAATTATTTACCTTTTCTGATTATTCTGCTCCATCCTGCCGGGCTCTTAACACTGCAAAATCGCCTACCTTCTTTCCAACTTCCAGGCCTTTATCGCAGTCCAGCTGTGTATGAATACCTGAAATAAACCGTGACCTGGCGGCTTCCCGCGACATCGCTTCGTATTTCGCTGCATTGGCAGGAATAAAGTGACCTAAAATAGTTGCTGCTGATTCGCTAAACGTTGAATGCCCGGATATATAGGAAGGGAAGTTGGGAATACCAGTCAGTGTTTTCACTGCCGGAATCATTTGGGTTGGTCTGGGATTAAAATAATAATATTTCGTATTCCAGCAGACGATCCCTGCATCCATCAGCGTCATATTCAGCAATGCCATATTCCGGGCCCAGCGAACTTCGCTGTAATTTTCCCGGATAAAATCTTCGGCCGCGATAGCATTCCAGTGTCCGGGCGGCGTATAGGTCCCGATACCATCGGCCCAGTACTGTACAATCCGCTCCTGATCCCTGGTAGGATTTTTAATCTGGTTGTAAGCTGCCACATTTTCCTGATGAAACTCATCACTTCCCGTAGACGGTGGTGGCCCCGGGCGTAAAGCTATAACGGTTAAGGAATCAAATAAGAAAGGTGTTACATTTCCAAACAACGGCAGCATCGGCGGCCGATCGGGTAGCTCAAGGCTATGCCAGGGTATCTCTCCCTTGGATGCAGTGTTGCTGGCCATTTCACTCCATATTTGCGACGTTCCTGCAGCTGCTCCGGCATGGTCAGCTCTTGCCCGGGCAACAAATACCGCTGCGACTTGTCTGCCCAGTGCTTCTCCTGCTTCAATATCACTGCGCACATTCGCTCCACTGAGTAATCTCGCATTTTCTTCTTCGTCTACCTTTTGCTGAATAAACGCAATTTCTGCCGGAAACATGAGTTTCATGAGCTCGACGGTAACACCCGCAACGACCGCATCCTCTGAAGGATAAGACGGCAGTGTTGTCTTAGGCACCAGCGCCTGGATGGAGGAATCGACAGCATAGGCCGCCGGCCTGTTATACAATTTTTTAAAATGCCAGGCAGCCACTAATGCGTCGTACTGGCCGGCACTTATGTAGGCAAATGCCCTGGCAGCATAAGGTGGATTTGCAAATGGAAACTGAGGATAGGCAAAGGGATTATTGGGATTAGGGGCAGGGTACGTACCATCTGGATTCTGGTAAGGTGCTAAATTATATTTAGCCACTAGTTCCCGCATAATTTCATTCCAGCGCAAAACCGATCCGGCACTCCAATACTGAATCATACGTTTCTGCTCACCGGTAAGATGCTGCTGGAGCCCCTTTATTTCATTGAGTTCGGCTTTATATGATGGGGAGTTGATGGCGGCTGGTGTTGCGACCGCAAAAGTATCTGGCCGCTGCAGCAGGATCGTTTTCCAGCTACCTGCATCAAGGTCAATATTGGCCGGAGTGAGTGCAGGAATATTATCAGTTCTGCCCGAAACGATTTTTGAGCAGGACGCGATAACCACCGAAATAAAGATCCAGAATACTGTATAATAGGTTTTCTTTTCCATATAATGCGTTTAATGAATTAGGTTTATTGCTGCTGACGCTGTTTAAAATAGAAGGCATAAAAGATACCAGCGTTATAAGAAGTCGCCTGGCCCATATTTCTGCCTGCCAAGGTGTAATTGCTACCGGCAATCAGTGACAAATGGGTATATGACCTGACTGTATATTTCAGCGCAAAGCCGATAGTTGTTGCATTCATCCTGTTGCTGGGGAACGGCATATTATTACGGGTAATATCAAACCCTCCCAGTGTCGTCCAGTTCGTGAGCAGCGCTTCAGCCAGCAAATATTTTCCCCGGTAACCGGCCCGCAGCTGGTACTGGGCTGCATCGGGTATTTCCACTTCATTGGTCAGATGCGCTTGGGTATCATAATAGGATGATCTGTCAATTTTTACGTTACTGCGCCTGATATAAGCAGCAGATCCGGTGACAGAAAATCGTTTATGCTGAAAGTCAACCATCCCTCGCATAATTGCATTAGTGGTACCCAAGCCGATCGTTAAGGGTAAATAATCAATTTGATAATTGGTTAGTGGCGTGGAAAACCCAAACAGTGCAAACACAGCAATTTTATTTGTTCCAATTGTTTCAGAAAGTGGTTTCCATTTAAGAAAAAGGGATAGATCCTGCAGGCCCCGTGATCCGTGCAATGTTCCGGCAGAGGCCTTTGTCCAGAGATACGGCACACCGGCCAGCACATTGAGTTTCCCGTTAATGCCATAAGCAGCCATGTACATGATCGATTGCGTGGATACCCTACCGAGGTTTTCATTGGTCCTGTTCAGTTTTCCCTCCCAGTAATGATCCCAGGAGGAATACATATACGCAGGTCCGTTGCAGAACTGTTTCTTATTCATCATGATGGCATCCATTTCAGTCTGCGCAAGTACGTTGGCAGACCAGCCTACTGTTAAGAACAAGATGATAATAAGCTGAATAATATGTTTCATCATACGTTGGTTTTGAGATAAGAGGTGTTGAGCTCACAGGCAACAGCGCATGAACAGCTTTGTGACCTTCACGGCAATAAGCCGCAAAGTCAGGTTCGTCCACTACTGTACAAGGTACAGTGGCTGTTTGCCTGCCATACAAATCCTAACTGCTCTGAAATACAGTTTTAAAGCCGGATCGTTATTCCTGCACTGATGAGATAATCGGCAAATGCTGCATCGCCCTGTACATGCGTGCCGGTATCCGCGCTGCGGCGCTTATCCGAATCACTTTGTGTACGGTTCCTGACCAGCGCAACGGGAACAGATAGATTAAAGCTGGTCTTTTTAGCAACATATGTTATAGAAGGTTCTGCAGAAATAATGTATCCGGGCCTGCGGAAGCCTTTGCTTCCTCCCACCAGGTCTTTGGACGGAAGACCTTCAATCCTTACACCACCGGAAAATGTAACCTGGTTTACCATGTACGCAAGCCCCGCTCTGGCCATATACAGATCTGGCACACTCATCACATCGGTATTGTATTTTTTTGCCAGAGAAGACACGGGACCGCCACGGGATGTAGATGTTTCATTCACCTCCCGCGGATTCACCAGGTAGAAAAATCCGCCATATACACCAAGCTGGTGTGTGAAATTGTAAAAACTGTTCAGCTCAAAGGTTATACCGGTACCGCCATCACCCGGCTGTATGGACTGATCTACCGCGCCAAGCACCAATGAATCGGGGCCGCGGTAGAAATAGTCCTGGTAGTTAGAGTTCCCGGTGGGCAGTTTGATGCCTAAGCCCAGCTGCACATTCCCTTTGTGCGAGGTTTTAGGATCAAACATCCAGCGGTAAGCGGCAAAACGGGCATCACCAATACCAAAAGAATGGGTGGTATGCCGGGTCTGTCCATCATGTTCGTACAAGGATGACCGTGAAAAATCCATGATTGGCAGCGTCACGGCCAGCGACCAGCGTGCATTCAGCGTGCGGGTAGCCGTCACATCCATCTCGTAAGAATGGTTTATCACGTTATTGTGATTTGTAATACGCTGTTTTTGTTCATCGGTGCCAACAAAATGCTTGTACGACCGGAAATAACGGTTGTTAATATTCAGCTCCCAGCCTTTTGCGTCGGAAGGGCGGCTGCACACACCGGCGGTACCTTTAATGGCCACACAACCTTGTGCATAAATAGGATGAACATATGCAGACAGCATGATAACTGCCAGCATGAGAAATATTTTTCTCATAAAAATTAGTTAGTTGGTTAGAGATTTTTATTTTTTCATTTTCAGGTGGTCCAGTATGAATTGTGCCACCTTTTTCCCGTACTCTGTACTGATGATACAGGAATTATGATAATGAATCCCTCCGTAAAACCTGGCCCAGTTATTCTCAACAGCAGCATCGCGGAATGACTTATACGACCTGCTTTTGATTCCGAATTCCAGTTCCGAAGTATCTGTATAGGCAAAATGATCACCGAATACGTACGTTAAAGCCTCCGCGTTGGCGGCAGAAACGGTTGAATGTCCGCAGGTATATTCCGGGAAGGGAGGCGTTTGCAACAGCGGTCTCCAGTCCGGATCGATATACTTGTTAATCACTGTTTCAGGCCTTACCGTATTATGCCTGTATTTTTCATCCCAGCATTCGATAAAAGAATCAAACTGAGCGATAGCCGTAATGGCATAGGCATATACGGTTGTCGGAAAATCAGCATTGGCTTTTTTAGCGGCAATGCCGACGATGCTCATCCAGTGGCCGGGCGGCGAGAATTTCTTTGTGCCGAACATCACGTGCCCGGATACATTTAACTTGAACGGGTTATCATCCCAAAAATTAGCAATATGTTTTTGTTCATCGTTCAATGAATCCACCGCATTTTTGATCAGCATCACCTCGTGATAATACTTACTCTTTTTATCAGTAATATCAAACACAGGTGGTGGCGGTGGAACAAACTGATTGGCACTATCCAGTACCAGCGGCCTGATTAAATTCCAGTGCGGCTCCATAGCATCGGCATAAGCTGGCGGTGTGGGCACCCAGCGGCCCGGCGTATCAATGACAGTGTACTTGGGATAACTCCTGGTTTCTGCATAATTATCCTTTTTACTCCAGTCCAGAATAACGTTTGAAACCGCATCGGCATAGTCCGTACTGTTTTTAAAAACATCATTGGGCATACCATGGTCTTTCACCATTTGCTTCAGGCTGTCAGTATATTCCTGCATACTGCCGGCAGGAAAAGTAACGGCCTCGCCCAGCTTGATGAAAGCCAGCAAGGAGGCAAATCCAAAATCAATTTTCTTGCCTGCCTCCGGCTTGGGAACGGCCGAAAGCCCGTGCAGCTGGCCGGCCAGTGAATAAAACCTCTCGGGATAACCGGCAGCTATCACTTCATACGCCGCTATACTGGCATATAAATAATTACGGGATGCGACGATGGGACTGAAATTATTGCCCATCACCACGCTGTTCAGTTCATGAACGGTATTACAAAACAAAATAGGGTCATGTGTGATTGTTTGATAATCGTTTTTGTTATTGCACGCCTGCAGAAACAGCAGCAGTGCAATAGCAACACCTGCTAATCGCATACTAAAATTTTAAGATGATAAATGAAATACTATTTTCAGACCAGGTAGTGTTGGAGGGAAAATGGTCATGCCTCGGGGGGCTGTGCAGGTGTTAACGGATCAAACTGGGAAATAAGATCCCTGTGGTATAAATTAAAAGATGAAGTTGTGTTTTCAAATGAGCCGAATGCAAACTGCTGGTTGTTTTCCAGGAATTCGCTCAGCATTAATTTTATTGTGGTGGGTTGTTGACCCTGCTTTTGGGTGCCGTCATGCTGCAGGTCATTCACTATTTTGAAGTAATCAATCCTTGCGGTCTGAATCGTGTTTTTTTCCGTATGCGGAATCACCTGCAGGTATAAGGTATCGCCGGAAACTTTTCGTTTCACGTACTGGTAATTCTCACCGTTCAGGTTAACAGAACCACTGAATGATTCATAATCGCCCCAGTTGGTATAATATGGGAGACTGAGCGGAATTTTTACTTCCACCAGTTGGCTTTTATCGTAATCACCGGCATCCAGCCGCTGCACCAGGCGGGTAGTTGCTGCATTCTCCAGGTAAGACAACACCAGGCGGTACCCCCAGAAATTGAAGACCAGGATCAGCAGAAATAGTATAGAAGCAACTTTTCTCAAAGCAGTTAAAGATAAGTTATTTTACAATAAAAATCTTTTTCTGCGGCCCTACCCCTGTAATTGTAAGGCTTTTCCATTTTTCTGGCAGTACAGATTTCACTTGAGTTAAGCCAGTGGGAGTAATATCGATGCCACCAAAACCATTCAGCACTGATTGCAGCAGCCCCCCGGCACCTGTTGAAAAATAAGGATTTGTGCCGCCTTTCGTTTCGGCCAGTACATTAAATGGGGGATTTTGGTTGGGCACATGAGCGTCTTCGAAGTAGTGATACGCCTTTTCTCCATTGCCCAGCCGGGCATAGAGCAGGGCAAAGATGGCCTGGGTCATCGCAGGTGTACCTTCTGCCGGTACGCGAGTTTCGTAATAGGCGAGATCTCTTTTGATTTGTTCCGGATCTGTGATTTCTTTTAACGGGTAGGCCAGCAAATTAACATCGGCCTGCTTGATGCCTTCTCCATGATAGCTGGCATGTTCTTGTGTAATGCCATTTTCCATTTTAAGAATCGGGATATTATTATACACCTGCATCCAGTCTGGATCGGGTGTTTCACCTATCATTTTAGCCGCCATAGTGGCGTATTTCAGGGTGGCCTTCGCCGCTGCGTTGGTAAAGGCATTGTTATCCACGTTCTCTGCCCACTCATCGGCTGCCACAACATTTTTAATATCATAATGACCGGGGCCGTTTCGCTCTACCCTTGATGCCCAGAAATCGGCGCAGGCTTTTATTACAGGAAACCCTTTTTCTTTCAACCAGCTCTTATCCTGTGTAACACAATAATAATTCCAGGCGGCGATGGCTACATCGGCAGTGATATGATGCTCAAATGGCCCGCTAAGTGCCCATACCGGCGTTTCCTCATTGCCACTGGCGGCACTTTCCCAGGGATACATGGCGCCTTTATACCCATGGGCAAAGGCGTTGTGTTCAGCTTCTTTGAGGCGCTGATAGCGGTATTCGACCATACTTTTTGCCATTTCCGAGTGCAGCACCAGGATGGCGGGAAACATCCAGAGTTCTGTATCCCAGAATACGTGTCCATTGTAGCCCAGCCCGCTAAGCCCCATTGGTGAAGGAGAGTAGGCCGTACCTTCCCGCACAAAGGAATACAGGTGATAAAGTGCTGACCGCACAGCCAATTGTGCCTCGGGATCGCCATCAATGATGATATCGCTTTTCCACAGCTCGTCCCATGCCTTATTATGAAAACTCACCAGCCTGTCGTGTCCCTCTAGTTTGCAGTAAATGGCATAACGTTCGGCTTCATTCAGCGGGTCGTCATGCTGTGCACTGGATATGGAAGCACCAGCAATACTAAAGTGATAGGTTTCGCCTGCTTTCAGTTTCTTTTTAAACTTCATCAGGTGCATATTATTATCCCACATTTCATGTATAATGCGGGGTTCAGCACCATGCGGTTCAGTAAACAGAAAGGTGGTGGAAGAAGCAAACAGCAATTTACCGGTGGGGCTTTTAGCTGTAGATGTCAGCAGGCTGATAGTTACATGGGGACGGTCGATTTCATTGTAATAATTTTGCACATCCCGCAAGGCATCCGGCGCCTCCATCACAGAAGCAGCCGTAATATCAATATCTTTTTTAGGGGTAATGGTTACATCAATCATGCCGCAGTATGGCAGGTGGCGCAAAGCATAATAAGTATAACTCACCGTAGCTGCCTCTTTATAATCAAACGATGCCGTAAAGGCCGCATGTCGCATATCCAGCTGCTGGTGCATGTTGACTGCATCTGCAGCACCAATCCGGCGGCCGTCTATTTCCAGGTACATGTTCAAAAAATTAAAGCTGCGCAGGAAGTTGCTCACACGGCCCCTGCCGTACAGATCATAGGCGCCATTGAGTACCACTTCTTTGATCTTGAACGGCTCCGGGGATGAAACAATGCCAATCATGCCATTGGCCACCGTAATACCATAATAATTAGCGGGATCAATTTTATCAGCTTTCAAAATCCAGCCATCCTGGGCAACAGCACAATACACTCCAGCAACAGCAGCTAAAGCAAAAACAATTTTTTTCATTGTATTCATTTCATAATTATCGAAAATTGCTACATCAACATTACCGCATGGCAATCATGCTGATCTCCACATTCACAAATTTTGGAAGAGCCGACACTTGTACAGTTTCTCTTGCCGGAAACGTATTGTCAAAATAACGACCATAGACTTCGTTCACTTCTGCAAAACGGTTCATATCTGTTATGAAAATGGTTGTTTTCACCACTTGGGAAAAATTCATCCCTGCCTCCGCCAAAATAGCTTGCAGGTTTTTCATTACCTGATCGGTCTCTGTCTTTATGTCCTCATTTTTTAACGCGCCGCTAGCAGGATCAATACAGATCTGGCCGGAAACAAACAACATATCACCCGACAGCAAGGCCTGGTTATAAGGTCCGATCGGCGCGGGTGCATCGGAAGTATTAATAATAGTTCGTTGCATAGAAAGCTTTTAAAATTCAGCAGGGCGAATTTAGCTTTATGCGTTTTCTTTGCAAAAAATAGTCTATGAAGATCGTGTTGAAGGCAGATGAACGGCAGCTGACAGAATTGGTATCGAATGGAATTACGAAAGAAACCGCTCTGCTGCAGGTGCAGCAGATAACAGAGTTTGAACAGCACAGGGATGCGGCTGCCTGGATGGTACTAACAGAAGAAGATGCCGAAGAACTTGAAAGTATCACATATGGCAAATCGCCGCTGCTGCTCATCAACCGGGTAGTTGGCACACTCAGCGGTTTTCCCGAAAACGTTGTACGCCTCAACGGCTGGCCCGGATTTCTTGCTCAGCACACCCTGGAAGCTTCCTGCAAAAATGATGCGATCAAGGAAACAGCAGGGCTGGTTTTTCAGTGTTTTCATAAATCTGTGGAGTGGGCGCCTGATTTGAAAGGCTTCATCACGCCCAGGGTAATCAGCATGATCATCAACGAAGCCTATTTTGCGCTGGGCGAAAACATCAGTACCAAAGAAGAAATAGATATCGCTATGAAACTGGGCACCAATTATCCTTATGGGCCTTTTGAATGGGCACAAAAAATAGGTACAAAAAAGATTTACCGGCTTTTGCAGGCGCTGAGCAGCGAAGACAGACGATATACACCGGCCCCTTTACTGGAACAAGAAGCTATTCACTAAATGTCACTTATATTAAACATTGACAGTTCGGTTGAAACCGCATCCATTTGCTTATCGGATAACGGTATAGCAGTGCAGTCGGCGGAGAATAACAACCACAAAGATCACAGTGCCTGGCTGCAACCGGCTGTGAAGCAGGTGCTGGAAACAGCGGGCGTCAGCCTGCAATCACTCCAGGCCATTGCTGTCAGTATCGGACCAGGGTCTTACACAGGTTTACGAATAGGTCTTTCAACGGCCAAGGGATTATGTTATGGGCTGAAGATCCCGTTAATCACCGTGAATACGCTGGAAATAATGGCGGCGGCGATTACAAGCGACGAAGCCGATTTCGTCTGCCCGATGATTGATGCCCGCCGGATGGAAGTATTCACAGCTTTATATAAAAAAAATCTTGAGCCCATACTTCCACCCTGCGCTCTTATATTACAAAAAGATACATTTAACGATTTACTGGTTTCCAGTAAAATCATTTTCACCGGGAACGGAAGTGATAAATTTCAGGCAATCACGACCTCTGCCAATGCAATTTTTAAGAGTATCCACTTACACGCTTCATTATTAGTAAAATTTTCACACAATCGTTTTCATGCCGGTGAATTTGCCGACCTCGCTTACGCAGAACCTTTGTATATCAAAGATTTTTATACTACTTCAGCAAAAAATCCGGGCCGGTAAAAAAGTGCCTGCAAGCCCAAAAAAAGCCGATATAGTGATTTTTCATTTTATTTAACGGGGAGAGGTCTGTAATTTTGCATCCGTCAGTCAATTTTCTTCACAGTAGTTCTAAGGAAAGTAAATTATGGATATGTACACTGAAACATTGGAGCCCGTTGCAGCTACAGCGACTTCAGTAAAACTTGACCTGCACAATTTAAAAAAAGCCGCTCTCATTCTCCGGGCATTGAATCATAAACTGAGGCAGCAGATCGTAAAGGTTATTGACGAGCAGGGTAAAATGACGGTAACAGATATATATGTAAGAATGCGCCTGGAACAGTCTGTTGCTTCGCAACACCTGGCGATTTTACGAAAAGCGGGATTTGTAAAAACAGAGCGGGACGGCAAATTCATTTACTATTCGGTTAATCACAAGCGATTCGATGAGTTAAACCATTTTATTAAACAACTGCTGGGATAAGAGCCTGGTCAGTTGCGTAGAAAAGCGGAAGTCCTGCGGCTTCCGCTTTTATTTTTAAATCAAGTAATTTTGTTCTTTAAACAAGTTGAAATGTTTATCCAGCAACTTTATACCGGATGCCTCAGCGAAGCTGCCTATTACATTGAAAGCGAGGGCGAAGCAGCCATTATTGATCCAATGCGTGACATTGATTCCTATTTACAGCTGGCAGCAACACGAAAAGCAACGATTAAATATATTTTTGAAACCCATTTCCATGCCGATTTCGTGAGCGGTCACCTGGACCTGAGCAAGGCAACCGGTGCGCCGATTGTATATGGTCCGCAAACAAAAACCCGTTTTCCCGTGCACATTGCCAAAGACGGGGAAGAATTTACTATTGGCAAAATCAGTATCCGTGTTTTGCACACGCCAGGTCACACACTTGAGTCGTCGTGCTACCTGCTAAAAGACGAAACCGGTAAAGATCACTGCATTTTCACAGGTGATACATTATTCGTAGGAGATGTTGGACGGCCCGACCTGGCTCAACAGGGAAACGAATTAACGACCGCTGATTTGGCCGGCATGCTGTACGATAGTTTACAGAAAAAAATTATACCGCTGGCTGATGACGTGATCATTTACCCGGCACATGGACCGGGCAGCTCCTGCGGAAAAAACCTCGGGCCGGAAACGGTCAGCACCATTGGTGTAGAGAAGCAACAGAACTATGCATTACAGGCACAAACAAAAGAACAATTCATCAAAGCTGTCACTGAAGGGCTACCGGAACCCCCGCAATATTTTCCGATAAATGCTAAAATTAACAAGGAAGGATACGAAAGTCTTGACAAAGTGCTGGAGCAAGGGATGCAGCCTCTTTCGATCGAAGTTGTCAGGCAATCCCTGGATTCAGACTTCATTCTGCTTGATTCCCGCAACGCACAGGTATTTGCAAATGGTTTTGTGCCGGGTTCTGTCAATATCGGGCTGGACGGACGATTTGCTGAATGGGCCGGCAGTTTGTTACCGTTCGATAAACCCATCGTACTGATTACCGAAACCGGGAAAGAAAAGGAAACGGTTGTGCGGCTGGCGAGAGTGGGTTTTGAAAAAATTAAGGGTTACCTGGCTGGAGGTTTTGAAGCCTGGAAAGAGGCAGGGGAAGAAATAGACATGGTGATTGAAGTGGAACCGGATGAGCTGATGATGGATATCCCTTTTGATACAAACCTGGTTGTGCTGGATGTACGCAAACCTGCCGAATTTGCAGAAGGTCATTTAAAAGATGCTATCAATATCCCGGTTGAAGAACTCAAAGATCCAGGCAGCATGGCCAACCTTGAAGAGCATCACAACATTTATGTTCATTGCCAGAGTGGTTACAGAAGTATGATTGCATTATCGCTGCTGAAACGGCAGGGCATCCAAAACGTCCGCAACGTTATCGGTGGCTGGAATAAAATCAGGGAGGAAGAAAAGGTTGAGATTGTAAAAGAAACGGCTGTTCTAAATTAGGGCAGGACACTTTCCGGACCTTTATCCAATAACGGGTTTATAGCCCTCTTTCCACTCCCATTTCCAGCGGCGATGGCTCCATAACCACATATCCGGGTAATCCCTGATAAACTGTTCAAGGTATTTACTATAATGCAGGGTGAGCTCACCTTCCTTTAATGAAGCAGGATTTTCACAACCCATTTCAAAAATAATCTGATAATATCCCCGTTTCGGTTTAATAAACTTGCAATACAATACCGGTATGTCACTGCGACGGGCGCCGCTTTCAGGACCTTTTACAAAAGGTGTGGGACGTCCGAAAAAATTCAACCAATAAGCGCTGCTGGGTTTTCCGGGATTTTGATCAGCTACCAGCGCCAGCATATATTGTTCATTCCTGTAAGGAATTATTGCATTGCGCATATCTGTAGCCGGTAGCAGTACAGCACCGGTTTTCGCCCGGACTTTCATAAATATTTTGTCTACTACTTTATTGGAGATCGGCATGTAAACGACCAGGAGCAAATGCCGTACATTCAGTGCGGTGGCCAAGCAACCCAGTTCCCAGTTAAAATTGTGCGCCAGCAATAATTCACAACGTTTGCCCTGCTCATACACCTTCATTGGCAGGGAATAATCGCCCGTAAAATGCCGTTCAATAAAAGACTGCTTAGCCGATATGAGTTTTATAAACTCGATAAAATTATCTGAAAAATTCCTGTAAAACTTGCGGGTAATCCGTTTTCGTTCTTCCACGGTTTTTTGCGGAAATGCCTGCGCCAGGTTCGCCATCACAACTGCTTTGCGGTAGCCAACCACATAGTAAAGTATGAAATAAGCTGCATCTGAAAAAAGATACAACACCCGCAATGGCAACAGTGAAACCAGGTACAACAACCCGTAAACAAGGTAATATATCACGGCAGCAAAGATAGGAAAGCTACAATACGATATTTTGCAACAGCTCGCTTTTCTGGGGGTAATCAGTATTATAATGCAAGCCGCGGCTTTCCTTGCGGAATGTAGCACCTTTTACAACCAGGTAGGCAACAGTAATCATATTTCGCAGTTCCAGCAACTGAGGAGACAGTGTGCTGCTTTCATACAACTGTTCAGTTTCTTCCCATAAGAGATCTAACCGGCGCATTGCCCGCCGCAGGCGCACATTGTTCCGGACAATTCCCACGTAATCGCTCATGACCTGTTGCAGCTCTTTCAGGCTTTGCGTTATCAGGATCATTTCCTTTGGCTGCGTAGTCCCCTTCGCATTCCAGTCTGGTATATCCGTTCTGAACTGAATTGAGTCAACACTTTCTGTAACCGACACGTAGCAACGATGAGCAAACACCATTGCTTCCAGCAGGGAATTACTGGCCAGCCGGTTAGCACCATGCAAACCGGTACTGGAGCACTCACCGCAGGCGTACAGATTTTTTATACTGCTTCTGCCCCACTCATCCGTTTTAATACCTCCGCAACTATAATGTGCGGCCGGGGCGACCGGTATCATGTTTTTCGTGATATCGATACTAATCGATAAACACTTTTCATAAATGGTAGGGAAATGCTCAATAAATTTCTCTTTACTGAAGTGACGGCAATCCAGCCACACATGCTCTGTACCGGTACGTTTCATTTCACTGTCAATAGCGCGGGCAACAATATCCCGTGGGGCGAGGTCTTTCCGGGAATCATATTTTTCCATAAAGGCTTCCCCGTCTTTATTGCGTAAAATACCGCCGTCCCCACGTACAGCTTCCGTGATGAGAAATGCCTGTCCTCTTACGGCAGGTTCATACAAAGCCGTGGGATGAAACTGGATGAATTCCATGTTTTCGATCCGCCCTTTGGCGCGGTAAGCCATGGCAATCCCATCACCGGTGGCAATATAAGGATTGGTGGTGGTGCGGTATACCTGACCGTTACCGCCGGTAGCCAGTAAAGTGGTTTTTGCCAAAATTTTTTCAATCTGGTTCGTTTCCAGGTTCAGGATATACACACCGTAACATTCTATGCCAGGAGTGGACTTGGTGACCAGGTAACCAAGGTGGTGTTGTGTAATTAAGTCTACAACAAAGCAATGCTTAACAAATTCAATATTAGGTTGCCGGGATACAGCCTCCAGCAACGCCCGTTCCATTTCCTTACCGGTAACATCCTTGTAATGCAGAATCCGAAACTCCGAATGCCCTCCTTCACGGCCGCGCTTATAATCCCCGTCATCCTCTTTATCAAACCGTGCTCCCCAGTCAATGATCTCCCGTACCCTGTCCGGTCCTTCTTTTACAACAATTTCCACAACCTGCTTATTACAAAGGCCATCTCCCGCCACCAAGGTATCTTCAATATGCTTTTCAAAACTGTCATTCTCCAGGTCGTTGACGACAGCCACTCCGCCCTGTGCGTATTTAGTATTTGTTTCATCGGCTGGTGCTTTGGTAATGACCAGTACCTGCTTGCCGGGATAATGCTGCGCTACTTTTAACGCATAGGTAAGACCCGCAATCCCTGATCCGATAACTAAAAAATCTGTTTGTCGCATATACCTAATCGCTATTAAAGAGTTATGTATCTCATGTGTACGAATCAATCGTGCCCAATGTATTCAATGGCACCCTGCGTAATAAAAAGCTGCGCCAGCCCATAGGTAATCATAATAAGGACAGGCGCAAACGCAAAGGGCTGATAAAACTTATTCACCGCCAATACCGAATCCGATATCACGAAAAGCAAGGCGCCAGTAAACATCCACCGCCCGGCTTTTCTTTCATTGATAAACAACATATGCATAGCCAGCATCAGCATAAAACTGATCACCACCCCATAAACACGAACCGGCAGTTTCATGCTACCGAGAAAGGGTGACAGGATACTCATCAAAACCGCATAATACAGTACCACTACTACCAGCAGCAACGCACGGCCGTTAACAGATTCCTGTATGCGTATACAATGGAAAAAGTAAATATAACAAACATGCGCCAGCAGGAACGCTGATAATCCCAGCAAAAAAAACAGGGAATGCTGGTTGTCGAACAGCAATAACACATCACCGATCCAGGAAAAAGCCAGTGCGCACAGCAGCCAGGTTTTCAACCTGCTTTTCTGGCCTGCAAGCTGCCAAAGAAAATAAGCAGCCAGGATGATGACGAGCAAGGGCTTACAAATGCGTATAACAACTGTATCGTTCGTCAAAATACCGGCAAGATTGCCTGAAAGTGTAAGAAGAAACAGAATAATCCAGTATGTTTTTTTCATGCCATGTATTTAGGGCTCTACCCAGGCGCCATGTTCTTTGAGCAGGTTAATTAATTCTTCTACCGCCACGTCGCTGTTAACACCCCGTTTTACAACCTCCTTGCCTTTATACAAGGTAATTTTGCCCGGACCGCTGCCCACATAACCGAAATCGGCATCGGCCATCTCACCCGGCCCGTTGACGATACAGCCCATGATCGCAATTTTTACACCTTTCAAATGATTGGTGACCGCACGGATTTTCGCAGTGGTTTCCTGCAGGTCAAACAACGTGCGGCCGCAACTGGGGCATGATATATACTCTGTCTTTGAAATTCTTGTTCGTGTGGCCTGCAGAATACTAAAAGCCGTATTATTGGTAAACTGGTAACTGTCTTTTACAGCCAGGTACGTTCTGCCCGTTACTTTTACTGAAGCTAAGCCAGCCTGACTGTTATAACCAAGGCACAAACCATCACCAAGCCCATCCAGGAAGAGGGCGCCAGTTTCAGTAGCAAAATGAATGAGGTGTTCATCCGGTGTCTGCCCACGGCTATCCGTCATCAGAACGACAGGATTTTTAATAGCACGATTCATCAGCTCAATAAACATGCGGCGAACAGATTGCATGGCATTTTTATTAACACTGCTCAGGCAAAGCACTACAGACGGATCGTTTGCTAATTCATCCAGGTAGGTATCGTTATTTAAAGCTTTGTCGTCATTATAACAATCTAGCATGACAAAATTCAGTACATCGCTTTTTTCATCAGCCTGGATATAACCGCTGTCCTGGAAAATCGGGAAATAGGTGTTTTTATCTTGTGCAGCTTTCCAGGCTTCCGGATACACAATGACTTTCAATGTGCCAGGTAGTGGAAACTCCAGCAATTGGTGACCTGTAAAAATATAATCCGCCGCTGCATCACTTATCATCCATTTATCAGTTATTGAATCATAACTGTATCCAATGCTTTGCAGGCTTGCTGCGTTGATCTTATCAATCTTACTCAAGTCGGCAACCACGACAGGAACCTGCTTAGCGCCTATATTACCGACAGCAAACGTATCCCTGCGCTTGTACTCAAAAGGAGAATAACTGATTTTTTCCACTGCCGGTACCCGGCCCTGCCGTACCTGTTTTTCCGTTGCCGAATCGGCGTAGCGTTTTACCAGGTCTTTACAAACAGGTATTTCAAACTCCGGATCTTCCGTCAGGGATACCCGCACAGTGTCGCCCAGTCCGTCTTCCAGCAGGGTGCCGATACCGATGGCACTTTTGATTCTTCCGTCTTCCCCGTCGCCAGCCTCAGTAACACCCAGGTGCAGCGGATAGCATTCACCAAACTCATCAAACATCGTTTTCACCAGTAACCGGTACGCCTGCACCATCACTTGCGGGTTGCTTGATTTCATGCTCAGCACAATGTTATGATACTGCTCATCCCGTGCAATCCGTAAAAACTCCATAGCGCTTTCCACCATCCCCATCGGCGTATCACCATAGCGGCTCATAATCCGGTCGCTGAGGGAGCCATGATTGGTACCGATGCGCATAGCTGTACCGTATTCTTTACAAATTTTCACCAGCGGCGTGAAGCGTTCGCGAATGCGTTCAATTTCTTCCCGGTATTCGGCATCGCTGTATTCAATGAGTTCAAATTTTTTCTTGTCAACATAATTGCCTGGATTTACACGAACTTTTTCTACTATACGGGCCGCTATTTCTGCGGCATTGGGTGTAAAATGAATATCAGCAACCAGCGGCGTATGATACCCTCTTTTGCGCAATTCATTTTTTATATTGAGCAGGTTTTCGGCTTCATTTTTTGACGGTGCGGTAATCCGAACCAGTTCAGCACCGGCTTCGATACAGCGGATGGATTGTTCCACGGTAGCCTGCGTATTCATGGTATCTGTTGTGGTCATGGTTTGCACACGGATGGGATGATAGTTTCCCAGCAACAGGTCACCGATGGCTACTTCCCTGGTTGGGAGCCGCCTGTAAGCTGTTAATGATTCACAGTAAAATTGCATAATGCCACCCTCAGCTGTTTTTGAGAGTACAAAACTAACAAAGAATAGGCTGGTAAGTTTACCAATCTTTAGCCAGCACGTTACCAGTTTTGGCTTTTTCCCGCTGCATACGCTGCAATACTTCTTTTTCTTTCTGCTCCATCAGTTTCAACCGCTGTTCAGCTTCCTGCTGGTTCATTTTGGGGCGGGGTTGTTGCTGTTGCTTGTTTTGCTGGTTTTGTTTTTTCTTCTTTTGGGAGTCGTCCTGCTTTTTTTTGGGCGGCTGTTTTTTCTTGAGTTCCAGCAGGGCTTTCTGAAGGTTTTCCCGCGCCTCATTGTCACCTGGATTCAGACGTAATGCGCTTTTATAAGCCTCTATACATTCTTCCAGTTTATCCTGGCGGGTGAGCACTACAGCTTTATTGTAATAAGCTTTTGACCGTAAGGCAGGATCTGTTTCGTTGCTGGCGATATTATCAAAAAGTTTTACGGCATCATCTTTTTTACTCCTGCGAAAAAGCGTATTGGCCAGGTTAAATTTGGCCGTACTGTTTTCCGAATTTCTTTCAAGGACTTTATTATACGCTGCTTCTGCCTGTTCATATTGCTGATGTTCGTAGAGTGCATTCGCATCGCGGATCATCCTGTTTATATCCTGCTGGGCATTTGCCCGCCACGAGCAAAGCAAAATAATCCCTGCTATGATCTGCTTTTTACTCATACGGCAATTTTTTTTCGTTCGGGTAAAAGCAATTCGGCAAGTAACAGCACAAACATGCATGCGGCAAACCACATGTAATAGGATTTAAAATTCATGAGCGAAAGATCTCCAAATGATTTCCGGTCTATTTGTGATAACTGTTTTATAATTGTGCTGACAGCATCATCAGTGCTTTGCAGGTGCACATACACGCCATTGGTTTTTGTAGCAATCTGTTTCAGCTCATCTTCATTCAACTTTGTAATCACAACATTTCCCATGGCGTCTTTTTTGGCTTCGCCGGTTGTAGGGTCAATAATCCGGGCGCCTTCTGCAGAACCAATGCCGACCGTATTGATCATGACCCCCTGGCTGGCTAATTCCGTTGCCTTTTTCAAGGCATTTTCATCATGATCCTCGCCATCGGAAATCAGGATGACTGATTTAAAGCGCCGTTCTTTAGGATTAAAAGCATTGTTGCTCATCTGCAATGCATCGGCAATCACCGTTCCCTGCACATTAATATCGTCCGGGCTGGCTGATGATACAAAAAGCCGCGCAGCACCATGATCTACCGTTAGCGGCATCTGCATATAAGCCCGCCCGGCAAAAAGTACCAGGCCAATGCGGTCATTGGGCATTTCATCCATTAATTTCAGGATCAGTTGTTTGGCACGTTCCAGCCGGTTGGGCTGCAGGTCAACAGCCTCCATGCTGCGGCTTACATCCAGTGCCACCACCACATCTATCCCTTTGCGCATAATGCTGGATGAATCACCCGGTTTACGCAGGTTGGTTACAGTAAGTACACCTGCTGCAAACGCTGCTGAAAGCAAAACAAATTTTACCCTGAACAAGCGGGGTGAGTAGTTTTTGGTCAACTCGCTGATCAGCCACGCTTCGCCCATGCGTTGCGCTGTCTTTTTTTTCCATTTCAGCAAGCCCAAAAATAATCCTATAAAAAAAGGGATTGCAGCCAAAAGCCAGAACAGATAGCCGTATTGAAACTGGTAATTCAACATTGATTGCTTGATCTGCTAACAGATCAAATATTGTGCTAATTACATTTTGCCCTGCAGAAAGCCCAGATGAGTTAAAATCTCTTTCAGCATTTTTAACCTGGCCGTTGTCATGTCAAAATCAGGATTCGGAGAGGCAATATTCAGCACGAAAAAATACGGGTGTTTATTCTCTTCCACCCAGCCCACCATCCAGCCGATATTGTCACCTTTTTCGTTGAATCCCCAGCCGGTTTTATAGCTCAGCTTGTAATTGGTATTGTCTTCAAACAACATGGCTTTTTTCACTGTTTCCTGGTAGCTTTTAAAGAAAGGCAGCTGATCAAAATACAAACGTTTCACCAGGCCCAGTTCTTCATCGGGTGTTATCTTGAGTGAGTTATCGAGCCAGAAGGTATCAATGGCTGACGTGATTTTACGGGATCCGTATTTCAGCGAATCGAGCCAAAACTGCATGGTGTCTTTTCCAATACGGCGTGCTACTTCCTGGTAGTATGGAACAGCAGAATAACGGAATGCCCTGTACATCGAAAGATCCTGGTTCCATTCTTTTACCCTGCGTTCCACGCCATCCCATTTAATGATCATGCTGTCATTCGTGATCTTGCCGGTTTGCAACCCGATCAGTGAATTGACAATTTTAAATGTGGAAGCCGGTAAAAAGCTGCTGTCGCGGTAGCGGGGCAGGTTATAAATGGTAAACTGGTTGGTTCCGTTATCGTAAAGCGCAAAGCAACCATCTGCCTTATACTCATCAAAATACTGCTTGAGGCTATTATCAGTTTTTACATTGTTGGGAGAGCAGGAAAAGAAACCAGCCGCTACGACAAATAACCAGGCAAAACGTTTCATTCGTAAAAATTTTTGCAAAGGTAATGCACATACCAGTGATATAGGAAGAAATGTAAAGACAGGTACAACCGAAAGCGCAGGTTACAGGAATATACATTATAAAAAACCCGAAGCGTGGCAGGCTTCGGGATAATACATTAATAGGTCGGAATCACAGTATTAAATATAAATACCGTTTTTCAATTTGTAATGCCGTACACCCTGGCAATCCCGCTTACTGGCCGCACAAGATGATAAAGCGAACACAACTACCGCTCCTGTTAGCAGCAATAAAAAAGCTCTTTTCATAAATACCATTTGGTCTTAGATTAAAAATAGCAGATCTCAAAGGAAGGATTCGGTAAAATTGGTTCATCGGAAGGAAAACGAAGATAGTACATATTTATTGTTTTTCATATTGGCCAGGCCTGTTTTCCGGCAGGTTTAGCATTTTATTTCTCGTAGAAATACGAATAAGTTATCTTTATAATATAATCATAAACCTAAAACCTACGTCTATGCGCCCCCTGTTCAGCTCCCTGCTTGTAATCGCCATCACCCTTTCGGCCTGTAAGGATAGAAACAGCACCACGATTACCAGTGATGACGGAAAAACAAAAGTAAAAATCGATGTGAGTGAAGCCGCAAAGAGCAGCAACGAAATAGAAAAGAAAATGGAAGAATTAAAAAAGCTGACACCACTGTCAACTGACCAGCTCAAAGCGATGCTGCCTGAAGAATTGCTGGGCATGAAACGTTCCAGTTTTAACGCCAACAGCATGATGGGATTTGCTACGGCTGATGCCACGTACAAAAATGAAGATGCCAGCAAGGAAATCAAGCTTTCTATATTTGATTGTGCGGGGGAGGCCGGCGCCGGTATTTACTCATTAAATTACTGGACAAAAATGAGTATCCAGTCGGAAAACGAAGATGGCTATACCAAAAGCGTGGACTTCAACGGACAAAAAGCTGTAGAAACTTATCATAAAAATGATGACACCTACGAGCTGACGTACGCAGCTGCCGATCGCCTGCTGATAAGTATACAAGGCGAAAAAACCGGCCTGGATGCATTAAAACAAGCCGCCCAAAGTCTGAACCTGAAAGTAAACTAATGCCAAGCTGGTTATTACATAAGAAAACGGCGCATAACCTGCGCCGTTTTCTTATGTACCTGCTTATTATCCGGTTTTAGAAACTCTTCTTCTGCACAGGATTTCCATCCATATCCAGTTCAACAATTTCATATCCCGATTTTTCCAGCCCGGGTAAAATCCGTTGCTTATCCCCCACTACCAGGATATTCATTTTATCAGCATTCAACCATTTTTTTGCCAGTGCATCAATTTCTTCTTTGCTGATATTTTTCAGAATGGTATTCTGCTGTTCCACATAATCGCCGGGCAGGTTATACTCTAATATGCGGCCGATGAAACCTGCTTTCTGGAAACCGGTTTCGTAGCGCAGCGCATCCCGCTGGCCTATGGAGCTTTTCATGAATGACATTTCTTCATCGGTAATGCCCGCCTGTTCATAGTTCTTTATTTCCTTCATAATCTCTGACAGGGCGCTATCAGTAGCTGCTGCTTTGATGCCGGAGCTGAACACAAAATCGCCGGTTTCTTTACTGCCATCGAAACCACTGCGGGCGCCATAGGTCCATCCCTTGTCTTCACGCAAATTCAGGTTCAGCCGGCTGTTAAAGGCGCCACCCAGCACGTAGTTCATAAGGCCTGCTTTGTAAAACTCGCCGGTAGCATCGTATTTCAGCCCGGTAACATAGCCAACACGGAACTCTGTTTGTGCGGCTTTGGGAACATCTACCAGGTAAATTTTTGTTTTTTCCACTGCAGGTGCCGCCGGCAATACCGGTATATCTGTTTTCTTATCAGGCAGTTGTTGCAGGAAGGCAAGTTTGGGTAAAATTTCATCCTCCGACACATCTCCCACCACTACGACATTTGTACCCTCCGTCGTCATATAATTATCGTAATACGACTGCACATCAGCAAGGGTGAAATTTTTTACTGTTTCTTCGGTACCTGCTCCATCAATACCCAGAATATTGTTGCCGCCATAGTTCAGTTTGGCAAATACAACGTCAGCAATGGCTGATGGTTGTGATTTAATTTGCTTAAAGCTTTCGATGGTCTGGCGCTGAATCCGCTTGAAAGCATCCTCTGTAAACTTGGGCATCAGCATTCTTTCTTCCAGCAATGCCAGGGTGGCATCCAGGTTTTTCCTGAGCGATTGTACATTAAATGTAATATTATCGTTATCGCTGTAAATATTAATGGAACTGCCCAGTTTCTGCAATTCCCGGCTCATATCTTCGGCGCTGCGCTTTTTGGTATCCTCGCTCATCATATCTGTAAAAAAGGATGCCAGCCCGGCTTTGTCAAGATGGTTGGCTTCTGCAAGATGCCCGCCTGGAATTTGCACAGAAATAGTCACCACCGGCAATTCACTGTTGGTGGTACCTATCACCTTGATGCCTTTATCCAGGTCTTTTTTCCAGAAGGATGGCACTTTTACCACCGGGTTTGGTCCGTTGCCCGGCATTTTACTCCTGTCGAAATGATCTTTTGCCTTCACGTATTTCAATCCCTCGTAACCGTAATCCGGAGCTGTGTAATGGCTTTTATCAATCGTGTAATTATTGCCGGCCACAGCCAGGTTTTCCTGCCCTTTGGTCAGCACACTCAACACCACAGGGTGCTTCAGTTTTATATATTTTTCATACACCCGCATTACATCCTCTTTCGTTACGGAGCGGTACATCTTCAGCAGTTTCCCAATCATATTGGGGTTGCCGGTAAACGTCTGGAAAGCGGCTAACTGTGATACCTTGCCGGCTACGCTTTGCAGGCTGTTGATATACTGGGCTTCAATACCACCTTTGAATTTGGCAATATCGTCATCGGTTACGCCACGTGCCTCAAAGCTATCCAGCGCATGGTTTAGCAGGGCATACATAGAAGCCAGCGACTTGCCGGGATAGGGCACCACCTGGAAAATAAATGAACCAGAGAGTTCATTAAGACTGCTGAAGCAGCCGGCCTGCAGTGCCAGTTGTTTTTTTACCAGTTGCTGATACAAAACAGAGTTATTGCCCTGGCCCAATACCTGTGCCAGGCAGGCCAGCGCCGGCATGTCTGCATCGTAGTTAGCTACTGTGGGAAATGCTTCCAGCAGCAGCGGCACACGTGCATAATTGTCTACATAGGAAACAAAGCGGTGTGCATCAAGTTCCGGTACTTCCGGCTTCATGTTTTCCACCCTGGGACCGCGTGGAATGGAACCGAAATATTTCTCCACCAGTTTCACCACCTCTTTTGTATTCACATCACCGCCAATGGTTAACGTGGCGTTATTGGGGCCATACCAGCGAAGGAAGAAATTTTTCAGGTCGTTCACATTTACCCGGTCCAGGTCTTCCACATACCCAATTGTCAGCCAGGAATACGGATGACCGTATGGGTACATATTTTTATTAATATTTTCCAATGCCAGCCCGTAAGGCCTATTGTCGTAATTCTGGCCTCTTTCATTTTTCACCGTGGCTCGCTGCACTTCAAATTTTTGCTGTGTGACTGCATCGAGTAAAAAACCCATCCGGTCAGCCTCCAGCCATAACATTTTTTCCAGTTGATTGCTGGGTACAGTTTCGTAGTAGTTGGTGCGGTCTGTGTTTGTACTGCCATTTAGTGTTCCGCCGGCTTCTGTAACGATTTTGAAATGCTGTTCATCCGCCACGTGATCACTGCCCTGGAACATCATGTGTTCAAAAAAGTGTGCAAAGCCTGATTTACCGATCTCTTCGCGGGCAGACCCCACATGATAGGTAACATCCACATGCACTACAGGATCGCTGTGATCCTCATGAACAATCAGCGTAAGGCCATTGGGTAATACATACTTTTCGTAAGGGATGACGAGTTCGTCCCCGTTTTTGGTCACTTTTTCAACCAGCTTTGCCTGGCTGTGCACGTAGCCGGTCACCAGCAATGCAAGCCCTGCAATCAATAAAAATTTTTTCTTCATACCTGAATAGTTTTTGAATAGAATCGTCAAAGTAAAGAATTCCTGCCTATTAACAAGCGGGTTTTACATAACCGGTGCAGTTGTGGCGCTGATCTTCCGTAATTTTGAAAAAAAAGATTATGGACTATACTACCCGCAGCAACCACGAAATTGATTATAAAATTTTTGGCGAAGAGCTTCAGTTTGTTGAAGTAGAACTGGACCCGAACGAAACAGCCATTGCCGAAAGCGGCGCGATGATGATGATGGATGATGGTATCCAGATGCAAACGATTTTTGGTGATGGCAGCCAGCAACAGCAAGGCGGCTTCCTGGGCAAATTAATGTCGGCAGGTAAACGGCTCCTCGTTGGTGAAAGCTTATTTATGACGGCATTTACCAATGTAGGTCAGGGTAAAAAACGGGTATCTTTTGCAGCGCCATATACCGGCAAAATTATTCCGCTGGATTTGCAGCAACTGGGGGGCCGCATTATTGCGCAGAAGGATGCTTTTCTGTGTGCCGCCAAGGGTGTCAGCATTGGCATTCAGTTTCAGCGCCGGCTGGGCACCGGTATTTTTGGAGGCGAAGGTTTTATTATGGAAAAACTGGAAGGCGATGGCATGGCCTTTCTGCATGCCGGGGGATATGTGATTGAGAAAACCCTGCAACCCGGCGAAATACTGAAAGTGGATACCGGTTGCGTGGTGGGATATACCGGCGGTATCGATTTTGATATCGAGTTTGTACGCGGCATAAAAAACTGGATGTTTGGCGGAGAAGGTCTGTTCTTTGCCATCTTGCGTGGCCCGGGAAAAGTGTGGATACAATCCTTACCCATCAGCCGGCTGGCAGGCCGCCTGGTGGCCTATGGCACCTACAACCGTAAGGAGGAAGGAAGCATTCTTGGCGGACTGGGTAACCTGCTGGACGGCGATGGCAGGTATTGAGCGACAGGATTTTTTTTATCAAAACCAATTCTTTTACAACCGGGCCGCAGCCCGGTTGTTTGTTTTATTGACATTTCAGTAGATTTAAAGAAAAAATCATTCATAATCCATCAGTTTTTACATTTGTATAAATCTAATCAACGTGATACGTAAGCAAGAAGTTCTCAATGATGTTGTCATAAAATTTGCCGGGGATAGTGGTGATGGGATGCAGCTGACCGGCAGCCAGTTTACCAATAACACTGCCCTTTTAGGAATTGATTTGGCCACCTTCCCGGATTTCCCGGCGGAAATACGTGCCCCACAAGGTACATTGCCCGGCGTGAGTGGCTACCAGCTGCGGTTTTCCAGTAACCCTGTCTTTACCCCCGGTGATGCCTGTGATATATTGGTAGCCATGAATGCAGCAGCACTGAAAACCAACCTGAAACAGCTGAAAAAAGGCGGAAAGATTATTGCCAATACTGATGGCTTTGACTCCAAAAACCTGCGCCTTGCTAATTATCCCGATGGTGTGAACCCGCTGGAAGACGGCAGCCTGCAGAATTACGAGGTCATTAAAATGGATGTAACCAAGATGACCCGGGAGGCCCTGAAAGAATTTACCATGGGAACCAAGGAAAAAGACAGGGCCAAAAACATGTTCGTACTGGGATTTTTGTACTGGATGTATAACCGGGACATGGAAAGTACAGTCCAGTTTCTTAAAGAAAAGTTTGGAAAAAAAGATGAGATACTGAACAGCAATATCAAAGCTTTACAGGCCGGGTATAATTATGGCGATACCACTGAAACGTTTACCACTACCTATAAAGTGGAAAAAGCCAAAATGGAAAGCGGCACTTACCGCTCTATCATGGGTAACCAGGCACTGGCATACGGACTTATTGCCGCCTCTCAAAAAAGCGGGCTTCCCTTGTTCCTGGGTTCATACCCCATCACGCCGGCATCGGATATCTTACATGAGTTAAGCCGTCATAAAAATTTTGGTGTGCGCACCTTTCAGGCCGAAGACGAGATTGCCGCCATTTCATCGGCCATCGGCGCCAGCTACGGCGGGGCCCTTGGTGTTACCACAACCTCCGGACCTGGTATTGCGCTGAAAGGAGAAGCCATGGGCCTGGCTGTGATGCTTGAAATTCCCCTGATTATTTGCGATATACAACGTGGTGGTCCGTCAACTGGCCTGCCCACCAAAACGGAACAAAGCGATTTATTACAAGCATATTATGGCAGGAACGGTGAGTGCCCAATGCCGGTCATCTCTGCCTCCACGCCGGCCGATTGCTTTGATGCGGTTTATGAGGCCGTTCGCATTTCTATACAGCACATGACACCCGTGCTTTTCCTGAGCGACGGGTATATTGCCAACGGCGCGGAACCCTGGAAATTTCCTTCTGCAGATCAACTACCTCGTATTTCTATACATTTTAAAACAGCGCTGAACCCCGGTGAGGAAAAATTGCAGCCCTACCTGCGCGATGAAAAACTGGCAAGGCCCTGGGCTATTCCCGGAACACCAGGACTTGAACACCGGATTGGCGGGCTGGAAAAAGAAAATATCACCGGCAATGTCAGCTACGATCCGGAAAATCACCAGCTCATGGTAAAAATCCGTCAGGAAAAAGTTGACAAAATAGCTGAATACATTCCCGACCAGCAAATAGAAACCGGCCCTGAAAAAGGAAAACTTCTGGTACTGGGCTGGGGCTCCACGTACGGAACCATCAAAACGGCTGTACAGGAACTGGTAGCTGCCGGCCAAGAAGTGGCACATGCCCACCTCCGTTACCTACGACCCTTTCCCAAAAACCTGGGCGCCTTGCTGAAGCGATTTGACAAGGTTTTGATTCCGGAAATTAATAACGGCCAGCTGGTCAAAATCATCCGAGATGTTTACCTGGTGGACGCGCAGGGGTACAACAAAATAATGGGGATACCGATCACCAAATCGGAGTTGGTGGATGCCATCAAAAAGCTGCTGTAAAAAGCCACTGCATGCATAAACAGTTCCGGTTACTTCTCAGGGTGTCACCGCCGGTGCGGTAGTAGTAGCATGTCCCCACAATGAATCGGCGACCATTGTGATACCAAAAGCCAGCGTGGCTACAATCAGGCCTACCATAAAAATATTATAGGAAATGCGCAGGTATTTATATTTCCTGGCCAGCACCACTCCCAGGTAATAAATGTCTTTGATGATGCTTTCGTACAGGTAATTGCGGTCGTTGAGCATTTGCTTCATTGCCCAGTCATAATCTTCGAGCTTCATTTTGTGAAAATTACCAAAGAAAAGCAGGTTGGTTGTTTTATTATGAATATCATCCACCGAAAAGGTGCCGCCGATAATTTTAGGTCGTGTTGCCAGCACCGCGAAAATTGTTGCTCCCGTACAAAACCCAACAAGCAGCATGGTGGGAATCACCAGGTTCCGGTGCTCATCCAGATGGCGTATCAACAACGAGATAACAACTGAGAGAATAATGGAATTTACAGAAATCATGATATGGGCCTTGTTATCGGCCATGTGACTCAGGTTGGCATGGTTGGATGCCATGATGCGGAATACCGTGGAGATCCCTCTTTCGGTACGGTCTTCTTTTTCTTTTTTCTTACGGGTGTCGGATTCGCTTTTTAATTCCTGCGCCGCTGACATCAACACTTCTTCCGGGTTTTGCGGAGGCACTGCTGCTTCATGCTTTTTTTTTATTTCTGCCAGGTGCTGGTCCTGGACAGGCTGTAAATGCGCAAGTGCATAATCGGTGAAATAGCGGTGTTTTTCTAAAAATTCAATATTGATTTTTCTCCATTTTTTCTTCGAAATTTCTTCACCGCTAAAAAAACTCATTTCGCTGCGCAGCAAGCTGTTTTTCCGTTTAAAACATTCATTACCCAGGTGAGCCAGGTCGGCATCGCAAAGCATCTGTTCTACCAGCGTAGTAGGCGATTGTGGTATTTTCGTTGCCCTGATAGCTGCAACAACCGCATCTATAATATGTGGAGAAACATTGCGGGTGGACAAAAACTCTTTTGCAATCTCTGCGCTTTCTTCTTCGTGCCCTTCCATTTTTCCATATATGTAGCCCGTATCATGAAACCAGGCTGCCAGCATCAAAACCAGGCGGTCGTCGCTGCTTAGCTGATAATGATCGGCGAGTTGCTTTGATGCTGCCACCACGTCCTGTGTGTGCTCTATATTATGAAACGTAAGGCTTTTATTAATTTTACTGTGCAACAGATCGGTCACATAAATCTGGGCTTCGGCCAGGAGTGGCGTATTAGGAACATTCATGCATCAAAATTTAACCATGATAAATTTAGATAAAAAGATACGACTTATCCTTAATCGGGTAAATAAGTATTTTTTCCCTGTGCGCCGCGCCTGCCTGGCCGGCACATTCTTCATGGTGATTTCTACAACAGCCTGTAAAAGCCGGCAATTACCCGCAGCCGGCGTCATAACACAACCTACCAGGCTTGATACCGGATTGTACCGGTATTATGATTTTGCGCATCCCTCGATTATAATACTTGGGCATCAGCTCCGGGAAATTTCCGGCATTGCTTACCTGCAAAAAGACAGTAGCCTGCTGGCAGAAAACGACGAAGAGGGAAAACTATTTACAGTTTCGCTGAAGGATCCTTCCCCAGAGCATTACCCTTCTGCGCATTTTGGCAAAAAGGATGATTACGAAGACATCGCAGTGGTGGACAGCACCGCCTACCTCCTGATCAGTAACGGCACCGTGGTGGCAGTGCCCGGGTTTGCCAGCAGCGCAGCTCCTAAGGGACACGTACTTGACCAGCTGGCAGGCACCCACAACGAATTTGAAACACTTTATTACGATCCCGGCCTTCATTCCTTAATCATGCTTTGCAAGAGCTGTCATCATGAAAAAGATGCAGGTCGGAACGCCTACCGGCTTGATATCGGCACCGGTCGCTTTGCCGATTCAGCCCTGTACACTATCAATATTGCTGCTATTCGTAAAAAGCTCAACGATCCGGATGCAAAATTTTTTCCCTCTGCTGCCGCTATTCACCCGCTGCAGGGCAACCTGTATATCGTGTCTTCAATTGGTAAACTGCTGGTGGTGGCGGGTACGGACGGTGTTGTAAAAGAAGCATGGCGACTGAACCCGGACTATTTCCGGCAACCGGAAGGTATAGCGTTTGCACCTAACGGTGATCTCTTTATCTCTAACGAAGGTGGCGACGGGGATGCTACGATTGTCAGGTTTTCCTATCAGCCCTGACCTGGTGTTTATGATAAAGCAACCTGCGAAAAACAGCGCCGGGCTTACCGGTTGATCAGTTGTTCAATTGTCAGGGAGGACAGTTCCGCAGGATAGGTTGTTGTGTTGTTCCCGGTTTCCATATTAATACTAACCCGCAGGGCTTTCAGTCCGCTGATACCCTGTAATTCTTCCAGGTCAAGCTGCTCTACGCCGGGTTGTAATAAGCCCCGGTTTTGCAAAAAAGCCGTATAACCAAGGTACTCCTCCGCTTCTTTTGCCTGTGAGTAAACGACTGCAAGCTTTCCGGGTTGTGTCAGCCGTTCCCGACTGTTTTTAATATGCACTTTGTCAATTCTTTTTTTCAAAATCTCGTAGCGCATATTATTAGCGCCATCCACGTCAAAGCTTCGTTCTTCGGTGCGGAAACTGATGGATAAGGGGTTGCTGTGTGCAAGAATTAGCTGGGTGGTATTTAATGGCAGTGGCAAACGGTGTGTTAACCCGGCAACCATTTGAGCCGATTTTGCCAGCAGGACCAATTGCCACATCCTGATATTTTTCAGGTACAGTTCGTCAAACCTTTGATCCGGCGTAATGGACTGGCCAATGTACATATTAAATTCCACGCCATCCGTAACATAGCGTTCAAAGTAAAACGGATACGCTTTTTGCGCCGCTGCTTGTTCCTGATCGATAAAGCTGACCAGAGTTTCGTTGATCAGGGCAATACTGTCATCAACATCTTTCCGGTGATGATCAATCATGCCTGTGGCCAGGTTAAGCGCTGCAAAATACCGGTCCAGGTCTTGTTTGAGCCATCCCAGCGTTTCGCGTATATGCAATAAAATCGGGGTGACCTGTTCTTTTAAAAAATCACGGATGAGCATTTCTTCATCCGCCTGCAACGGCGCAGCTGTAGCTGACAGGTACTGATTGATTTTAAACGAGACTTCATCCAGCAGTGGCAGCTGCAGCTGCGGGCGGGCTTTATCAATCATGGCAGCACTCCTCTCCAGTTGTTCTGCCAGGTCCAGCCGGATGGCCTGTGCTCTTTCCAGCGTAGAATTTCGAATATCAATAGCCCCAAAAAGGGGGAATACGTTATGAAAGGCAATGCGGGGCAGCCTGGCATCTTTGTGCTGATTTTTTGCTGCCAGGTAGGTAAGTGCCGTTTCGGTAAACTTCCATTCCACAGCAGGCTGCACAGCAGTAAACTGTTCTTTAATGACGCGGTCGACCTGGTTTACCAGGCTTTCTGCACTCTTTTCAAGTGCCCTTGCAAACAAGGGCAATGCCGGTTCAATTTTTTCAATATCCCGGTTGCTGAGCTTTCCCGCTTCGTCCGACACAATTTCCAGTATCCCCAGCAGGCCCCTGCTGTTTTTCAAGGGGCAGATGACGAGGCTGTGAATCCCCTCATCAAAGTAGTAGGACATATTCCCGAACCGCTGTGTATCATTTTCCGTGATTGTGCCAACTACGAGGGGCTTACCAGTTTGAGAAAATAACTGGTGAAACGCATCGTTAATGCTATCTTTTTGTTCCGACTGTTTACCATGCCTGAAAATAAAGCTGAGGCTGTTCAGTGGCCCGGCATAGACGTAGCGGTTATTTATTTTAAAAAATGGGGTTATGCCAATCCGCACATCTTTCATCCCCAGCAGGCCCTGCATGCGACTGTGCAGGCGTTGATAAACCGTTGCATCGCCGAAAGCATTTATATCGAGCAAATCATTTTTGATCCGCGAGATGATTTCACGTGTGGTAATATCCTGTACCCTGATAACAGAGAGCCCTTCAAACACAAATTTATCCAGCGGAATGATCCGGCTGAGTTCTTCCATCGGCAGCAGCTGGTTGGTTTGCGGACACAGCAGGCTGGTTTTGCTGACCGGCATATCCCCGTTTACCGTTACATCGATAAAGCGCGGATCGATATTCAGTTCAAAATACCGTGTCAGGCCTGTTGCGGGATCGGCAAAGGGAAAAACGGCATGCGCTATTTCCGGTGACTGGTATCCAAAATATTTCTGCAGGATGATTGTGCAGGCAAACTGCGCCCGTTCCTTTTCCAGTTCCTGCTCCAGCCAGCTGTTGGGCAGTTTGACCTGGTTGGTGCCGGGGCGTATAAAATAGGTATCAAACAGGTCGGATGCATAGACGATATCGAAGCTGAACGGATAGGCCACTGCATAAAGACTGTCCTGTTCTGCTGCCGCGGGCGAAAAAATGGTAGTCATTAACATTTCCACCAGTTCGCGGTTTTTTTTCATCAGGCTGGTATCCTGCTGCGGTTTCAGCAGTTCGGGCCTGGCTTCGAACTGGCGCAGCATATGACCGTAAAGTTTTTGCATACCGGGCTTGCCGCGCTCCAGCGTTTGTCGCAACAGGCTGATCAGCGGCCGGAGGGAAAGGCGGCTGTTCACTTTTACTGGGCGATATGTGGGTCGACTGTCGTGCATACCTGTTGAAATACGGTTGTATGACCTTTTTTACCAGCACAAGGTTACAAAGCTGCCGGTAAAAATAGGCTGAATTTACAGGAATGGAAAGCCTTTCACGGCCAGCTGTTTTTTTCGTATCATGAACTATGGTAATCTTCATATAAAGCGCCACGCGGGAGGATGAGCGGCTGCCTTTGTTAAACGTTTTTAACAGGCACTGAGCGGTTTTTATTTTTACGGTAATAGCCGCAGACCTGCTGAAGACCACACTGCCCGCATTTGGGATTTCGTGCCAGGCAGGTGTAGCGGCCATGCAGAATGAGCCAGTGGTGCGCCCTGTGTACCAGTTCCGGGGGAATTCTTTTCACCAGTTGCTTTTCCACTGCCAGGGGGGTAGATGCGGAGGCTGCAACAAGTCCGATCCGTTTGCTTACGCGGAACACATGGGTATCCACGGCCATATTGGGCTGTTTGTCAATTACGGAGGTGATGACATTTGCCGTTTTTCTGCCTACACCGGGTAATTGCACCAGTTCGTCCACTGTCATGGGTATTTGCCCCTCAAAAGCCTGCACCACTTTCTGCGCCATCCCGATGAGGTGCCTGGTTTTATTATTGGGATAGGAAATACTTTTCACGAGGGGAAAGAGATCTTCAAAACGAGCATTGCTGAGTGATTCCGCATCGGGGTATCGTTCAAAGATGGCCGGCGTGGTCATGTTCACCCGTTTATCTGTGCATTGGGCGGACAGGATGACTGCCACCAGTAACTGGTAAGGATTGTCGTAAAGCAGCTCGGTTTCCGCATCCGGTGTGTGCTGCAGGAAATAATCAATAACAAAGCGGTAGCGTTCTTTTTGCGTCATAATTTACACAAATCGACTGCGAATGTACAGCAGGCAGGATATATGGTAAAGTGCTTCGGGTAGGTATAAAAAAATCGCCGGTTCGTCCAGCGATGTTCTAGTGTAAATACGGCAATGTGCTGTTGGTTAGTTATCAGCAACCCTCCTGTGTATGCGAAAAAGAGCTGTATTTATTCTTCCACCTTCTCGGCCAGTTTTTCCCTTGCATAGTTCAGGATGCTCAGGATTACTTCGGTGCGGGGCGCTTCGGTGATTTTATCCAGCCGTTCACGGGAGGTTTTTAATACGTTCAGTTTTTCCCGCAGTGTCCAGTCTTTTTTTAAGGCTGCTTCAATAGCATTATCCATTTCGGGAGAGGCTTCTTTGTATAAATACAATAAAAGATCCTCCGGGGTAAAATTTGTCATGGGCAAACCATTAATGTCCGTCAAATAATAAATGTCCTTCAGGCAGGGATAAGGGATAGTGGATGTCCGTCCGGTTTATTAAACGATAAATGGATTGCTTTATTGTGTACCGGGATTTATTTTTTCCCTGTTGCTTTTTCGCCGGGGAAAATGAATACCTCTTCGTTATCCCGTTTCATGTAATATTTTTCGCGGGCATATTTTTCCAGAGCCGCGGGATTGGATTTGAGTTCTTCCAGTTCCTTTCTTTCGGAGCGGATCTGGGAGCTGTAGTAGTCTTTACTTTGTTGCAGCTCAATCAGTTCGTGATGCCTTTGTACCTGGGTAAGCAGATCGTTTCGGTCGAAAAACAGTATCCAGGCGGCAAATGCGAGTAAAGCCAGCATGTATTTGTTTGTCAGCCAGGCAGGCAGTTTGTCCAAACCCCTCCTGATGAGGGGCCTGGAAAACTCTTTATCAGTCACTTCTGTTTGCATTGTTGCGATCGGCTGCTGTTAGGAAGCCCAGGTTTTATTTACCAAATTTAATCTTTCCTTTCGGATAAACAGCAGAGCTGCCCAACAATTCTTCAATGCGCAGCAGCTGGTTATATTTGGCAATACGATCTGTACGACTGGCAGAGCCGGTTTTGATTTGGCCACAGTTGAGCGCCACGGCCAGGTCGGCAATCGTGGTGTCTTCTGTTTCGCCGCTGCGGTGGCTCATGATGGTGTTGTATCCGTTGTGCTGTGCCAGGGTGACGGCGTTGATGGTTTCCGTCAGCGTACCAATCTGGTTCACTTTCACCAGCAACGCGTTGCCCACGCCTTTGTCGATCCCCTGCTGCAGGCGATTTACATTGGTCACAAAAAGATCGTCTCCCACGAGCTGTATTTTGCTGCTGAGCTTATCAGTCAACAGCTTCCAACCGGCCCAGTCATCTTCAGCCATGCCATCTTCAATTGAAACGATGGGATAATTTTTTACCCAGTTTGCCCAGTAGTCCACCATTTTCTCGCTGCTGAGCTTTTTACCGTCTGACTTATGGAAGTGGTACACTTTTTTAGCGGCATCGTACATTTCACTCACGGCAGGATCCATGGCTATGGACACCTGTGTACCCGGCTTAAAGCCGGCAGCGGTAATTGCCGTCATTACCGTATCAATGGCTTCTTCATTGCTCTGGATATCGGGAGCAAAGCCGCCTTCGTCGCCCACGTTGGTGCTGTACCCTTTTTTCTTTAACACGGATTTCAATGCATGGAAAATTTCTACTCCCCAGCGCAGGCCTTCGCTGAATCCGGGTGCGCCGGTAGGCATCACCATAAATTCCTGGAAGTCGATCTTGTTATCGGCATGGGCGCCCCCGTTCAGGATGTTCATCATGGGGATCGGGAGGGTTTTGGCATTGGTTCCGCCGACATAACGGTACAGTGGTAGTGCAGCTTCCTCTGCCGCTGCTTTAGCCACGGCCATACTTACCGCCAGGATGGCGTTGGCACCCAGTTTTCCTTTGTTGGCTGTTCCATCCAGCTCAATCATCAGCTGGTCAATCCCTGTCTGGTCGGCCACATCGTAGCCCAGCAAAGCGGGGGCAATTGTATCGTTTACATTTTTAATGGCTTTCAGTACACCTTTGCCGCCAAATTTTTTCTTATCGTTATCCCGCAGTTCCACAGCCTCGTGCACACCTGTGCTGGCCCCGCTGGGTACAGCGGCGCGGCCCAGGGCGCCTTCATCGGTTATCACATCTACTTCCACTGTGGGGTTTCCACGGCTGTCTAATATTTGTCTTGCGAAAATCTCTGAAATGTAGCTCATAATGTTGTTGATTAAGTTGCTTTGTTTTTGCGATGATTTTATTGTGTTGAACTGAGATTTATTTTCCTGTTTCTCATCCTGCCTGGTTTTCGCGGGCACTTTTTGTCAGTGTACGGAATACTTCTTCGAGGCTTTGGATTTCATCCTGCAAAGAAACAATGTTGAGGTTATGCTGCAAAGCAAGTTCCAGGATTTGTTTCCGCAACAACTCCGGCTGAGCGGTTTCTAACGACCAGTTGTTTGCATCAATCTTGTTGACCGATACGGCTGCCGGTAAGCGCTGCAGCCAGGCCGGCTCCAGTGGTTCTTTGAAAGCCACTTTGACGGTGTTGGACGAGGTTTCCCTGCGCAGGTTGGTAAGTTTATCATCGGCCACCACGCTTCCGCGATTGATGATCACCACGCGGTCGCAAATGGCTTCCACTTCCTGTAAGATGTGCGAGGAAAATAAAACGGTTTTATTGATCCCCTGCTGTTTGATGACATCCCGGATTTCGAGGATCTGGTTAGGATCGAGGCCGGAGGTGGGCTCGTCGAGTACCAGTACTTCCGGGTCATGCAGCAACGCTGCCGCCAGGCCCACCCGTTGCTTATAACCCTTGGACAACTGACCGATTTTTTTCCCGCTTTCTGCCTGCAGTCCGGTCAATTCTATCATTTCGTTTATACGACTGCCGGCTTTATCATTCAGCCGGTGTACGGCTGCAATAAAGCCGAGGTATTCTTTTACATACATGTCGTAATAAAGCGCATTGGATTCGGGCAGGTAGCCGATTTTTCTTTTCACCGCCAGGGGATCGGCAACCACGCTGATACCACAGACCAGCGCTTCGCCGGCATCGGCGTGCAGGTAGCCGGTGAGTATTTTCATGGTGGTGGACTTGCCGGCGCCGTTGGGTCCGAGGAAACCAACGATTTCGCCTTTGTCTACGCTAAATGAAATATGGTTAACGGCTTTCTGTTGGCCGTATACTTTGAGCAGGTTTTTAATTTCAATAGACATGGCCTGCAAATTAAGCAATTCAGCAATGGACAGCGACAAAAAAGCCGGGGAAACCGGCACGGGGTTATTTTACTGCTACGGCAATTTTAGCATCGGCGGTGCCATAATAGAGGTACCAGTGTTCTTTAAAATGCACCAGCCCTTCCAGGAAGCACACGTGGTTGACTTGTCCGTTGATTTCGTAAGGTTTATCCGGTTTCATAAAATACTGCTCCATTCTTGCTTTTACCAGGCCGGGTTGTTTGCTGTCAAATAAAATCTGTGCCGGAGCATAGGTGCCTTCCGCCAGGCTGGTATCGCCCCTAGCCGGTACGTTGCGGCTGTTATAAATCAGCACGATACCGCTGTCTGTCAGCATAGCGGGCGGTCCGGGTTCTACGAGGTCGCTGTCGAATTTCCCTTTGCGGGGCCCAAAGGCCACCTGGGGTTGCCCGTCGGTCCCCAACAAGGGCAGCCAGTTGACCAGGTCGTCTGAAGTGGCGAGGAAAATATTGGTATCGCCCCAGTACATCCAGTAATGCCCCCCTATTTTTACAGCGATCGCTTTGCCATTTTCATAACGGCAAACGATTGAGCCGGATTTACTCCAGCGATCGCGGTACCGGCCTCCCAGCGCTTTTGCAAAGGCGGGCCCGTGCTTGGTCCAATTGAGCAGGTCGGGTGAGGAAGCAACCATCAGCCTAGCCTTATCGCCGTCGTAGGCTGTATAGGTGAGGTAATAAACGCCTTTATCGTCCTGCACCACGCGGGGATCTTCGCAGCCGCCCTCCCATTCGTATTTTTTTACGCTGTCATTGTCCGGGTAAAGCACAGGTTGTGGTAACCGGTTGAAATGCAGCCCATCTGTACTCCAGGCGAGCCCGATGCGTGAGGTACCGGCGTATTGACCGATTTTATCTTCTGCACGGTACAGCAGGAAGACCGTATCATTCCGCACCAGTGCTGCCGGGTTAAACACATCTTTGGCTTCCCAGGCTACCGGCCGGTTCAGCACCGGGCAGGTAAAGACCACCGCTGTATCCGGTGCAAGGACCGGATTGCATGAATCCACTTTTTTAAAGGGCAGCAAAGCCCATGGATACGCGGAGGCCTGGTTGTTTTCAGCTCCCGGGTTGCCGCAGCCGGCAAAGAGGGCACACAAAAGAACGGTGATGAGTAAGCGCATATTTATTTTTTACCGGCTTTAAAGGTACAGAAAGCAGCCCATGCCCGGCGCCAGTGTGAAATCCTGCGCTACCTGCCGCCCGGTTTTATCTTTTCTGCTCCCCATCCCGGTTGCTTCAGCTCCTGCAGCGATTCTGCATTTCGCACATCTTTTTACAAGACTTATGCCTCTCCCAGGTCGGCTTCTACCAGACCGGAACTGGATTTTAGCCGGTTTTTTCCCAGCCTTAAAAACGAAGGATGAACGGAGGATGAACGAAAGATGAACGAAGGATAATGGCTTATGCGGGCTGATTCCTATGGTGAAAGCCCGGTGCTGCCTGCCCCTTGTGTTGTCTTTCTTTTAATGTACCGAAGAAGAAGCCAAACAGTTTTTTTAGCACTGAATTCAGGAGTTAGTGCGCGGAGATAAATATTGTAAAACTACAGGTCATCAAATTCATAAATGGGATCGATGGTGGTGCCCGCTTTCATTTCGTATACCGGTTTGATGATCCCATCTTTTAGTCCGTATACCCAGCCGTGCAGGTGGGGCAGCTGATTGTATTTCCATGCCCGCTGGATGATCGAGGTTTTTGCCAGACGCTGCACCTGTTCCATGACGTTGAGTTCCGTTAAGCGATCGGCACGTTTTTCCATATCAGCGATGTTGTCCAGTTCCTCGCGGTTGTGAAGGTACACATCTTTGATGTTGCGCAACCACATATTGAGTACTTGTTTGTAATCGTGATTTCCCATGGCTGCTTTGATACCGCCGCAGCCATAATGCCCGCACACGATGATATGCCTGACACGCAGGTGTGTTACGGCATATTCCAACACACTCAACAGGTTCACATCCGTGTGGATGACCAGGTTGGCAATATTGCGGTGAACAAAAATTTCACCGGGTTGTGTACCGGTGATCTGGTTAGCCGGCACGCGGCTGTCGCTGCAACCGATCCATAAAAACTCAGGTGTCTGCAATTTGGCGAGCCTGTTGAAAAAGTCGGGGTCCTCGTTCACTCTCTCAGAGGCCCAGGCTTTGTTTTCTAACAATAGTTTTTCGTACGATTGCATGCTTTTCTGTTTAATGTTTGCGAAATTAAATGCTATTTACTTTATCAGTTCCAGTTCTTTTTCATAGGCCCGGATGAGACTGGCTTTATCATCATGGTAATTTTCCTGTTTGGCGGAAATCCTCTGGGTGCCGTTGCGCTTCTTTTTTGAATTCCACCCGTTTGTTTTTATGGAACTGACTGGGAATGAAAAGCGCCTAACGGCTACATACTAAAGGTTGTCATCTTTTAAACCGGTTCTTTTCGTTATGGCTGCTGTTGCTTTGGTTCAGAATAAACCATGAAGGGCCGGAAAACACAGCAAGAACAGGGTAAGAACATACAGCAGAAAGGCAGTGGTGAGAAAAACCACGGAGTACACTGAGAAACACAGAGAGCACGGTTTACTTTCACTCACTGTGTGCTCAGTGGTCAAAAAATAAACCACGGAGGGCCGAAGAGACACAGAGAGCAATGGTACAGAACATACACTGTTTATGCAGTGGTGAAAAAAACCACGGAGTACACTGAGAAACACAGAGAGCACTGGCAGGCTACATACTGTATAAGCTTTGGTAAACGCTTGTATCCAATGCACCGGGATGAGCTGACTGATTCCCGGAGTGCTCAATACTCCCAATGATTCGTTGCCGGATGTTTGATCCCGGGCCACTGCAGCCCAGTATAAAGGCTGCCGACAGGCTGGCAAACTGCTTCCCACGCTTTATCACCTGCCGGACTTGTTGCATAGTACTGAATGATCTCCCTTGTATTAAATATTTTTCGTATTTGATTTTTTGCCAAAATTTTTCACATTTAATAATCCATTCTTTTGATTGTACCAATGCAGGGTTAGGGTTTGATAAAGGCAGCACTGTTACTTAGCCACTTTTTGCACTGTGACTGAGGAGCACGAAGTGTAAACAGCCCTTTCCATTTATGCCGTCTATTTTATTTGAACCATTTGTACACCGGCAGCAGGAAGTAATCGGCCTGCGGTTTGCCCAGCATGCAACATTGAATAGAGCGGTGCGGTCGGTTCCGGGGGTGAAATGGAGTCAAACGCATCGTTGCTGGTACATTCCGCTGAATGAGGAATTATGTAAAAAAGCGCTGCAACTGCTCAGTCCGCATGCACAGCTGGATACTCATAAACTACTCAGCTACCTTCGCAGCCGTAAAAAAGGCGCAAACCGGGCAATGGTTTTGCAGCAGGACTCCCGCCCTCCTGCGGCGGCTGCCCGGATGCCGGAAACAACCCTTCTTTACAAGGGGGCACGAATTCATCATGCTAATGCCCACTTGTTGCCGCTGATGCAGCAGCTCATCCTGAAAGGCTATAGCCCGTCGACCATCCGCACTTATCTTAACGAGATGGCGCAATTGCTGAAGGCGCTGAAGCAATTGCCTGCAGACGAACTGACCACCCAGCACCTAAAGCGCTATCTGGTTTATTGTTTTGAAAAGCTGGGGCTAAAAGAAAATACACTGCACAGCAGGATGAACGCCCTGAAGTTTTATTACGAGCAGGTACTGGGCCACGAGAAATTTTTCTGGGAAATACCAAGGCCTAAAAAGCAACTCATCCTGCCGAAAGTGTTAAGCGATGTGGAAATTGGCAGGATGTTCAGGGCCCTTACGAATCTCAAACACAAAGCTATTTTGTTTACTGCCTACAGCGCCGGCTTACGCGTTAGTGAAGTAGTAAACCTGAAACTGAAAGACATAGATACTGCGCGGATGACTTTGTTTATCGAAAAAGCCAAGGGGAAAAAAGACCGTGTGGTAAACCTGAGCCCGCTGTTGCTTGATATTCTCAGGGGGTATATCAGGCAATCGAATCCGCGGCCCACCGTGTACCTGTTTGAGGGGGATGCAGCCGGTGAGCGGTACAGCGTGCGCA
>DASTSN010000068.1:0-13123 GCA_035760665.1 Chitinophagaceae bacterium | reverse complement strand
CGCCGGTATCTTTCATTCCAGGCCGGCTCAGGCATCACGTTTTACAGTGATCCGGAAAAGGAATGGGAAGAGTGCCTGCTAAAAGCCGCTGCTATTACGCATGTGCTACAGGCCGGCTAACGGCCCGACTTTGCTGTTACCTGGGGTTTGGATTCATTAGCGGCGTTAAGTAATACCTGAAGTGATTCATTTAATATCTGGAACTTATTGGATAAAAAAAGGTCCATTTTATCATTCGGCAGCCGCAGATCATACGTGCCATTACTGGCTATTTGGTTGTCAAAATCAGGATTATACCGGTTAAATGTGGCGATATCCATTGTTACATACTTGGTAATCACCGCAGAGTTATACTTGCCACTGACGGTTAATATTTTACTGTTATTCAGCTCATCATTGCTGATATTTCTTCGCTGCGGAGACGCAATTAAGTAATTGATAGCTTCGTCTTTGGTAGCTGTGGTGATGCTGCCCTGGCCTTCCATGATATAATGCGTGGCTATGAATTTTTTTACATGGTCGCGTGATTCAGCGGGTAAATAATATTGCAGGTCCCAAAAATTATGACTGCCGCTTTTCCGGATAGCAGCATTCACATTGCCGGCGCCCCCGTTGTAGGCGGCAATCACCAGCAACCAATCCCGGTACATATTATACAAAATAGTGAGGTAGTGTGCGGCAGCGTGGGTGCTTTTAAAATAATCTGTTCGTTCGTCTACAAATCTGTCCACACGCAGGCCATTCAATCGTGCAGTAGCCGGCATGAATTGCCAGGGACCTACGGCCCCAGTCCAAGAGACAGCGGTTGATTTTAAATCTGATTCAATAACAGCCAGGTATTTCATTTCTCCCGGCACACCATGCTGCTCCAGGATGGATTCTATCATATCAAAATAAGGTTTGCCCCATGACTTCATTTTTTCCAGGCGCTTTCCAAATCGTTTCATATAATCGTCTACAAAACTGACTGCTCTTGGATTCAGTTGTGCATCATTAAAACCATTTTGGATAGTATTGGAAACAAAGAGGTCTTTAAATCCTTCTTTCGGATCACTGGCTAGCGCAGGCTCTTTTATCGTAGAATCTTTGTGAACAGTTGTATCTGCAGGAATGGCAGCGTTAAACGAGGCTTGTTGCACAGAGCGGTTGGGAGCTGTACTTTTTACAAGTCCCTGCTGCGATTCTGTTGCGTGAGAAAAAGCTACTCCCGTTAGAACCATCAGGCACACTAAAATATTCTGTTTCTTCATGACGAGATTTATTAATTAAAAACCAGGTCATAGGTAAGCAACGATGGTGGCGACTAATCAGGATATTTTATATTGGTGCATCAGGAAGTTGGAAACTTGCAGCAAAGATAGCTCTTCGAAATCATTTGCCATAACCTGGATACCAAAGGGCATATGATTGCTATGGCGGAAAAGCGGCAGGGAGACAGAGGGGATACCGGTCAGGTTCGCCATAACTGTATATATATCTGCGAGATACATCGCAATGGGGTCGCTCATTTTTTCTCCTATTTTGAAAGCCGTTGTAGGAGAAACCGGCAACAAAATAAAATCATTCTGGCTAAAAATTTCCCTGGTTTTCTGCCGCACAAGATTTCTTACCTGCTGTGCTTTGGTGAAATAAGCATCGTAATAGCCTGTACTGAGTACAAAAGTTCCCAACATGATGCGGCGTTTTACCTCTTTACCAAAACCTTCAGACCTCGTTTTTTTGTAAAAAGTATCCAGGCTATCCGTTTTGGTTGTTGTGCGGTAGCCGAATTTTACACCGTCGTAACGGGAAAGATTTGACGAAGCTTCGGCGGTTGTTAGTACATAATAAGCCGGAACAATATAATCGAGGTAGTCAAATTTTACGGCCTCTACAGAATGTCCGTCCGCCTGCAACTTGCTCAGCAGATTACGGATGGCTGAAGCAATCTCCGTATCGAGGCCGGGATGCCCAAGAGCTTCCGGGAAATAAGCGAACCTGAATTTTTTTTTGGTTTGTAACTCGCTGCTGTAGGTGGCAACCGGCTTTTGCGAAACGGTACTGTCATACTCATCGGGGCCGGCAATTATTTCCAGTACTAGCGCAACGTCTTTTATTGTATTCCCAAAGATTCCAATTTGGTCAAAGGACGAGGCATAAGCAATAAGACCATAGCGTGAGATGCGGCCATAACTGGGTTTTAAACCAATAATCCCACAGAAATCTGCCGGCTGACGAACGGAACCTCCCGTATCACTGCCCAGAGAGACCATGCAAAGGCCGGCTTGTACGGCCACTGCCGAGCCTCCCGAAGACCCGCCTGGCACCCTCGTTTCGTCAAGGGCATTTAACACTTTGCCATACGAGGAATTTTCATTGGTGGATCCCATGGCAAACTCGTCACAGTTCAGGTTGCCAATTATAATGGCATCCTCTGCCAGAAGGCGTTCCACTGCCGTGGCGGAATAAATAGATTGGAAACCTTTCAGGATGTTTGACGAAGCTGAAACCGCATGATCTTTGTAACAAATAACATCTTTCAGGCCGATAACAACCCCATATAAGCGACCTGGTGGTTGATTATTTTTTCTTTTGTTGTCAAGAAAGGCAGCCCTGGCCCTGGCCTCAGCGGCATACACTTGTATAAAGGCATTGAGATGACGGGAAGCATCAATGCGCTGGAGATAATAATCTACAGCATCAGTGCACGTAATGCTTCCTGCCTTCAACCGGGAATGATACTCATCAATGGATGAAAATTCAAACAAAAGCCCCTGCCTTTAGCAATAAAAGAAAATGGTTAAGAGTAAGAGTTGATGAATGCTGATTAATTGTTGCCGGAAGGATTATGAGGTTCGTTAAGCCCTTCCTCAATTTCCTTTTTTACATTGTTTTTGGCATCGTTGAATTCACGAACACCACGACCCAAACCTCTCATCAGTTCAGGAATTTTGCGGCCACCAAATAAAAGCAGAATAATAACAAGGATAATAATGATCTCCTGTGTACCCAGAACGCCTAACAGCACTGTTAAGAAATTAGCTTGTATCATAATAACAAAATTAGACGGTAAAGATAGGAACTACCGATAAAATTGATGCGATAATAATTTGAATTCCGGTTTTTCCTCGTTAAAAGAAATTAAAAAAGCCCGCTTAGCAGGCCTTTTATATAAGTTGTTCGATTGCTTATTTTTCACTGGTCCCCACCACAGCCAGCCTTTTCTCCTTGATCCTCGCACTCTTACCGCTGCGGCTACGCTGGTAGTAAAGTTTAGACCTGCGTACACGACCGGTTTTGTTTAATACGATTGAATCAATATTAGGGGAGAAAAGAGGGAATAATCTTTCTACACCTACACCATCGGAAATTTTACGAACTGTAAAGGTGGCAGTGGAACCTTGGCCCTGGCGCTTAATCACATCGCCCTTGAAAGACTGGATCCTTTCTTTATTACCTTCAACTATCTTGTAATTTACAGTGATATTATCACCGGGTTTGAAACTCGGTACTTCTTTTTTGCCGGTTAATTGTTCGTGAACAAACGCGATAGCATCCATGACTCTGATTTTTAAGGGAGGCAAAGGTAAGGGAAAATTGGTAATCTGATAACAGTTTCAGCAGGAATTTCAGTAAAACCGGGTAAAATTCCTGTTACTACAAATTTTCAAACGGCCTGCTGAAACCGAAATTGTATTTTAAAGTGTTTATAAAGGTTATCGGGCCACGTTTACCGTTCTTTTCTCACGGATGACTGTCACCTTAATTTGACCGGGATATGTCATATCCGTCTGAATTTTCTGGGCGATCTCAAAGGACAGTCTTTCAGAATCCTGGTCGGTGACCTTATCAGCTTCTACAATAACCCGTAGCTCACGTCCCGCTTGTATAGCGTAGGCTTTTTCCACGCCCTGGTATGTAAGTGCAAGATTTTCAAGTTCTTTAATGCGTTGCAGGTATTGCTGCATAATCTCGCGCCGGGCTCCGGGACGGGCGCCGCTGATAGCATCGCAGGCCTGAATGATGGGAGAAATCACATATTGCATTTCCATTTCATCGTGGTGGGCGCCGATAGCATTAACCACAGCCGGGTTTTCACCGTATTTTTCCGCCAGTTTTGCGCCTAATAACGCATGGCTTAATTCTGTTTCCTCATCAGGCACCTTCCCAATATCGTGCAAGAGGCCGGCGCGTTTAGCCAGTTTGGGATTTAACCCAAGTTCAGAAGCCATAATGGCACATAGGTTGGCCACTTCGCGGCTATGCATTAGCAGGTTTTGCCCGTAAGAGGAGCGGAAGCGCATTTTACCAACAATTCTTACCAATTCTTTGTGCAGGCCGTGAATGCCCAGTTCAATGACAGTTCGTTCACCGATTTCCATTACCTGTTCCTCGATTTGGCGGCGGGTTTTTTCTACCACTTCTTCGATACGGGCCGGGTGAATGCGGCCATCCGTTACTAACCGCTGAAGGCTTAAGCGGGCAATTTCGCGGCGTAAAGGATCAAATGAAGACAAAATGATAGCTTCCGGTGTATCATCAACGATAAGATCAACACCAGTGGCGGCTTCAATAGCCCGGATATTCCGTCCTTCGCGTCCGATAATCTGGCCCTTGATTTCATCACTTTCCAGGTTAAAGACAGTGATGGAGTTTTCGATGGCCTGTTCAGCCGCTGTGCGCTGTATGGATTGAATAATGATTTTTCGTGCTTCTTTATTGGCCTTTTGTTTGGCGTCGTCAATAATCTCTTGCTGAATACCGATGGCTTGCGTTTGGGCTTCTTTACGAAGACTTTCAACTAATTGGTTTCTTGCTTCTTCGGCTGTCAGTCCGGCAATTTTTTCCAGGCGGCGGATATGCTCTTCCTGGTGTTTTTCCAACTCTGTCCGTTTAATGTTGACCAGTTCAATCTGGCGGTTGAGATTTTCTTTGATAGCCTCGTTTTCCTTGATTTGCTTGTCGAGGTTGGTTTCTTTATGATTGATGGCCTGTTCTTTTTGACGGATCCTGTTTTCGGATTCGCCGATTTTCCGGTTTCGGTCCAGCACCTCTTTGTCGTGGGCGGCCTTCATTTGCACAAACTTTTCTTTGGCCTCCAGTTCTTTTTCTTTTCGAATAGTTTCGGCTCTCAGTTCGGCTTCTTTCAGGATGTTTTGTGCTTGTAATTCAGCCTCTTCTATTTTCCGGCGGGTATTTTTGGCAAAAATAAACCTACCCGCTATAACCCCTGCAACCAGGGCAACAACACCAATGATGATGGATAATATATTCGGATCCATGAATTTGTTTTTTAATTGTTTCCGTAATGCTATGTTTTCTTTGATTGTTCATACTGCAAGAGCAGTTTAAGACCGCCAGAGGCGGCTAATAGGCGAAGATACAAAACCCGGGGTATTGGATAAAATCCTAAATAAACCTTCTGCTGTATAAATTTCTGAAAATCATACCCCGTAAGTGTGTCTTGGGGAAAGGTTTTGGGTGGAAGGGGCTGCCAGCATGCTGAAGGTTCAGGATTCTTTCAGGTGGGCATCGAGTAGTTTTTCGATACCGGCTAATTTTTCTGAAATATCTTCTTTTTCAAGGTCGGCAGATAAAGCCCCGTTTTGTTCCGTGGCAAACCATACCAGCACCATGGAAATATAATCCTGCATATCCTTGCCGGCAAACTGGGTTTTGAATTCTAGTATCTTTTCATTTATGACCTTCACTGTTTTCCTGACAACCTCTTCGTCTTTAGGTAAAATACGAATTCTGTATGGGCGATCTCCTATAATGATATTGACAGGAATTAATTCAGTCATAACTTGGATTTATCAGAATTGTTGATTTATTTAGTAGTCCTTATTTATTCAAATTGCAACCTATCCAATCCTTTACCCCACCTGAAAATGAAAAACCTAAAAACACCAAAAACATATGTTTGCCAAAGTTAAATCAACTGTATTTATTGACACAGTAAAACTCGAGTTAGAAGCCGGATGCAATACCAGCGTAAGAGCGGTATTAAAAGATGAAGCCGGGCATGTTTGCTCCACGCTCGAAAAAAATCTCCGCGATGCCACGCATGATATTACCTGGGAAGGGCTTAATCATTTGCCTTACGGTGTGTATACGCTGGAAGTGTCCCAGGGGAACGATGAAATGAAAGTGCGATTGGTAAAACGGGTCTGAAAGCCTTAATCGCTCAGCAAAGAGATGCACCGGTCTATTTCGCGCAGGTAGGAATTGATACGTTTTTCAAACTCTTTTTTGTCCTGGTCATTCCAGTTGCCGGAACTGATTTTCAGCACTTCGATTTGCTCCCGTAGCTGTTCTATATGCTGCTGCAGTTGCTGGTTACGCTGGCTGCAAACTTCCAGTTCTTTTTGCAATCGGGTATTTTCTTTCTGTAATAAAAGGTATTGTTTCAGCAAAAGCTGCAGTTTGTCCTGGATGGTTTTCAGTTTGTTTTCGAGTTCTTCCATGCTATGGTGTTTATGTGAGTGAAGAACACAATCTCGGTCCGTTATTTCCTGATTTCAGCCTGTAGTTCTTTTTCCAGGGCTTTCATAATCCTGTTCATCCATCCCTCGATTTCTTGATCGGTAAGTGTTTTTTCTTCATCCAGGAATGTAAAACTAATGGCTATGGACTTTTTATCGGCGCCCAGTTTTTCGCTTTCGAATATATCAAACAAGCGGAGATCCTGCAATTTTTCCAGCCGCATCTTTTGTACAGTTTGTTCAATGGCTTCGTAAGGAAGTTGTTTTTGTACAATGATTGCAAGATCTCGTTGTACCGAAGGAAATTTCGGTATTTCCTGGAAAATCGCTTTGGCGGTTGGCAGGTTGGCTGCCAGCAAGTCCCAGTTGAAATCAGCAAATAAAACCTCTTGTTTGATGGCAAAGCGGTCTGTCATTTTTTTACTAATAATTCCTGCCCGCAACAGCGGCTGGCCATTAATGAACCCGATCAACCCGGCGGCAAATTTGTTGTCGCTGAATTTTTCAAAATTGTCGATACTGATTCCAGCTACACTCAAAAGAGCGTTAATGACACCCTTCAGGTCGTAAAAGTCGGTGGCGGAGCTTTTCTTACGCCAATGAGCGGTCGTTACGTTGCCAGTCAGGTACAGGCAGAGATGTTCGGTTTCCTGATAGCTGCCCGGCCCTTTGGTGCTGTAAGTTTTTCCAAACTCAAAGAACCGCAGGTCGTTATTTTTCCGGTTCAGGTTGTAGGCAATGGATTCCAATCCCGTTTCCAGCATGGAGGGCCGCATGATATTTAATTCTGCACTCAGGCTGTTCAGCATTTTGATTGCACCCGAGCGTTCTTCATCTGAAAAATAGGCCTCATTGCTGATAGAGTTTGTCATTATTTCATGAAAGCCTGCGCCTACAAGAAAGTTGGCGATTTTCTCCCGGTAAGTTTCTTTCAGAAAATTCTCCTCCACGGCCGGGGTTATGGTAATGGCTTCCGGAATGGGAATATTATCCAGTCCGTCAATACGCAGAATTTCTTCTACAATATCGGCTGGCAGGCTGATATCCGGCTTATGAAAGGGTACCGTGATCCAGAGTTCATCAATTCCCTCCTTAGCAATTTCAAATCCAAGGCTGGTCAAAATATTCTTTACAGCATCGGGATGGTAATTCTTACCACTCAGTTTTTTCAGGTAATGATATTTTAATGCGATTTGCTTTTTTTCTTTGGGCTGCGGATATACATCCACGATAGATGAAGCAACCAGCCCGCCCGCCAGTTCCCGGATTAACCCGGCGGCTCTTTTGAGCACATTCACGGTGCCGGATATATCTATACCTTTTTCAAAGCGGGTCGCAGCATCTGTGCGCAGCATATGGCGGAAAGATGTTCGGCGTATTGTAACCGGATCAAAACAGGCACTTTCCAGAAAAATGGAGGTGGTTTGATCTGTAACCCCGCTGTGGAGTCCTCCAAAAACCCCTGCAATGCACATGCCTTCCTCTGCGTTGCAGATCATCAGGTCATCGGGATGTAATGTGCGTTCCTTTTCATCCAAGGTTACAAAACGTGTTTCCGCCGGCAGGTTTTTGACAATGATTTTATGCCCTTTTACCGCGGCGGCATCAAACGCATGCAGCGGTTGTCCGGTTTCGTGCTGTATGTAGTTGGTGATGTCAACAATATTATTGATTGGCCGCAGACCGATGGCTTTTAGTCGTTGTTTCAGCCATGCCGGAGATTCCTGCACAGTGATATTTGTAAAACTAAGACCACTATAACGCGGACAGGCAGTTGTGTTTTCAACTACCACCTCTATTGGTAATGACTGGTTGTCGGCTTTAAACCCGTTTACGACAGGAAGTTTTGGTTTGATATCTTTTTTCTCGTGGTAAGCCAGGTAGGCGCTTACATCCCTTGCCACACCCCAATGGCTCATGGCATCCATACGGTTAGGGGTAAGCCCGATTTCATAAACCCAGTCTTCATACGGCTGAAAATAGGTAGAAGCCGCGGTGCCCGGTTTTACAGAATCTGGTAAAACCATGATGCCTGCATGCGACTGTCCAAGCCCGATTTCATCTTCGGCACAGATCATTCCCTGGCTTTCTTCCCCGCGGATTTTGACAGTTTTCATTGTCATAGGTTCACCGGCGACCGGGTAAATTGTAGTGCCAACGGTTGCGACAATGACCTTTTGCCCGGCCGCTACGTTTGGCGCCCCGCACACAATATGCAGGGGGTCGCCTTTACCAATGGATACTTTGGTCAGCTTTAATTTATCGGCATTCGGGTGCTGGCTTACCTCCAGTACTTCACCAATCACCAGCCCCTTGAGGCCACCTTTGACTTCCTCATATTTTTCCATTTTCTCCACCTCCAGGCCAATGGAAGTTAATATTTTACCCAGGCGTTCCGGTTCAATTGTAACAGGCAGGTATTCACAAAGCCATTTATAGGAAATAGTCATGTCCGATTGCTTAAATACTTAATTTTTCTAAATCCCGTTCTCTTTTTTGAGAAGTGAACAAAGATAAATGTTTGCCACCAGATTGAAGGTTTTCGGGGTGACTGGCTGGCCGGTTAGCAGGCAGGAATGAGTTGCCTGTATATGCTTGTACAATTCAATGGCAACGGTGGAGGCTTTTGGACAAATAATATCTCCAGCGAAGGAATCATTTAATTTGATCACAGGTTTGCGATGAATCATCTTTTCTTAACCCTCTAGGATGACCGGGCTGATTGGATAACTATGCAGAAACTCTTACGGGAAGCTCATATAATGTTACCTGCTTCTGTTTTGTAGCAGTTGCCATCGTATCGGATGCAGAAAAAAAGGGTATTTGGTCAACTGGCAGGCTTTTTCAAAAATCGTCTAAAGCCTGACAGGCGTAAATTTCAAGGTGTTTTCAAAGAGCTTGCCGATCGAAAATTCGCTGAAAACCCCATTCTGTAGGTCGATAATTCTGACCAAAAAAAACACTTATTTTTTTTAATCACAACCTGTGTTAATTTCCTTTAGGTAAAGGAGAAAAACTTTTTTAAATTGTGAATGACTACGGGATAATCGTGGATAAGCCTTTAAGGTTTGTGGAAAACAGGGTGCGGTGGCTGTGAATAAGAAAAATTTTTTTCGACCATTTTTCTGCATTTATATTCGCCGTCCTGACTAAAGGGAAACATTCCGATAACGTTGACGTAACGATTTCTAAACATAAGGCTGGAATACTAACCCAAGGTCATTGGTGAATAACTAATGGTTTAACCGCTTATCGCTGTAACTGAACAAATGGATCTTACTAACTTAAACCGCGACCGTAAACAACGACGCAAGTCTACCCTTGACCTGAGCACAATGGTTTACGGCAAAGTGCCCCCGCAGGCAAAGGAACTGGAAGAAGCTGTGCTTGGAGCCATCATGCTGGAGAAAGGAGCTTTTGACACAGTGGTTGAAATTCTCAAGCCTGAATGTTTTTATGTGGAAGGCCACCAGCGCATCTTCCGTGCCATGCAAGCCCTGGCACAGAAAAGCCAGCCGATTGATATATTAACGGTTGTGGAAGAGTTGCGGTTTCGGGAGGACCTGGAACTCGTTGGCGGTCCCTATTATGTAACCAAGCTGACGAATAGTGTTGTTTCTGCTGCCAATATCGAAGCGCATGCCAGGATCATATTACAAAAATTTATCCAGCGGGAGCTCATCCGCATTTCAGGTGAAATTATCGGCGATGCTTACGAAGACAGTACCGATGTCTTTGATCTGCTGGACGATGCAGAAAGCAAACTTTTTGAAATCACCAATAATCACCTTCGCAAAAATTTTGACACGATCGATTCTGTGCTGGTAAAAACCATTCAGCGAATCGAAGATCTCCGTCACCGAAACGAGGAAGTCACGGGTGTGCCCAGCGGCTTCCCATCGCTCGACCGGGTTACGTATGGCTGGCAAAATACCGACCTGATTATCCTGGCAGCCCGCCCCGCTGTGGGTAAAACGGCGTTTGCACTTAACCTGGCACGTAATGCAGCCCTGCATCCCAGCAAGCCTACGCCGGTAGCCTTATTCTCCCTGGAGATGAGTGCCGGCCAATTGGTGCAACGGATTCTTTCTGCCGAAAGCGAAATCTGGCTCGAAAAGATCGCCCGGGGAAAAATGGAAGAGCATGAAATGAAACAACTCTACGCCAAAGGTATCCAGCGGCTGGCCCAGGCGCCCATTTTTATTGATGATACGCCGGCGCTGAATATTTTTGAATTAAGAGCCAAATGCCGCCGCCTCAAAAACAAACACAATATCGGGATGGTGATTATTGATTACCTGCAATTAATGAGTGGCAGCGGCGAAAACAGGAACAGCAATCGCGAACAGGAAATCAGTAATATATCCCGTAACCTGAAGGGACTAGCGAAAGAATTAAATATTCCGATTATCGCCCTTTCCCAGTTAAGCCGTGAAGTGGAAAAACGCGGAGCCAAGGATGGTAACAAGATTCCGCAGCTTAGCGACTTGCGGGAATCGGGTGCCATTGAACAGGATGCCGATATGGTTATGTTTCTTTACCGACCTGAATATTATGATATAACCACCAATGAAATGGGTGAAAATAACCGGGGCGAAACGCATGTGCGCATTGCCAAGCACAGGAACGGATCGCTTGAAACGGTAAAACTGAAAGCCCTGCTGCATATTCAGAAATTTATTGAAGACGAAGGTGGCGATCTTGGAGGCATTGGTTTACCCGGCGGCAACTGGAAGCCTGTGCAGGATGCTGATGGGGGCGGCGCAAGAGTGTTTATTCAAACCGGCAGTAAAATGAATGATATGCCTTTTTCTGACGATGACGAAGCTCCGTTTTAATGGTATGATTTTTACAGAAAACGCTTCTGTAGAGGCGTTTTTTTTGTTTGTAACCGATGGTAACTTGGGTAATGACGGAAAAAAAGTTCGTGAATCTTCCTTTTTTTTATATCAGCGGATATGATGTTTCGCAGCAGGATTTGGTGCTGGACGAAAATACGTCGCGCCATATTGTTACTGTACTGCGGATGGGGAAGGGCGAACGAATACGTTTAACCGACGGGCAGGGCTCTTTACTTACTGCGGAAATTATACAGGATCATAAAAAACATTGCTCGGTAACATTGCTGCAACGAGATTTTATAGAACCCGCTCCTGAACAAATAACGATTGCCCTGTCACTGATAAAAAATACCGCCCGATTGGAATGGTTTGTAGAAAAGGCTGCCGAGATGGGTGTTGCGGCAATTATTCCGATGATCTGCGAACGAACAGAAAAGCAACATTTCAGGCTTGAAAGAATGCAGGGAATACTGGTCAGTGCTATGCTGCAAAGCCAGCAATGCTGGCTGCCTGTATTGCACAACCCTACAGCGTTTGAGCAAATTGTCCAAACGGCTTCCCAGCAGCAAAAATTTATAGCCCATTGCCTGCCAGATGAAAAACGAAATCTGCAGGATCTCATTAACGAAGCCCTGCAGACCAAAATCATTTTAATTGGGCCGGAAGGGGATTTTACAAAAGAGGAGGTTGATCTGGCCGTTCGCCATCATTTCAGCCCGGTGGCACTGGGAACAACCCGGCTGAGAACCGAGACGGCCGGGTTAGTAGCTGCCTCGTTACTTCGCCATGTCTGAGTATTGTTCTTCTTTGGTTTTTAACATCGGCTCATTCAGCTGCACTACTTTTCTTCTGGCAAGCCGGCTGCGCATTGTCATGTTGAGGAGTTCTACAACAAACGAAAAGGCCATTCCAAAATAAATGTAATTTTTCAAGTGTAATTCATGAGCACTTTCGGAATCCCAGCCTTCTACCAGCAGGCTCAAACCAATCATGACCAGGAACGAGAGGGCCAGCATTTTCAAAGTAGGATGTTTATGAATAAAGGCAGAAATTTTTGGGCTGAATAAAAACATAATCGCCATCGCGATGATGACTGCTGCAATCATTATCTCCACATGCTTTGCTGTACCACCGGCGGTGATAATACTGTCAAATGAAAAAACGGTATCAATCAGCATAATTTGTACAACCGCCTGTCCCAGCGACAACAGCTTTTTGTTTTCGGCTTTTACATTCGGATCTTCACCCTCAAGTTTGTGATGAATTTCCCGTACAGATTTGTAAATCAGAAAGAGTCCGCCCAGCAGCATAACCAGGCTGGCAAGGTCAAAGCCTTTTCCAAACAATACAAAAACGGACCGCCCTTTCTGCGACAGCAGCCAGCCAAGCCCCAGCAGCAACACGCTGCGAATAATGATGCCTGTGATCATCCATATCCGCCTTGCTGTTTTTTCCTGTTTTTGCGGAAGCCGGTTTATGATAATGCTGACAAAAATGACATTGTCAATCCCCAGTACCACTTCCAGGATAACAAGGATGAAAAAGCTGATAATACTTTCACTGGTAAATAAGTGTTCCATGTTTCGTATAGAATAATTTGAACGACAGTTTACAAATCAGTACAGATTTTTTTTACAATGGCCGGGCCCTCGTAAATAAAGCCAGTCCACACCTGTATGAGAGAAGCTCCGGCTGCCAGTTTTTCTTTTGCATCGGTGGCCGTAAATATACCGCCGGATGCAATGATGGGAATACGGCCCTGTGTTTTTTGGGCGATGTAATGTACAAGTTCTGTGCTTTTCTGTTTTAAGGGTTTTC
>DASTSN010000067.1:0-27410 GCA_035760665.1 Chitinophagaceae bacterium | reverse complement strand
GGATACTCAAACCTAGCAGCTCTTCGGTTGGTGTGGTGGCTAATAGCCTGTCTTCTTCGGCTGTCAATGCAGGCATCCTGTGACCCGATTGACTGGAGATAGTAACGCCAGTACCACCTTGCTTCATCACTTTTCCAAATTCTTCCAGTAGCACTGCCGTTCCATAAAGGTCAACGGCTAAAATATCTTCTTTGGTAGATTGACTTGGTGATACTCCTGCAGCATTAATAAACATAGCAATTTCACCTTCCTTCTTTGCCGCTTCTATCAATTCCAAAATAGATGCCCGCGAAGAAATATCTGTTTTAAAAGGAACAGCATCAAAACCTGCATCAACAAGTGTTTTGGTGATGGCTTCCGCATTTTCCATTTTCCAATCGGCAATAAACAGTTTATTGCCATAAGCCATTCTTCTTACAATCGCCATTCCTAACTGACCAGCACCAGTTAATACAATTATTTCTTTTGTTGTATTCATTTTTTGTTTTTAAATTGTTGATGCAACTTAGATAACAATAACCTGGCTTTCATTTCATATTATTTACCAACTCTTGCCTGTAAAGCGGCAGGATATCGGTCACCTGAAATCTTAATGCTTTCCAATGCCGATTTTATTCTGCTCAATTCTTCTTCAGAAAGGGTAATATTGACAGCTCCAACATTTTCTTCCAAACGATGAATTTTGGTAGTACCCGGGATCGGAACTATGTAAGGCTTTTGCGCTAACAACCACGCTAAAGCAATTTGTGCAGGAGATACCTGTTTTTCTTTGGCAATCGTTTTTACTAAATCAACTAAGGATTGATTTGCCTTTCTGTTTTCTTCTGAAAAACGGGGTACAATATTTCGGAAATCAGTACTGTCAAATTTTGTTTCAGCTGAAATAGCCCCCGTTAAAAAGCCTTTTCCCAATGGGCTGAAGGGAACAAAACCAATACCCAATTCCTCCAGTAATGGCAGTATTTCTTTTTCAGGTTCACGCCAAAACATAGAATATTCGCTTTGTAAGGCGGTTACCGGTAAAACAGCATGCGCTTTCCGGATGCTTTCAACGCCGGCTTCGCTCATTCCAAAGTATTTTACTTTTCCTTCCTGTATCAAATCTTTCACGGTACCCGCCACCTCTTCCATTGGTATGCCAGGGTCAACCCTGTGTTGATACAATAAATCAATCACATCCGTTTGCAAATATTTCAAAGAATTTTCCACTACTTTTTTGATACGTTCGGGGCGGCTGTCCACTCCTTTAGAACTATTACCCTCTTTGAAACCAAACTTGGTGGCAATAATTACTTTATCTCTAAAAGGTTTTACGGCCTTGCCTAGATATTCTTCATTCAGTCCCTGGCTGTAAGCTTCGGCCGTATCAAAAAATGTGATACCTAAATCATAGGCTTTTTGGATTACTGCAATGGCAGCTGCTTCGCTGGTGGCGGGCCCATATCCGAATGTTAAGCCCATGCAACCAAATCCCAATTCAGAAACTTCCAGTCCGCTTTTACCTAATTTTCTATTTTTCATTGTTCTTAATTTTTGTGAAACAAATGTCAGCAGAAAACGTGGACTTATTGTTATACGGATTACGGCTTTGCTTACCAGTTTTACTGATTGGGGGGGTCAGGAGCACACCAATCTTAATATCAGGCATTACCACGTATATACATTACTTTTTTACTTACCAATATCACTGATTTGAAAGGGCGATTACCTGCCCGGGGAAGATTTTGAGTAAATTTGAGAGGAAAAACATTTCAATAATGGAAATAAAGAAAATAAAAAGTGTTGGTGAATACAGCAAACTGAGAGGAGCAGAAACATTGCATCCCCTCATTAATGTTTTAGACTATGACAACTTAAAGTTTTTAGAACCCGCTTCATACAATTTTGGTTTCTTTTGCATTTTTTTAAAGGAAACGAAATGTGGCGATTTGCGTTATGGAAAAGAAAGCTACGATTACCAGGAAGAAAGCCTGGTGTTTGTGGCTCCGGGGCAAATATTAACCGTTGAAAATTACTTACCTGGTATAAAACCTAAGGGAAAGGTATTAATATTTCATCCTGACTTTCTTGCAGGAACTCCATTACGTAACATAATGACTGATTATAGTTTTTTCTCTTATTCATCCAACGAGGCGCTGCACCTTTCAAAAAAAGAAAGAAAGCTGGTTTTGAATGTGTTTGAAACGATTGAAGATGAACTCCGGCAAAACCTGGATCAGCACAGTAAAACATTAGTGATTTCTCATTTGCAGTTGCTGCTAAATTATTCCACCCGTTTCTACGACAGGCAGTTCATAACAAGGGAACACGTTAATAAAGGAATTTTAGAAAAATTTGAAACGCTTTTAAACAGCTATTTTTCTTCTGAAAAACCACAAAACATCGGATTGCCTACTGTGTCTTATTGTGCAGAGGAACTGCATCTGTCAGCTAATTATTTTGGTGACCTGATAAAAAAAGAGACGGGTATTTCTGCACTGGAATACATTCAAACAAAAGTGATTGACGTGGCAAAAGAAAGAATTTTTGATATTGACAAGTCAATTAGCGAAATAGCCTACGAATTGGGATTTAAATATCCGCAGCACTTTACCCGTTTGTTTAAGCAAAAGGTGGGTATGTCGCCAAACATATACAGAAATCAAAACTAACCCTACCACATGCATAAGCCAATCCTGATAAAAAATCGGTACAAAAGTGGCTTGCCTAGTATTGTGCATATATTTTCAAGAATCCACCTGCTTCAGCGGGCCCGAACAACTAAAAGGCCAGTAATCATTTAAGAAGTAATTTCATCTGACTCCACTGGCTTTTGCTCCTGTAATAAAATATACAGGAAAACAATGGCGGCAGCCAGGCTCACGATAGCCAGCACTATACCAATAACGCTTTTCACAGCAATGGCAGTGGCTAGACAATAACCAACCAGTGCAAAAAAGGAAAGAATAATGAACCGGTTAATAATTTTCCTGGGAAGCATAAGCATGGTTTTGATAGTGAATAATGGTAAATGCAATATCATCTTGATGCAACCATTAAAAAATTCCATAAAGCCGGTTAATAATCTACCCTACCGCGCATTCAGGCGGTCGACTTGGAGGAGGCAGACTCGGCCAGTCTTTTCAAAGAGGAGATACTCACATTCAGCTCAAAACCAATGAGCAACACCAGCGAATTAAAATAAATCAGCAACATGAGGATCATAATTGTGCCGATAGAGCCATACAACTTATTGTAATTGCCAAAATGATTTACCCAGTAAGAAAAGAGGGATGTAAAAAGGAGCATCAGGAAGGTGGCCAGTATCGAACCGGCATTGATGAGCTTCCATTTCTTATCCACCGAGGGAGCATGCTTGTAGATATAAGAGATGATGTAAAAAAACAAAAGGATGATCACTATCCAGCGAACATTTTTAATCACATCACGAACGCCTTTGTTTTCAATCCCAATCCATTTCAGCACCACATCCTGTGCAACGAGTACCAGCACCGAGGCAACAACCAATACAAATAGTATGAGCGTTAATTTGATCGCAATACCGCGTTGCTGCAGGGCTTTTCGTTTTTTAAAACCAAGATAATTTTTATCGAATGACCGCATAATACCCATCATGGCGCTGGAAGAATAAAACAGGGCCAGTAAAAAACCCAGCGAAAGCAAGTCATTACGCGGATGGGTAACAAAATCGTTTAGAAATTTTATAATTGAAGAATTATTTTTTTCACCGGGAATCACATCGCGAATAAGGCCAAACATCTCATGAATAAACTGTCGGGAAATGGACAGGTAAGGTATTAAGGTAAACAGGAAAATAATAGCTGGTGGAATGGCCATAAAGATATTAAACGAAATAGCAGAGGCCCGTTCCACCATTCCCACTTTGCGCACCTGGCCAAAGAAAAACTTAACGACATCATGCAGGGGAATACCCTGGAAACCTGGCAAACTAATCTTTTTACTCTTGTTTACCACAAACCTGACAGGCAAAGAGTTTAGAATATATCGTCGCGGGATGGAAAATAGTTTAATCATGTCATCCTTACTTTTCCTGCTGCGAGGAATCAAGTTTGTTCAAAAGCTGCTGGTATTCCTTTGCGTATTTTAAATGGTCGTTATAATTGCTGGTAAATACATGCTTGCCAGACAAATCACTCTTTGCCACGAAATAGAGGTAGTCTGTCCCCGACGAATCCAGTACGGCTTCAATCGTCTGGCGGGAAGGCGTGCAGATGGGCCCGGGTGGCAATCCTTTGTTACGATAGGTATTGTATGGTGATTCAACGGACAGGTATTTCTGGTAAATCCGTTTCAGGGTAAAATTGCGGAGGGCAAATTTGATTGTAGGATCGGCCTGCAAGAGCATACCTCTTGACAAGCGGTTGAGGTATACACTGGCAATCAACGGCTTGTCGTTTTTATCATTCGTTTCCTCCTCCACAATGGAAGCAAGGATATAAGCCTGTGCAGGTGTCAAACCGTGGTTTGCCGCTTTTTCCGATCGCTCTTCATTCCAGAAAAGTTGGCTGTTTTCATAAATCTTTTTAAAAATGCGGGAAGGAGTGGTGTTCCAGAAATACGTATACGTATCGGGCAGAATGGCGGTCATAACCGTATTCGTATCCAGCCCATACCGGTCTAGGGAATCCGGGTTATCAAGGAAGGCCATCATTTGCATCGAATCGCATTCAAACAGGCTGCCGGTTTTCCGTGCAAAATCTTCCTTTGTCCGCAACTTGGTGATCACAAGGTTGACAGGCGTCTGGCGCCCGTTCTTCAGCATCCGAACAAGCTGAAACAAACTCATACCCTTATTAATTTTATAACGGCCCGCTTTTACACGATCTGCTGAAAAACCAAAAAGCCGGGCGGTTTTATCAAACCACCACGCACTGCTGATATACCGCTGGTTCACAAGGCTGTCTTTAACGCCTGAATAATGTTCGCCGGTCTTAATGTAAAAAAACTCGCCGTGGGGCGTAGACGTTGCAGGACCAAACATTTTCCAGGCGGCGAAACCAGCCAGTAAACAAAGGATACTAAAAAGAACCAGGATGATTTTTTTCATAGAACATCTTTACCTCCATAAAATAAATAAAAAACCCCGTCATACGACAGGGTTCTTAAAGATTTATCCGGTAATTATTTTTTGTTCGTATCCTGTGCCGGCGTTTGCAAACCCGGGAAAGTAGTGGTATTGCTGTTATTAGCAGGCTGCTGCACGGCATTTGGATTAATTTTTTCGATTTTGTCCTCTGTGCCGCTGTTTTTTGAAATAAATACAGTTGAAGTGATGGAGAGTACGGCAATGACGGCAGCAAAAATCCAGGTACCTTTTTCCAGTACATCAGTCGTTTGCTTTACGCCCATGAATTGTGTGCTGAAACCGGCAATATTACCAGCCAGCCCACCGCCTTTCGGGTTTTGCACCAGCACTATCAGCCCCAGCACCACGCTGGCCAGGACAATCAGGATCACGAATAAAAGAGTCATACTACTTCTCGTTTAATTTTTCGATCAGGCTTGCAAAATAAGCGCTTTTGGCGGGATTGAGCAAACTTAATTTATGATATATTTCAATGGCTTTTTGCCTGTTACCCTGTTTAACCCAAACGTCTGCCATTGCCTCTGTAACAATGTCTTTTTCTTCCAGGGAGTGCTCAGCAAGTGTCAGCACTTTTTGCTCCTGCCGGCTGTCGGCCGCCTCGGCGGGTGCTGCCGGCGTTTTTTTCAGCGTTTTCAACCATTCCGTAAAACTCTTCAGTTGCATCCCGAATTTATCAGCAGGCTTTTCCTCGGCTGAAAGCTTTATACCCTGGGAGGCAAAATAATCCACAGTGTGGTACGGTTCAAAACTGAGCGGTGTGTGAGCATCCGGAAGGGCTTCCAGTTTTAGCGAAGGAATCCGGATTTCTCCAGGCATTTCCTGTGATTCAGACGCAGCTTGTTCTTCGTGATACAACTCCGCCTCCTCATCCTTATCGGGCCCCGTTTGCAAGGATTCTGTTTGATTACTCATTTCCGCCGTTATTGCAGGCTTTAGGGGGTCGTTGATTTCTGCCTCACTTGCAATACTGTCGGTTTCATCCTGAATGGGCTCTGCCGCTATTTCAACAATTGGTTCAGTCGCTGCCAGCCTTCGTGCTGTGAGCGTTGTTGTTTCGGCAGCTGTTTGATTTTGCGTAAGCAGATAGTTAAGCCATAACGGGTTATTGACATACAGGCCTGCCTTGCTGATGCTGGCTGAATAGCGTTCCGGGTTTTCATTTTTCAACCGCAATGTCTCCAGCAGGTGAACGACATTGCAATAAGGATATTTCGAAGCGAGAGCCGCCATGTCCGGGAGGCTGCAATCCTGCAACGAGGATTTATGAAAAAAAGTTTCTGCCAGATGATCAATGACTGCCTGCATGGTTACAAGTTAAACGGTACTTACCAGTTGGAAAAAAGCTGGTTAAATATTTCATCGGTCAGGTTGCGGATAATTTCATCGCTCAGTTGCGTTTCGGCTTGCTGCAAGGTGAGCGATGCCGAAAAATCAAAACTGTGGCTCACATTATAATCCTTCGATTTATTGGCCAACCGGTCGTAAAGGGTAACGGTAACGGAAACGGTTAAGCGATCCGTGGCATTTTGCTGGTTTGAAATCGCAGCGGTGCTGACCGAATAATCCGTAACGGCGCCGCTGATTTCCCAGTCTGCCTCATCCCCGTTGGTTTGTGTAAGTCTTGTCTGGTTCACGATTTTCTGCCTGAGTTTATCAGTCAGTTGCGGGCTGAGCTGCGGATTTACATACCGCGCCCTGTTTTCGATAAAGTTAACTTTTACGGTTTTTATGCTGTCGGGGATCGAAACGTCTTTGAAACGGTAAATTTTACAGCCGCTGTTTCCGGTAATCATCACTACTGCGGCAACGGCAATGACAGCTACCCATAACAGGCGTTTAACAGAAAAAGAGAGAAAACGGCTGCGGCTTGCAGCTGAATCTGCCGGGTTGTTACCGGGTTGTTTATTCATCAATATCATACTCCTTAAGCTTTCTGTAAAGTGTTCGTTCGCTGATGCCAAGGTCAAGCGCTGCATCTTTTCGTTTTCCCCTGTGTTTTTTTAGGGCTTTGATGATCAGTTCCTTCTCTTTATCCATAATATTCAGGCTTTCTTCCACCTCCTCATGTTCATGAATTTCATCATGCACCAGCACGGGCTGATGCACGGGCGAAGGCTGCGGGACAAATACCGGCGCAATTGGTTCATGCGTTTTCAGTTCTTTTAACTCATTAATAAATGCCTGGTTTTGCGCCACGATGTTGGGGTTCTGCAATACTTCCAGGAACATGCGTTTTAATTCTGTCACATCTTTTTTCATATCAAAAAAAAGTTTGTACAGAATTTCCCGTTCATTGGCAAATTCCTGCGCACTGCTAGTGATGCCGCCATGTGCCAAAACCGGTAGCCGGTTATCCACTGTGGCCGGCAAAAACTTCCTGAGTTCCCGCACCGTGATCTGTTTTTCTTCGGAGAGTACTGAAATCTGCTCGGCTATATTCTTTAATTCCCGCACATTGCCGGGCCAGGGATAATTAATTAACAGGTTTTTTGCCTCCTCGTCCAGTTGCACAGGGGCCGTTTTATATTTTTCGGCAAAATCAACGGCAAACTTGCGAAATAACAAATGAATATCCTCCTTCCTGTCGTGCAGGGCTGGTACACGGATGGGAACGGTACTCAGCCGGTAATACAAATCTTCCCGGAACTTTCCCTGTTGCACCAGTTGCAGCAGATCCTTGTTGGTGGCTGCAATCACGCGCACATCAGTTTTTTGTACCTTGGACGAGCCGACCCGGATGTATTCACCGGCTTCCAGTACCCGCAACAGGCGGGCCTGTGTGCCAAGTGGCATTTCACCGATTTCATCGAGGAAAATGGTGCCACCGTTGACAGTTTCAAAATAACCTTTGCGGGCCTCCACCGCACCGGTAAACGATCCCTTTTCGTGACCGAAAAGCTCCGAATCAATTGTGCCTTCGGGTATGGCACCGCAGTTAACGGCAATAAAAGAATTATGTTTTCTGTTGGATAAAGCGTGAATGATAAGGGAAAAGGCTTCCTTACCCACACCGCTTTCACCCATGATCAATACGGTCAGGTCTGTATTGGCAACCTGGGATGCTACCTGCAATGCATAGTTAAGAGCAGGGGAATTACCAATGATGCCAAACCTGTTTTTTATAGATTGAATGTCCATTATACAATCTCCTTTCTTTCGGTTCTTAAATTTCCTGGTCAGATTGAATCATACCCAGTAAAGTTGCCTGGGTACAATCTGTTACTTTCACATTAACGTATTCGCCCTTATTCAGGTTATATTGTTGTTTGGGAAATACAATGACTTTGTTTTGCGAGTTCCGTCCCATCCAGTCATTGTCACTTCGTTTGCTGTTTCCTTCAATGAGTACACGGAAAATTTTGCCAATGTCTCTCCGGTTGCTTTCGAGTGAGAGCCTGTTTTGCAGGTCGACTATTTCCTGCAGCCTGCGCTTTTTTACATCTGCCGGAATATCATCCTGATACCGTCGCTGCGCCAGCGTACCTGGTCGCTCACTGTAAAAAAACATGTAGCTCATATCGTAGCGGCTGTATTCCATCACCGTTAATGTGTCGCGGTGATCTTCTTCCGTTTCCGTACAAAAACCGGCGATAATATCGGAACTGATGCCGCAGGCTGGCAACAATTCCCGGATACGGTCAACTTTCGCCATATACCATTCACGTGTATAAGTGCGGTTCATCAGCTGTAATATCCGGCTGGAACCGCTTTGTACCGGCAGGTGAATGTATTGGCAAATATTCTCGTATTTCGCCATCGTGTGCAGTACATCGTCCGTAATATCCTTGGGATGGGATGTGGAAAACCGTACCCGCAGCAGGGGGGAGATCAGCGCCACTTTCTCAAGAAGTTTGGCAAATGTGATAGTTTCATCAGCAGTTTCATCTACGAAATAATAACTGTCCACATTCTGCCCCAACAATGTAACCTCCCGGTATCCCTGATTGAATAACTGACGGCATTCCTGGAGAATGCTTTGAGCAGAACGGCTTCTTTCACGTCCGCGGGTAAACGGTACCACGCAGAACGAGCACATATTGTTGCAGCCGCGCATAATGCTCACAAAGGCCGTTACTCCATTACTGTCTAGCCGCACCGGTGAAATATCAGCATAGGTCTCATCGCGGCTCAATAGCACATTCACAGCTTTTTGCCCGCTTTCGGCTTCTTCCACCAGCACCGGCAGGGTACGGTAGGCATCCGGCCCCACAACAAGGTCTACCAGTTTTTCTTCTTCTAGCAATTTGGCCTTTAACCTTTCTGCCATACAACCCAGTACCCCCACCAGCATGCCCGGTTTGTGTTCTTTTACTTTACGGAATTCGGTCAGGCGTTTGCGAACAGTTTGCTCAGCTTTTTCCCTGATCGAACAAGTATTGATAAGAACCAGGTCAGCTTCTTCAAAATTGCGGGTGGCGCCATATCCATTTTCCTGTAATATGGCCGCAACAATTTCACTATCAGAAAAATTCATCTGGCACCCATAACTCTCGATGTAAAAACGTTTCCGGTAAATTGACGGATCATTTTTAAACGGCGCAAAGGCTTCTCCCTGCCTGGTTTCATCATGTACTTTATCTGTCACGAAGTCAAACATTCCATTGAGTTTAAGTCTGCAAAGATACAGAAAATCAATTTGCGAATGACAGGTTGACAGTAATAGAACTTAATGAAGAAGACCGGGGGCAAGGAAAAAACAGGAGTTATTTTGCGGAAATGCGATTGATAAATGTTGATGACTATACAACGTAAATAAGAAGAGCGGAAGACGGGACTCGAACCCGCTACCTACAGCTTGGGAAGCTGTCGCTCTACCAGGTGAGCTACTTCCGCGTGTTGCGGACCTAAGTTACGAAACCACTTTATCCGGTGAAATTTTTTTTGCAATCCAGCTGTCTTTTACCGGTATAATCCAGTTTTTTTCCAATTCTTCTTTGGTTTGTACAAGGTTGTTGAAATACAGCGTATCGGCATCAATGAAACCATTGGCGAATGCATAAGGCAACTGCGCCATCGGCAGCAATTGTATTTTATCCTTCATTAAAAAAGCAAGGGTAGTACGATCAAAAAGGCTCACGGTAAATTTTTGCTCGATATCTTTCATCAACCGCACAGAGCTGTCGGTACTGCAACCGCTGACGCCCGTTGCTGTTTCGTCAGCCATCAATATGATAAACTGACCGAAAAATAGATGAGCTGCTCCCTTCACTTTTGCACCGTGGCTGGTCCAGCGGGTTGCAAAATCATTCAGCATGGTTTCTATCTCCAGCGCTTCGCTGAGGGAAAACAGACGGTTTGCCTGGTACACCCACACCCTTGAGGCAGGATGAAAATGGCTCTCGAGCAGGCTTTTATATTCCAGATTCATACTGTAAAAATACAAAGTGATTGCCGAATGACTTGTCGCCATTGAAGCCATCCGGCATTTTTTAAGATTTTTTAGCCGGCTTCTTTTTCGCTGCTTTTTGGGGAGCGGCTTTACTGGCTGTTTTTGTTTTCCTGGTGGCTGTCTTCTTCGTGAAGGCTTCCGGGTAGACGGCTTCAATCCACTTTTTCACTTCTTCCAGTGAAACAGCGGCCAGCTCTTCTGCGGTATATTTTGTATCGTCGGTTTTTTTCGGCAACCTGACAATTTTTTTGCCCCATTTCACAATCGGGCCCCAGCGGGCATTTTCAATCGAAATCTTTTCGTGCGGCCAGTGCTGAATATAGCGGTTCGACTCCTTGGCCACTTTAGCTTCAATCAGTTCGTTAATATCTGCCTGCGATAAAGCATCGAAGTTGTACCGTTTTGGTACATTGATGAACATCTCGTTCCATTTAATAAAGGGGCCAAAACGCCCTTTCCCTTTTGTTACTGGTTTGTTGTCGTATTCAGCAATGGGGGCATCTGCTTTTTGCTTTTCTGCAATCAGGTCAATGGCGCGGTCAAGCGACACCTCCAGCGGATCTTCCCCACGGGGAATGGAAACAAATTGGTCGCCGTATTTTACATAAGGCCCAAAGCGGCCGATGTTAACCGATACTTCCTGGCCTTGATATTCGCCCAGCGTCCTGGGCAGCTGAAACAGTTGCAACGCTTCGTCCAGTGTGATGGTTTCAATGCTTTGATCCTTTTTGAGTGCGGCAAACCGCGGCTTTTCTTCATCTTCTGCGTCTCCTATTTGCACCATAGGACCGTAGCGGCCCATTCTTGCCACAATCTTTTTGCCGCTTTCGGGGTCAGTCCCCAGTTCCCGTTCACCTTTGATGCGCTCGGCTGTTTCAATGGTTTTGTCGACATCTTTTTTAAATGGCAGGTAAAATTCATCAATCATTTTATTCCATTTCATTTTACCACCGGCCACTTCATCAAATTCTTCTTCAATGCGGGCGGTAAAGCCATAATCCATGATGTCGTCAAAATATTGTTTTAAAAAATCAGTCACTACCAATCCCAGGTCAGTCGGGAATAATTTCGCTTTTTCAGCACCTGTTGTTTCCTGGGCTGTTTCTTGTTTAATGACATCTTTTTTCAAGACCAGTACCCGGTAATCCCGTTGCAAGCCTTCTTTGTCGCGTTTTTCAACATAACCTCTTTTTAAAATGGTAGAAATGGTGGGGGCATATGTGGAGGGCCGGCCAATCCCCAACTCTTCCAGCTTTTTCACCAGCGAAGCTTCCGTGTAACGGGGCAGGGGCCTGGAAAAGCGTTCAATGGCTTTCATTTCTTTTAAGGGGAGCTGTTGCCCAACCGTCAGTGGAGGCAGCATGCCTTCCTGTTGCTCTTCTGCCAGGTCATCATCATCAAGGTCTTCGCGGTATACCTTCAAAAAGCCTTCAAATTTCAAAACTTCGCCCTGTGCAGTCAGCTCTTCCCGGTTGGTGGATATGTTGATTTTAGCAATCGTTTTTTCCAGTTCAGCGTCGGCCATCTGGCAGGCCATGGTTCGTTTCCAGATCAGTTCATAAAGCCGTTTCCATTCCTGTTCCTCCACTGTAATATTATTCATATACGTGGGACGGATAGCTTCGTGTGCTTCCTGCGCACTCTCATTTTTATTTTTGTATTTGCGAAACTGGTGATATTGTTCACCATACATACCCTTTACCGTCCGGGTAATATCTCCGAGAGCCGTATCACTCAGGTTCACACTGTCGGTACGCATATAGGTTATATAACCATTCTCGTAGAGCTTTTGGGCGATCAGCATGGTTTTCGACACACTATAGCCCAGTTTGCGGGACGCCTCCTGCTGCAAGGTAGAGGTGGTAAATGGCGGGGCAGGGGAACGCCTGGCCGGCTTTACCTGAATGTCATTGACCGAATAGGTAGCGCCGGTACAGCTTTTCAAAAACACTTCAGCATCTTCCACCGACGACTGTTTTTTACCTTCCGCTGCAAAAGTTACTTCTTTTCCACTGCTGTCTTTCGCTGTAAACAATGCCTCGATTTTAAACGTGCTGGTGGGCACAAAGGCATTGATTTCACGTTCCCGTTCCGCAATCAGGCGCACGGCCACACTCTGCACCCTGCCGGCACTCAGATTGTTTTTCATACTCATCTTGCGCCAGAGAACGGGGCTTAATTCAAAACCTACAATCCTGTCAAGCACCCGGCGTGCCTGCTGGGCATTCACGAGATTCATGTCCAGTTTGCGCGGGTTTTGCACAGCCGACTGGATAGCAGGTTTGGTGATTTCATGAAAAACTATGCGCTTGGTAGTCTTGGGATCCAGCCCCAGCACCTCACATAAATGCCAGCTGATCGCTTCACCTTCACGGTCCTCATCCGTTGCCAGCCATACTTCATCACTTTTTTTAGCTAAGCTCTTTAACTCTTTGACAACCCTTTCCTTATCTTCAGGAACAATATACCGGGGGGTATAGTTTTTTTCCAGGTCAATACCCATGCCGGCCTTTTCTAGGTCGCGGATATGACCATAGCAACTTTTCACTTCGAAATCCTTGCCCAGAATTTTTTCAATGGTTTTGGCTTTCGCAGGGCTTTCCACTATTAAAAGGTTCTTCGCCATAAATAAGTTAATGGGTTATTGCGATTATTTATCTGTCTCTAATAACGTCAGGCTGTAATCCTGGTTGATTGGTTGCTATAAAGGACCAGAATATACCTGAAACTCCGTTCGGTTTTGACCGACAATCGTTTTAATAACGCTTTTCGGCAGGTGCAAGTATAAGCTAAGAATCTGAATTTTTGGAAGCAGAACTTATAGAACTGCAATGTCCTGAGGAAATATACTAATTTTAACGCATTGATAATGAATGAAAAAATTATCAAACTTCGAGGTAGCACTTTGTTTTTATCCTTTATTCAATTTAACGGCTCCAACTGTTTTTTGATGAGGCCGGCAATCGCCTGCGCCCATTTCGCATATTCTTTTGCAGATGGATGCAGCCCATCTGCAGCAACCAAGGTTTCATCAATAGCCGCTTCCCTGGTTCCTGTGGTAATGTTTATATATTGTGTGGCATACCTGTCACTGATGGCTGCATTGGCCTGGTTAAACAGGTCAATCTCCCGGGCGATTTGAGCACGATCTCTTCCTGCGGCAAAGGGCGTAACACCCCAGTCAGGAATAGAAAGAACAATCACCCGGCCGGGCCGGTTGCCTGACAAGGTAATGGCCCATTGCAGGAGTTGCTCAAATTCCACCCGGTAATTTTCCAGGCTTCTGCCCCGGTATTGATTGTTGACACCAACCAGCAACGTGACAAAATCGTAAGGCGGATGAAATGCCTGCTTTTGCATGGTAGCCAACAGTTCATCGGTTGTCCAGCCTGTTTTGGCAACAATTTCTGCATCACCGAAACCAAGCCCTTCGTTACGCAGCAAGGCAGTTAACTGGTTGGGAAAATTATCTTTGCGTGGTATGCTTTCGCCAATTGTGTACGAATCCCCAAGAGCCAATAAACGGTAGGTATCCATAACGGGAGATGATTGGTATTTATGATAATGCTTTCCTGCTGTAAAGAAAACGACAAGAACGGATAATACCAGCAAAAAAATAATCCTTTTCATTTTCAAGAGGGTGGAAGGTTACAGAAAATCCATGATGGTCGAGACCACCTTACTGTCGCGGTAAATCCGCCGGTGCCCAAGACCGTGTGTAATTACGAATTGCAGGTGCGGATAGTTTTTTTCTTTTACTTTCATCGCATCCTGCAGTGGCGTGATATTATCCTGGTCATCGTGGATCCATAATATTCTTGTGCGGACAGCTGGCAGAACCCGTGAAATCGCATACCAGGAAAGCGGGTAGCCGCCCGTTTGTTCAATTACGTTTTCTACTTCCGCTTTCACCGGCTCGCTAAGGATAGCAAGCAGTGCATACAACTGGCTGAGTGCCGTCACCGTTTCAGAAGCCGGGGCAATCAAAACAGCCTTCATGCTGTCTGCCTGCTCCATTTTTTCAAGGGCAAGTGACAAGGCCAGTCCGCCAAACGAATGAGCAATGAAGGAGTGTACAGGCCCGTATTTTTCATGAATGGCTAAAATCATATCGCGGTAAAGCGGCGCCGTAATTTGCCGCCCGTCGCTGCGGCCATGCGCAGGCGCATCAAATGCCAGCACCTCGTATCCTTTTTGCAGGAGGGGTGTAACAAAATGCCCGAAATTTCCAATAGAAGAAGAAAAGCCGTGAAGCAGCAGCACTTTTCGGTCGGCAGGATGATTCCAGCGAAATCCCCTGATGGTTACCCCATTTAGTTCAAAGACCAGTGATTCCGCCTGTTTAAAAATACCGGATAACGGCTTTGTGTTGCGCTGCTGTGGCGTACAAAACAAATCAAAGGCCGCACGGGCCGCAGCTTTTTTTGACAAAGCAGACAACAACCTGAATTTTACCCGCAAAAAAATAAGCAGCAACTTTTGTGATAATTTCATTTTACTGGTTTCCGTTAGCAGACCACTGTCTCTGCAAATGAAAATGAAGGTAAAAAATTGATAGAAGAACCAATGAAGAATCAATATAAACAGCTTGACTGAAGTACCTTTGCCTTTCAAGTGAACAGTTTGCATACAAGCAAGATCAATTGGGCATTAACTAAACCACAGCCGTATCATTTATGCAGATCGTAATCATTGGAACCGGTAATGTTGCTTCGGTGCTAGGCAGAAAATTCGTTGCGGCAGGACATACAATCGTACAGGTGGTGGGCAGGAATTCCACTGCTGCCAGTGCGCTTGCCTACGAATGGAATACTGTTTCCACCGATTACCTGAGCATAATCAACCAGCAGGCAGATGTCTACCTGCTGGCTGTGTCGGACATGGCGCTGCCTGCTGTGGCCGGGGAGCTCAAACTTCCGGGAAAAGTGGTTGCACACACCGCCGCCGCCGTGCCGGCTGATGTGTTAAATACCGTAACGGATCATTACGGCGTTTTTTATCCGTTGCAAAGCATTCGTAAAGAAATGACCGCACTGCCGGAAATACCCGTATTTGTTGATGGACACGATGAAAAAGCACTTACAACCTTGCAGCAACTGGCGCATTCCATTTGGCCCGGTAAAGTGGTACAGGCTACTGATGATGACCGGCTGAAACTGCATGTCGCGGCTGTTTTTGTCAGCAATTTTACCAACCATCTTTATGCGCTGGCAGAAGACTATTGCAGGCAGGAAGGTATTGACTTTACCCAGTTACTGCCGCTGATTCAGGAAACAGCCAACCGCATTACTACTATTTCACCAGCACAGGCACAAACCGGCCCGGCCCTGCGGCATGACAGCGAAACCATACAAAAACACCTGGCTGTCTTACAGGCGTATCCGCACCTGCTGGCGTTATATAAAACACTTACAAGCAGCATACAGCAATTTAAATAAGCGATCATGGACTCAAAGTGTGTATTGGCGAAAGCGCCAATCCTTCCCGTCATTTTACAATATCTTTGCCGGCGTTAGAAAACTAATGCCTAGTTGCCAGGTAAATGAAATGCCAGTTTTGTATGGCAGTAATAAATGAATGTATGAATGTATTAGAACCCCTGAAAAAAATCAGCACTTTTGTTTTTGATGTGGACGGTGTACTGACCGACTGTACGGTCCTGGTGCTCGAAAACGGTTTGCAGGCAAGACGCATGCACATCAAAGACGGGCTGGGATTGCAAATGGCGTTAAAAAACGGTTTCCGGGTAGTAGTTATTTCCGGCAGCAATGCCGATCCGGTAATTGATCGTTTGACAAGACTCGGCCTCACTGATATTTACATGGGGATTGAAAACAAACGGGCCTTACTGGATGACTATTGCCGTCAGCATCAGTTGCAATGGGATGAATTGCTGTACATGGCAGATGATCTCCCGGATCTGGCAGCCATGCAGCAGGTGGGTATAGCCTGCTGCCCGGCCGATGCAGTCAATGAGGTAAAAGCCATTTCCCACTACATTTCACCTTTGCCGGGCGGGCAGGGCTGTGTGCGGGAAGTGATAGAAAAGGTTTTAAAAGTCCAGGACAAATGGCTGTTTGATAACACTGTTGTGTCCCGGTAAAAATTGCCCGCCCACTGATCCGGGTGGTTACATCATTCCAACTTATCGATTCTCTTATTATCCTCCATAAATTTTAAATGATGAGATTGATTGCAGCATTTTTAAAAATGGTCCGCCTGCCCAATCTCATTTTTATTGCCCTCACACAGGTATTATTTTATTTCTGTATAATCCTCCCGGCGCTTTCGGGAGCCGGCGGCAGCCCGTTGGTAAACCTGCAAAACTTCAGCCTACTGGTGTTTGCCTCCGTATTGATTGCGGCGGCCGGCTATATCATCAATGATTATTTCGATATCAATATAGATCAGGTAAACAAGCCTCAAGACAATGTGGTGGATGTCATCGTTTCCCGCCGTTGGGCCATGCTCTGGCATATGCTGTTGAGCGGGCTGGGCCTGGCCGCCAGTTTTTATGTGTCCTGGCAAACGGGCTTATGGTATATCGTACTGGCCAATTTTCTGTGCGTGCTGCTCTTGTTCATTTACTCAGTGTCGCTAAAAAAGAAACTGCTCACCGGTAATATTTTAATATCACTGCTTACAGCCTGGGTGATACTGATTTTGTGTTTTTCCGAATGGTCACTGGGCCAAAACCGGCAACCGGCATTAATCCAGTTAGCGCAGCACAAGATCGTGCGGCTGGGATTTTTATATGCCGCATTCGCTTTTATTATTTCACTGGTACGCGAGGCAATCAAAGACATGGAAGATATTGAAGGAGATACCCGCTACGGATGCACAACAATGCCTATACGATGGGGAATCAATGCCGCCAAGGTTTACGCAGCCGTCTGGCTGGTTGTATTGGTGGCGGTGGTGCTAATTGCACAGGTGTATGTGATGCAATTTCGCTGGTGGTTGCCGAACGCCTACAGCACCTTATGTATCGTGTTGCCCCTGCTGTATATTTTACGATTGCTCTTCCGTTCTGCCGGCACAAAAGACTTTCATAAGCTCAGCCAATTGACAAAATGGGTGATGCTGAGCGGTATTGTTTCAATGATCTTTTTCTGGTTTTATCTTTAAGTATGCAAAAAATTATTCTGGCTTCACAATCACCCCGCCGTAAACAATTGCTGGAATGGGCGGAGATACCGTTTGAAACAATGGTTAGCAATACGGATGAGACCTACCCGCAGGGGTTACGGGTAGAGGACATCGCCGTGCACATCGCCCGGGAAAAAGCACAGGCTGTACAAGATAAAACCGGCAGCGAAAAAATTATACTGGCAGCAGATACCATTGTGGTACTGAAGGGACGCCTCATTGGCAAACCCAAAGACCGGGATGAAGCCATCCGCATCCTGCACGATTTATCCGGCCAAACCCACACAGTTATTACAGGTGTGGTGATCAAAAATGCCGTTCATGAAATTGCCTTTGCCGATAAAACAGAGGTGAGTTTTCATGCGTTAACAACCGAGCAAATTACGTTTTATGTAGATAAATACCAGCCCTATGATAAAGCAGGGGCCTACGCCATACAGGAGTGGATTGGTGTGGTTGGCATCAAATCCATCCGGGGTGATTTTTACAATGTAATGGGACTGCCGGTGAGCAGGGTGGTGCAGCAACTGCAAAAATTAGCCTGAAACCACCTGCGTCAGATGTTCCGCACGCAGGCCTTCTTTATGTCAACAAGAGTTGGTAACTTATCACTGCAAACCAATCAACCCTTATCCATGACCGAACGTTTACTCCAGTTTATCTGGCAGTTCCAGTATTTCAACAAGCAGGAACTCACCACAGAAACAGGCGAACCCCTCCGCATCATTTTTCCCGGGCAGCATAATCAAAACCAGGGGCCTGATTTTACCGATGCCAAAGTAGTGATCGGCAATACCACCTGGGCCGGCACAGTAGAATTACACCTGCAATCCTCTGGCTGGCAAAAGCACCGCCACGATACAGATAGCAACTATAAAAATGTAATTCTGCATGTGGTGTGGGAAAATGATGCTTCAGTCACCGGCTCGATTCCGCTGCTGGTATTACAGCACCGCGTAGCCACGCTGATGTTAAATCGTTACCGGGAACTGATGACGTCGACCTCCTTTATTCCCTGCGAAAAAAGTATACAGGATGCCGGCAGCCTTGTATGGCAGGCATGGAAAGAACGGCTGGCCGCAGAAAGGCTGATCCGTAAAGCACAAACAGCCCTGCGTTTCCTGGATGAAAACCGGTATCACTGGGAAGAAACCTGCTGGTGGCTGCTGGCAAAAAATTTCGGCATGAAAGTGAATGCCGAGGCTTTTGAAGCCGTGGCCCGTTCCTTACCACTAACCATTCTCGCTAAGCATAAACAACAAATTCACCAGCTGGAAAGCCTCTTGCTGGGACAAGCCGGTTTGCTGAATGACCGGTTTGAAGAAGACTACCCACGCCTGCTGCAGCGCGAATACCAGTTTTTAAAAACAAAATATTCCCTGCCCCCGGTTCCTATACCGGTACACTGGCTGCGGATGCGGCCCGGTAATTTTCCCACGCTGCGGCTGGCACAACTGGCCATGCTAATCCATACATCAGTGCACCTCTTTTCCCGCATCAAAGAAGCTGCTTCGGCAAAAGAAGTACGGGCCTGGTTTGCTGTGACCGCCAATGATTACTGGCATTACCATTATCGCTTTGATGAAACTTCGCCATTTAAAAAGAAACAACTGGGCGCGGCCATGATTGATAATATTATTATCAACAGCCTAGCGCCGCTGCTATTCACCTATGGCAATTACCACAACCAGGAAGTGTACAAGCGAAAAGCCCTGCGATGGCTAGAAGAAACAGCCGCAGAAAAAAATGTCATCACCCGTGGTTTTGTACAAATCGGAGTAAAAGCTGCTACTGCTTTTGATTCGCAGGCATTACTCGAATTAAAAAATCAGTATTGTCAGACAAAGCACTGCCTGGATTGTGCCGTGGGAAATGCAATATTGAAAAAACAAATGCCTTGAAAAACGGAAGCCGGTTTTCAGCGCCAGGCTCCCCAGTCAATGTTCACCTCGATATCCGGGTGAATACTTTTCATCACCGGGCAGGTTTCCCCGGTGTTTTTGAGAATCTGTTTGGTTTTCTCTTCCACATTCGCCAGTTTCTCGGGTATAGAAAATGTTAAATTTATACCGCCCACGCGACGCGGATCTGTCTTCATTATTTTCAACACGTCCACTTTTAAGTCGTCCAGGTCAAATCCCATGCTACGGGCCTTGATACCCATAACCGTGAGCATACACGTGCCCAGCGAGGTGGCCAGTAAATCCGTGGGAGAGAACCGTTCGCCTTTTCCATTGTTATCAACTGGTGCATCTGTTTCAAACTGGTTGCCGCTGCGCAGGTGGGTACAGGTGGTTCTTAACGCTCCGTTGTAAACTACAGAAGATGTCATTATCTATTTTTGCCCTAAATTTACGGTACAATACACAAACACATCCCCCGGTGAAGAAACTACTTTTATTATCAGCACTATCTGCCCTAGCTGTAACCATATTTGCACAGGATTCCACCAGTCGTAAATCCGAAAAAGACCAGCGGCGGCTGGAACGCAGGCAAAAAATTAATACCATTGCCCGGGCCGAAGAGGAAGGCGTGCTGGTATATAACAAACAAAGCATTTTTGGTGTAATGCTGCGCACCAATGGATACGGTCTTTTTTATGAGCTGGGTAAAATGCGCACAACCCGCAAAACCACCACTTATAATTTTGAACTCACAGAAATAAAAGACCCCAAGGAAGATAAACTGCCAAACGGCGGATTCAGTTTTGGCAACCCCTACATCTATGGTAAAATCAATAATTTTTACCAGCTGAAGCTGGGAGTGGGACAACAATACATGCTGGGCGACAAAGGCAATAAAAACGGCGTGGCCGTATCTGCTGTGTACAACGGAGGTATCTCGCTTGGATTTTTACGCCCCTATTATATTGAAGTGGAAGATGTTTACGGTAACGTACAAACGATTAAATACAGCCAGGATTCCGCGTTATTTGTAAATGGGTACATACGCGGTGGCGGCGGACTTGGCAAAGGGTGGGGGGAAATGAAACTGCAGCCAGGAGTGTATGCCAAAACCGGTCTGCGCTTTGATTATGGCCGGTTCAACGAAGTGGTCTCTGCCCTGGAAGTGGGCGTAAGCCTGGAAGCCTATGCAAAAAAAATCCCCATAATGTTGTACCAGAAAGATAAACAACTCTTCTTCCAGGGATATATCACCCTTGAATTTGGGCGTCGCAAGTAATCCCGTATTTTTGCAGACAGGTGTATGAGTGACTGTACAGCAATTGTACAGTCTCCTTAGCTACTTACTGTACCGCTGTTGTCGTCATTCAGATGCTGAACGAAAACAGGGTCTTGACTGTTGATTAATGGTATGAATATTTTCAACTATGACAGAAACGTCTGCAACCAACGAAATAAAAGATGAAAACGGGCCCCGGCTTAAAAAGCCTGACTGGCTCCGTGTGAAACTCCCGATTGGCGAAAGTTATAAACACGTTCGCGGCCTGGTAGATACACATAAACTGCATACCATCTGCGAAAGCGGCAATTGCCCCAACATGGGCGAATGCTGGGGAGCCGGTACCGCCACCTTCATGATCCTGGGCAATACCTGCACCCGCAGCTGCGGTTTTTGTGCCGTGGCAACCGGCCGCCCCGATGCCGTGGACTGGGACGAACCCCAGCGGGTAGCCGAAGCCATTTACCTGATGAAGGTAAAACACGCTGTTATTACATCAGTTGACCGCGATGAACTGAAAGACGGTGGCTCCATCATCTGGTACAACACCATCAAAGCTGTAAAAGCACTTACCCCCGATACTACGCTGGAAACCCTGATTCCCGATTTTAAAGGCGAACAGGAAAACATCCGGCGTATCATTGACGCGGCGCCGGAAGTCGTCTCACACAATATCGAAACCGTGGAACGGCTGACAAGGCAGGTGCGTATACAAGCCAAATACTGGCGCAGCATGGAAGTGATCAGAACCCTGAAGAAAGCTGGTATGCGTACCAAAAGTGGTATAATGCTGGGACTGGGCGAAACAAAAGAAGAAGTGGTGCAAACGATGAGGGACTTGCACAACAGTGGCTGTGATGTCATCACCATCGGCCAGTATCTGCAGCCCACCAAAAAACACTTGCCCGTGCAGCGCTTTGTACACCCCGATGAATTTGCCGCCTATAAAGAAATCGGTTACAGCATCGGGCTGGATTACGTGGAGAGCGGCCCGCTGGTGCGGTCTTCTTATCACAGTGAGCGGCACGTGTTCCCGGGACTGGGAAAAAAGCAGTGGGAGGCAGAACAGGCTGCTATTTTAACTGCCTGATACCAAATTAGCAATTATCGAATTATATAAAAATGCCGGCTGCTGAGCCGGCTTTTTTATTGGTAGAAAGCAACGTGTTTGATTCGTAACAATCTTAGTTGGACAGTACCACAATCAGCGCATATACCACTCCCGGTATCCAGAAGATCAGGGTAAGAATCAGGTCGAGCCAGAACTTACTGTTGATTTCACCTTCGTGCAGGTACACGGCCAGTGGCGGCAGCAAGATAGCCAGGATCGCCAGCAATACCGTATCCGTACTGGGATCGCTGCCGGCTTTCTTTTCCGCCTTATACTGGCGGATGGTTTTCTTAACGTCCTTGATGCGTTCCCGCTTCTCTTTCCGGGACAAGCTTTTGAATTCTGCAACAGCTGCATTCACCTTCGCCGGATCCGGATCGCCCGGCTGGCTGCTTTTTACAGGATTGATCACTACAGTTGCAGAAACAGGTGCCGTAGCGCAGAGGCTCACCAGCAGCCAGGCAAAAGCCAACACTGAAATTTTTCTCATACTTGTTAGTTTAACAGGTTAAATGGAATTCGGCCGTGAAGGTATTTCATTTTTGCATTTACCCGCCTGCACGTGAATAAATATTCGCTGCCTCAACTATGTACAAACAAACAGGCACAAAAAAACCACGGACTAGCCGTGGTGATATTGTTTCGTAATAACGTATTTACATAATATCCATTGCCTTCACAAAAGAAGTGGTCACAAAGGGTAAAATTAGTGTTAGCCATGACCAATGACTGTAAATGGCAAAAATGAGCCCGGCTGTTGACACAAAAAACATCAGCCAGTATAACCCTCTGTTTTTCTTTTGTTGCTCCATACGATAAAAATTTTTGCAAAAATAGGGTGACCGTGCCAATTCAAAAAATCAATATTCTGGTTTTCAAGGCTCTTGCTTTCCTAACCAGGTAATCTCGGCAAATAAAACATAAATAATTCAGGCTTTTTAATATTTTCGCCCAAGCTAGATTTTGTGTTTTCAATACACATTTTCTGCGGCGGACTGTCCACTAAACAACCCATGAATGAAAATCCAGTTTTATCTCAGGTTTCACACAGAATTTGGGCAAAGCCTTTGGCTCAATTTTGCAGATCATTTTCCTACAACTGACGGGGAGGCGAAGCAAGCGCCAGTTCCCATGACGTTTTTAAATGAAGAATTCTGGTATGCCGACCTGGAACTGCCTGTAAAAACAAAAGAAACCATCACTTATAAATATTCACTGAAAGGAAAAGATGGCGATATTATTTATGAATGGGGCAACGACAGGGTAATCGCATCTCCCAGGCACAGCATTGAAGAAATACAGGTGGTGGATACCTGGAACCATGCCGGGGAATTTGAAAACGCCTTTTACCTGGCTCCGTACCAGCACACCCTGCTAAAGCACAACTTCACCCGTTATAAAAATAAAACGCCCAAACACTTCACCCACATCTTTCGCGTGAAAGCGCCACTGCTGCACAAAAACGAAGTGCTCTGCCTGCTGGGCAATGGCGAAACGCTGGGCCACTGGTCATCTGTAAAACCATTACTGCTGGCACTGGAAGACAACTGGTGGACGCTGAAGCTCGATTTATCAGATGATACCTTTCCGCTGGCTTATAAATATGGTGTCTACAATATCAAAGAAGAAAAATTTGTGCGCTTTGAAGCCGGCAACAACCGCCTGCTTTATGGCGATGCCGCCCGCCGGAAACTAACGGTCATCCATGATGGATTTGCCCACCTGCCCAACAACAGCTGGAAAGGGGCAGGGGTAGCCATTCCCGTCTTTAGCCTGCGCAGCAAAACCAGCTTTGGCATTGGCGAATTCAACGATCTGAAACTGCTGGCCGACTGGGCAAAGAAGACCGGCCTTAAACTCATCCAGGTGCTGCCGGTGAATGATACCACCGCCACCAATACCTGGACTGATACATATCCCTATGCCGGCATCTCCGCCTTTGCCCTGCATCCCGCCTATGTCAATTTAGAAAAAGTGGCAGGTAAAAAACACCAGGACGCATTAAAGCCACTGAAAAAGAAACAGAAGCAACTCAACGACCTGCCCGAAGTGGATTACGAACAAGTGATGAAGTTTAAAGTGCAGATGCTTCGGGAACTCTACGACCTGCAAAAACAGGAATGCTTCGAAAGTGAAGACTACCATGCATTTTATGAACAAAACAAACACTGGCTGCTGCCGTACGCCGCTTTTTGCTATTTCCGCGATAAATACGGTACGGCGCAGTTTGAACAATGGAAAACGGATGCTGTTTACGACAGCCACTCGGTAGAAAAACTGTGTTCCCCCAAATCAAGGATGTACAACGATATTGCCTTTCATTTTTTTGTACAATATCATTTGCACCTGCAGCTGAAAGAAGCCGCCGATTACCTGCACAAAAACGGCATTATTCTCAAAGGCGATATTCCCATTGGTGTGTACCGCTACAGTTGCGACGCATGGGTGGCGCCGCACCTCTTTAACCGGGAAGAGCAGGCTGGTGCACCACCGGACGATTTTGCCGTGCGGGGGCAAAACTGGGGCTTTCCTACCTACAACTGGAAACACATGCAGGAAGACGGATTTGCCTGGTGGCAGCAGCGCTTTGAGCAAATGAGCAATTACTTCGACGCCTTCCGTATAGATCATATTCTCGGCTTCTTCCGCATCTGGAGCATTCCCATGCATGCCCTGCAAGGTGTGATGGGGCGCTTTGTGCCGGCCATACCCGTGCGCATTACTGAGTTTGGTGAAAAAAGCATCTGGTTCGACTACCACCGCTACTGCAAACCTTTTATTAACGACGAGATATTGTGGCAGGTCTTTGGCGACCTGGCCGAAACAGTCAAAACAAGTTTTGTGACGGCCAACGGCTTTGATGGCTACGACCTGCTGCCTGACTTTACCACGCAACGCCAGGTGGAAAGCTATTTTGCCGGGCAGGAGAGCACCCCGGAGAATGACCGCCTGCGCGAAGGCCTCTGCGACCTCATCAGCAATGTGCTGCTCTTTGAAGAAGAAGGCACCCAGGGCGAAGCCTTTCACTTCCGCATTGGCATGGAGCAAACCTACTCGTTCCGCTACCTCGATGCCCATACACAAAGCCGCCTCCGGGAGCTGTACGTGGATTACTTTTACCGCCGCCAAGATGCTTTTTGGCAAAAAGAAGCCCTGCACAAACTGCCGCAGCTGAAAGCTGCCACCAACATGCTTATTTGCGGCGAGGACCTGGGCATGGTACCGCACTGTGTGCCGGATGTAATGAAGCAACTCGGCATCCTGAGCCTGGAAATCCAGCGCATGCCCAAGAACCCCGCCACGGAATTCTTTCATCCCAACGATGCACCGTATTTGTCGGTAGTGACCCCCTCCACACACGACATGAGCACCATTCGCGGCTGGTGGGAGGAAGACCGCGCCAAAACACAGCGCTTTTACAATTTTGTCATGGGGCAATGGGGCGAGGCGCCCTTTTTCTGCGAAGCATGGATTAACCGCGCCATCGTACTGCAGCACCTCTATTCACCCGCCATGTGGAGCATTTTCCAGTTGCAGGACCTGCTGGGCATGAGCGAGCAGCTGCGGCGACAAAACCCGCACGAAGAGCGCATCAATATACCCGCAGTGCCCCGCCACTACTGGCGCTACCGCATGCACCTGTCGCTGGAAGACCTCCTACGACAGAAAGAATTTAACCAGGAGCTTGCCGATTACGTAACCCACTGCGGCCGGCACTGACATAACCATTTACCCGTGAAAGTACAATACTGGTCATACCAACTGAAGTTTCGCCATCCCTTTACTATTTCCAAAGGCACCAAAACACACCAACCCACCCTGGTGGTGGAGCTGGAACACCTGGGACTGAAAGGCTATGGCGAAGCGCCGGCCATCAGCTACTACAATATTCCCGTGGAGAAAATGATCGCCGACCTGGAACAAAAAAAACTGTTCATCGAAAAATTTGCCTTTACCGAACCAGAGCGCTATTGGCACTACCTGCATCACTTGCTGCCGCATAACCATTTCCTCGTGTGCGCCCTGGACATAGCCGCCTGGGACCTGTATGGCAAAATGAAAAACAAAAAGCTGTACGAACTCTGGAACGGAGATACCAGCCACAACCCGCTTACCGATTACACCATCGGTATAGACAGCATTGACAAGATGCTGGCAAAACTGCAGGAAACACCCTGGCCCATTTACAAAATAAAAGTGGGCACACCCGATGATATTGCCATTGTAAAAGCGCTGCGCCAGCAAACCGGCGCTGTGCTGCGGGTGGATGCCAACGCCGCCTGGACACTGGAAACCGCCCTGCAGCTGATACCCCAACTGGCCGAACTGGGTGTGGAGCTGGTGGAACAGCCGCTGGCCAAAGACGACTGGGCCGGTATGAAAGTATTGTACAAGGCCTCCCCGTTGCCCCTTTTTGCCGACGAAGCCTGCGTGTATGAAGAAGATGTGGAAAAATGCAAAGATCATTTTCACGGCATCAACATCAAGCTCACCAAATGCAGTGGCCTTACTCCGGCCCGCCGCATGATTGCCAAAGCTCATGAGCTGAACCTGCAAGTGATGGTGGGCTGCATGAACGAATCCACAATTGGCTCCGCCGCCATTGCCCATCTACTACCTTTTATTGATTATGTGGATATGGACGGCCCCCTGCTGCTGGCAGAAGATGTGGCTACGGGCCTTGGCTACCAGCAGGGCAAAATAAGTTACGGCAATGGCCCAGGTCTGGGCATCAATTACACCGGCCTTTATCAAAAATAAAGCTGGCCAAGCCCCTGAAAAAACAAAAAAGGGTAGCTGCCCGACCATCCATGACTGAAAGAAGGCCATTATTGAATGAAAGAAGGCTATCATTGAATGAAAGAAGGCTATCATTGAATGAAAGAAGGCTATCATTGAATGAAAGATGGCTATCATTGAACGAAAGATGGCTATCATTGAATGAAAGAAGGCTATCATTGAACGAAAGAAGGCCATCATTGAATGAAGGAAAAGGTCAATACAACGATGTTGTATCAGCTTATAAGGCTGTGAACCAGTAGTTTACAATTCGCAGAAGTAGCCCTGGCAACAATGACAGAAGGAAATGTCCAATTTGCAGGAAACAGAAAGCAAAAACATCTCACTTGAATTGCCATTTGCCAGCTCAAATAATCAAACAGCCAAACAGATTAAAAAATAAGTGCCATATTCATAAACAAATCTATATTTTGCTCCGATGAGACAACTCTTTAATGGAGAGTTGTACCCGAATTCATTGATAACCAGTTTAACGGATGTACCGAAGATGAAATAAATATAGCTGCATTAAAAAGAACATACAAAAGCTAACAGTGAAAAAAATCGCTGATGATTCCTTATACATTCCGCAATTGTTGTAGCATAAGTCCAAAACAAACCGTGGCCACAGCATAACCGCTTATTAGTGCCGCATCCGATTCGCCGGCATTGCCCAGCCAGAACAATAGGCC
>DASTSN010000066.1:0-16641 GCA_035760665.1 Chitinophagaceae bacterium | reverse complement strand
GATGGTTCACACATTTTTGTGCGCCGGTTTTTGTTTTTCTATCCGGGGTATCGGTCTACCTCTCATCCCGCAATAAGACTGTGGCGGCAAGCAGTTCCTTCCTGCTAAAGCGGGGTCTTTGGCTGATATTGGTGGAAATAGCCATTGTAAGCCTGGGGCTCACCTTTGATCCGTTATATCATTTCATCATCCTGCAGGTAATCTGGGCTATCGGTTGCAGCATGCTACTGCTTGCGTTGTTGATGCGGGTTGCGCCTCGACTTATTTTGCCGGCCGGGCTCCTGCTTGTTTTCGGTCATGATGCTTTACAATTTGCCGGTTTGCCGCAGGCGGGTGTTGCCGGATATTTATGGAAATTATTTTTTACTGCGTTTGGCACTGTGCTGCCCTTGGGGAACGGCCATTTTATAGGAATTTTTTATGCCATCCTGCCCTGGACCGGTGTAATATTCCTGGGGTACAGTATAGGCCGCTGGTATAGTCATGATGTTGATGCCCTGAAACGCAAACAGAAGTTGCTGCAGGCCGGATTGGGGGTTACGGCCTTGTATATTGTTTTACGAGTTATCAATTATTATGGCGATCCTGCTCCCTGGCAAAAAGGGAATCATTTCTTGCAGAGTTTTTTTTCTTTTTTGAATACCAGCAAATATCCCCCCTCGTTACAATACCTGTGCATGACACTTGGCCCCGCTCTGCTCGTGCTTGCGCTAACGGAAAACGTCAATACAACCCTGAGCAGGATACTCACTGTTTACGGAAGAGTTCCATTTTTTTATTATATCCTTCATCTTTACCTGTTGCATATTGCACTGGTGATTGTTTTTTTTGCTACAGGACATACTACAGCAGAGATTGTGGATCCGAATTCCATTTTCCTGTTCAGACCGGTAAAGTTTGGAATCAGCCTTGCAGGAGTGTATGCCATCTGGTTTTCTGTTGTAGTGATTTTGTATTTCCCCTGCCGCTGGTTCAATCGCTATAAAATGAAACATTCCCAGTGGTGGCTGCGGTATGTGTAATTTATTTATTACGCATTTTTTGTATCATCAAAGCAGGTCATTTTAATCATCATCGTCATCGGCAGTAAGGGTTGGCTTGACAAAAGCTGCACGTTTTGGAGCCGGCATTGTTGATTGAAAGCCTTTTACCGCTTTCCAGATCACTTCGCTGAAAGCATCGTCTGGAATCATGTCTTCTTTGGCAAGGTTGAATTGTTCACTCTTCCGCTGCCACGCATTAGATGCTGTGTTTGTTTCGTCCAGGTTTATTATGGCAGGGATCGCTTTAAATGCAGATAAATCGGGTGTTTTGGAGAAACAACGCCACAGGGGCGTTGCAGCTGCATCGTACTGGCTCATCGGTGGCATTCCAAGAATTAGTTCAATCGTACGCAGTATGGATGCGGTGGAATACATCGTATGGTCAATGAAATTTCTTTTGATAAACCCACCGGCAACATACGCTGTGCTCCTGTGGGCATCTACGTGGTCGGGTCCATCCTGGGCATCGTCCTCGAGAATAAAGACAACGCTCTCTTTCCAAACAGGGCTTTCGCTTAAATGCTGGAGGAACATGCCCACAGCAAGGTCATTATCTGCTACCTGGGCGAAAGGAGAGGGGGCTCCTTTACGCAAGCCAGAGGTGTGATCGTTGGGAAACCGTAAAGAATTGAAATGTGGTAAAGCTTTTGCAGCTACCAGTGAATCAAATTCCTGTGCCCATTGGCGAAAACGCGTAGTGTCCCTTACAGATAAATCCCAGCCTGTGAAATACGGGCAAATATGTCCTTCCAATACGGGAATATTGGCTTTGTAATCATCGGCAAATTCACCGTATGTGCGGTAACTGATTCCCGATCGTTTGCAATTATCCCAGATGTACACTTTGTTATTGGCGACAGGTCTTGTGCCTTCGCCATCATAGGAACCGCCGCGGCCGCCATAACTGGTGGGCCAGTTTTTTTCCAGGTAGTCTGTTGCGTATGCTCCTGTACTCCAGCTGTGGCCATCTGCACTCACTTCAGCATTTACATAAAAGTTATCAAGCAGTACAAACTGTTTTGCTATCGCATGCTGGTTTGGCGTAATTCTTTTATCAAAAAGAACAATACTGGTATCACCATTCCCCTCTGGGATATCCCCGAGGACCTGGTCATATGTCCGGTTCTCTTTAATAATATAAAAAACATACTTTACAGGAGACGGATCACCGATGCGCATAGGGACAGGATTTCCTTCTTCCCCTTCGGCCATGGTTTCCTGGTCTTTGTGATATGGTGTATTGGCATACACTTGTTTGGAGTATAAGGCCAAAGTGTCTGCAGATGGGACAGGAATGATACTTAATGTTCCTTTAAAGAGTCCGCCGATATACCATTTATTGCGGTCACCTTTTTGGTAGTCCATTTCGGACTGTGTATGAAACGGATCAAATCCCGGGTTGGACTTTGAGGTAAAACCCTTCCCGTTGGCAACATAAATTTTCTGCCCTACCACCCGTACACAAGTGGGATACCAGCCTACTGGGATAAAGCCCTTTGCGGCACTTTTACCAGGCCTGCTGACGTCATATACTGCGAGGCAGTTGTTATCGGCATTGGCGATGTACAAAGTTTTTTCATCGGGGCTGAGGGCTACACTATTAGTTGTTGAGCCGGCCGGCGCATCCGGATATAAAGCGGCGTTGAGCGTTTCCGCTACTTTTCTTTCTTTGATGTTTAGTACAGAGACCGTGTTGTCGTTTGCATTGGCCACAAAAAGATAGCGGCCGTTTTTGGTAATGCAAATGTCATTGGGATTGTCGCCCACTGAAATAGCGTCTACCAGTTTCTTTTGTGCTGTATTATAAATAAGAATTTTATCAGCGCCCCAAAGTGATATATATAATTCTTTTTTATTGGGCGATAACAGGCAGGTAAATGCCTCGGCGCCCAGGTACAGCGAATCTGTTATTTTTTTCGTTTTCAGGTTGATGCGGTATAAGCTGTTATTTTCTTTGGTGACAACATACATTATTTGCCTTGAACCATCTATGTCAAAACCTGCAGGAGATATTTTTACAGGCCATTTTTTCCCAAGGCTGATACTGTCTGCTAGCCGAAGCTGCCGGTTAATAATGGCGTATTTCACAATCCGGTTGTCATTGCCGCCACCTGCATAAAGGTATTTTTCGTCGGCACTAAATTTAAGCCCGTACCAGCTTTTGGGAATGACGACTGTACTAAGCAATGTATTCTGCCGGGCATCGATCAGCTGAATGGTCTGTGTACTTTGTCCATTATTTGTTATAGCCAGGTATTTTTTTGATGGAGAAACAGCGATATTGAGTGGTAAATCACCTAACGGTAAACTGGTTCCGGCGGGTGTCAGGCTCCAGCCGTTGGGTAAATGTACCTGGTTTGCCTGCGAATAAACGATAGAGCATAGGGCCAGCGCAGCGAATACAAGAAATGCTTTTTTCATGCAATGTTTTTGAGACTGTAAAGATAACTGAATTGAAAAAGTGATTTTACCGCTATTTATTAAAAAATGATTACCAGCCTTCGGCTGTACTGGCTCAAAACCTTAGGGGCGAACTGAAAAATGAGTCACTTCAGGTCTCATTGGCAGGTTTTCGCTGATTAGTTTATATTTACGATATGCCGGTGCTTAGTAAATCATTCAGGATCTTGATCTGGGTATTTTTTATTGCCTGCATGCTGGTGCTGGCTAAATTTATTCTTTTTAAAAAAGATGCGCATTATTACAATTTGTTTTTCAGCAAAAAATATAATACCGCTATTATCAAGCAGGGTTGGAAAAATGCGAACCTGAAACCCTTCCATACCATTCGCAGTTTTTATAACAGCCGGCGCTTGAATACCGGGTATAAAATGATCAATCTGGGGGGGAATATTATCGGGTTTATACCGCTGGGTATATTGTTGCCATTATTGTTCAGCCGGCTGGGTAATGGCTGGAAATTGCTGGGGGTGGTGTTTTTAATCAGTTTTTGTTTTGAACTGATACAACTACTGTTTGGCCTGGGAGCTTTTGATGTGGATGATATGATTTTAAATTCCACCGGAGGAGTATTGGGCTATATTTTATACCGTATCGCCCTGTTCGTTTTGCAGTATAACGCCAAAGGATAAACGCAAAAGCGGACTGTTTTTATTTCACTACGGCGATGGCCATACCATCGTGTTCTTTAGCCCCTACAGTTTGGATGATGGTGGCAGTGACATCCGTGCAGGCGGCCAGCGCTTCGTTAAACCGCTTCACGCCGGCTACCATTTCATCGGGGCTTTCGGGTAATAAAATTTTTCCTTCTCGAATAACATTGTCGGCAATGATCAAGGTACCCGGCCTTGACAATTTCAAAGCCCACTCAAAATATTCTTTATACGGTGGTTTGTCCGCATCAATAAATATCATATCAAAGGGGCCTTCATTTTGCGCTTTCAGTTGTGGTAAAATTTCAATGGCTTTGCCGATACGGATATCAACAATGTTTTCCAGGCCGGCCTTTTTTATATTCTTTGCAGCCACCGCTGCATGTGAAGGATCAATTTCCAGAGAAACCAGTTGTCCTTCCGGAGGTAAAGCCCTTGCCATCCAGATGGTGCTATAACCGCCCAGTGTACCCAGTTCCAGAATTTTTTTTGCCTTCGTGAGTTTCGCCAGCATGTGCAGCAACTTTCCCTGGTTGGGCGATACACTGATGGTAGGAATATTGGCATCAATGATGGATTGTTGTGTGGCTAGTAGTATTTCGTCTTCGTCGCCAAACAGATCACTGATGTATTTGTCCACTGATTCAAAAAAAGCCTGGTTCATAAATTTAAACTGTGTTGTAAAACGAATGTAAACGAATTTTTGATTGACTGTTAAAATAAAAAAATAATCGAAATGCTTCGGCAAAATCTTAGCACTACTCTATATTGTTTTACATTCAATCTGCAGTTACAGCATCTACATCTAACTATGATGCGTTTCCGTCTGGTCATATGGCTACGCGATTTCAACATTGACGGTTCTCATTGAAAATTACCCTGAACACCGGTTGACTCATTGTAGTAATAACAAGCCAAAATGGTGATAGAAAAGCTTTTCGTAAACGCTGGGAATAGATTTATCAATGAGGAATAAAGGTAACCTTGAATTATTCCCTTTTACGCAAAATATCCGCCAGCAATTTTTGATATCGGTCAATGAGTGTATGCGGACTGATAATACTGGCATGGTCTGCGAAACTCATAAACCAGCGTAGAAAATAGTCATCTTTTCCAGTGAGAAAGGTCATCTCTGTAAAGGCTCCTATTTGTGTTTCTTTTACAAAGCCATAATAGAATTTTTGTACCTGTAAATAGTCGGCGATACTTGTATCGGTTTTTATTACTACCGTTTCAAGATCCTGCTCCCGGGCCATGTGTTCGAGATAATTTTTTAACGTGGGATGGAGTTGTTGTATTTGTTTATCGGTTATGTGAAGCTGTTCAATCCGGTCAGTCCGAAAATCACGGTAGTCATTTCGCAATCGGCAAAACCCAATTGTATGCCAGAAACCGCCACTGTAAAATATGCCAATGGGTTCAATATCCCGACTGGTTTTTTCATGGCTATGAAAAGCATGGTAGCGAATATGTAATACCTTTTTTTCTGCTATAGCCTTCAATACTGTTTGCAATACATTGTTGGTAGCGGTAGTGCCGTCATGCGGCATATATTTTCGTACAACTTCAATATGTTCTTCGATGTTTTCCAGCAGTTCTTTTTCCGTGCTGCGCAGAACAGCTCGTACCTTGTACATCGCAGATTTGTAGCTGTTTTCCGTGGAATTGTCAGTGAACTTTTCAATCAGTTTTTCAGCAGTCAGAAAGGCGGTGGCTTCTTCCCGGGTAAACATAACCGGCGGCAGCCGGTAACCTTCCATAATCGAATAGCCTATGCCGGCTTCGCCGGTTACTGGCACACCGGCTTCTTCCAGTGTTTTAATGTCACGATACACAGTGCGTAAACTAATTCCAAACCGGCTGGCGATATCCTGCGCTTTTACAATTTTCCTGGATTGCAGCTGAATTAAAATGGCAGTTACCCGGTCAATACGGTTCATGTTGGCTGGCGGTTATTCGGTAATGCAAAGTAAACTTTCCTGCGGGTTTTGCCACTTAATCGGAGAGGAAGCTTATGTAAGCTTTTGGTCCCGGCAGAATTTTTTGCAGCATATGTTAGATAATATATATAGGCAACGTGACTCTCTTTTTTATGGCAATTTCCAAATTGTCTGTAAGTTTATAGTTGCCTGCCCGGAATACTTCTATCCGTCTTCTTGTTAAAACTCAACGCAACCGTAGCCAGGTTTAATTATTTTTTAAAACTTTAAAACAACTTTTATGAAAAGAATGTTTTTGGCCTGCCTGGTAGTCGTATTGTTTGCCTGTAACCAGGGCACAAAAGAAGAAACCACTGCCGCCAGTAACGATTCAACTACTGTAAAATCCGCCCCTTCCATTTCTTATTCTTATACAGCGGGTTACTCCAATTCCTTTGCGATAGGGGATCCGCAAAATTCAGAAACGGTTTTGAAGGCCTGGAAGGCCTGGGATAACGGTGACCTGTCAGCTTCCAAAGACCTGTTTGCCGACAGCGTTACATTGCATTTTAGAAATGGCGCTATACTGGCAGGTAGTCGCGACAGTGTCGTGGCGGCAGCACAAAAGATTCGGGATATGTATGCGAAAGTTCAAAGCTCCGTCGCAGTGTTTATCCCGTTGAAAGCAACTGATAAAAATGAAAACTGGGTGACTATCTGGGGAAAGGAGGTGAATACAGATAAAAAGGGTAAAATGGATTCAACAGAGTTACAGGAAACCTGGCGGCTGAATAGTAATGGTAAGATTGATTTGCTGTACCAATATGCAGCAGCTGCTGCCCCGCCAAAAAAATAATACATCAAAGCCGGATCAACAGATCCGGCTTTATGTTTCTTTTGGTCTCTTGGCCCATATATTATACAAATTATTTTGGGCTTGAAGCGTTTGAGAATAGTATTTTCTCCCATTGTACTCCTTTTTCAGGCAATCTATTCCCGGCTTTTACGGTTAATCAGTAGATTGTAAACGGACATTACCTGTATCAAAACCGAACAGTAGTACAGGGCTTCATTTTATAAAATTTTGTTTTACAGGCAGTTGTTTTTAGGCATTGACTTTGTCACCACAAAGTACAAATGGAACAACAGCATAAAATATGGTTGTTATTATCTGCCAGCCTGAAGGGGAAAGCTTCAGATGCGGAACTGTGCGAACTCGAGCAGGAATTAAGGAATCATCCATCGCTGAGTTATTACCTTAAATTGTTGCTAGACTTGTGGGAAAAGAATGGCCGGAAGAATGAAGAAGCCATCGAAAAAACATTTAAAAAGCTACTGCAAAACTCATTTCAGCAACAGAAAGTTTCCACATCCCATACAACCCGTTGCGGGAATAAGGAGAAAAAGTCCACCTTTTTTTAAAATCAGTTGAAGTTCAAATTCGTTTACTTTATTCGATAGATAGCATTGTATGTTCAGAAATTATTTCAAGATTGCAATAAGAAACTTTTGGAAGAATAAATGGTTTTCTTTCATTAATATTTTCGGGCTGTCGCTTGGCATTGCCACCTGCCTGCTGATCATGCTGTACGTACAGCATGAATTAGGCTTCGACCGCTTTAATAAAAAAGCTGGCCAGATTGTCCGCGTGACATTTCACGGTAAAATGAATGGAGGTGAAATTAAGGAGGCTACGGTGATGCCGCCGGTTGCTGAAACATTTAAGCGTGATTTTCCGGAAGTCCGGCAGGCAACCCGCCTTCGATCTTTTGGAAAACCACGCATAGCTTTTGGCAATAAGCTCTTGCGCGAGGATGCTCTTGCATTTGTGGATGCAAACTTTTTTCAGGTGTTTACACTCCCCTTTCTACAAGGAGATCCTTTAACAGCATTGCAACAACCACGGTCTGTTGTTATTTCCAGTGCTGTTGCCAAAAAATATTTCGGTAATGAAAGCCCATTGGGAAAAGTTATTGAAATCAGGGAAGAGAGGGGTGGCACTTTCACAATTACGGGAGTGTATAAGAATATACCGGACAATTCACATTTCGAACAATTTGGGTTATTGGTGTCCATGTCGTCGCTGCCGGAAGCCAGTGAAGATACTTGGATGGCCTCTAATTTTTATACATACCTGGAACTGCCGAAAGGATTTAATTACCATAAGCTGGAAGCTAAGCTGCCACAGGAAGTTGATAAATATATCGGCCCTCAGTTGCAGCAAGCAATGGGCGTTACAATCAGCCAGTTCCGGCAAAGCGGTAACAATATTGGTTTCTTTCTGCAACCTTTGACCGATATTCATTTGCATTCCGATCTGACCGGTGATATGAAACCATCCGGTAATATTCAGTATGTGTATATTTTCAGTGCGGTGGCTGTTTTCATGCTGCTGATTGCTTGTATCAATTTTATGAATCTTTCCACGGCTGGCGCTTCGAGGCGGTTAAAGGAGGTGGGCATCCGGAAAGTAATGGGCTCCGTCAAAAGCCAGCTTATACGCCAGTTTTTGCTGGAGTCGCTGCTGCTGACTACCGTTGCTGTTGTCATAGCTGTCGTGTTTGTGCAACTTGTATTACCTGCGTTCAATGCATTTACGCAAATGGACGTATCGCTACAACTTACGGACAGTCCTGTTATACTGCCAGGGCTCGTTTTACTGGTCATTATTGTGGGGTTCTTGGCGGGCAGCTACCCGGCTTTTTATCTTTCATCGTTCAGGCCGATTACGGTTTTGAAAAACAAATTTATTGCTGGAAAATCAAGTGCAGGCTTGCGCAGCGGACTCGTGGTTTTCCAGTTTATAATTTCTATCAGCTTAATGATAGGAACGATCGTTGTTTACCAGCAACTCTCCTACATCAGGCATAAAGATCTTGGGTATGATAAAAACCAGGTAATAGTTGTGCAGGATAGTTACTGGCTTGGTAAACATGCTGAAACTTTTAAACAAGCATTGTTGTCTGATCCACGGGTGGCAAATGTCAGCATGTCTGGTTATTTACCTGCAGGGCCTTCTTATAATAATAACTACCTGGCATATCCTGATAACAATTCCACGCAGCTCGTTTATTCACTCCGGTATGGTGTAGATGAAAATTATATTCCCGTTATGGATATGCATATGGTGGCCGGACGAAATTTCTCGAAAACCTTCGGCAGCGATTCCACTGCTGTTATTATCAATGAAGCCGCAGCAAGCGCATTTGGCTGGAACGATGATGCAATCGGGCATACTCTGAGCCATAGTAATAGTGACGGAAAAATCAGTACCTACCGGGTCATCGGTATTGTGAAAAATTTTCATTTTAAATCTCTGCACGACCTGATTACACCGCTTGTGATGACAATGGAGAGTGAGAACGGTACTATGATTGTAAAGACGAAAACAGCAAATGTTCAGGAGTTACTGACCACCATGAAGAGGGATTGGGATCAGCTAACGTCCCAGTCTCCGTTTAGTTATTCGTTTCTTGATGAGCGGTTTGAAAATATGTACCGATCAGAACATACCATCGGCATCATTATAGGTGTTTTTGCTTTGCTGACCATTTTTGTCGCCTGCCTTGGATTGTTTGGGTTAGCTACATTCACCGCAGAACGCCGCACCAAAGAAATTGGTATTCGAAAGGTGCTCGGAGCTAATGTAACGGTCATTGTTTCGCTGTTATCAAAAGATTTTTTAAAACTGGTAATCATTGCTATTGCGGTGGCCTCGCCAGTTGCCTGGTATGTGATGAATTTATGGCTGCGTGATTTTGCCTATCGTATCCAAATCAGCTGGTGGGTATTCCTGGCAGTGGCAATTGCGGCCGTGCTGATTGCCCTGGTAGCTGTTGGTTACCAGGCTGTGAAAGCTGCCATCATTAATCCGGTAAAAGTATTGCGATCTGAATAGTCCGTCAGTCACGATCATTTTATCATCGGCAAGTCAAGTCATCACATAATAAGTTTTACAAAGAAAGTAAAGGTTGATTGCTTACGTATAGCCAAGAGTGTCCATTAAGTGCTATCACTTAGCTGTGCCTAAGCATACTGGCTGGAATGGTTTTTTTTGTATTTTCATGCATTGTATGAAACGTATGGGAAACCCGGAGACGGAAATGTTTGCCTTCTTCGAAAAAACGCCGGTACTGGTTTGTATAGCCAGCAGAGACGGATACTTTTTAAAAGTGAACGAGGCAGTTCAAGATAAGCTCGGCTATACCGAGACAGAACTTTATGCATCGCCAATTTCAACATTTATTTATGAAGAGGATAAGTCGCTGACTGAGTGGGAGCGAAAAAAGCTACTCAACGGGAAGCCGCTGCTGAATTTCAGGAATCGTTATGTTTCCCGGAACGGAAACCTTGTCTGGCTTGAGTGGACCTCCATTTATTTTCCGGAAAAAGAAGTGGTTTTTGCCCTGGCAATGGATATTTCAGAACGGAAAGAACTGGAAAACCAGGTTGAAGAAAAATATAAACAATTTAAAAGCCTGGCCACTCATTTTAAAAGCCGAATTGAAAAAGACCGGAAATTTTTAGCCCTGGAATTACATGAAGAGCTGGCACAATTGGCTGCTGCCGTAAAACTGGACCTTGACGGCATTATTGATGAACTGCCTGGGATGCCGGAAAAACTAAAGGTCAGGATGACTCACGCCAGTGCCGTTACTGATTTATTACTTCGTACCATACGGCGAATATCATTTTCCATCAGTCCCCAGATGCTGGATGATTATGGACTTGATGAGACTTTGCGCTGGCATTGTAATGAATTTTCCCTGATCAATGGTATTCCCTGCCGGTTTAAAAGTAATTATAACGAGGCTGATCTTAGCAAAGAAGTGCAACTCGATTTTTTCCGCATTTGCCAGGAAGCCCTCAGTAACGTTATGTACCACGCTCAGGCAAAAAAAGTGGAGATTGATATCCGCGAGTCTGACGAAAAAATTCAACTGTGCATCACCGATGATGGTATCGGTTTTGAACCAATGAAATTCAATAAGTCTTCCGGTCTTATCAATATGAAAGAAAGAGCAGCCTCCATAAACGGGCATTTACAGGTAGAAAGTAAGCCGCGCAACGGAACCCGAATCTGCGTTTCCATCCCGAAAAGGTAACAACTTTTATTCTACTGTTAATCATTAAGTGTTGGTATTCATTTAGTTATGAATACCAAAGGAAAAGATAAGAAATTATCATTTATTTAATGTTTAAACATTGAATAATTTGTATATTTGTAATCTAAAAAGTTAATTATGGCAAACAAAAAATGGACACTTGACAAAGCACACTCCGAAATCCAGTTTAAAGTAAAACACCTTATGATCACAACTGTTACTGGCACTTTTACACAGTATGAAGGGGTTGTGGAGACACAGGGTGATGATTTTTCTAACGCGAAAGTTTCGTTTACGGCCGACACGGCTTCTGTATCGACAGGCAATACCGATCGTGATGGTCACCTGAAAAGTGCAGACTTTTTTAACGTAGAACAATATCCCTCTCTGAAGTTCGAATCCACCAGGATTGAAAAGAAAGACGATAACACGTACAAATTATATGGTGATATGACTATTAAGAATATTACCAAAAATATTCAACTGGATGTTGAGTTTTCGGGCCTGGTGAAGGATCCCTGGGGCAATACCAAAGCAGGTGTGATTGTTTCTGGAAAAATCAACCGGAAGGATTTTGACCTCACATGGAATGTTGTGACTGAAGCAGGAGGCTTGTTAGTTGGAGAAGACGTGAAAATTACCTGTGAAGTACAATTAGCTGAGGTAGCAGCCGAAGCTGTAGCATAAGTACAAGTGTATTCAGATTAATATATAGCGGGTCCTGAGGCCCGCTTTTTTGTTATTGGGTATTACCGGCGTGCAATTAATTTTTTATTTGACTCAATAAGTTGCGTATTTGGCTCTATTTTTATCCTGCTAAATTTTAATTTTCCATGAAGGAGAAAATTCGCTGGGGTATTTTGGGTTGTGGCCGCATTGCCCGAAAATTTGCTGCCGATCTGCAATATGTACAGGAAGCAGAACTAGTAGCTGTGGGTTCTCGCAGCCGTGAAAATGCAGCCGCATTTGCCGCCGATATTCCAGTGAAACAGCAGTATGCCAGTTATGAAGCTTTGGCAAATGATCCGGATGTGGACATTATCTACGTTGCCACACCGCATAACCTGCATTATGAAAATACCCTGCTCTGTCTTTCCAGCAACAAGGCTGTTCTCTGCGAAAAGCCTTTCGCGATAAACGCAAAGCAAGCAGCAAAAATGATTAGCCTGGCAAAAGAAAATCAGCTTTTTTTAATGGAGGCTCTCTGGACTAAGTTCATGCCTCATTATATTAAAGTGAAAGAAATGGTAAATGCAGGTAAGATTGGAACAGTGAAAACTGTACTGGCTAATTTTGGCTTTCGTCCATGGGCGCCCATTCCGCAGCGGCTGTTTGACCCTGAACTTGGGGGCGGTACGATAATGGATATCGGCATTTATAATATTTTCATGGCTCTTTCGTTTCTGGGAAAACCTGACAGCATCGAGGCGGCCATGACACCAGCAGCAACAGGGGTTGACGAGCAATGTTCCGTACTTTTTAAATATAATAATGGCGCAATGGCGCAGCTTTTTTCCAGTTTTTTTACCAGTCTGGGCACGGAGGCTGATATATGCGGGGATGCCGGCCGCATCAGGCTCACGTCCCGGTTTTACGAACCCAGTACTGTGGTCGAATTTTATCCCGGAACTGTTGATACGAAACAGGTGATACCTTATCACAAGGAACCGGGTTATGGGTACCAGTTCGAAATAAGGCATGTGTGTGACTGTTTAAAGCAGGGATTAACAGAAAGCCCCGTTATGTCGCACAGCGATACGCTGTTACTTATGGAAACGCTGGATACCGTACGAAAAAAAGCCGGTGTTACGTACCCGGCCGATAATGGATTGCTGTGAATTTTATAGTGAACTAACGCAAATCAGACAGGAATATGAAAGCGGTAATTGAAAGAGAATTGGCGGGCAGAACGGTAAAAACTGTAGCCTGGGCTATGTTACTTATGTGCTTAATGGTATTAGTGCGGTATATTTTAATCAAAGGAGGCCCTGATCATTTTAAACAGCATTTTGAAAACGTAAACGGAACTGAAATGCTGACGAATGGTTTCCGGAGGGCTAACTTTACTCCCTTTGCTTCCTTTGTTTATTTTTACAAGATACGGTACCGGTTCGGGTATGTTATAAAGAATGTGATTGGTAATATCCTTGGATTTATTCCCCTAGGATTCTTGTTACCTGTTTTATTCTCTTCATTGCGCACTGCCCGTAAAGCAATCTGGACTGTTTTTCTGATCAGCCTGTTGTTTGAAACTCTTCAGCTAATCTTTAATCTTGGTGTTTTTGATGTAGACGATTTATTACTTAATACCGTGGGCGGTGCTGTTGGGTACTTGCTGTTTATTACCGGTATTGCGCTGATCGAAATACAAATGCGGAAAACATAAATATTTACAGCTTTCAGCGTTTTGTAACTGTTTCCGGTACTGGATAAATTTCACGAAAAACAGGCTATTTTTCCCGATTTATATTTTGAATTTCATAGCTAAGTTTGACTGGGTTATTATTCCTATCCGTATAAGTATTTAGTAGCCTGTATCAGTAATCACCAATAAAGCATACACAATGAACCAACGCTTTCAGTTAGCAGCTTTTCTAATGATTTGCTGTCTTTCAGTAAAAATTGTAACAGCGCAGAAGGCACAGAAACAGCTAGCCGTTATTGCGTACTATGCGGGTGACTCGGTTCAAATCGACAATTTTGATATAAATAAAATAACCCATGTTATTTTCAGTTTTTGTCACTTGAAAGGTAACAGGCTATCCGTGGCAAATGCCAGAGACACGGCTACAATTAAAAAGCTGGTCAGTAAAAAGCAGGAAAATCCTTCCTTGAAAGTGATGCTTTCGTTGGGGGGATGGGGTGGTTGTAAAGAATGCTCAGCCGTTTTTAATACAAAAGACGGCCGTAAAGAATTTGCGGCATCTGTAAAAGAGCTGCTGGATTATTTTCAGGCTGACGGTATTGACCTTGATTGGGAATACCCTGCTATTGAAGGCTTCCCGGGCCATCAATACCTGCCAGCGGATAAAACTAATTTTACGGCCCTTGTTAAGCAGTTACGGAAAAAATTGGGCAAGCATAAACTGATCAGTTTTGCTGCTGGCGGGTTTAGTAAATATCTTGAAAACTCAATTGAATGGAAAAAAGTATTGCGAAAAGCCGATTTTGTAAACCTGATGACGTATGACCTGATCAGCGGGTTTAGTAAAGTTACCGGGCATCACACACCGCTATACTCTACATCCTCACAGGTAGAATCCATAGATCATGCTGTGACTTACCTTACATCAATTGGTATATCTCCACATAAATTGGCAATTGGTGCTGCGTTTTACGGACGGGTATTTGATAGCGTTGCCAATATAAATAACGGACTGTATCAGCCGGCCCGTTTCAAGGCGTATGTACCATCGAAACTTTTCCCGGATGTATTGAGCACGGATAAGGGATTTGTGTATTATTGGGATGACGAAGCTAAAGCTCCCTACTGCTATAATCCAGTAAGTGGTACTTTTGCCACCTTTGATAATACACGTTCTATGGCGCTAAAGACGAAGTATGCGATTGACAAAAAACTTTATGGAATTATGTTCTGGCAGCTGACAGAGGATACATTACCAGGCGGAGTGCTGCTGACAACGATTGATGAAGTGAGAAATGGGAAAATCACTGCTGAATAATTGCCTGGATAGTACAGGAATATCTTTGAGCCCGGTAATTGGCGCCGGGCTATTTTATTTCCTTCCGTTGTTTTAGAATTTCAAAAAGTAACTCCGGTTCATTGGTCGTTATAAAATTAAAATTGTTGTCCAAAAGCCAGCGCATGTCATCTGCATTGTTCACTGTCCAGGCATTTAAAATAATCCCGTATTTTTTTGCCATAGCAATCCATTCGGGTTTTTGGCGAAAGACGGAAAGATGATAGTCGGCGCCCGTAATGCCATCGGTCTTCAACTGGTCAGGCGATTTATCTCCATTCAGGTATTGTGTATGTGCAGTGGGATCAAGTGTAATAATTTTTTTCAGGATATCGTAATCAAAACTGATATAAATAATTCTTTTTTCTGCGTGGAATGCAGTTACCATATCCACGACTTTCCGGGCAACCTCTTGTCCTCTTTCTTTACTAACAAGTGAGGGCTTAATTTCCAGCACCAGCCTGATGGCAGGATTGCCGGATAAGCCTGCTTGCAGGTATTGGTGTAGGGTGGGTAATGGTTCACCGTTGGAAAGCGGTAAGGTTTTCAGTGCAGCAAAACTTACTTGTTCAATACGAAGATGATTGAAATCCGGATCATGGTGTATCACCAGCGAATCATCAGCCGTCATCCATACATCAAATTCACTGCCGGTGCAGCCTGATTGAACAGCTTGTTGTAATGAGGCGATTGAATTTTCTGGTAAATGATTCTTTTTCCAGGCGCCGCGGTGTGCAACAACAGGGTTATAGGTTGTGTTCATTTTGTTTTTTGTTATGTGCCGGGCTGTATTGCAACCGGCAAAGAGTAGGCAGGCAAAAAAGATTTTTTTCATAACGGTATGAAACAAGCGATAATAAATTTGGTGAAACGGTTTTGCAAAATAAAAGTATTCAACGACAAAGAATAAAAAATCAATGAAATGGAGAGAACGTTTTCGCAATCCGGACAGCAGTAGTGAAACAATTTTTCTATACAGCCGGGAAATGATCTGCCTGGAAATTTTCTGTGCTTAATACGATGTATTAACTGTACAGGCACGAAGTAAAGAGATGGTGTAGCTGCCGTTACTGTCCCCACCGGAAAGTTGTAATGTCTATTCCAGCCAGGTCAAGAACACGGTCCACCACTGTCGCTGCTACGGCTTCAATGCTGGCAGGTTTGCTGTAGAATGAAGGAGTAGCCGGGCAGATAATGCCGCCTGCTAGGGTTACGGTTTCCATATTTTTGATATGGATAAGATTGTACGGGGTATCCCTGACAACGCAAATCAGCTTTCTGCGTTCTTTTAACACTACATCCGCCGCTCTGGTGATAAGATCGTTGGACATACCGGCAGCAATTCTGCCCAGTGTCCCCATCGAACAGGGGATGATAATCATGGTATCATATTGACCCGAACCTGAAGCAAACGGCGCCAAGAAATCATTCGTGCTGTAAAAGCTGAGCGGGTAGTTTTTATAGCTGTCATCGCCAATTTCGGTTTGCCATACTTGTTTGGCATTTTCTGTCATGATCACGCCCAGTTCTGCCCATTGTGTCTGTGCAGATAAAAATTTGTCAAGCAGAATTTTCGCATAAACGGAACCACTGGCCCCTGTTAGTGCAACAACAATTTTCTTCATATTGATAATAACAAAATTAGAACCGGAAAGTCAGTTTAAAGCCGTACAAATTACGCAAACGTTTGCATATTGCAGCAGTACTGGCTTTGTAGAAATTATTCTACATCGCTATTTTGCAGATGTCTACAATTAATG
>DASTSN010000065.1:0-18774 GCA_035760665.1 Chitinophagaceae bacterium | reverse complement strand
ATCAATTTGTTTGTCGTTACGGGTAACAACAGGTTCGCCTTCCAGCGAAATGTTATTAAAGTACTGAGCTTGCAGACCCTCCTGGTTTCCATTTCGCAGGTATTTTGCAGGGATAATCTGCCATTCCTCCGCCAGCAGTGAGGCTCCATCAGCGTACAATACCTGCACGGCATTGCCCGCCCGCCTGCGAATGCCATCCAGGATGCTAACTTTGCCGTTACCCGGTCCGCTGTAACCACCCAGCCTTGCTGCCTTGGCCTCTTCGCCCAATACGGCAATCCGACGTATGGATTTGCACAATGGTAAAACCTGCTTTTCATTTTTCAGCAACACAATGGACTCGAGTGCGGCCTGTTTTGCAATGGTTTTTTGGTTGTTGGCTTTGGTTAAAGCAATGATTCCCGATTCGTCTACATAGGGGTGTTCAAAAAGTCCCAGCTCAAATTTTGCCCGCAGCACCCTGGCCACGGCATCGTCTATGCGCTGCTGGTTCACGCTGCCATCAAGAAAAGGCGGCATGAATAATTTGTGATGGTTATAGTCTGTCTGGAAAATGACATCCAGTCCGTTATTTACTGCATTTTTCCCTGCTTCGCCATAATTGCGGGCAGTATGATGCAACACAATATCACCTCCCACAGCATTTGCATCAGAAATGACAAAGCCATTGAAATGCCAGTTTTTTTTCAGTGTTTGCATCAGCAGCCAGTTGTTAGCACTGCAGGAAACGCCCTCCAGTGTATTGTAGGCTGTCATAACTGAACGGGAACCGCCCCGTTCAATGCAGGCTTTAAATGGAGGAAAATAAATTTCATCCAGCAGCCTTTCGTTGAAATGGATCGGGTAGCTGTCTCTGCCGCCATCGCCAACATTGGCTATAAAATGTTTGGGCGTGGTAATGATTCCCATTTTTTCAAAAGGACTGACAAACGCTACACCCATTTCGGCGGCTAGAAACGGATCTTCTCCATAAGTTTCTTCCGTTCGGCCCCACCGCACATCGCTGGCAATATTGACGACGGGAGAAAGAATATCACGGATGCCCCTTGCTTTTGTTTCGGTAGCAATGGCTGTGGCAACCTGCCGCATCAGGGCTGTATCAAAACTGGCAGCGAGGGCAATTGATTGGGGAAAAACGGTCGCACCGTCCCGGACGAGTCCATGCAGTGCTTCGTCAAATGCAATGATGGGAATACCAAGCCTGGTGTGTTCGACAAAATACCGCTGAATGCTGTTGATTTTTCGCGCCAGTACCAGCCCGCTTTCCGATGTGCCATAATTCAGCATTTGACCGCCGGCATCACCTTTGGAGGAGGCACTCACCTGGAAACCAAAGATGCCGTTTTTATACTGTGTTGAATCCGCTTTGTCCAGGTCGCCGGGAATCATAAAGAGCTGCCAGAATTTTTCTTCCGGCGTCATGCGTGATAAGAGATCTGCAACCCGCTGCTCTACCGGCAGGGCAGGATTTTTATAGGGCGCCATTGTTTGCGCAGCAGTGCCAAACCTGGACATGAAAAATAGCAAAACGAAAGGGAAAGTATGTAGCAGTTTCATAACACGTGAAAGTACAGTATGAAAGTTGTTTAAAATGAACGATTCTGTTGCATATTTTACCCTTCGATTTCTGCCCTGCCCGTTACTCTGCAAAAGGAAATATTTTTAAATAGGCTAAGACGAAAGGTGGCTGTTATCTTTAACCTAAAACGAATAAACCGGATTGCATGAACAGGAAAGATTTTTTACAAAAAGCAAGCTTGCTGGGTACGGCTGTTGCTTTCAGGCCAGCTGGCTTGTTTGCTGCGCCGGCAAACGACTGGACTTCTAGGCGACCACCCCTGGCGGATCGAAAGTTTACCAGCGATGCGGTGGAAACAACTATCCGCAATGTGAAAAAAGCAATAACTGATCCCCAGCTTGCCTGGTTATTCGAAAATTGTTTCCCCAATACGCTTGATACGACCGTGGATTTTGAAATTATTAACGGCAAGCCTGATACGTATGTAATCACCGGTGATATTGATGCAATGTGGCTGCGGGACAGTACTGCGCAGGTATGGCCGTATCTTTCGCTGATAAAAACCGATAACCGGTTGCAGCAACTGGTAAAAGGTGTGATTAACCGCCAAACCAAATGCATTTTACTGGATCCGTACGCCAATGCTTTTTATAAAGATTTTTTGAAAGAAAGTGAATGGAAATCTGACCTCACCACGATGAAACCGGGTATTCATGAACGTAAGTGGGAAATTGACAGCCTTTGTTATCCTATCCGGCTGGCGCATGGGTACTGGCAACTTACAGGCGATACATCGCCTTTTGATGCTGACTGGCTTGAAGCCATGCGGAAAGTGTTGCAAACATTTACTGAACAGCAACGCAAGCACGGCAATGGACCGTATACATTTCAGCGAAGCACCAGTTGGGCAACAGATGGTGTGCCGTTGAGCGGGTATGGTTACCCTGTCAAACCAGTCGGATTGATCTGTTCAATGTTTCGCCCAAGCGATGATGCTACCATATTCCCGTTCCTGGTTCCTGCTAATTTTTTTGCGGCTCATTCCATTGATCAGCTGTATTCCATTCTTCACTATATCAAGGCAGATATGAAGCCTTTTCGGCCTTACGAAAACCTTCAAACAGAAATACGCACCGCCCTGGAACAGCATGCGTATGTTCAGCATGGTACGCTTGGGCAAGTCATAGCGTATGAAGTGAATGGTTTTGGCAGTTACAACTTGATGGATGATGCCAATGTGCCGTCGTTGCTGTCACTACCGTATTTGCTGGGAGATGCGTTTTCAAAAAAAGCGGTGTACAGGAATACCCGCAGGATGCTGCTGTCCCCGGATAACCCGTTTTACTTTTCAGGTTCGGCAGGCGAGGGGAATGGCAGTCCGCATACGGGCCTGGAGTATATCTGGCCCATGAGTATCACGATGCGTGCATTAACAAGCAGTGATGAAAAAGAAATGCTGCATTGCCTGAAAATACTGGTATATGCCAATGCCGGTACCGGTTTTATGCATGAGTCATTTTATAAAGACGACGCTTCCAAATTTACCCGTAAATGGTTTGCGTGGGCAAATACATTGTTTGGAGAACTGGTGCTGAAATTGTTCCGCCAACATCCTGCCATACTCAAATCATTTACGTCAGCCTGATAGTACTGTTATGTATAAATACCTGTATTCATTTGTTGTGTATTTGTTGCTGCTGCCTGTGATGCATGCTATGGCGCAAATACCCCGGATCAGGAACACGTACACTTCGGAGGAAAATATCGTACACTTATCTATCGAACGGGTCATTATCTACCAACCAGATACGGCATGGTTTTACAATCATCACGCATCCATTACACATTATAAAAACATGTTTGTGGCTATCTGGAGTGATGGGATGAAAGACGAGGATCAGCCAGGACAGCGAGTCCTGTTTTCGACCTCGAAAGATTTTTTTCGCTGGTCAGTACCGGCAGTTTTAGCAAAACCTTCTGTATTCAGGCATGATTCACTAAACGTATTAACGGCAGCGGGTTTTCACCAGTTCAATGATACCCTGGTAGCTTATTATGGCGAGTATTCTCCGTTCAGGACAGGCACTCATCTTTGGGCTAAAATTTCTACTGATGGTCAACATTGGAGCCGGGCAGTGGACATGAAAGTGCCGGTAAATCCCAACCATGGCCCTGAACAAATTGCAGATGGCCGTCTTGTTATCAGCGGCAATTTTACATTTCCATTCACGGATGATTACCGCGGATTGAGCGGCTGGACCATGCGCAGTTTTTATGCAGATAGTTTATACAGGGAGGATAACCCCGCTACTTTTTATTCGCCGGCCGAAATAAACAAATTACCGCCGCTCTGCGAGGGATCGTTTTTTCAAACGGATGACGGGACACTGCACATGCTGCTGCGGGTGACCGGTAAAGGATGGAAGGGAAAACTCTGGCTAACAGAAAGTAAGGATAACGGTGAGCACTGGTCGTTACCTGCCGAAACAAATTTTACTGACAACGACAGCAAGTTTCACTTTGGCCGGTTACCCGATGGGCGATATTATTATGTGGGTATTCCGGATACGTTTCACCATTATGCACGTACGCCGCTGGTCCTTACCCTCTCAAAGGACGGAAAATTATTCAATCAAAATTATATCATCGCTGATCAGCCGTATACGCTGCAGCAGGAGGGATTATGGAAAGGTGGGCAGTATGGATATCCGCATACAATCATCTTTGATGGTTATATGTATGTAATTATTTCCCGGCAGAAAGAAGCTATTGAAGTGATCAGGTTTAAATTAGATCAGCTTGGGCAGTAGTGAAAACTACCATCGATAAATAAATACTTCCACAAAACTGACAGTATGAGATTTACAGGGTTGATTTTACCATTGCTTTGTTTTTTTAGTAACAGGCTGCTGGCGCAGCAGGAATATGAACTCAACAGCGGATGGCAATGTATTAACGTAAAATCGATACATGAAAGTGGTGAAGAAATTTCTGCACCTTCATTCCAGCTGCGGGGATTCATGCCTGCAACAGTTCCCGGTACGGTACTTGCCACCATGCTCAATAACAAAATGGTGCCAGATCCATTTTATGGAATGAACAATGAAAAAATCCCAGACATTTACAACACCGGCCGCGAGTTTTATACATACTGGTTTGTAAATGATTTTACAGCAAAAAAGCCTGGTACCGACGAACAGGTATGGCTGCATTTTCGTGGTATTAATTACAGCTGTGATGTTTTTCTGAATGGGCACAAACTGAATTCAGAAAGATTTTACGGTATGTTCCTGCGGCAAACCTATAATATTACGCAGTGGCTGGCGAAGAATGGGAAAAACAGGCTGGCTGTGATTGTTTATCCGCCTGATCCAGTCGGGAATCCCAATGGCGGGCAGGGTGGCGATGGCCGTATTGCAAAAAATGTTTCGCATCAATATGTGGCAGGCTGGGACTGGATTCAGCCGGTACGTGACCGCAATACGGGAATCTGGGACAAGGTTACGATTGAAAAAACAGGTGCAGTTAACGTACAAAACACACATGTAATAACACTGGTACCGGGTAAAAGATTGGTTGATGCACAACAATCTCCCGCCACTATAAAAGTGTCTGCCGAATTGCAGAATGCAACGGGTAAAGAAGTGCATGGCATATTGCAATACGTGATCGCTGGTGAAAAAGTGTCTGCTGATGTTACAGTTGCTCCAAATGCACACATGACCGTACAATTGCCTGATGATACCTTAAAAGCACCAAAACTCTGGTGGCCCAATGGTTATGGACCGCAGAACCTGTATAACATCGCCGTACAGTTTATTACAGATGCAGGCACAGCCAGCGATGCAGAACAGGTATCATTTGGAATACGTGAAGTGAATACAAGCTGGAATTCCGTAACCCGCAGCCGGGAGGTATTAGTAAACGGTCAGCCTATTTTTATTAAAGGTGGTAACTGGATTATATCAGATGAAATGCTTCGTTTTTCTGATGCCCGGTACGATGCTGAAATACGGTTTCACCGCGATATGAATGTAAACCTGGTTCGTGTATGGGGTGGCGCTATTACAGAGCGTCCTGAGTTTTATAACGCCTGCGATAAATACGGCATCCTGGTGATGCAGGATTTTTGGAACTCCGGCGACTGTAACGGCCGATGGCTTGATCCAAAGAAGAAAGATGATCAGTGGACCAGAAGAAAATATCCTGACGATCATCATTTGTTTCTAGAGTCTGTTGTTGACCAGGTAAAGATGCTGCGCAATCATCCATCACTCGCACTATGGTGTGGCGGAAACGAAATAACACCTCCCGAAGACATACTGGTTGCTATACGTGATGCTATTATGCCACAACTTGACGGAACAAGATATCTGATCGAATATTCCAACTCCGACAGTATGTCGTACAATTCGTTTGGCGGGAATGGCGATGGCCCCTATGGTATCCAAAACATCAATACTTTCTGGGAACAGCAGAGTTTTCCATTCAATTCCGAAGTTGGTTCCGTGGGTATGGGTGATTATACTTCTTTGCAACGGTTTATTCCAAAAGAAAATCTGGTGATACCGGCCGAAGATTACAGGGATGCAGACTGTGTGTGGCGGTATCATAAATACATTGGTTACGGGAATACAATCAATACTTATGGCAAACCATCTACGCTCAAAGAATTTGCCGATAAAGCGCAACTGGTAAATTATGATCAGTACCGGGCACTTATCGAAGGCTTTAGTGCGCATATGTGGGAGTGGTACACCGGTGTGATAATCTGGAAAACACAAAACCCCTGGACAGCCTTGCGCGGGCAGATGTATGATTATTATCTTGATCCCAATGCCTGTCTCTATGGCTTGCATAAAGGCAGCGAACCTTTTCACGTAATGTACAATGCGGCAAATGGTATGGTGATGATAGCCAACAATACATTTACAGCCAGGCACAATATAATGTTGCAGGTAAAGGCCTTTGATTTTGCAGGAAAAGAAACCTTGCTTACCCAAGTGTTTTCTGAAATAGGACCGACCCGTTCCAAAAAATATTTGTCGGTAAAAAACGCAGTGGACAGAATGGCGAAAGCCAAAGGTCTGTTTCTCTATTTTTCCTTGCTGGATGAGAACAAAAAACTTCTGGATGATAACTTATACTGGTTGCCGGACTCAACCGGGACTTACTCCGGTTTGCAGCAAATGAAAAAAGCGCCGGTCAATGTAACTGCCAAAATGATAGCAGCGGGAAAAGTAGAGGTATCAATTCAAAATCCCAGCAACAGTCCCATTGCTTTTTTTAACAGGCTGTCATTGGTGAATGCTGCCACTAAAGAAAGAATTGTGCCTGCATTTTACAGTGATAATTATATATCGGTATTGCCCGGTGAGGAAAAACAAATTACGATTGATTACACTCCTGTTGCCGGCGAAAAAGCAGCCGTGAATATATATGGCTGGAATGTAACGGACCAGCAGATTGATATTCATTAGAATACCTATGTTTCCGACTGTAGTGCTGCTATTGGGCTTTTGTTGCGTCGCACACTTGTGCGTAAGTAAAACGATCGGCTGAAACAGTTTATAATAACAAAACAAAGAACTTTATTTAACACCATAATTTTGCGAAACATGAAAACAATTTTGGCTGCTTTAATGATAGGACTTGTTGCTGGCGCACATGCACAGCAGCATAATTTTTCCGACAACTATGTCCTGCCATCGGATACACTGGTACAGCAAAAGCTTGCGCACTGGCAGGATATTAAGTTTGGCCTCCTGATGCACTGGGGCACTTACAGCGAGTGGGGCATTGTAGAAAGCTGGAGTATTTGTCCGGAAGATGAAGGCTGGACACAACGCCGGGGCCCATATGCAGCTAATTATTTTGATTATGTGAAAGCATACGAAAATTTGCAAACCACTTTTAACCCTACAAAATTTGATCCTGATAAATGGGCAGCCGCTGCAAAAGAGGCCGGTATGAAATACGTCGTTTTCACCGCCAAACATCATGATGGTTTTTGCATGTTTGATACCAAAGAAACGGATTATAAAATCACATCGCCCAGAACACCGTTTTCACAAAATCCCAAAGCGAATATTGCGAAGGAGGTATTTGATGCTTTCCGCAAAGATGGGTTCATGATCGGCGCTTATTTTTCCAAGCCCGACTGGCATTGCCCGTATTACTGGTGGCCCTATTTTCCACCCAAAGACCGGAATGTAAATTACGATCCTAAAAAATACCCCGACCGCTGGAATGATTTTAAAAATTATACCTACAAGCAAATTGAAGAACTGATGACAGGTTACGGGAAAATGGATATTCTTTGGCTCGATGGCGGCTGGGTGCGGCCGCATAAAACCATCGATCCATCGGTGGAATGGCAGAGAGGCATTAAATATGACCAGGACATTGACATGCCGCGTATTGCTAAGATGGCACGTACTCACCAGCCGGGGTTGCTGGTGGTGGACAGAACCGTCAGTGGGGAATACGAAAATTATGTAACCCCGGAACAAACCATCCCTGCCACGGCGCTTGATTATCCCTGGGAATCCTGTATTACCATGGGTAACTCGTGGAGCTATGTACCCAACGATCACTACAAACCCACCAATCAAGTCATCCACATGCTGCTGAAAATTATTTCCCGTGGCGGCAATTTTTTGCTCAACATCGGTCCTTCTCCCCAGGGTGACTGGAGTGATACGGCTTACAGCCGTTTAAAGGAAATTGGCGACTGGATGAAAGTGCATAACGAGGCTGTATATAATACTATACCGCTAGCCCCCTACGAAGAGGGTAATATCATTTACCTGCAATCGAAAGACAAACAAACGGTGTATGTGCATGTATTAAGTGACCAGGATAATGAAGTGATACTACCCTCAACAATTACGCTCAAAAATATTTCTCTTGACAAAAAAAGCAGGATTGTACTGCTGGATGCGCCGAAAACAAAAATCAAGTGGGTGCCTGGTGAACAGGGAATTGTGTTGAAAATACCCTCCGGGCTTTCGGGAAAACCGGCAGGGAATTATGCGGTTACGTTCAAAATTACCAGGTAGCTGGGGCTTTAAACAAGTTGAGTCATAACAAGAGCTGCTCGAAAAGGGTAGCTCTTTTTTCTTAACATAAGCGTCATTTGGTACATTTAATCAGCAAATGAGTAAAACATGGATCAATTTTCACTGGCAGGAAAAGTAATTGTAGTTACCGGTGGCACAGGTGTACTGGGCGAGGCTTTTATCCGGGCAATTGCAGCGGCCGGCGGTGCGGTGGTTATTTTGGGCAGTCCGCGCAGCCTGGGCAAAGGACAGCAACGGGCTGAAAAGATCAATCAATCAGGAGGTAAAGCCCTGGCCGTTGCAGCTGATGTAACGGATGAATCCGCTGTAAGGTTAGCAAGAAAACTAATCCTTGATACATTTGGTAAAATAGATGGACTTGTAAATGGCGCCGGCGGCAATATTCCTGAAGGTATTTTGGAGCCCGGTGCAGGAATTTTTTCTATGAAGATAGACGGCATGAAAAAAGCCATGGAACTGAACCTGTGGGGCACAGTAATACCTACACTAATATTTGGAGAAGCGATTGCACAGGCTGGTGGCGGCAGTATTGTGAATATTTCATCGATGACGGCAAAACGGGCTATTACCCGCGTCATGGGATATAGTCTTGCTAAGGCTGCCGTGGATAGTTTCACCCGGTGGTTTGCTGTGGAACTGGCAAATCGTTACGGTGATAAAATACGAATGAATGCCATTGCACCCGGTTTTTTTATTACAGAACAAAACAGGACCTTACTAACAACACCCGATGGCCGCTACACCAAACGGTCTGAAGCAATTCTGCACATGACGCCGTACAAAAAATTTGGTCAACCTGACGATTTAAGCGGGGCCTTAATTTACCTGCTTAGCGACGCATCTGCTTTTGTAACGGGCACAATACTGGATGTAGATGGCGGTTTTACAAGTAACAGCGGTGTATAAGCGACGTGTAACCGGGAATGGGAAGCCGACAGCAAAACTTACTAGGTAAATTATGCAAAATAAGATTTTCAGGATGGAACAAACGATGCGCTGGTTTGGACCTTCAGATCCGGTCAGTCTCAGCGACATCCGGCAGGCTGGATGCACCGGAGTGGTCACCGCTTTGCATCATATTGCCAATGGAGAAGTGTGGACGAAAGAGGAGATTGATAAAAGAAAACAATTCATTGAACAGGCCGGTTTGAAATGGAATGTGGTGGAGAGTTTGCCGGTACACGAGCAGATAAAAACAAGAAGCGGCAATTACGCACAGCTGCTTGAAAATTACAAGGACAGCCTTCGGCATCTTGCTGCTTGTGGAATCAATATTGTTACCTACAACTTTATGCCGGTGCTTGACTGGACGAGAACGGATTTAAGTTATTTACTCGACGACGGTTCAAAGGCCCTCCGGTTTGAGATGGCAGCACTGGTGGCCTTCGATGTTTTTATATTGAAACGACCGGGCGCTGAAAAGGAATATACCACTAATCAGCTGGTAGGAGGGGAACGACTTTTTCAATCAATGACCGCCGACGAAAAACTACGGCTGCAACAGACAATCATCGCCGGTCTTCCCGGCAGCGAAGAAAGTTTTACACTGGATCAATTCCAGGCAGCTTTGGATACCTACCGTAATATTAATACCGAAACACTCCGTTCAAACCTTGTGACCTTCCTGCAACAAGTTTGCCCGGTTGCAGAACAGGCTGGTATAAAACTGGCGCTTCATCCCGATGATCCGCCTTTCCCGATTTTTGGTTTGCCGCGGGTGGTTAGTACAGAAGCAGATATCGGCTGGCTGGCAAAAGCAGTGCCTTCCCCGTCAAATGGCCTGTGTTTTTGCACAGGATCGTTTGGTGTGCGGCCGGATAATGATCTGCCAGGAATGATCAGACGGTTGGGTGACCGCATTCATTTTTTTCACCTGCGCAATACGCTGCGCGATGAGGAGGGAAATTTTTTTGAAGCCAATCATTTAGAAGGGGATACCAATATGTACGAAGTGGTAAAAACTATTGCAGAACTTTTACAAAAGCGAAAACGGACGATCCCTGTGCGGCCTGATCATGGTCATCAGATGCTGGATGATTTGAATAAAAAAACAAATCCTGGCTACAGTGCAATCGGCCGGCTGCGCGGATTAGCCGAGTTGCGTGGACTGGAACTGGGCATTGTCAATACATTATATGCATAAAACGATTTAAAAAGTTTAGCATGAATTACAAATCCTCCGTTCATCTTACAAAAGGACACCATTCTTCCTTCATCGGGGATGACTTTCTGTTGCAGTCAGAGCCTGCAAAATTGCTCTATCATGACTATGCAAAAAATTTACCCATTATAGATTACCATAATCATTTGTCGGCTTCTGCCATTGCCGGTAATAAAAAATTCAGCACTATCACGGAAATATGGCTGAAGGATGATCATTATAAATGGCGGGCCATGCGGGCATTGGGAATTGACGAACATTGTATTACCGGCACTGCTGGCGATGAAGAAAAATTTAACTGCTGGGCAGCGGCACTGCCACAATTGATCCGGAATCCCTTGTTTCATTGGTCGCAAATGGAACTGCATGATCCTTTTGGTATAGATGAATACCTGACTGCAGCAACGGCGGGGAAAATTTATAAAGCCTGTAACGAATTATTACAGCAGGATGGTTTTTCAACCCAGGGATTATTACGGCATTTTAAGGTGGAAGTGGTGGGCACTACTGATGATCCGTGCGACGATTTACAAGCACATCAACACCTGGCTGTACAATCGCTTCCATTCAAGATGGTACCTTCTTTCAGGCCTGATAAAGTGTTTCAGGTGCATTCGCCTGAACAGCATCATCCATATATTGAGCGGCTAACCTTTGTCAGCAATACTGAGATCAAAGACATTGAGTCTCTGCTCGAGGCACTTCAAAAGCGGGTTGATTATTTTCATCAGCATGGCTGCCGCGTAGCGGATCACGGTTTGCTGCAAATGCCTTTACCTGCACGGCGCAGCAAAGAACTGGACACTAATTTTGAAAAATACCTTGCACATAAACATATTTCAGATACTTCCTGGCCGCAACAATTTGCAGGTTTTATACTGGCAGAGCTTTGTAAAATGTATCATGCCCGCGGCTGGGTGCAGCAGTTTCATCTGGGCGCGATGCGCAACCTGAATACCCGCTTATTTTCGCTGCTGGGTGCCGATGCGGGTACGGACAGTATTGGCGACCATTTGCAGGCAGAAAGAATGGCCGCTTTTTTTGATCATCTTAATGGACAGGATAAACTCGCTAAAACAATCCTGTATAATCTGCATCCGGGTCTGAATGAAGTGTTTGCGACCATGGCGGGTAATTTTAATGACGGAACCTGCAAGGGGAAAATCCAATACGGACCAGGCTGGTGGTTCCTCGACCAAAAAGGGGGGATTGAAAAACAAATGAACGCCCTGTCAGAAATGGGTGTTATCAGCACCTTTATTGGCATGACGACGGATTCAAGAAGTTTCCTTTCATATTCGCGTCATGATTATTTTAGGCGGATACTTTGCAATCTTTTTGGTCGGGAGATGGCAAACGGGCTGCTGCCAAACGATGAGCAATGGATTGGCGGAATTATCAGGCAGATTTGTTATGAAAATGCCAAAGCATATTTTGATTTTTAAATACATTTTTTGCCTGCACAAATGTCACTACAGTTAAAAAATAACTATCGCTGGACAATCGTTTGCCTTCTTTTTTTTGCCACCACGATTAATTACCTTGACCGGCAGGTTATTGGCCTGCTGAAACCTACGCTTGAAAAAACATTCAGCTGGTCAGAGAAAGACTATAGCTACATCGTCATGGCTTTCTCCGCCACCTATGCCCTTGGCTTATTATTGTTTGGCCGTTTTATTGACAGGGTTGGAACGAAAAAAGGATATGCATTATCGATAGTGATCTGGAGTATCGCCTCCATCGCCCATGCCCTGGCGAAATCTACATTAGGATTCGGTGCTGTACGAGCACTATTGGGGCTTGGTGAATCGGGCAATTTTCCTGCGGCGGTAAAAGCCGTAACTGAGTGGTTTCCCAAAAAAGAACGGGCTTTTGCCACGGGTATTTTTAACTCCGGGGCCAATATCGGCGCAGTGGCGGCGCCAGCTGTTGTTCCCTGGCTGGCAGTTACCTATGGCTGGCAGCAGGCCTTCATCTGGACGGGTGCCATTGGGTTTCTCTGGCTGATCTGCTGGTGGATTTTTTTTGAAGTGCCGGCAAAACAAAAACGGCTGTCAAAAAATGAATTTGATTTTATTCACAGCGATGTGGATGAAACAACGCAGTACACAGCCGTGGACATTTCATGGCGTAAACTGTTTTCTGTAAAACAAACCTGGGCAGTTTTCTTCGGCAAATTTTTGACTGACCCGATCTGGTGGTTTTTCTTGTTTTGGTTGCCCTCTTATTTTTCCACTACCTTTTCGCTTGATTTAAAAAACATTGGATTGCCATTAATCATCGTTTATATGGCTACTACAATAGGCAGCATTGGCGGGGGCTGGTTATCGTCTTACTTCATTAAAAAGGGTTGGAAAGTGTACAGGGCAAGAAAAACAGCCATGCTGCTGTTTGCCATATGCGTAGTGCCGGTCATGTTTGCCCGTTATATCCCGGGTATATGGGGTGTGGTAGGGGTGATTAGCCTGGCAGCTGCTGCACACCAGGCATGGTCGGCCAATATGTACACAACGGCCTCGGATATGTTTCCGAAGACAGCCGTAAGTTCAGTGATTGGCATTGCAGGTATGGCGGGTTCTCTTGGCGGCATTTTGTTCCCGCTGCTGGTCGGTGTTTTATTGGATCATTATAAAGTGACCGGTCAAATCAACAGCGGCTATAATATCCTCTTCATTATCTGCGGGTGTGCCTACCTGGTAGCCTGGCTGGTAATGCACCTGCTGGCGCCAAAGATGGAAAAAGTAAAATTGGATTGATTTAGCCTGTTTTTACCTGGACCGGGTGTTGCTTATGAAATATTTTTTTCAATTTGACGGGTACTTTGTTTTATAAATAAAACCTTCATGGCTGTATTAAAGTGTTGATGTACGTTTAGAAAGTTTATTATGTGTAAAAACTATTCTTTAAACTTTAAATGCTTGCAATGTATTTCTTTTACGGATGTCTGACCTTTCTCCGGTGAATCAAATATCCCTATCTTTAACTTTGCAACTTTAGGGCACTGAAATTTTCTTACTTTAATTTAAAAGCATCACATGAAAAAATATTGTTTGCTGCTTGCAGGTTTTATGATCCTGCAAATGACTACCGTTTTTGCACAAAAAGACAGTTTAAAAAACCTGGTTCCTGTAACGTACACCAGCAAGCACAGCGTGCGGATTGATAATAAACAGATCAGTTATACCGCGACTGTTGGTACCATTATACTGAAAAACAGTAAAGATGAACCCATAGCCCGGTTTGGCTACACTGCCTATGTAAAAGATGGCGAAACGGATATGAGTAAACGCCCCCTGACATTTGCCTACAACGGCGGGCCTGGTTCTTCTTCGATGTGGTTACATTTAGGCGTTATCGGCCCGCGCAGAATTGTGATCGACGATCCGTATTATAATGGACCAGCGCCCTACAAAGTGGAGGATAACAATAATTCTATTCTCGATGTGTCGGATATTGTACTAATTGATCCGGTCGGCACAGGTCTCAGCCGCGCGGTGGGCAAAGGGAAAAATGAAGACTTCTGGCAGGTGGATGGCGATATCTCTTCGGTGAGTTCATTCATTAAGGCTTATATTTTGCAAAATGACCGCTTTAACTCGCCTAAATATTTGCTGGGGGAGAGTTATGGTACTTTCCGCTCTGCCGGTGTGGCTAACTACCTCCAGGATCAGTTAGGTATTTCGGTCAACGGGATTGTGCTTGTATCGTCTGTACTGGATATTCGCACACTTGCGTTTTTGCCTGGTGATGATCTTTCCTACATCGTAAACCTGCCCACGTATGCTGCCACGGCCTGGTATCATCACAAAGTGCCAGGCAATCCTGCCAATCTGCAATCTTTCGTAGACCAGGCACGTGCATTTGCTGCCGGCCCTTATGCAGCTGCATTGATGAAAGGAGAAAAATTACCTGCAGCCGAAAAAGAAAACGTGCTGAACCAGCTTGAAGCACTGACCGGTATCAGCAAAGCCTATTGGAACAAAGCAGATCTGCGCCTCACACAACCACAATTTTCGCAGGAGTTGCTCAGGGACAGCAACCAGATTGTAGGCCGGCTTGATGCCCGTTATAAAGCCATTGCCGATAACCCGCTGGCAGAAAATGCTTACAGGGATCCGCAAAGCGACGCCATCAGCCCCGCATATATCAGTGCTTTTTTAAATTACTACTATACCGACTTAAAAGTAAGTAAAGAGGAAACATACAATACCAGCGCATACGAGTTACCCGGCTTTCACTGGGACTGGAAGCACAACGCCAGCAATGGGTTGTTTGGTGACGCTGCCACACCTAACACCGCTCCCGACCTGAAAATGGCCTTAACGCATAACCCGCATATGAAAGTGATGGTCTTAAACGGCATGTATGACCTGGCAACACCTTTTTATGCTACTGAGTTTACAATGGATCACCTGTTTTTGGATAAGAGTATACAAAACAATATCATTTTAAAATACTACGAGGCTGGTCACATGATGTATGTGCACAACAGTTCTGCAGCAGCATTTAAAAAGGATGTTGCGGGATTTATTACAGCTAATGTGAAACAATAACCAGACGAGAAGAGATTACCAGTGATTCCGGGAGGCAGCGATTAGTTTGCTGCCTCCCGGATTTTCTATTACCTACCATATATTGTAATAAAAGTTTTCATCTGTCCGGCCGGATCTGCTTTTTATATAAGTCAATTTACCCCAATAATGCCGTAATAAGGGGTAATAAAAGGTGGTTTTGACGAATGTTTAAATTTTTTGAATAGCTACCGGACAGTTAAAAATCAAGTTGATCATTGTTGCTGCTGATCTCAAGTTCTGAATTGCCTGCAGATTTTCTGCCAGTAATGGCCTGTATTGCTGAAACATAAACCGGTCAGGGTCAGTAGAAAATGGATTATCTGCCATTTTTTCATTTTTGTCAGTGGCGGCATAATCATTGAAGACAAAAGCTGATGCCCGAACTGGGTTTCAAAAAGGAGAAATATAAATATGGGAAAAATAATTGGAATCGATCTGGGTACAACCAATAGCTGCGTTGCCGTCATGGAAGGTAACGAACCGGTTGTTATTGCCAACGACGAGGGCCGCCGTACAACCCCGTCGGTAGTGGCTTTTTTGAAAAACGGCGAACGTAAAGTGGGTGATCCGGCAAAACGCCAGGCTATCACTAACCCGCATAACACCATCATGAGTGTGAAGCGTTTTATGGGCCGTCGTTTTGACGAAGTAACAGAAGAAATCAGCCACTGGAGTTATAAAGTGGCAAAAGGTGACAATAATACCGTACGTATTGACATAGATGGCCGCCTGTACACACCCCAGGAAATTAGCGCCATGATTCTTCAGAAAATGAAGAAAACGGCTGAAGATTACCTGGGGCAGGAAGTAAACGAAGCCGTGATCACGGTGCCCGCTTACTTTAACGACGCACAGCGTCAGGCCACAAAAGAAGCCGGCGAAATTGCAGGCCTGAACGTGCGCCGCATCATCAATGAGCCAACTGCTGCCGCACTGGCTTACGGGTTGGATAAAAAACATAAAGACCAGAAAGTGGCTGTGTTTGACCTTGGTGGTGGTACTTTTGATATTTCCATTCTCGAATTGGGCGATGGCGTGTTTGAAGTAAAATCCACCAATGGTGATACGCACCTGGGAGGTGACGATTTTGATAAAGTGATTATGGACTGGCTGGCCGAGGAATTTAAAAAAGATGAAGCCATTGATCTTCGAAAAGACCCGATGGCATTACAACGCCTGAAGGAGGCTGCAGAAAAAGCCAAAATCGAATTGAGTTCATCAACAGAAACAGAAATTAACCTGCCTTATATCACGGCTGTTGACGGTGTACCCAAACACCTGGTTAAAAAACTGAGCAAGGCAAAGTTTGAGCAACTTTCAGACAACCTGTTCGCGAGGTGTCTGAAACCCTGTGAGCAGGCCCTCAAAGATGCAGGCATGAATGCCTCTCAAATTGATGAAGTGATTTTGGTGGGTGGTTCTACACGTATTCCCAAAGTACAAGAGATTGTAGAGAAGTTTTTTGGAAAAAAACCCAACAAGAGTGTAAACCCGGATGAAGCCGTTGCAATTGGCGCCTGTGTGCAGGGAGCTGTGCTGACCGGTGAAGTAAAAGATGTGCTGTTGCTGGATGTAACACCCCTTTCGCTGGGTATCGAAACGCTGGGCGGTGTAATGACAACGCTCATTCCTTCCAACACAACGATCCCTACAAAAAAATCGGAAGTGTTCTCCACCGCGGCAGATAACCAGCCGGGTGTGCAGATACATGTATTGCAGGGCGAGCGGCCCATGTCGAAAGACAACAAAAGCCTCGGTATTTTTAACCTGGATGGCATTCCGCCGGCTCCACGCGGTGTACCTCAAATCGAAGTGATTTTTGATATTGATGCCAACGGCATCCTGCATGTAACAGCGAAAGACAAAGGCACCGGTAAAGAACAGAAAATTCATATCGAAGCCGGAAGTGGTTTGAGCAAAGAAGAAGTGGAAAAAATGAAAGCTGAAGCCCGTGCTAATGAAGCCGCCGATAAAGCAGCCCGCGAAAAAATTGATAAACTAAATGCTGCAGACAGCCTGATATTCCAGACCGAAAAACAAGTGAAGGAATACGGTGATAAAATTCCGGCTGATAAGAAAGCCGCTATTGAAACTGCACTTGCAAAACTGAAGGATGCTCACAAGGCACAGGATGCAGCTGCTATTGATACAGCTATGAATGAACTGAATGCTTCGTGGACAGCAGCCAGCCAGGACATTTATAATGCACAAAGTGCCGCAGGTGAGCAGGCCAATGGCAATGCCGGCGGTCAGCAGCAGGCACAGGGAACAGAAACTGGCGGTACAGGAGCAGACAATGTTCAGGATGTACCATACGAAGAAGTTAAGTAAACCAGGATTTTGAGTTTAGTTAATATTGTTTCATGCGTAGTACGCCCCCGAAATTTTCGGGGGCGTTTTTTGTTGAGCCTGCCAGGCAGTTTTCAGTTGGCCGGTAAACATTTTTTGATTTACTTTCACCGGAAAAGAAAATTTACTTCATGGCGCTTAGCAGAATATGGTCGGCATTTATCATTGTGGCAGTATTGGTAGCTGCCTGCAAATGGATGTTTGCGGGCGATGAGGCTGTTTTCAGCCGCATGGTTATTGGCAGGGCCGATGATCCCTATGATTCAGTATACTGTCAGCTGATCGGTTCCCCCGAAAATAGCGGCTTCAAATCCCGCGAGGCCTTCATCAATTACATGAATGGGTATGGTTATTACGCGGTTGATTCGCTACAAAAAGCAACTGTACTTTTAACCGATGATCATCACCCGGATTCAGTTTCACAGCTCACAGCCATTCAGCCATCCATAAAGGTTTTTACCTACCGGTCTGTTCAAAAAAGGTTTTCCAAAAAAGCAGATGGTATTATTGAAACCTGCAAAAGTGCTGTCAGTATCAGTATCGGGCTTATTGGCATCCTGGCATTGTTCATGGGGTTTTTAAATATAGCAGAACAAGCCGGAGGTATCCGGCTTCTGTCAAGAATCGTCGGTCCATTTTTTTCGAGAGTGTTTCCGGAGATTCCAAAAGGGCATCCGGCCATGGGGCATATGATTATGAACTTTTCGGCCAATTTACTTAACCTTGATAATGCTGCCACACCCTTCGCCATAAAAGCTATGGAAAGTCTGCAGGAGATAAACCCGCATAAAGACCGGGCTTCTAATTCACAGATTATGTTTTTGTGCCTGCATGCTTCCGGTCTGACCCTTATACCAGTAACGATCATCGCTGCAAGAGCTGCATTGAAAGCGCATAACCCTACTGATATCTTTGTGCCCTGTATGATTGTAACATTTGTAGCTACGGTCGCCGCCATGACGATTGTTTCTTTTAAACAAAAAATCAATCTGTTTCAGCCGGTGATTCTTGCGTGGATCGGTGGCCTTTCTGCTCTGATCGCCCTGCTTGTGGTCTATATCATTTCATTAAATGCCGACGGCGTACAGG
>DASTSN010000064.1:0-22913 GCA_035760665.1 Chitinophagaceae bacterium | reverse complement strand
CAATATTGTGGGTGTGATTACAGCACCTGATAAGCCCGCCGGACGAGGTATGAAGCTGCAAGAAAGTGCCGTTAAGAAGTACGCTGTTGAACATCGCCTGAAAATTTTACAACCAGAAAAATTACAAAATCCTGCATTTATTGATGAACTGGCCTCACTGCATGCCGATCTGCAAGTGGTTGTTGCTTTTCGTATGTTGCCAGAAGTGGTATGGAATATGCCACGCCTTGGCACCATCAACCTGCATGGCAGTTTGCTGCCTCAGTACCGGGGTGCTGCCCCGATCAACTGGGCCATCATCAATGGCGAAAAAGAAACAGGCGTTACGACTTTTAAGCTTCAGCATGAAATTGATACCGGTAATATTTTGTTACAGGAAAAATTTCCCATTGGTGAAAACGAAACGGCCGGCGAAGTACATGAGAAAATGAAAGAAATCGGAGCTCAACTGCTGGTGAAAACAGTACGGGGAATTGCGAAAGGCACTTTAAAAGAAAGTCCGCAAAACACTAATAATAGTACGATAAAACATGCCCCTAAGATTTTTACGGATACCTGTAAAATTGATTTCACAAGAACGGCCGAAGAGGTGCATAATCTTATACGTGGTCTTTCACCATTTCCGGGAGCTTTTACAAGTTTGAATGGGAAGACCTTAAAGATTTACAGGACAGAAAAAGAAATTGTTACCCCGTCAATACATCCGGGTGCTTATGATACGGACGGAAAAACATACCTCAAATTTGCCTGTGCTAATGGTTACGTAAATGCTCTTGATATACAGTTAGAGGGTAAGAAACGAATGCCTGTCCAAGAATTCCTCCGCGGCTACCGGTTTACTGAATGATAAACTAGCGGTAACTGTTATCAGTAATTTATTTGCACAATAAACTTGTCCTCTTCTGTAATACTAAGTGCAGCAGCGGCTGCATTACTGATCCTGATGGTGAGTCCCTGGTTTTGACGTATGCCACTCATTTCTCCCAGCACTTTAGCATATACAATTTTCCCGTTTATGGGATTGCTGATTTTAATAATGGTGCCGGGTTGCACATTATCAATCAGTGCATAATATTTTTCATCATTCCAACCGCTGGTGGTTTTAAAAATTCCGGCGGTGACGGTTTCTTCTTTTGTCTGAGGGATTGTTTTTATTTGCTGAGCGAAATAGGCTTTAAAATAACCGGTACCTTCCAGGGTGGTTTGCTGGACTGGCTGACGAACAGGTTGCTGTTGCGGTTTTACTGGTTCCTCCTTTTTGGCAGTTTCAGGCTGGGCAGGTAGTGCATCTTTCGTTTCGATCTTTTCATTTGCTGCAGCACTTGTTGTTTTTTCTTCTGCCTGGCTTTGATTCTTATCTGCAGTATTGGTTGATGCTGTAGTTATGTTTTTTTCTACCTGGATTTTGGGATCAGAGACCGTAGCTTGCTGCTCACCTGGGTGAACCAGGTGGCCCATTACTAATCTTAATCCAGCACTGAGTTTGTCTGATGGGAGATGATTCCATTTTCGAATATTGCCTGCCGGAATGTTATACCTGCTGCTGAGTTTATAAAGATCATCGCCGGCAACTGTTTTATAATAAATAGCAGTACCTGTTTCTGCTGAGCGACTAAAATTCGTGTCCGTAAGTGGAATGTTTATCAGTTGCCCGATATTAAGGCCCTTAGACATATCGAGATTGTTAAAACCGGCAATATGTTTTGGATGAACATTGAACAAACGACCAATGGAGTAGAAGTTTTCTTTTGGAACAACTTTATGAACGATGTAAAGACCCTTGCTGCCTGCATGTAATACAAAATCATCTTGCTGGGCAATGGTCATTTTTGTAAACACTATAAAAGCGAGAAACGTTAATAATGTCTTTTGCATGAGCACAAAGTTTGAATTGCAAAGATGTGGATTTTTTAATTGATGGCGCCGGGTAAACTGTCTTTAAGTATTCGTAATTCTTTCGGGTAGTAATTGTTGATGCGGTTCGGCAAAGCATTGATCCAGCCGAGCGGGTGGTTATGAAAATGTACCAGTTGCCATCCATTTGCTGGTGATGCAATGTTCATATCTTTTTTCTGTAAATACAAAACTGCTTGCTCGCGGGTTACTGCAAGTGAAGCGATTGCCGGGATCAGTAAATTACTCATGGCCAGGGCATGAGCCGGCAGCAGCTTTTCTTTTATAAGCGTGCCTGCCTGTATTCCGGAATAAATTATGCGGAGCTGTGATGATAATATGTTATAATCGGGGATAAATGTTTCCTGTAAAATATAAACTTCATCACGGTTTACGAAATATCGATGCCCTGCAGAGGCAATCCACTTATCGAGAATGGCTGCATCTTTTTTGGGGAGATACGAGGCTGTGTTTTTTATTTTTTTAGTATAATTATGATCACCTTCTGTTTTGCGGAACGCTGCTAAAAAGAACCCTTCTCCTTTTACTTTATCTGGCCAAAAGCGGTAGCCTTCCTGTCCGGTCGCAGTTCTGCTGGCTGTGATTCCCCAGTCGTTACTGATATGCAAGAAGACATTATCAACAACAAAATTTTGTTGTATCCAGTCAAGTATATCTTCATCTTCCTGTTTTGAGTAGGAGCAGGTGGCATAAATTAAAATGCCATTTTTTTTCAGGCAGGGCCAGGCATCGGCCAATATTCGCTGCTGCCGCTGGCAACAAAGCTCCACGTTGTGTTCACTCCACTCTTCAATAGCAGCAGCATCTTTCCGAAACAATCCGCTGCCACTACAGGGTGCATCTACTAACAAAACATCAAAATAATTTTCCAGCGCAGCAAAATCTTTTGGATCATTGCTCGTGACAATTACATTTTCATATCCCCATTTAATAATATTATCCCGTAAAATTGTACTCCTCGACCTGATAACTTCATTACTTACCAGCAGGCTGTTGCTGGGTAAAAGCGACAGAAGATGTGTGGATTTTCCCCCGGGGGCTGCACAAAGGTCAAGCACACGAAGCGGCTTGCTCATATCCGTTGTTTGCCTGACTGCTTGTTCAAGAAACATACTCGAAGCTTCCTGCACATAATAGCATCCTGCATGAAATAACGGATCAAAGGTGAATGAAGGGCGGTTGCTTAAATAATAACCCGTGTTAGTCCAGGGGATTTTTTCAGAAGCGCCTCTTTCAGCCAACTTCGCACTGGTCAGGGGTTTTTGCAGGTTAATCCTGATAGATGTAGCCGGTTCGCCGGGCGAATGCACTTTTCGAAAAGCGTCTTCGTCGTAGCCGGCGAGCCCGGTTAACGATCTTATAAATTTTTCAGGTAAATCAACCACGGGTTATGATTCGCCATTTTATTTTGAATGATGAATGGCAACTTTACTCCAACAAGGCAATTGCTTTTTTTATTTGCTCGGTGTACGATTGCAACGTGCTGGCAACGATGTCGATATTTTGCTGTGCTTCCTCCCAGTTGCGCTGTTCGATAGCTTCGCGGATACCTGGTAATGTTTTGACACCATAGCCTGTGTAATAACCGGGTGCATAAATTTCATGCTTATACCAACTTCTTCGTGGTAAACCCGGCCCGTAGAGCAGGTTTCTTTCGGCAGTATAAAGTATCGTATTTAACTGGGTTCTTTTTTCGGGTGAAAGCTGCATGGCATTACCGTATAATTTTTCAAAATCAACGCTGGTTTGTTCCAATTGAACAAGGTTGTTTTCAAGCTTGCTGAAATTGAGGTAAGGAACAATTGCTTTTTGTTCTGGGCTGTGGTAAATTTTCGTTGGATCTTTTGCCAAATCAAACAGGCTATCAGCAATCATTTTGTTCTCCAAGCTGGTTTGTTTACGCGTTTTTTGCAGCAGGTCTTTTACTTCATTGGTATATCCATTAACCGTTTTGTAAAAGCTGGTAAAATTTAGCGGCAATACATCTGCATTTGCCAAGCGCATCATAACACGGCCGGTTGTTTTGGACAAAGTGATACCATATTGAAATCCGGGGTCAATGAAACGGGTAAAATAGTCATACGAATCATAAACGGAGTGATACTGTCCACCGTTGCCTTCGCCGCCAAATCCGATATTTAAGGAAGCTATACCAAGATGTTGCAGAAAGCCGCTCCAGTCGCTTCCGGCGCCCAGTGCTTCAAGTTTCAGATTTTTATTTCCCCATAATTTTTCACGGCCTGCAAGGTCGGCATCAGCCATCGATTTTGCATAACGGCGCTCTTTCACTGAAACCCCCGTTTCCGGATCGGTAACCTGGTCAATAACTTCGTTAAAAAATGGTTCCAGCGTATGAGATCCGCCTGCACCAATGAATCCACGGTTGTTTCCATCCGTGTTTACATATACGACGGCCTTTTGCTTCAGTTCCTGCTGGTGATCTTCAGTCCATTCTGTAGAGCCCAGCAAGGCGGGTTCTTCGCCATCCCAGGCGCAGTAAACCAGTGTCCGTTTGGGGCGAAATCCTTTTTTCGCAAGCTCTGCAATGGCTCTTGCTTCTTCCATTTCAGACACCATGCCGCTGATCGGGTCTTCTGCACCATTTACCCAGGCGTCGTGGTGATTACCGCGGATAATCCATTCGTCCGGCCATTGGCTTCCGCGCATTTTAGCAATAACATTGTAGAGGGGTTTGATATCCCAGTTAAAGGCGAGTTTCAGGTGTACTTTGTCTTTGCTGGGGCCTACGTGATAGGTAATCGGTAAGGCACCACGCCAGGAAGCTGGTACCACCTGGCCGCCAAGTGATTTTAATAACGGCAATGCATCTGCGTAAGAGATCGGGAGTACCGGGATTTTCATGATGGTGGCAGCCTCCTGGATACTTAAGCGTTTGGCATCTTTCGTAGCTCCAACGTCAGGCGTCAGCGGGTCACCGGGATAAACAGGCATATCCATGACCGATCCGCGCTGGGCGCCATTTTCGGGTCGGTAAGGTCCTTCGGGATAAGCATCTCCCTGCGCATAACCGTCATCGGCAGGGTCTGAATAAATTATACAACCGATCGCGCCATGTTCCGCAGCCACTTTGGGTTTTATCCCTCTCCAGGAGCCGCCATATTTCGCAATAACAATTTTTCCTTTTACATCAATACCCATACGTGCCAGTTCTTCATAGTCGGCAGGCACGCCGCGGTTGACAAATACCAGTTGAGCTGTTACATCACCATCCGCCGAATAAGCATTGTAGGGTGGGAGTTGTTCGGCTTTCTGGCCGGAGGTTCTGTCTTCTTTCAAAACAGGTTCATCCAGCCTGGCTTTAAATGGCTTGCTGCCCAGTAATTCCAGTTGCCTGGTTTTGGGTGTGGGGAATAACACATTATAGCTGACGATTTCTGTTTCGTAGCCCCATTCTTTAAACAGGTTGGCAATATATTCGGCATTTGCCTTATCCTGCTGGCTGCCGACGTGATGCGGATGTGACGTGAGAAACTGCATCCAGTTATCCAGGTTACTGGCATTCAGTTGTGCATCGAATTGTTTTTCCCAATTGAGCTGGGAAGATGCATCCGTATCGGTAAATCCCATAATTTTCTGCGCTTGGGTAAAAGCAATGAACAGGAAAAAAGCAAGGGTCGTTAATAATCGTTTCATAGCAATTTTATTTAAAAATTTTGAAGAAAGTCTACTTGCCTGACGTCTGTAATCAGGCTGTAAACATTGCTAAATATTTTTAATTTCAGCGGCCAGGTCCTGTAGTACCTTTTTGGCATCACCGAAAAGCATGGATGTTTTGGGCTGGAAAAACAGGTCGTTTTCTATGCCTGCATAACCCGGTTTCATACTGCGTTTGTTCACAATAACAGACTTTGCCAGTTCCACATCAAGTATTGGCATACCATAAATAGGAGAGGCCGGATCTGTTTTTGCGGCAGGATTGACCACGTCATTGGCGCCAAGCACCAATACTACGTCCGTTGTGGGAAACTCATCATTTGCCTGTTCCATTTCCAGCAGCTTATCATAAGATACATCAGCTTCTGCCAGCAGTACATTCATATGACCAGGCATTCTGCCTGCTACCGGATGGATGGCATATTTCACTTCCACGCCTTTGCTTTCCAGCAATTTTTCCAGTTCATGGCAGGCATGCTGTGCCTGGGCAACAGCCAGTCCATAACCCGGAACGATCATAACCTTGTTGGCGTAGGCCATTACCATGGCGGCATCACTCAGTGAAATTTCTTTATAAGCTCCCTGTTCTTTTTTACCTGCGGCAATAGCCGTCGTGCCAAATGAACCGATGAGTACATTTTTAAGTGAGCGGTTCATGGCCTTGCACATAAGGATGGTGAGCAAGGTACCGGCAGCGCCTACCAATATACCGCCGGTGAGCATTACTTTATTACTGTAAAGGAAGCCACCGCAGGCTGCAGCTACGCCGGTAAATGAATTCAGTAAAGAAATAACGACCGGCATATCGGCGCCACCGATCGGCATGACAAAGAAAATGCCGTACAAAAGCGCTAGCGCAAAAATGACAAAAAAGAGCAGCATTGCATTAGTCGGCAGCCAGCCAATTACATACGCGGCGAGTGCAAATACCACCAGTAATAAACCAATGTTAAACAGGTGCTGACCCCTGAACGAAAAATCTTTGATGCGGCCGTTTAATTTTCCCCAGGCTATGATACTACCCGCGAATGAAACGGAACCAATGATTAAACCCAGGAGAATTATTAGTAATTCGCCAGTGGGTATTAAAGGGCTCGTCGTTACTGCGTTACTTTCTCTCATCAAGTGATTGAACTCTACGATAGAAATTAATGCCGCACAAGCACCGCCCATTCCATTGAACATGCTCACCATTTCCGGCATGGCCGTCATTTTCACTTTTTTTGCAGCCAGTGTACCGATAATGGCACCTATCAGAATGCCGCCAAATATCCACCCGTAGTTATGAAGGGTATTACCGTTTTCATCTTTGTATAAAAAAATGGTTCCGATGATAGCAATGCTCATACCTGTTGCAGCAACCAGGTTCCCCTTTCTTGCCGTAGCCGGGTTGGAAAGCATTTTTAATCCGATAATGAAAGTTACTGAGCCGATCAGATAACAGAGTGTAAGTATATTAAGTTCCATAAATCAGTGGTTCTAATTCCTGAATCATCTAGTTCAACATCTTTTGGCAGTAATCATATTCTGGTGCTATGATTTCGAATTGGGTTTCTTCTTTGAACGAAACATTTCGAGCATCCGGTCGGTCACCACAAATCCGCCTACGACATTCAATGTGCCCAGAATGACCGCTAAAAAACCAAGCACCAGCGCCAGGTAATTGTCGCTTTCTGCTTTACCCATTACAATGATTGCGCCGATAATGACTACACCATGTATGGCATTGGCGCCACTCATTAAAGGAGTATGCAGTACACTGGGTACCCGGCCAATGACTTCAATTCCTACAAAAATCATTAGGATCACAATGTAGATCATGTCCTGGTGTTCGCTTATCCATGTCAGCATAAATGATATTCTTTTAGTTGTCCTCTTAAATAACAGCAGCCACGGTCAAGCCTTTGTAAAACTTCGTGGCGGTTTGTTCATGTATAAATATTTTAAGAACTGGTTATTATCGTGGTCTTCTGTTCAGGATACGAGAGACTTTACCCGTTCGTGCACAATCTCCCCGCCGGTGGTAATGCAACAGCCTTTCACCAGGTCGTCTTCCCAGTTGAGCTGCAGTTTCCCGTCTTTATCCAGGATGAGTTGTAAAAAATTGAGCACATTTTTACCGTACAATTTACTGGCGTCGCTGGGCATGGTGGCTGCCAGGTTGCTGTTGCCAATTATGGTAATACCATTGTGCTGAATAATTTCATTGTTTTTTGTAAATGGTGTGTTGCCACCGGTGGCTGCTGCAAGGTCCACAATCACACTGCCGTTGCGCATTTTTTTCAGCATATCTTCCGTAACCAACAACGGGGCTTTTTTACCGGGTATTTGCGCAGTGGTAATCACAATATCAGCTTTCGCAATACTCTCAGCAATTTTCTGCTGTTGTTTTTGCTGGTACTCTGCAGTTTGCTCCACGGCATACCCGCCCGCCTTGCTGGCATCGGCTGCGCCTTCCACTTCTACAAATTTTGCTCCCAGGCTTTGTACTTCTTCTTTTACGGCTGGTCTGGTGTCAAAAACTTCCACCACCGCCCCCAATCGCCTGGCCGTTGCAATAGCCTGCAAGCCAGCTACACCGGCGCCGAGAATCAGCACTTTTGCCGGAGCAATGCTGCCTGCAGCAGTCATGAACATCGGAAAGTAACGGGGGTAATGATTGGCGGCTTCCAGCACCGCTTTGTAGCCGGCGATATTGGCCTGCGAACTCAGCACATCCATGGACTGGGCGCGGGTAGTCCTGGGAAGCATATCCAGCGAAAAGCTGGTAAGGCCTTTTTCCGCAAAATGTTTTACCAGTTCTGCATTGTAGAGCGGTTGATACACCCCAACCAGCACTTGTCCCGATGCTTGCTGGACAGCAGTGATATCGGGTGGATGAATAGACAGGATGATTTCTGCTGACTGCAGTATATTGGCCCGGCTATTTATCTGTGCACCGGCTTTTTCATAGTCACCATTGCTGCAATAGGCTTTTTCACCGGCGCCGTCTTCGATCCAAAACGTAAGTCCTTTTTTTGTCAGGGAGGCTACCGCATCGGCCAGCAGCGATACACGGGTTTCATGGGCAGGCTCTTTAAGCAAACCAATAGTCATGTACAATGGATAGTTTAGATTGCATGAGATGATTCAGAACGGAAGGTATAAAATTTTCGGGATTGTAGATTTTACATCAGGCATTGCTGCTTCCACAAACTATTTTTTTGTTTTACTGAAAAGCCAGACGAGGAGATCCTTCTCTGCAAAGGCATTGTTCCAGCTGTTGTGAAAAACGCCCGGGTATTCTGAGTAGCGCACATCGGCCCCCTTCTTTTGTAGTTTTTTAAAATAATCTCTCGAAAAGCGCACAGGAACAATATCATCAGCTGCGCCATGAAAAATCCAGACAGCCACTTTTGATGCAAAACGTTCGCATTTGTTTACAGGCCCGGCTCCACAGATAGGAAATGCAGCTGTAAATGTATCCGGATAACGGGTAATCAGGTCATACACCCCCATACCACCCTGTGAGAGGCCGCCAATATAAACTTTTGTGGGGTCTGCATATTTTTGTGTTAACAGGCTGTCCAGTAATCTTTTTAACAGTAATGTGGTTTGCGTGGGCTGTTTTCGAAAGGGGAAATACCATCTTTTGGCAAGTCCTGTGGCAGAATCAATATCCGTTTCGAAATAGGCCCACAAATCATTTGGCGGGCATTGTGGAAATAATACAATTGCCGGGAACTTGCGCCTGTTTTCTTCTTTCAAGAAATAAAGGCCGCCAATTCTTAGCTGTGCTTCGTTATCGGTTCCTTTTTCATAAGCTCCGTGAAGAAAGATAATTAACGGGTATTTTTTTGATGAATCGAATGATGCGGGAAATAAAATGCGGTATTTCAATTCACTTTCCTTACCGGAAAAAATTCCGTATTGATAAGCTGAAAAATCCTGCGGTCGGGCTTGCCGCAAGGAAAAGAATAACAGTAAAAGCGCAGCGAGTTTCTTCATATTAAAAGCGAATGGTAAAATGCTGTTTTTCCAGTATTTCCTTTCTGAAAAAAAGAATGCCTATGAAAAAAAGATCAATGCTTAAGGTTACAGTTTCGTGATTTTTACAGTAATGCCAGGCTTCTTCCATTTCGCTGCTCCAGTGAATATCATCTAATATAATGATGGAATAATCAGTAGTCTTGGAAACAAGGCGCTGGAAATATTGAATTGTTGGCTGATAGCGATGATTACCGTCGATGAAAGCCAGGTCAATGGAAGGCAGCTTTTGCAAAAGCTGGGGCAATGCTCTGTCAAAACTGTCTTGGATTGGTTTAATATTTTTAAGTCCCAGGAATTCAAAATTGCTTTTTGCTTCCGCCGCAATGCTTGCCGCTCCTTCGATGGTGAAAATAGTTGATTCGGGGTTTGCCAGGGAAAGATAAGCGCTGCTAATACCAAGTGATGTACCCAGTTCCAGTAAAGTGGAGGGCTTATAATACCTGGCGATGCGGAATAACAACTGGCCGAATTTCCTTGATTTTGCAGCATGCCGGGCGATGGCGGCTACGCTTCTTTGATTTGCATTGTGAATGGCTGAGCCGGCACCAAGGTCTTCAACAGTGAGCAAGGTTTTATTTTTCAAAAGTTGACTGCGCAGGTTTTCCACCAGGTCATATTCGGCATATTGATTTTTATCATTCAGTACATGGGTGATAAAATCAAAAACGAAAGGGGAATGGATACCATGTCCTTTACCGTTAGCTGCTGTGAGCCAGTACTGAATGTATTTTACACCAAGGCTGTATGCCGGATACATGCAGAATAGGAGTTAAGTTAATGCGGGATGAATGTGTGTCGCTTCCGGTTTACCCGTTTTTTCCCAAAGCTGAAATGAGTAGCTGTAAGCATGCTTTTCATCCGTTGTATAATCCCTGGTATGTATTAGAGCCCATTCGTCTTTTTTAAAATCAGGAAAAAACGTATCTCCCTCCGGCGATGCATGAACCCTGGTTAGGTAAATTCGCCGGGCCATTGGCAATGATAATGTATACAATTCTCCGCCACCAATGACAAACACTTCTTTTACATCCATCTGTCGGGCGACTGCCAGGGCCTCATGAATATCATGAACTGTTACCACATTTTCTTTGCTCCAGCCTGGCTGACGGGTGATCACAATATTTTTTCTGCCTGCTAGCGGTTTGCCAAGTGATTCAAATGTTTTGCGGCCCATTATCACAACCATACCCCAGGTTATGTTTTTAAAAAATTTCATGTCATTGGGCAAATGCCATAGCAGGGCATTATTTTTCCCAATCACGTTATTTTCGGCGGCGGCTACTACTAAAGAGATGATCAATGGCTGCAATTAAATGATGAAAAGATTTACGATTTGTATCAAGCTGCAAGCTTCCTCATACTGCTACAGGTGCCTTAATAGCCGGGTGCGACTGATAATTTTCCAGCGTGAAATCTTCAAACGTAAACGCAAAGATATTCCTGATAGCAGGGTTTAACTTCATGACCGGCAACGGGTAGGGGCTGCGGCTGAGCTGGAGTTGCACCTGGTCTAAATGATTTTTGTAAATATGCACATCGCCAAACGTATGGATAAACTCACCGGGTGCCAAGTCACAAACCTGCGCAATCATCATTGTCAATAAAGCATAAGAAGCGATATTAAACGGCACACCAAGAAATGCGTCTGCGCTTCGCTGGTAGAGCTGGCAGCTCAGTTTGCCTTCAGCTACATAAAACTGGAATATTGTATGGCAGGGCATCAGTGCCATTTTAGGCAGATCGGCTACATTCCAGGCGCTGATGATGAGGCGACGGCTGTCCGGGTTATTTTTTATCTGCTGTATCAGGTCACTTACCTGGTCTATCACTTTCCCATCGGCTCCCACCCAGCTGCGCCATTGTTTACCGTATACCGGTCCCAGGTCACCATTTTTATCGGCCCATTCGTCCCAGATGCTTACGCCATGATCTTTCAGGTATTTGATATTGGTATCGCCCTGCAAAAACCATAATAGTTCATATATGATACTTTTCAGGTGTAGTTTTTTAGTGGTTACGAGCGGGAATCCCTTTTGGAGGTCAAAGCGCATCTGGTAGCCAAAACAGCTGTAAGTGCCTGTACCGGTACGGTCACTTTTTTCTACACCGTTGTTAAGTATATGCCGGAGAAGATCCAGGTATTGTTGCATGGCCGCAAGTTACAGAAAACCCTGTTGGCCTGCGGGTTGTTAATCATTGATGTTAGCAAGCTGTGAATTTAACCGTGGGGTATTTTTTAATCTCCTGGATTTGTTTTTTCAAAATCAATTTGTATTTTACCATCGAATCCGAGCATCTATAAAACCACAACTTATGGACTACACCAGTTACAAGAAGGCCCTTCTTATGGGGCTGCATGAAATTCTTCGCACCAGGGGTTTCAAAAGAAAGAATAATATTTTTTCCGCTTCCAACGGCGATTTGTCGTATTACATTTGCCTGCAAAGCAATATCAACTCCACAGTAGATACCTTAATTACTACGGTTAATATTGAGATGGCATCGGCTGAGCTGTACAGGATCGAGGAGATCAGTATACCTGAAGAATTATATCGCTCTTCGGTAAAAAATATTGGTGAATATGCGGGACTTCAGCGTACCAAATGGTGGACCATTCATGATGAGCAGTCAATGCTGAAAGCTCAACAGGAAATTGCAGCAATTCTGTTAAACAAAATATTACCCGATATTGAGTTGCCTGCCTCTAAACAGTCTCAGGGATTATTTTCCTGGATAAAAGAATTCAGAGCGGCCATGTATTTGTAAACGGCAACTGAAATCTGCAGTGCACTCTTTCTGGCTAGCGTTTTTTCCGGGTTATTATCTGCGAAATTCCTAATGAATAAAAGAGATTATTGGGTAGCTTGTTTTTGTTAAAACTAATCCGGTTGTTGACCTGGAGGTGAATATAAGCCTCGTTGACGATATTAAACTGCAAGCCCGCACCAACAGGCAGATAACCGACCACGCCAAATTTTTTCCAGTAATTTCCCAGGCCGAGACCTGCTGACAGGAAAGGGTTCACAATTTTGTTATCATAAAACATCCTGGCGTGTACGGAAGTTTCCAGTTCGTTGAAAAAGGTCGCCAGATTCCCCGGCTCATTGGTGAGGGTGGCTAATGAATTACTGCCAAACAGTGCATTGTACCGGCCGGAGACGTCAATTTTTTTTGTTACTGCCCGCCAGTAATACACTGAGAAACCAGGGTCAAGTCTTGAACGCTCTCCCCAGTGTCCGCTTCTTATCACATCACCTAACGATGTTTGTTTTATTTCGGTTGGGGTTTGAAAATCGGAAAAATTAAAACTAAAACCTACAGCCATTTTTTTTTGTCCAATTCCTGGCATTGCAATTACAAATAAAATGGGCAGGAATAATAATCGATGCATGCATGTGGTTTTTTCTCAGATGAAACCGGTAGTAAACGAAATTGATTCTTGGTAAAAATCTTGATATTACTAAGATATAATATTTAATTATAATTAGTCAATCGCCCGAAAGTGACTGGTCGTTAGAATCAGGCTGAATACCTGGTAATGAATGATGCCGGATACGGGCATTGCTGGTCAAAATGGATGCCAGGCAAACTGGGCTCCCGTTGCAGGTTTTATGATCTTACAAACTGGCTGCTGACTACCAGTTCTTTACTGCCGGGTTGATATTGATAAAAGCCCTCGCCGCTTTTGACCCCAAGCTTTCCTGCCGTCACCATATTTACCAGCAGCGGGCAAGGAGCGTATTTAGGCTGGCCAAAACCATCGTGCAGAACCCTGAGAATCGATAGGCAGACATCCAGTCCGATGAAATCTGCCAGCTGCAGCGGTCCCATAGGGTGTGCCATTCCTAATTTCATAACGGTGTCGATTTCGCTTACGCCGGCAACAGCTTCGTATAAGCTGTAAATTGCTTCGTTGATCATTGGCATCAAAATGCGGTTGGCAATAAAACCGGGATAATCGTTTACCACACAGGGCACTTTATTTAATTGCTTACTGAGGGCAACAATGTTGTCAGTAACTTCTTTTTGGGTAGCATAGCCGTTAATAATTTCCACCAGTTTCATCACTGGTACCGGGTTCATAAAATGCATTCCGATGACCCGTTGCGGCCGTTTGGTGGCAGCTGCAATTTTTGTAATGGAAATGGAAGAGGTATTGGTAGCCAGTATGCAGTGCGGCGGGGCACTTTCATCGAGCTGTTGAAATATCCTGGTTTTTAATACTTCGTTTTCGGTAGCGGCTTCCACCACTAAGTCAGCTTGCTGCACCCCATCCCGCAGGCTTGTAATAGTTGTAATGTTTGATAAAGCCTTATTTTTTTCTTCTTCACTGACCGCGCCTTTGGCCACCTGGCGATCAAAATTTTTGGTTATCATCGAAAGTGCTTTATCCAGTTGTTCCTGGGAAATATCCACCAGGTTAACGGAGAAGCCATATTGTGCAAATACATGGGCAATGCCGTTGCCCATTGTGCCGGCGCCTATTACTGCAATTTTTTTCATAAAAAAACCTCCTGTCTGCTTCCTCAATACGAGGAACGTGATTGATAAATAAAAAATGCCCGGCAAAGATAGGTACTACTGTAAATAGCATGGTGATTAATGAATAGACCAATAGTGGACAAGGCACGAAACGGAGCGTCGCAACCGTCACAACTCCTGCAGGTACGTGCTATGGAAGCCGGATACCAAAAAAGGTTTACGAAAAAGGACTGCTGGTGAGGTTTATTGCGTGTTAATTTTTGCGTTTGAAATCCCCTCGTTTCCAGGCCTCAATAAACTCGGCCCAGGCGGCTGGGTTAAAGATATTCATGGGAGGGGCCTGGCCTGCATAAGATGCTTTGGTGGCTACATTGCGCAGTTGCAGGCTGGTGGCTTCGCCGCCATCGCCCGGTGTAATATTCAGTAAGACCCTTCGTTTGGTAGCTTCTAAATTTTTGCGGGCAATTTCAATGTCATCGTCGGGTACTTTCGTATTGACAAAATCACGGGCAAATTGCTCAGGTGTGGGCCTGGGTTTGATGATGGTCATGGGCAGGTAGACCGTATCGGCAACCATTAACTGCACAACACTATATTGGTTGCCTTCGAGGTTACGGGGTATGGTGACCAGTTTAGGTTTATAGCTTATGTGGCTGAATTCAACCTGGTCGCCTTTTAACACAACAATGGAAAATACGCCCTGGCTGTTGGTAATTGTACCCCTGTTCTGCCCTTTTACAGTAATGCTCACCGCAGGAATGCCTACGAGGCTGTCGGCTGTCATCACAATACCATATAACTGAACAACGGAGTCCCGCACAGATTCAAACTGGGCCTGCCCTGAACGCGGGAAAAGGAAGATAAGCAGAATAGTAAAAGGTAAAAATCTTTTCATCTGTTTCAAAAGTAAAAACAAGTTGCCGAATTCGTAAAACAAATTACCCGCTCAGATGGTTAACTTTGCTGCCTGATCTGACTTTTAACAAAAGCTTGAAGAATGACAAAAGAAAATATACTGGAAGCGCTGAGAAATGTGCAGGAACCAGACCTTGGGAAAGATATTGTTACCCTTGACATGGTACAGGATTTACAGGTGGATGGAAATTATGTATCCTTTACGGTTGTGCTGACAACGCCGGCCTGCCCTTTAAAAGACCGGATAAAGAACGATTGTGTGAAAGCCATTAAAGAATTGGTGAATGCCCAGGCGGTGGTAAAAGTCAATTTTACAGCCAATACAACCACCCGTCGCAACGACGGCGGCTCCGTTTTACCAAAAGTGAAAAATATTATAGCTGTAGTGAGTGGCAAGGGCGGTGTAGGAAAAAGTACTGTTTCAGCCAACCTGGCATTAGCGCTTGCGCAGGGCGGTGCAAAAGTTGGCCTGATGGACGCTGATATATACGGCCCCAGTGTACCAATAATGTTTGGTGTGCGAGGTGAGCGACCCATGATGATGGAGGTGGAAGGCAAAGGAATGATAATACCGCTGGAGCGCTATGGAATTAAATTGATGAGTATCGGGTTACTGGTTGATGAAAAAAACGCCGTGGTATGGCGGGGACCCATGGCCAGCAGTGCCATTCGCCAGTTTGTGACAGATGTTTTCTGGGACGAACTGGATTACCTCGTCGTGGATATGCCCCCTGGTACAGGCGATATTCATCTCACGCTTATGCAAACAGTGCCAGTAACCGGTGCTGTGATTGTTACCACACCGCAAGATGTTGCCCTGGCTGATGCCAAAAAAGGAATAGCCATGTTTGGCCAGGCACAGTTAAATGTACCGGTGATCGGTCTTGTGGAGAACATGAGCTATTTTGTACCAGCTGAATTACCGGAAAACCGCTACTATATTTTTGGCAAAGAAGGAGGTAGACGCCTGGCCGAAGAATACGACTTGCCTTTCCTGGGACAGATACCGCTTGTGCAAAGTATTCGCGAAGGAGGTGACATGGGCGTGCCGGTCATGATGAGCGATGATACCATCACAAGGGCAGCCTTCGAAGAGTTTGCCGCCCAGGTCATCAGGAGTGCTGCTATGCGGAATGCTGATATGCGCCAAACCAAAGTAGCCGAGGTGATTTCCTGATGCCCCGGTGCAGAAAGCCGTTGCATTTGTTTTCCATGGCATTATTTTATGAATGGCGCGAATAGCCACCCATAAATGATAATTTCGGGGTATGTACAATCTCCCGCATTACAAAGAACATGATCCACAGGTAATCCTTGATTTTATACGGCATCACCCGTTTGCTATGCTGATAGGTTGTGACCGTAACAGGCCCGTTGCTACCCAGGTTCCCTTTATAGCGGAAGAAAGAAACGGAACCTTATACCTGCTTGGGCATATCATGAAAAAACAGGATCACCAACTGGCCTTTGAGCAAAATCCCGAAGCGCTGGTTGTATTTACCGGTCCGCATACATATGTAAGTGCCACCTGGTATGCTGATCCGCACCAGGCTTCCACCTGGAATTATATGAGTGTGCACCTGCGGGGAGTGCTTCGTTTCCTGGATGAAGAAGGCCTGAGGTTAGTTTTGCAAAAACTAACACTCCATTTTGAAAATAATAATCAGCACTCATCCACAGTGTTTCATAACCTGGCGGAGGATTATAATAACCGGCTGATGAAAAGTATTATTGCTTTTGAAATTGAGACCCGGGAAATTGATCATGTATTTAAACTGAGTCAGAACAGGGACGAACAAAGTTTTCACCAGATTATTGATCAACTCTCATCCCGGGAGGCAGATGCCAAAATCATTGCTGGCGAAATGAAGAAACGGTCTAAGAAATTGTTTCAGGATAAATGAAAGTAAAACCATACTTCTTATTTTACAATCAGTGGTGTGAATGATAGGGATTCAATTTTTTTGTAAAAAACCTGAAAAGGATCACTGATATTTTACCTGTTGTATAGGCCATTAATAAGCCTCCGATAAAACCTCCGGTAAATCCTGTTATGACAATTGTTTGATGATTCAACTGAAGATGAAAAAGCAAAGAGATTATCCAAATGCCGGCTATACCTATAACCATACCGGCGATAGGGCATATGATATAAAGAAGAGTTTTAAATCCCGCAGATGCAGATCGTTTGTATAAACCGGTAAATACAGCGATAGAAATTATTCCCAAGGTAGAAAATAAGCCGAGTAATAAAATGATAAAAGTAGCTGTTAGCCCACCGATCAATGCAGCTCCTAAAATTAAACTAAGGAAAGCAGCCGCTAATGCAAATAAAAACAGGTTGAATTCATCATCCTGCTGACTATTCGTTTTGTTGTTTTGTTTTACGCTTGTGGATAATGAATCTGTTTGAGCGTGTAAACGATCCTGGCCAATGCCTCTTATGGTTAACAGGAAAATTGCTAGCAATAAAAGAAACAATACTTTCATGTTTTAAAATAAGAAATTAAACAATTCTTTTTGCCTGGTATCAGAAATCTTGTTTAACTGGAAAATACATTAAAATAAGATTTATTTCCTTTGCAAAGGGGGAATCAAAATCGTACTATAAAAATCATTCAGGAATGAATCTTTCTCTGCAAAACAAAACAGCCGTTGTGTGCGGCAGTACGCAGGGTATCGGGCTCGCAATTGCCAAAGAACTGGCCGAATTGGGGGCAGCCTGTATCCTTCTGGCACGCAATGAAGAATCGCTGCAACAAGCTGTTAACATGCTGGACGATGCGAATGGACAAAAACACAGTTATTACGTGGCCGATTTTTCCTCAACCGCACAGGTCAGGCAGGTCATTGGAAAGATCGCTGCAACAACTCCGGTGCATATCTTGATTAATAATACGGGCGGACCGGCCGCCGGTCCGGTTACTGAGGCTTCGGAGGAGGCTTTTTTAGCAGCATTTCAGCAGCACCTGGTCAACAATCATCTCTTGATGCAGGCCGTGCTGCCTTCCATGAAAAAGGAGGGCTTTGGCCGCATCATCAATATTATTTCTACCTCGGTGCGCATCCCCATTCAAAACCTTGGCGTTTCCAATACAATCCGTGCAGCTGTGGCTTCCTGGGCCAAAACCTTGTCATATGAAACCGGCCCGTTTAATATTACGGTCAACAATATTTTACCGGGGTATACCAAAACAAAACGTTTATCTGCTCTCATAGAAATTAATGCTGCAAGGGCCGGCATCAATACCGACGAGTTAAGTGAAAAAATGCAGGCAGCGATTCCTGCCAGGCGGTTTGGCGAACCGGCAGAGGTGGCGGCAGTAGCCGCTTTCCTGGCAACACCGGCAGCATCATATGTAAATGGTGTCAGCATACCCGTCGACGGTGGCAGTACCGGAACAGTATAATAATAAAAACCAAGTATGCAGTTTGAAAATTCCCAATCATTTGCAAGATCACTGGATACACAAGATCCTTTAAAAAAATTTCGTGACCGGTTTATTATTCCTGTCAGCCATGAAAAAGAACAGGTGTATTTTCTTGGCAATTCATTAGGGCTTCAGCCCAAAACGACAGAAAATTACCTCAAAGCTGTATTAACACAATGGGCTACTTACGGAGTGGAAGCTTTTTTTGAAGGAGAAAATCCCTGGCTTTACTACCATGACCAGTTGCTGAAACCGCTTTCGAAAATTGTAGGTGCGCAGCCATCCGAAGTGGTGGTGATGAACCAGCTAACCGTCAATCTTCACCTGATGCTGGTTAGCTTCTACAAGCCTGCCGGCAAACGAAGAAAAATTCTTTGTGAGGCAAAAGCCTTTCCCAGTGATCAGTACATGCTGGAAACACATATTCGCCACGCCGGGCTGAATCCCAAAGACGTGATTATTGAAGTTGCCCCTGCAAACGGAGAACATACAATCAGTTCTGAAGCAATACTGCAGGCCATTTATGATAACCGGGAAGAATTAGCGCTGGTACTCATGGGTGGCATCAACTACTATAGCGGACAGTTGTTTGATATAAAAGAGATTACCCGGGCAGCGCATGCGGCAGGCGCTGTGGCGGGTTTTGACCTGGCACATGCAGCAGGGAATGTGCCGTTGCAACTGCACGACTGGGATGTGGATTTTGCCTGCTGGTGCAGCTACAAGTACCTGAATGCCGGACCCGGAGCAATCGGTGGGGTTTTTATTCATGAAAAACATCACCAGGAAAACCTTCCGCGTTTTGCCGGCTGGTGGGGATATGAGCGGCAATCCCGTTTTCAAATGGAAAAGGAGTTCAAGCCTGATGCGGGAGCGGCCGGATGGCAGTTGAGTACCCCTTCTTTACTGCTTTATGCAGCACATAAAGCCTCCCTGGATATTTTTGAAGAAGCAGGATGGGAAAATATACAGGTCAAAAGAAAGTTAATGAATAGTTACCTGTGGTTTATACTGGACCAGGTAAATAATAACAGCCATACTGAAATAATACAGCTTATCACGCCGCGAAAGGAGGCAGAGCGGGGCTGCCAGGTATCGATGCTTATAAAGGAAAACGGGCGAAACTTGTACGATGGGCTCATGCAGCAGGGCATTATGGTTGACTGGCGGGAGCCTGATGTAATAAGACTGGCACCTGTGCCGCTGTACAACACATTTGAAGAGTTGTGGCGGTTTGGGTTTGTACTGGAAAATATCATCGGGAAAAAATCACCCTAATCAAGCGGGGTATTGCTTTTCATGCAAAAACCAGCTGGATTTTCGCATACAGTTCCGCTATCTTCGCAACTATGAACCGGCATCAACTTATAGAACAAATCAGGCGCAAACAATCCTATCTCTGTGTAGGCCTGGATACAGACATCCGTAAAATTCCCCAGCATCTTTTATCAGCAGAAGATCCAGTGTTTGCATTCAACCAGGCTATCATAGATGCGACCAGGGATGTATGCGTGTCGTATAAAATTAATACGGCTTTTTATGAAGCGCTGGGAGTCAAAGGCTGGCAGGCCATGGAAAAAACGGTTCGGTATATCGGCAACGAACACTTGAAGATTGCTGATGCCAAGCGGGGCGATATTGGCAATACATCAGATCAATACGCCCGGGCCTTTTTCGAAACAATGCCTTTTGACGCAATAACAGTTGCTCCATACATGGGTGAGGATAGTATAAAACCCTTCCTGGCGTATAAGGACAAATGGACGATTGTGCTGGGGCTAACCTCCAATAGCGGTGCTATGGATTTTGAATTACAGGCAACCAGCGAGGGCTTGCTGTATGAAAAAGTTTTGCGTACAGCATCTGCCTGGGGAACAACCGGCAATTTGATGTTTGTGGTTGGGGCCACACAAGCAGATGCATTCACGAATATCCGGAAGATCACGCCTGATCATTTTTACCTTGTACCTGGTGTGGGTGCACAGGGGGGAAGCTTACAGGAAATTTCTGAAAAAGCCATGAACAAGGATATTGGTTTGCTGGTAAACCTGAGCCGTGCCATTATTTATGCTGGTGATGCTGAAGATTTTGACGGTAAAGCCCGGCAGGCAGCTCTGCAAGTGCAATCTGAAATGGCTGTATTTGTGCAGCAAAAATTGTTGTGACAGGTGAATTACTAAAAAGCCAATCGCCAGCCGATCCCCGTTCATTTCTTTTTTAGCCAGCTACCGGCAAGGCCTCCGGTATACACTGCTAATAAAACGATCAGTGGGTTACCCCATGTAAAAATTCGTTTGTCCCAGAATTCGTTGTAATAATAGCCGCCAATATCTTGGTTGTAGGATAAAACGAATAAGCATCCCAGCACCAGCCCGGCAATTGTGGTATGTATTTTATCTTTTCTTGTGGAAATCGTGGCACACGCAAACCCGCCCGTAAAGCCGGCAATAAAAAGGTAAATCCAGATCATCAGCAGGAAAGCAGCGGCAGAACCAGTTGCGCCGGGGCTAAAAATGCCATAATCATCCGTTGGTAATAACGTATCGGTGAGAAAAATAAATAACGGAAACAGCGCCATGAGTATAAAAAGGCTGACGCCAACGCCCATGACCACTGAAAAAAAATTTTTAATAATTGCTGCCAGCGGATAACCTTGCATGCTTGTTGCCGATTGATTAATTACCAGACTCTTTTGGCTTACCGGGTTCAAAACTCCCAACAGGGGCAGTCCACCAGGAATGGATCTCGTAGCTAAGCCTGCCAGCGGCGACCGCCGGGTCGGTTTGTAATATTTTTTCCACCTCTTCTCTGGAAGTACAATCAAAAATAAAGAGGCCCTGCCAGTTGCCTTCGTCACCAAAAGGCCCGGCCACTTTTAGTTTCCCTTCTTTGTAAAGGCGGGTAATATTTGCCAGGTGCCCCTTTTGTATGTTAGCAGCTGTGGCCGAGTCCTGGTTTCGGTTAGGCCCGGCCGTCAGCAAAACAAACCAGTATTGCCGCACCTGGAATAAAGCCTTATCACCGGGAGATGGTTCCTGTGCCTGCAGCAAATGGTTGAATACTAATAGCAGGCAAAATCCGCAACAGATGATTTTTTGCATACAAGCTTTTTCTGTAAGCTACAATTTTTTAACATAGGAATACTAGTGGCAGCAATGCGGCACCTCTTGCACTTTGCTGCTGGGAAAACGTTGTTAAAGCATAATACTAACAATCGTTTTTACACTGTTCAGGAACTATTACCTTTGCAACGACTAAATAAAATATTATGGCTGCACGCACAGATCAATTTGTAAGTCCGGATTATTTTCAGGTGGATGAGTTATTAACCGAGGAGCATAAACTGATTCGCGAAACCGTCAGGGCGTATGTAAAGAAAGAAATTTCTCCCATCATTGAAGATTATGCCCAGCGGGCAGCTTTTCCGGAACAAATTGTGAAGCAATTGGGCGAACTGGGATGTTTTGGTCCCACAATTCCGGCCGAATACGGGGGAGGCGGACTGGATTATATTGCTTATGGGCTGATGATGCAAGAACTGGAACGGGGTGACAGCGGCGTACGTTCCACTGCTTCTGTTCAGGGGTCCCTGGTTATGTTTCCTATTTACCAATATGGCAGCGAGGAACAACGGAAAAAATATTTACCCAAACTTGCCAGTGGCGAATGGTTGGGGTGTTTTGGGCTTACAGAGCCGAATCACGGCAGCGATCCTGCCAGCATGCTCACGAATTTTAAAGATGCAGGCGACCATGTTATTTTGAATGGAGCCAAAATGTGGATCAGCAATGCGCCCTATGCCCAGGTAGCGGTGGTGTGGGCAAAAAATGAGAACAACGAAGTGCAAGGACTGATCGTGGAAAGAGGCATGGAAGGATTTTCCACGCCAACCACTCATGGCAAGTGGAGTTTACGGGCATCTGCGACGGGCGAACTGGTATTTGATAATGTGAAAGTGCCAAAAGAAAATATTTTGCCCAATATCAAGGGGTTAAAAGGTCCGCTCAGTTGCCTTACAAAAGCCCGGTACGGAATTGCCTGGGGCGCAGTGGGAGCTGCAATGGACTGTTATGATACGGCACTGCGTTACGCAAAAGAAAGAATTCAGTTTGATAAGCCTATTGCCGGGTTTCAATTACAGCAAAAGAAGCTGGCAGAAATGATTACAGAAATTACGAAAGCACAACTGCTGAACTGGCGGATGGGTGTGCTGATGAATGAAGGGAAAGTAACACCACAACAAGTGAGTATGGCTAAACGAAACGCCTGCGAAATTGCAACAAATATTGCCCGTGATGCACGCCAGGTTTTGGGCGGTATGGGCATTACCGGTGAATATTCCATTATGCGGCACATGATGAATCTGGAAAGTGTGATCACCTACGAGGGTACACATGATATTCACCTGCTGATTACCGGGATGGATATAACCGGGATTAATGCATTTAAATAAAAGAAAAAATTGAG
>DASTSN010000063.1:0-12949 GCA_035760665.1 Chitinophagaceae bacterium | reverse complement strand
GATACTGGTAAGTGTTTGTATGGAGTTCCGGATACGGGCCAGGTGCTTATCACGTTTGGGCTGTTCATCAGTCGTTTTATAATGCTCCATAAGCGATACGGATGATAAAATCGCACTGAGCGGTGTTCTGAATTCGTGTGATGCGATGGACACAAAATTAGACTTCATTTCATTCAGCTCCCGCTGGCTTTCCAGCGCCTGTTTCAATTCCTCCTCAGCAGCTTTTCGCAAGGTGTTGTCGCGGGTGATTTTGGTAAAACCCTTTAACCTGCCATCACTTCCATAGATGGCAGAAAAGACTACATCGGCCCAGAAACGGGAGCCGTCTTTTTTTACCCGCCATCCTTCTGTTTCGTAACGACCTTTTTCTGTGGCCTGCTGCAGGTTTTTTTCTGGCTCACGGGCAAGTATTTCTTCCGGCGTGTAAAAGACAGAAATATGTTTACCAATAATTTCTTCTGCAGTGTAGCCCTTGATGCGGGCAGCGCCCTGGTTCCAGTTCAGTATTTTTCCTGCGCAGTCAATCATAAATATGGAATAGTCTGACACACTGTCAACCAGCAGGCGAAAACGCTCCTCGCTTTCCTGGATTTTTTCCTCTGCATTTTTCCGCTCGGTGATATCACTGATGGTGATGAAACAGTACCGGAACTCATCAATTTCAATCATATCAGCTGAGAATAAAACAACTTTTTTTGGACGATCGCCTACCTGCAGCAGGGCCTCCAGGTTACTTACCTTGCCGTTCACGTTCAGCTGCTGTTTCAGTTCTTCCAGTACCGCCTGATCGGCAATCTTCAAATCGGCCAGTGAGCGTCCGATTACTGCTTCATTCTTTAATTGGAAAAATTTTTCAAATTCTGCGTTCACCTGCCTGATCTGGCAGGTGTCTATATCCCCGATAAACGTTGGTAACGGGCTATACCGGAACAGCCGTACAAAACGGTCATAACTCTGTTTTAACAGCTTTTCTGCCTTGATCCGTTTATTGAGGTTGTGGCGTATCGTAAATACGACGATAACCAACAGCACAAAAATCCCCAGCAACAAAGCAATAAACGCCCGGTTAAATGCCAGCACGCTTTTCTTAACGTCGGCTTCCCGCTGCAACAGCAAGCTGTTTTCTTCGTTTTTTATATTGGAGATAAAGTCGCTTACCTGGTCGCGGAGTGATTTTTCAGCGCTGATTTTCTGAACAAGCAAGTTAGCATCAAGCTGGTTATTCCTTTTTAAATCAATCACCTGGTCAGAAAAGCTAACAATTGCGTTGACAATTGTAACCAGGCTGTCAATTCTTTTTCTCTGAGAAGGATTATCTTCCACCAATTTGGTCAGCTCTTCAATACCGGCGTAGATACCCGCTTTAGATTGTTCGTACGCCTGAAGATTGCTGCTGTCGCCAGTGGTGATGTAAAAACTGTTTTGATAAACAATATCACGAGCCTTGAAAAGGATATTATCAGCCCTGTCTGTAACAATATAAGTGTGCTCCACATCCTGCGATGAGGTAACGGACTGGTTTTTGTACGAATATGCTAAAATACCCAGCGCTGCAATCACAACAAAGACAACAGAGAAAAGCAGCGTCAATATTTTTTGAAAAGAAAACATCCGGACAAGCTTACCAGTTTTATGAATCGAAACAACGGATACGGTTTTCTTTTTTGCCATTTACTAAAGTTAGGAAAACCACAGACTCAGGCAAGATTTACTTTCTGGCAGCAAGCGGATTGTTGGCTGACCGAATGATCATAATTATAAAAACGCTTGACAGCCGTCATAGGCAGGCGCAGCATGTCTGAGATACCTTCAGCCTGCTATTCATTTGCTCACGTTTAAAATCATTTCATATGGCTGTTATTAAAGTACTTGAACTAATGGCCAGTTCAACAAAAAGCTGGGAAGATGCCGCTCAACAGGCTGTTACAGAAGCTTCAAAAAGTCTGCAACGTATCAAGTCTGTCTATATCCAGGATCACAGTGCCACGGTAAAAGACAATAAAATAACCGACTACCGTGTAACGGTGAAGCTTTGCTTTGAAGTGGAGCAGAACAGTAAAAATGCTAAAAAATAAATCTATGGCAACCGAATTTGATAAATATGCTGCCAAAGGCAATGAGTTTTTGCACATGCTGGCTAATGACTTGCATATACCCGACGATAAAGCCCTGCGGATTTTGCGGGCAGTACTTCATGCAACCCGTAATCATCTTGCAATTGGAGAGTCCTTACAGGTACTTTCACAATTACCTATGGCCCTCAAAGCCGTGTATGTTGATCAGTGGCATCTCTCGCCAGGGTTCAAACGTATTCACCACGTGAAACAGTTTTTGGACGAAATACGGGCTTGCGATAAGGGCCTTGCCGGCTACGATTTTGGCAACGATGAAGCTGCCATAAAAGCCATAAAGGCGGTGTACCGCGGCCTGCATTATTATTTATCGGACGGTGAATTTGATGATATGATCGCCGTGATGCCGGCAGAACTGAAAAAGTTAATCAGCGATAGCATCGGTAAAGGCAGCATGGCCATGTAAGCTGTAAAAAAGTTTGATAGCTCTTACCATAAAAATAAAAGCATGGCTACCACAATCGCAGAACATTACGCCGACGAACTGGTGGAATGGCGGCGTCTCATTGACTTTTACGACCAGGAAATGGATGACCTGGAAACGAAACTGGTGGAAGTGATCCGGCGTAATTCTATACCCGGTATAGCTGCCCGGGTGGAACAGCAACAGTCGTTCCTCAACGAGATCGCTGACGAATTTGACAAGCTCTCGGCTTCATTCACAGAACAGGAATCGGTTTTAAAAACAGATGATTCATTTGTTGACGATAAAGACATTAACATTGTCACTGAAAAAAAGCAAAACGAATTACGACGTCATATGCAGCAAGCCGAGAAAACATTTTTAGACAGAAAACATACTTGCTCTAACTTTTTATCCGGTCTTTTAAAAAGATAACAAAAAATACCGGCACTACAATAAGAAGTTCACTCTTCTCAATAGACCGGGCCATAATCAAAGCTATCAATAATTGCTTCTGCGCTGATTAAAAATCGCTGACAATTGATTATACAAGATGAAAGTTCAGTTGTTCCAGGATTTCATGCGCAGTAGTTATGCCGTTTTTGCGCCAAACTATTTCACCATGATGAAAAATCATCATGGTAGGAATAGCCGAAATGTCATATTTATCTTTATAAAATGGATTTTCCTCAATGTTCATCCGCACGATTGCAGCCCTCTCTCCCACTTGTGCTTTTACGATAAATAATTCCTTTTCCAACAGTTTAGCAGCAGGATTCCAGTCTGCATAAAAATCAACCACTACCGGCAAGTTCCCTTCAATATGGGATTCGAAAATGTTTTCAGAAACAGGTTTATAGGCCATAAAACTCTTTTTTTCAAAGATGCGGGTAAATCGCTATCCAAGCTTTGATACGCATCACTGGTTTGTTTGATAGTGGTCATTGGCGCCCGGCCCAAAGCAGGTTAGTTTTAACAAAAAAGTCGTATGCAAATTCATATCGAATCGCCGCATTGGCAGCTCTCCGAAACACAGGAAGAAATGATCAGGCAAAAGTTTGATACCCTCGCAAAAATGTTTCGCCGGATTGAAAGTTGTGATATAGTGGTAAAGAAAGAAAAAAACGATCAGCAGAAAGAGTATTTTATAGAAGGGAAACTACAGGTTCCCCGCCGTACCTTGTTTAGCAGCGAACAAGCAGAAACATTTGAGATAGCAATCGAAAAACTGCTCACCGACCTGGAACACCGGCTACGCCGTTATAAAGAAGAACTGGAAGAAATACGGTAAGATTTTTACCGGCAGCTTTTGCAAGTAATAATGCAATCAGTCTGTTAGCCGGGTAACCAGTTTCCCCAGGGTAAGCCCCTGGAAAATAATTGAAAATATGACAATAAAATAACAGGCGGCAAGAATGATTTCCCGGAAAGGTGAAGCCGGCAACGACAGCGCCATGGCAATGGAAATACCACCGCGCAAACCCGCCCAGGTGAGAATAAAAAGGTTTTTCATGTTGGGCTTCCGCAACAGGAAGATCGCCGGTAAGCTGACACTCGCCAGGCGGGCCATTAATAGGGCCAGGATAGAGAAAATACCCGGCAGCCAATAGGTGTGCAGCGCCGGCATCACCACCAGTTGTAAACCTATGAGCACAAAAAGAATCGTATTCAGTACGTCATCAATCAGCTGCCAGATGCGCTTCAGGAATTCCATGATTTTTCCTTCTTTGTCTAAATTTCGGTTACCCACCACCAGGCCGGCAGTAACAGCCGCCAGCGGAATGGATACATCCAGGTTGCCGGCAATAAGTGAGATGCTTACGACCAGCGCAAGAGAAATCAGGAAAATGGTTTGATAATCCCTGATGGCACGAATCATGCGGTACGCAATATAACCTGCCAGCAAGCCCAGTCCGATACCCCCGGCCACTTCCCTGAAAAATAAACGACCCACCTGCCGGAACGTGAAGCTGGTACCGGGATCTTCGGCAATGCGAAGGAGCGTGACAAACAACACCAGGCCTACCCCATCATTAAACATAGATTCTCCGGAAATAATGGTATTAAGCCGGGAAGGAATACGCGACTTTTTAATAATAGCAGAAACAGCAATCGGATCGGTGGGTGAAATCAAGGCCCCGAAAACAAAACAATAAATCACCGGCACCTGGAAATGAAAAAGGCGGGTGCACAGGCAAAACAAGGTTCCAAAAATTGCGGTGCTCAATAGTACACCCAGGGTACTCAGTAATAATACCGGGATTTTCTGTTCTTTAAGTTTATTATAATCAAAATGCAGGGCGCTGGCAAATAATAAAAATCCCAGCAAAACATCCAGTAACACTTTTGAAAAATTGATACTCCCGGCCAGTGAACTGACGGTATGATTCAGCGCATTACTACTTTTGCCCACCACCAGGATGATAACAGAAAGGGTAACGGAAATGGTGACCACCCCAATGGTGCCGGGCAGTTTTATAAACCGCACATTCAGGTAAGAAAAAAAGGCGCTGATGACCAGCACTACTGTCGCAATTGTTAATAAATCCATAGGCCTTGTTCAATCATCGTTTTAATGGTTTTAAAATACAGGATTCTGCTCTAGCAACAAAATATACAGGAATTTGATCAACTGCGGGCCTCCGGCTGCACCGGTTGATGGCAGCATACTTATTTTTCAACATACCTATGGCTTTGCTAATTTTTTTTCCAGTGCATCCAGGAGCGGAATTTGCCCGGAAATAATTTTTTCCCGGGCATCCATAAACGAAAACCAGGCGGCCTTATCTATTTCAGGGAAAATGGCTGTGCGTCCTGACCGGGGCGGCCACTCAATGCTGAACGTATTGCTTTTGATTGCAGCAGGATCGCAATCACCTTTTGCCGCCCAGGCATACACCATTTTTCCGCCTTTTTGTTTTACTGGTGGCAGCGCTGTCAGCGGCCCGGTTATCGTAATACCTGTTTCTTCAGCCAGTTCCCGCAGGGCAGCATCCAGCGGGTCTTCCTCTTCGGTAAATTCTCCCTTGGGAATCGACCAGGCGCTTGCATCTTTGTGCATCCAAAAAGGCCCGCCCGGATGCACTAACAATACCTCAGGTTTTTGATGTTTTAAACGGTACAATAATATGCCGGCACTTTTCCTGGTCATCTGAATCAAATGAATTTATGAATCTGCTGCACGACAGGATGTAACACCTGCTTACTTACAAAGTAATCATGTTATGCGCATTTGCAAATACCCAACGGGTATCATGAAAAATACTGATCACCATCATTGATATGGACTTATCGTAAACGATATCTTTACAACAGTTTGATACGGGTTAGGTCGGTTAAAATAGGAAGACAGATATACCGGTTTAAATGACCGTAAACTGTTTGACTGAACGGCGGAATAAAAGCTGCCTGTTTAACCAGGACGATGACTGTAACGAATAAACGGGTGCAGATATAAACGTTGCAAAAGACCATAAACTGCACAAGTTGTTTGCAAGGCAGATTTTAACAAGTCTGCCTTGTTTTTTTGCCGCAATCCAAAGTTTACGACGGCTCCAGGGTTGCAGGATTCACCGGAAGAGTCACCTGGATTTTTGTTCCGTTACCGGGTGATGAGTGTATATCAAATTCCCCGCCCAGTGACCGCACCCGCTCCCGCATACCAAGCAAACCGAATGAATGTTTATTTTTTACAGCAAGCTTGTCAAAACCCAGCCCGTCATCCGTAACAATCAATCCGATCGAATCTTTTGTAAACAACAACTGCAGGAGTACATGTTTGCAATCTGCATGCCGGGTAATATTGGTCAGCGCTTCCTGGCAAATTCTAAAAATACAAGTGCTTAGTTCCTCTGCCAGTTCCATTTGTTCGCCTTCCAGGTTAAAATCAACGGGAATGCTTGTGTGTGTTGTAAATTGTTTCCCAAGCCATTGCAGGGCTTCTGCCAGGTCCTGGTCGTCAAGCGCCATTGGGCGAAGCTCCGTGAGTATCCGCCGGATAGAACGGTTACAGGCATCAATGAGTTGCAGGATATCCTCAATTCTTTCTTTCATGTCCCCGGATTTCGGTGAAATTTTTTTGTTGATCCACGCTACATCCATTTTGATTGCCGTGAGCTGCTGGCCCAGTTCGTCATGGATCTCCCTGCTGATGCGCCTGCGTTCCTCATCCCGCACCCGCAACAGGTAGCCGGAAAGATTTTGCAGTTCCGTATTCATTTGCCTGATTTCTTCATCAGCCATTTTTTGCTCGGTAATGTCTGTCGTGGTACCTACATACCCAATGACTTCATTTTTCGCGTTGCGCTCCGGGGTGGCCTGTCCCATCACCCACACCACTTTCCCGTTGGGGCGTATATAACGATACTCCGAAATAGAAAGGCGCTCCAGTTGTGTGGCTTCCCGCCATCCGTGCAACAATCGTTCGCGGTCTTCTTCGTGCACGGCATTCAGCCAGCCGTATCCCAGCGCCTGCTCGGCCGATAACCCGGTTATCTGGCACCAGCGGCGGTTGACATACGTGGTATACCCTGTTTCATCGGTATAAAAAATGCCAACCGGCGATACTTCTGTCAGCGTATGATAACGTTTTTCACTGGCAATGACCAATGCTTCCGCCTTCTGCCGGAGTTTTTCTTTTTCAAAAACCTCCAGGGCAAAAGATAAATCACCGGCCGCCTCTTCCAGTACCGCCACTTCTTCTTTATCAAAAAAGTTTTTAGAGCCTGCATACAGCATTAAGGCCCCGATCAGCTTTCCAAATTTGCTGATGGGCAGGGCGATGGATGACTGGTATCCGTATTTCATGGCCAGTTCCCGCCAGGGCGCCATTTGCGGATCGCATGGTATATCATTGCATACCATTGAATGCGCCTCCCGCAAGGCCCTGCCCGTTGGCCCCAGCCCGGCAGGCTCAGTGGGATCGGTGGAAATGGGTGCCAGATTTGCCACATACTCCTCGCCCTCGCCGGCAAATGTTTCCGGCACTACCCTGTGTGTTTCTTCCTCCACCAACCCAATCCAGGCAAGTTTGAAATGCCCCCGTTCAATTGCTATCTGGCAGATTTCCTTAAATAAAGTTGATTGATTGGGAATCCGCACAATTAGCTGGTTCACCTGGCTTAAAAAATCCAGCAGCCGGTTTGCTTTCAGCATTTTCTCGGCTGCCCGTTTCTTATCAGTAATATCCTGGAAAAAAATATACAGCACTTCCGGGGAGGGATAAATATGATTTTCAAACCAGCGGTCAAACGGGGGATAGTATTCTTCTAAATAAATATACTGCTGGGTTTCCATCGCTTTGTAATAAGCGTGGTAAAACGGTTGCCCCACTCCTTCCGGAAATTCTTCCCAGATATTTTTGCCGACCATCGCCGCAGGATCTCGCTGAAAGATCTCTCCTGCCCGCTTGTTCATGTATGTATAGTTCCAGTGCTTATCAATGGCCACAAAGGCATCGCTCATCAGCTCAAATACATTGGAGAGATTGGGAGGCGGCGTTGTCATACCGATAACGTTTAATCGCTATTTCAGGCTTGTATTAAAATTATCATGAAAAAGATTGTAAACCAAGCCCGGTAAATAAATACCTAGTCCGGGGAGAAAGCCGGCGCCCCGGCATTTATTAGGATACGGGGAGTAGCATTGCCGGAAAACTATCTTAGCTGCCGGCAGGAACATCAGGGAACGGATCAAATGAAATACCCGGTAAGCATGCCGGTGCAGCCCCCTACCCTTTGTAAATCCTGTTCTTCACGGCAAATATTACCAGCCCCGTGCGTGATTTTAGTCCCAGCTTTTCAAATACGTCTTCACGGTAGCCGTCAATGGTGCGGGGACTGGCATTCATTTCCACCGCAATTTCTTTATAGGTCAGCTCAGTGCAGCACCAGTTGATAAACTCCAGTTCCCGGTCACTCAGCAAGGCCAGCGGGTTGGTTTTGCTGTCCGGCTTATCAGTTTCCCGCAGGGCTCGCATCAGCTTGCCGGTCACCAGCTCGTTAATATAATACCCCTGGCGGTGTACGGCCTCAATCGCCGTTACCAGTTCGGCCGCCTTGCATTCTTTCATCACGTAGCCGCCTGCCCCCTTGCGCAGCATGCGGATGATGCTCATATCATCCTCAAACATACTCAGCGCCAGCACACGGGCAGCGGGGTGATGTTCCGTCAGCCAGCTGAGTGTTGCAAAGCCATCCATGCCGGGCATATTCACATCCAGCAGGGTGACATCCGGCAGCGGGTGCAGGGCCAGCTGCTTCTGCAAGTCTTCCCCGTTATGCGCCTTAAAAAGCACCTGGATGTGGGAAAATTCGCTCAGCAGGTTTGCCAGCCCGTCGCGGAACAAGGTATGATCATCTACAATGGCAATAGTTATAGTATCGGCAGCATTCATACGATTGAGTTTGTCAACAGCTGTTATCCATACGGCAACAGCAGCCAGGCTTTGGTGCCCTGCCCCGGTGCGGATGACAGCCGGAAGCGGGCGCCAATTACACGGGCACGTTCTTCAAAATTATGCAGCCCCATGCCGTTGCGTTGTTGTTTTGCCAGGCCGGGATCAAATCCTTTGCCATTATCCGCAACCGTTATTTCAATACCGGCATCGCTGTACTGCACAAAAACATCAATGGCGGATGCTGCAGCATGCTTCAGGCTGTTGCCCAGCAGTTCCTGCACGATGCGGAAAGCAATCAGTTCACGCTGCGGGTTCGCCGGTCTTTGCTCTTCACCACTGCAATGCAGCGTAGCTGTACAGTGATCGCTGCGGTTAATCCGTTCCAGTTGCCTGGCTATGGCAGCCGGCAGCCCTTCTGCCAGCAGGTTTTCGGCATGCAGCACAGCAGCCAGCTGGCGCAGTTCCCGCATCGACTGCTCCAGCAGCCGCACCGCATCTTCCACCTTCCGGGTGGCTTTTTCCGGATCAACTCCGGCATTCACCGTGGATAAGGTAATTTTCGTAAGGCTGAGTAACTGGCCGATATTGTCGTGGATATCGGCTGCAATGGTTTTCAGTGTTTGCTCCTGCACCTCCACGCTGGCATGCGCCAGCACTTCTTTAAACTGCTGCTCCATGCGCCGCTTTTCCTCCTCGTGCTTTTTCTTGCGCTGGTTGTACAGGTATACATACCACAGCAGGAAAACCGCCGCCACCAAAAACACAACGGTAGTGATGACTACCTGGAGAATGATATTTGTTGCAAATAGCGGCATCGCAGTCCATACGCCCAGCAGCCATACAGGATGGCATTGAGCACGGTAAATATAAGATACCGCAGCGGAATGCCCTGCAGCAGGTTGATGGACATGAGCTGGTCAAAAAATACCGTGACCGCCGTAGCGCCAAAATAAAACAGGAAGATACCGGCTACAATCCAGAAAGCCGGGGACGTTTTCAGGTCAACATAGTCCGGCGACCGCAGCAGGAAATAAAAATACACACCCGAAGCCAGGATGAAGAGGATCGCCGCCAGTTCATCTGCCATATCAGTATACGCTACAAACCGGTTATGCAGCAATTCCGCCACAAATACAATGCTAAACAAGGCTGCCGCCGCCAGCCACCAGCCTTTTACCCGCCGCTGTGCGGAAAGAAAGGAATACAGCACTGCCCCGGTAAAAAAAAACTCCACCGGCAGCTCAATGTTATACACCCAGTGATTGAAAATCCTGAGCACCGACATGATCCAGCCCGCACCCTCCACCAGGCAGATGAATAACATAAACGGCACAAAGCCCTTCCACGGCCAGGCCTTTTCCTTGCCTGTCCACAGCACGGCAGCCACCAGGCAAGCCAGCTCAATTAAAAGCGATGAGGGAAAATTCACAGCTGCCAATATACTGCATTTATGGCCACAAATGGCCTGCATCGAAAGCTTTGCAGGTATCGCAGGTCGTTGTAAGCGGCTGCGCTGGCAATGCCCCTTTTTGCCAGTCGTATGCGCCGGTTTTATTGTTGTAATAATCAATCACCAGCGATTGCCCGTTGGTAGTATCTACTAAGGTAGGCACTATTACCAGGCCGGGCCTTGGTTTACCGCCTGCCTGCGCATCCGGTGTTTGCGTGTAATAAAAACCCAGCACCCAGCGGGTGTTGCGGATGGTATCCCCGTTAACCGAATGAATGATGCTGGTATAAGCCCTGGTAAGATAGCTGGCCAATGCTGCCGAATCGTAATACACGCCCCAGGCAGTATTGATGGAAGGGTTTTGGCGAAAGTTACCAATCCAGGCTTTGGCGGTGGAATCATTCACCGGCTCCAGGGGTGTAAACGATATTGTCGTTCCCGCCTGTGCCGTGGCAGGAGCAGTTGCTTGCTGAGTGAGTGAAAAAATAATCACAATGCAGGCGGCCAGCGCCAGCACCAGCACCACAATCACGCTGTTTTTACTCATACCAATGTTGTTCTGCCGAATGTACCCTGCACCGGATGCTGACAAAAGGGTATTATCACCCTTTTTTTACCGGGAAAAAGACGGTGGGTTGTTTCCACCGAATCTTTTGCTCTCCCTTCTTTCTTTTGCTTCTCTAAAAGATTACTTTTTTCTTGTTACCGTTCGCTTTCTCTCCCTCCTTTCTTTTGCATCTCCAAAAGAAAGGAGCAAAGAAAAGGAGCCCGAAATCGATGTACGCCCGATTTCGGATCGCCTTGATGTGGCTTAAGTGCTACTGTAGTGAAATGCTTTGGGAATGCTACTGAACTTTGGAATCTTTTTATTTTCTTTTGTGGAATTTCTTAATGGCATTGAAAAGGTTTCGTCGCAAAACAAGGCGAGCGGAGTGATTAGCGAAAATGCTGTCTGAGGAGCGAAGCGACGAGTTCATTTTCGCCACGCAGCGAGCCGTAGTCTTTGCAGAAACCTTTTCAATGCCTTGAATTTTCTTTTGCTTCTTTTCTTTTTTTCAAGAAAAAGAAAAGAATGATATGCTTTACCACCAGGGGGGGCTTTCCCTCCTTTCTTTGTTTCAAGAAAAAGAAAAGAAAGGAAATGACTGATTTTACAGGAAAGTTTTTCCCTCCTTTCTTTTGCATCTCCAAAAGAAAGGAGCAAAGAAAAGGAGCCCGAAATCGATGTACGACCGATTTCGGAAGCCTTGATGTAGCTGTTGTGCTGGTGTAATGAATAACTGTATTAATGCTATTGATCGGCAGAATCGTTTTAATTCCTTTTGAAGTTTTCCTAACGGCCTTGAAAAGGTTTCGTTGCAAAACAAGGCGAGCGGAGTGATTAGCGAAAATGCTGTCTGAGGAGCGTAGCGACGAGTTCATTTTCGCCACGCAGCGAGCCGTAGTCTTTGCAGAAACCTTTTCACAGCCTTGAATTTTCTTTTGTTTCTTTTCTTTTTTCAAGAAAAAGAAAAGAAAGGCAACACAAATCGATGTACGACCGATTTCGGAGCGCCTTGATGAAGCTTTTGTGCTACTGTAGTGAATAGCGGCAGGAATGCTAATGATCTTCAGAATCGTTTTTAGTATTTATTTATGCTTATGTTTTCTTATTGGCCTTGAAAAGGTTTCGTCATAAAGCAAAGCGAGCGGAGTGATCAGCGAAAATGCTGTCTGAGGAGCGCAGCGCTAAATGGATTTGACAGCAAAAACCAGAAAACCACCGGCTGGATTTTAGCCGGCGGCGGGGCAGCCCTGTTGATGGGCGGACTGATCATGCTCAGTTCTGATCAAAGTTTCTACGACAGCAGAACAGTTGGCACCATTATGGTTGCCGGTGGTGGAGCGGCAATGGTTACGGGGGCAGTTTTCTTATCCTCGGCTAAGTCCCATAAAAACAAAGCCGGAAATCTTTCCCTCGCCGTAAAAATGGAGAAATCGATGAAGCTGCTGCAAAAGCAAATCAGTAACAATTATTACCCGGCAGCAATCTTTACATTCAGGTTGGGTCAATAGGCGGTCCCTTTCATTGCCCCTGTTATCAGCATTCGGCTGCCTATTGCGCTGCTGGAATAGTATGGTATAAAAATATTTTGTTGCAGCAGCAGCAAGCCTGCAAGTAAATACAGCAGCATCGGTTATACAATAAGCTCCTGCCCTGCTATGAAACCGCTCCTGCAGGCGTGCCTGGGAATCATACTAGTGGAAACCAGGTACTTATAAATAACAAAACAGCTACATTGAATAAACCAGCCAGAAAAAACAGCTGAAAACAAGCAATTTTAAAACACAAAACGATCGTCTTAAGACACAAAATGACCATCTTAAGACACAAGATGGCTATCTTAAGACACAAGATGGCCGTCTTAAGACACAAGATGACCATCTTAAGACACAAGATGGCCGTCTTAAAACACAAGATGACCATTTTAAAACTCAAGATGGCCATCTTAAGACACAAGATGACCGTTTTAAGACACAAGATGACCATCTTAAGACACAAGATGGCTGTCTTAAAACACAAGATG